>CAXBIM010000009.1:0-70233 GCA_963975785.1 uncultured Methylophaga sp.
CCATTTCTTTTCAGTCCTTATTTATCGTAGCGCAAGGCATTTATATAGATCTTTAATGTGGCTTGTCCTCGGTTATATTGCTAATTCCTTTGTAACTCCATTGGGGGTCGTAGGTTTTGTCGGTGCTCTGTTTTATCTTTTTAAAGCTTATGAAATTGTTTCACCTAACAGAAACAGCCCTGAAGAATGTGAAAAAAAGCTCTTTGAAATTACTGGTGAACTAGAGGAACTTTAGTCAACATAACAAGTTGCTCAAGTTCACTCCGGCCGCAAAAAAAATCATGGTCTCTATCGCAAGAACAACAAAATAAATCGGGTCTGACCCCATTGATCATTAAAAGGACGTTTTATGCCAGATATGGCGGTAGTTTCAAAATCAAGAGAAGAATCCCGGTGATTTTTACTCCGATTTAATGGAACAGTAATCAATGGGGTCAGACTCGATTGATATTTTAAAATACTCAGTAAGAAGAGTCGTATTTATTTTTAACCTGATATTTCGATTTATATAGCTTTTTCAATCTAAAAACAAAGCTACTCTTTTGCCCTATAGTAATTAACGACACCAACCAGACTAATTAACAGCCAGAAGAACTCAATAGCGAAAGCGGAGAGATTAAATTCGTAAGTTAAGGATATGAGAATAAATATCGCTCCCACACCATTTAATATTGAGTAGCTAAGCTGGTTACTAGACAGCTTATTAAGCTGCAAAAGCAAGTAAGCGGCGAGTAGCAAAAACACCCCCACATTACCGACAAAATCATGCCAAGTGTATCCCATTGCTACTCCCTAATTAGCAGTCTGTTCAAATCAATAGATTCAGAGTCGATTGATATTTTAAAATACGAAAACATGGATTAACGATATTGTTGATTAACCATGTAATTGGACATTTAATTGATCAACGACTTCAGCCCAATCCGAGTCTTCAACTAAACATTCTTCAATAAAAGCAGCTTGTGCTGGCGTCCAAATATGAGCATGTTGCAAAGGCTCATTATCAAAAAGTTGATTATGACGAATAAAGTTAGCCATCGCCTTTTCATCATTGTCCAAGCCAAGCTGTAAGAACAGGTTAGGCATAGTGTGCAGAGATGTATCCATGTGATACTCCGTGATAATGTTGCTTAAAACAGCTGTGAACCTTGACTAAGTTAATACTGCGTAAGCCTTTGATCTACAAATTAAGCTTACGCCGTTTATGTTAATTGTAAACAGATAATGACTGATAATACTCGTCTTTTGACGTTAAATTAACACTATAATTTTGCCTAATAATCAAGTTCTAATGAGGTTTGACACAAGTAAGTCTAGAAAGGTTTATTTAAAGTGATTCTCGCAGCAAAAATCCCCCGTGATTTGAACGCTAGCTGGAATCTACACAACTGTAGATGCCTACGGAGCCTATGATTTCCCATCTTAAATAAAGCTGTCATCTTGGTGCTTTTTGTAGTTGTTGAGCGCTAGGTCTATATTGTCTACAATAACGCACCTTTTACTTACTTTAGGCCACGAATATGAATGACACTACATCGCAACCCGTTTTACCAGATCGTCTTTCTGTCGATCCTAAAAGCCCACATTATGTGGCAGAGATTTTTGAGCACAACATCGGCATTCGGTTGAACGGCAAAGAGCGTAACGATGTCGATGAATATTGCATCAGTGAAGGTTGGGTCAAAATCGCTTCACTTAAGGCATTAGACCGTCGTGGACAACCGCTTATGATGAAGGTAAAAGGAACAGTTGAAGCCTTTTATAGTTAAGTAGCATTGCCCTTTAGGGGGCAAGCAGCTTGAAATAACAGTAGGCACATATTTTGTTCGTAGTCTTAGTATAGAATCTACCTTTTGCTTATTTAGTCACCTAAATTGTCATAACAGTAATAAAGTCATTATCACTATTTTACTGTTTGGTTCGCATCCGATGTATCAGCTACACTTTCTTCTAAATTTATAAATAGAAGAGAATTTGAAGTCTGGTTAATAAAAGAAGAAGTGAAAACAGTGGAAAATAAAGCAGGTAGCTGGACTATGTGTCCAAAATGTCTAGGACGCGGAAAAAGAAGCCGGAGGCTTCGCAAGAAGGTGCGGCTGAGCTACCAGAGAGCGTTGGAAGAATTTGAAAAAACGAACGGGGAAGGGCTAGCTCCTGCTCGTCCTAAAGGTCACCTTGAATTATGTTTGAACTGTGCTGGCTCGGGCTTAATTTCTTCAGCTAATCAACCTGTAGCAGATAAAGAAAACTACCCACACGTTGCGATTATTGGTGGCGGAATTGGCGGTGTTGCTTTGGCTGTCGCTTGTTTGCACCGCCGGATTCCTTTTACGCTTTATGAACGCGATAGTGGTTTCGATGCCCGCGCTCAGGGTTATGGCCTCACCTTGCAACAAGCGACTAAAGCGATTGAGGGTTTGGGTATTTTCTCCTTAGAACAAGGTGTGGTTTCTACTAGACATCTGATGCATACGACAGCAGGCAAGGTGGTCGGTGAATGGGGAATGCGAAAGTGGATGCATTCCGGTGACAAAACAGCCCCAAAGCGTACAAATGTGCATATCGCTCGGCAGTCTTTACGCTTAGCGTTGATTGAGCAACTCGGTGGACATGATGCAATACAGTGGAATCATCAGTTAGTCGATTTTAAAGAAGGTGAGGCTGACGGTATTGACCTGAGCTTTCAAGTCAATGGCGAGATAAAGCCCGCTAAAGCAGATCTTGTCGTGGGAGCAGATGGTATTCGTAGTGCGGTACGAAGTTTGTTGATTGGCGAAGATGCTTCGCCTTTACGTTACCTAGGTTGTATTGTGATTTTGGGTATTTGTCCTTTGACTGATCTCAACGGTATTGAAAGTGAGTTGCTGGACTCGGCTACGGTATTTCAAACCGCTAATGGCAATGAGCGGATCTACATGATGCCTTATGCGGCAGATTCGGTAATGTGGCAGCTCAGCTTCCCGATGTCAGAAAGCGAGGCTAATGCCTTAAGTGAGCAAGGCGCTCAAGCTCTTAAAGATGAAGCATGTCGAAGAACGCAGTGGCATGATCCTATTCCTCAGATTTTAGCGGCAACCAAGGCATCTTTAGTGTCTGGTTATCCTGTTTATGATCGAGATTTACTTACTTCAGCGTTGTTGGCGAAAGACGCTAAAGTCACTTTAATAGGCGATGCGGCTCATCCTATGAGTCCATTTAAAGGACAAGGCGCTAATCAAGCTTTGCTGGATGCACTGGCGCTGGCTCGTGGGATATCAATAGGATGCAGACCATCTTCTCAATGGCGTGACGCTGGCGTGAGGGAAAGTGTGTTAACTGAGTTTGAATCAGAGATGTTAGAACGTAGTGCCATTAAAGTTAAGGATTCAGCTGAGGCTGCACAGTTCTTACATTCCGACGTCGTGCTCTATGAGGGTGATGAGCCGAGAGGACGATGTCTAAATAGAAATGATGTATAACAAGACTAATGGAATCAAATTGGATTGGTTTTTTATTAAAAATCAGGCGCTTTAGTTCGTTATCTTCGTAAAAAATCACTTATAAATCTTCACTGTTTAACTATTAGTAAAACAATAAAGTTAAACTAGTGACATATTCTTCTTACTTTCTAAAATGACACGGAACAAATGACTGATAAAACAATAGCAACTCATAATGGTAATTTTCATGCAGATGATGTTTTCAGTGTTGCCGCACTTAAGCAGATTATTCCTTCTTTTAAACTGATACGTACACGTGATTTAGCGCTTATCGCCAAGGCTGATATTGTGATTGATGTCGGTGGTGAATATGACGCGGATGCAGGACGTTTTGATCATCATCAACGTGGTGGCGCAGGTGCGCGTGATAATGGTATTCCTTATTCTTCATTTGGTTTAATTTGGCAGAAATATGGCTTACAAATATGCCAAGGTAACCAAGACGTAGCAAATTCTGTTGATGCAGGTTTGGTATCAACAATTGATGCTATTGATTGTGGTCATGTTGAAGGTGTTTCTCAAGGTATCAGCCTTAGCCAAACGATTTCAATGTTTAACCCTACTTGGCAAGAAGATAGCCACTTTGATACCTGTTTTGATGAAGCGGTTGATTTTGCATCGCGTGTTTTAACGCGATTCATTGCCTCAGCTAAAGGCGGTATTAGTGCGAAATCAATTGTGGCTAAAGCGATAGATAATGCAGAAGATCCAAGAGTAATCGTATTAGAAAGATACACTCCGTGGAAAAGAACGGTTCACGCCTTATCTGAAGAAGCTTTATATATGGTTTATCCGTCTGAGTCGGGCCAGTGGAGAATTCAAACTGTACCTGTTGAACCAGGATCATTTGAAGATAGAAAGTCATTACCTAAACAATGGGCAGGTTTATCAGACAAAGCGCTTCAAGATGTGACAGGGATTGATGATGCGATGTTCTGTCACAACGGCCTATTTATCGCGGGTGCAGAATCATTTGAAAGCACAATGAAAATGGCATCCATCGCACTTCAATAATAAAATAGCTAAAAAATATGACCAATAACATGGACATTTTATTACGCTGGGTTCGAAGCTGATATTATGCAGGTAATTAAAAAGTGAGAAGAGATAATGAACCGTCGTAAAAAAGGTATTGAGATAGTAAAGGCTCGTATTAAAAAGGCTAAGGCTAAACTGGCGCCACAAAATAAGCCTAAATACATTAGCAAAGCCGAACGGGCAATATTAGAAGCAGAGTCGAATCAAGATACAACTACTGACGATTCTGAGAGCTGATCAGCTGCAATAACAATACCTTAAGCCAGATAGTAAATATAAACTAAGGAGTTAAACCAGATGAAACTCGAATCAATTGCCCTACATGAAGGTTACAAGTCGGAAGAAACGACGAAAGCCGCTGCTGTTCCAATTTACCAGACGACTTCTTACACTTTTGACGATACTCAGCATGGTGCAGATTTATTTGATCTTAAAGTACCTGGCAATATTTACACTCGCATCATGAATCCAACCACGGATGTACTAGAAAAGCGTATTGCTGCAATGGAGGGCGGTATTGCTGCACTATGTGTTGCATCTGGGATGGCTGCTATTACTTACGCTATTCAATGTATCTGTCAGGTTGGCGACAATATAGTCAGTACCAGCGAATTGTACGGCGGTACTTATAATTTCTTCGCTCACTCATTACCAAGACAAGGTGTTGAAGCTCGGATGGTTTCTCATGATGACTTTGACGGGTTTGATAAAGCCATTGATGAAAATACTAAAGCGGTGTTTTGTGAATCTATTGGCAACCCAGCCGGTAATATTGTTGATATTGTCCGTTTAGCAGAAATTGCACATAAGCATGGTGTGCCTTTGATTGTTGATAACACTGTAGCGACGCCTTATCTATGCCGACCATTTGAGCTGGGCGCTGATATCGTTGTACATTCTCTTACTAAGTATATCGGTGGTCATGGCACCTCGATCGGTGGTGCGATTGTAGATTCTGGAACATTTGATTGGGTTGCTAATAAGGCTCGTTTTCCTGTTTTAAATGAGCCCGATCCTTCATATCATGATGTTATATACACCGAGGCTTTAGGCCCTGCAGCTTATATTGGACGTTGTCGTGTTGTACCATTAAGAAATACAGGGGCCGCGATATCACCTATGAATTCCTTTCAAATTCTGCAAGGGCTTGAGACTCTTGGTTTACGCATGGATCGACATTGCGAGAATGCTGAAAAGCTTGCTAAATACCTTCAGCAGCATAAAAAAGTGAAGTGGGTAAGTTATGCGGCCTTACCGGATAGCCCTTACTTCGAAAGCTGTAAAAAAATCACTAACTCTAGAGCGTCAGGCATTTTGAGTTTTGGTGTTGAAGGTGGCGTTGAAGCTTGTGCAAGGTTCATTGATTCACTAGAAATGATCTTACGACTTGTAAATATTGGTGATGCAAAATCACTCGCTTGTCATCCAGCTTCAACTACTCATCGGCAGTTGAATGATAAAGAATTAGCATCTGCTGGCGTCAGTGCTGATTTGATCAGGATATCTGTTGGTATTGAACACATTGACGACATTATTGCAGATGTTAGCCAAGCTTTAGAAAAGGTATAACACCGTGGTTAATAGAACACGTTTGCTACGCTACCGAAAATCACATAGGGCAAGCGTAATCGATACAGATGGCTATTCGGCTCAGTCTTTGTTTTAACTGACCGAGTTGTGCCTGTTATTTAAGCGTTAGATTGATCAGGAGAAATAGATGGCATCCTGTTGTGACAATAATTGTGCTATTGAAGCGCTACAAGAAAGGCAGCGTAGTACGCTTATCAAGGTGCTATGGATCAATGCTGTTATGTTCATTGTTATCGTTGCTGCAGCCTTTTATAGTAAGTCTACCGCCTTATATACCGATGGCTTAGATAACCTAGGCGATGCACTGACTTATGGTTTGAGCTTGTTTGTTGTCGCTAAAAGTACGGCTAAAAAGGCTCAGGTAGCTCTATTTAAAGGTGGTTTGATTTTTTTAGCCGCTTGCTTTGTTATCGCTCAGATAATTTACAGACTTGTAACCCCAGTTCTGCCGTTATACGAAGTAATGAGTATTTTTAGTATTGCAGGTCTAGTCGCAAACGGTTTATGTCTGTACCTACTCTGGCGTCATCGCCATGAAGATATAAATATGAGTTCTGTTTACGAGTGTTCACGAAATGATATCGCTACCAATCTTTCTGTCATTTTAGCGGCTATCGGTGTTTGGCTGTTCAACTCCGGGTTGCCGGACATCATTGTTGGGGGACTTTTGGCCGCGCTCCTTTTGAAGTCATCTGCTCGAGTGATAAAAGATGCTTTATCTGAGATGGCGGAGTCTAAGCAGTCAAAAGGATAAACGACATGAAGGTGCTTATCACTATGGATAAAACGACTAGAACTAACCATTGCCATTAAGCTTAGAACTTATGAGGTCGGTCGCGAGAGAAAATAATCGGGCTAAGTATTCTCGATTTTCTTATGAACCATCCGCTTATAGGATATGCTATTTCCCGTTAACAACACGTTAACTAGAAATTGGTGGAATATATGTTTGAATGGGTCGTGAGTCCTGAAGCATGGGCTGCTTTAGCTACATTAATAGCCTTGGAAATTGTGCTCGGAATAGACAATATTATATTTATATCAATACTGGTTGGCAGGTTACCGGAAGCCCAAAGAAGTAAGGCTAGAAAACTCGGGTTAGGGCTCGCCATGCTCAGCAGACTCTTGTTACTTTTCAGTCTTGTTTGGGTGATGGGTTTAGTTGAACCCTTTTTCTCGATTTTTGGCCATGAAATATCTGGAAGAGATATTATTTTGATAGTGGGGGGACTTTTTCTTCTTGCTAAATCAACGCATGAAATACACAACAGCTTGGAAGTCGTAGTTGAATCTAATCATTTAAAAAAGGTTTCTAGCTTTCTATCTATATTAGTTCAAATTGCAGTGTTAGATATTGTGTTCTCTCTCGATTCGGTAATAACTGCCATTGGATTGGTCGACCATCTCAGTATTATGGTGATAGCGGTAGTGATCTCTGTTGGGGTTATGTTAGTTGCAGCTGAATCGATAGGTAACTTTGTAGACAATAATCCAACGATTAAAATGCTGTCGCTGTCCTTCCTAATGTTAATTGGATTTACGCTAATGGCCGAGGGTTTTGGCGTTCATGTACCAAAGAGCTATATTTATTTTGCAATGGCATTTTCATTCGCTGTAGAAGTATTGAATATCAGGGTTAGATCTCAGAAAAATGTTGAAGTAAAGTCTATTGTCCTTTCAAAACAAATATCCGATGACACAAAGGCTTAATAAAGATTCAGGTGACGGCGAGCCTTTGTTTTGTTTAGATGCTGCAATTAGTAAGGGGGCGTAGCGTACTTGGACTTAATGTATTAATTTAGATTAATTAAGTGATATCCCTTAATTAATCATCAAATAACCCATTTACGACTTATTCATTTCAGGTTTAATAACACCTAAATAAAATTACACCTAAATTTAGGCTTAAACATGAGAATGAAAAAATTACCTTCCTTAATCAACCTTGTACTAATGTCATCAATAGCAACGAATGCTTTTTCTGAAGAAGTATCTTTGGGAAATAGTAATACTAATTCTTACCTTACATTAGGCAAAATGGAGGTTAGTGCCAGCAGTACAGGCACGCTTCGTAGCCAAGATATGCTGACATCCGTTGATATTCTAGGTAGCAGTCTGATTGAAAACCAAAATGTTGATAATAGTTGGGAGTTATTTTCTCAGCTGCCCGGAGTTGCAGTAACAAATTTTAACCAAGGTGCTATTTCAGGTGAATTTGCTATTCGAGGCTTTAATGCTGAAGGTGAAATTAATGCCGTTAAACTATTAATCGATGGTATTCCAAGCAATACTAATTCGGGTAATATGGAATATATCGATACCGTCTCTACGCTTGATATAGATTCAATTGAATTAGTTCGTGGTACCAATGACCCACGTTATGGGCTGCATAATATTGCTGGTAATGCCAATATACTCACGCGTATCGGTGGCAACTACACTCAAGCACGTACAAGTGCGGGTAGTTATGATACTTATGACTTACAAGTAACGAAAGGCATTGAAAGCGACACCTTTAGCCAAAACTACTCGATGAATTATCATGAGTCAGGTGGCTACCGTGATCATGCTGATTCGGACAAATTCAGTTTTGCAGGTAAATGGTTTGTTACGCCTGATAATGCTAATTACACGGCGGGGGTGATTGCACGTTGGCATCAAAGTGAAGCCGATTCTCCTGGTTATTTAACCTTACAGGAGACGCGAGAAGATCCAAAACAAGCTTTCTCAGATGGCGCAACAGATGGCACTGAATATGATATTGGTCAATTTAGTGCACACTTAGATGTGGATATCAGTGATAAATTATTCTGGTCAGTAAAGAGTTATATCAATACCTTTGATAAATCACGCTGGGTTAAGTTTGCTCCAGGTTCAGGTCAGCAAGAACGTGTTGAAGATGAGTTTCATTATGGTGCTATTTCAACTTTAACCTACCGTCAGAGTGATGCATTAACACTTGAAGGCGGAGTTGATTACGAGCACCAAGAAAACGAAAGCCTTCGTTATGCTGATATTGATCGTGTACGACAATCTCAAACTCGTGATCAAGATTTTGAACAAGACGCATTTGGTGCTTTTCTACAAGCCTCAATATCACCGACAACATGGTTAAAATTAGTGCCAGCTTTACGTGTTGATACGATCAAAGGTGAGTTTGATGATAAATTGAATAACACCACTAAACAGATCAATGACTACGATGCGATATGGCAGCCAAAGTTCAGTGCTGTTATAACGCCAATAGAAGGATATAGCCTTTATGGTAATTGGGGCCGAACTTATCAAATTGGTGTCGGTGCTGGTGCATACTACAGCGATGGTGAGCCAAGACTTGAACCTTCAATCAATGATGGTTGGGAAATAGGCTTGAAATTTAAACCTACAGAATATTTTGAAGGACGAGTTGCCTATTGGGAGCAAACAGCTAGCAATGAAGTACGCCGAATCTTATTAAGTGCAAATGGCGATAGTGAAAATGTCGGTGAAACGAAGCGCAGAGGAATTGATGTTCAGGCCAGCTTACAAATCACTGACCCTTTGTCAGTATGGGCTTCTTATTCATGGCAAGAAGCCATTATTGAAAATCCTGGGACGAGTGCTTTAGATACACTGGGTAAAGAGTTGAACCATACTCCTGACTTTATCTTTAGTGCCGGCGCTAATTATCAAATCACACCAAAATTCAGTACTTCGTTAACAGCTTATGCTCAAGGTGATTATTATGTTGAGAAGACAAATAGTCTGACCGAACAATTTGGCGATTATTATTGGTTAAACGTTGCGTTTGATTATCAAGTAACTAAAGCGGTTAGCCTTGATCTTCAATTGAAGAATATAACTGATCAAGATTCTGAATATGTATGGCATTGGAGCGGGGCAGATACACGTCATTCACAAGGTGACGGCCGTACTGTTTATGGCGCTATTACGTTCAGTTACTAATGACCGTAAACATTAAACCGAAAGCCAAGACAAGGAAGTTATGGCTGAACATTCACCTGTATTTAGGGCTGATATTTGGTCTGTTTTTTGTTATGACGGGCATAACAGGCAGCATACTTGCTTTTTATGTTGAGATTGATGAGTTACAGCATCCCGAGCTTGTCATTGCCGATAAACCAAACCAGCAAAAACAATCTTACGAAACAGTATTTCAAGCACTTAAAATATCTGAACCAGCACGAGATAAAGCATGGCGATTAGAGTTGCCCGATGATCCTAATCGTATGATCACCGCACGCTATTACAAGCCTGTAGAAACGGAACACCTCGCCTTTGAGCCGCTTATGCTATGGGTGAATCCATATACCAGCGAAGTCGTCAGTAATCGCTTTTGGGGCGACTTTGCCATGACGTGGATTTATGACCTACACTTTACCTTGCTCATGGATGTAAATGGCCGCATAGCCCTGTCAATTATTGGTATGTTTATATTTATATCGCTCTGTACTGGCCTCTATTTATGGTGGCCCAGTAAGCACGTACTCAAGACAGCCTTTACCTTTAAACGTCATACCAGCTCACAGCGAAATAACTATGACATTCATAAACTCACAGGCATTTATAGCTTACCCATTTTAGTGGTCATTGTGGCAACAGGCATTTTGCTTGGTTTTCCACCAGTAAAACCAGCAGTAAAAGCAATATCGCCACTTTATAGTCCTGCTAGTACGCAATCAACGCTGATAGCTAATGGGCAGCGACTTTCACTTGATTACATTGTTGATATCGCTCAACAACAGTTCCCGACAGCGAATGTTAAATGGATAGAAACACCCGATGGAATAATGGGATCATATCGTATCAATCTAAGACAGCAGGGTGAACCTAGCCAACGATTCCCCAAAACCAATGTTTGGCTAGACCAATACAGTGGGAAAATATTAGCCGTCAGAGATGTTTATAAAGACAGCGCTGGTGATACTTTTTTACGTTGGTTACACCCTCTGCACAGCGGTCAAGCCTTTGGACTGACGGGCCGGATTATTGTCTGTATTTCAGGGTTATTACCTATTATCTTATTTGTTACGGGCTTTATTCGCTGGCGGCAAAAACAACGTAATAAACTAACCCAAAAGCCGCAATAACTAATGGCGTTACTGTTGCGCTTTCTTAACACCCCACACAGAGTAAAGTTGAGCCATCAACAATAACAACATAGCAATCATTGCTACCCATAAAAAGGCGGTGGTTTTGGGTGCTTTAGGTATAAGTTCTTCGACAATTAAGGTTTGGGTTTGTTGTTTGTCGATTGTGTCCATTATTGCTGAAAAGCTTGCAACTGAATCAGTTTCAAATATCTGGTAAGGAATATTGATAGACTTAAAAAAGTCGTGTAATTTTTTCTCTTCTCTATTTGCAATCCATTCATTATCTGTATTAACAGAAGCTAAACCCTGTATTTGTCCCATATAAATCCAGTATAGATTTAACTTTTCCTGTTGGTATAAGGCTGCAATAGTCAGCTTATCTTCAGCTGAGATGTCTTGCCCGCCATCGGATACTAATAATACGGTACGTGAGCCATGATAGGTTTGTTCGTTGTACATTTCGGCTGCTTTAATTAGTGCTCGAGAGATGTTGGTTTTAGATAAACCTTTGCCTAAAGAGCTTGCATTAATAGCTGCACGTATTGAACCTTTGTTGTAGGTCAGAGGCAATAAATCGAGCGCTTTATTACTGAATAATATAAAGCCAAAGCGGTCATCAGGACGTTTATTAACAAACTCAAGTAAGTATTTATTGGCAATACGGCGTTTACTATTTTCTTTGCCGAACGAACGGTTTGCTGCCAGCGCTTGTTTTCTTGAGCTAAACGGAGCGTCCATACTTCGGCTACGATCGACGAGTATTATCACTTCAGAACCACTGCCAATTCGTTGAACTGTCTTTTCAGGAATATAAGGCTCTGCGAGAGATAGAATCAAACACATTAAAACAAGGGAGGCGAGTGACTTAAGGCTAAGACCAATCCAATTTGATATCGGATCAACGGGTATAAAGCCCGTGTATGGAATAGTTTTAACCAGCGTTCTAGTGAACCAAGGTAATAATATTAAAGGCAGCAGCAACAGCATCATCGGCTGTGCCAACTGCCAATCAAATAATGTCATATGAGGAGCTACTTAATGGTCGTCATTAAAGGTTGATTTAAATATTAGCACTGCTGCTTTACCAAAGCCATAACTAGTCATAAGTAAGCTGGTGTATAAATAGATGTTAAAAATGTTTGGCCAGATTCCCAGTGGATTGAATGTATCGTGTAATGGATCTAAAGTTGGGAAGAGGGCATACATTAAGAATAGACTTGAGTTAGTAAACGCCCCTACCACCATAGCCCAGCGCACATGCCAAGGCAACGAGACTTTAGCTGCGTAAAAACCTAAAATTAATGCACTCATGATTAAGAAATCTAAATGTGCTTGTAATACCCGTCTAGGGCTACCGGGAAATATAGCTTTAATAATATCAATCTGATTATATAGCCCGACTAGACTCCAAGCTAACAACAACGCCATGAGGATCCATAAACAGGCACCTCTTAGCATAACGACGTTACCGGCGTGTTTTGAATTATGTGTCATACTTATTCCTCTCATTTATAGTATTTTTGAGAGAACATTATGTCGTTGTGAAGTGAGGAATACCTTACTCACCTGGCGCTATAACTTGACTGAAATGGTGATAAACAATGGTCGAAGCTGATTTAGTAAACTCATCCCGCAAAAAACCGCATGATATGGCAAGCTTGGCTCGATTAGGTGGGCAACGTTTTAGTACTGCGGATCAATCACCTTCACATCGACAGGAATGGTTAAAAGAAATCATTGGTAAGCAATATGCCAATGTGGATATTTCACCGTTAAATGATATCCAATTATTTAATGAGATGGCCATTTACCCATGGCGGCACGGCATGCGTTTATCTCCGATTAAATCTCATGCGATTAAGTTAAAACGTTTAAGTAATGAGCCGACTGAAGTGGTGCAGGATTGTTATTTTGCCGTTGTTTTAACATCGGGTAAGTACACATTGGAGCAAGGAGGTCGCGAAGTATCATTACAAGTTGGCGATATGACGCTTTATGATGCGACGGAGCCTCATAGTATTATTATGCCTGAGACATCGTCTAAAATTCTCATTTCAATTCCACGTACTATGCTCAATCAACGCATTTATAACGTAGGGAAATTGACAGCAAAAAATATCCCTGCAAAATCAGGCATTGGTGCCGTTGCTTCTTCATTCATCCAAAACACGGTGCACCAACTCAATGAGCTAGAGCAAGCGCAGTTTCTTGAAATGTCAGATCCGATACTCGATATGCTGACTTTATCGTTGAACCAATTAAACATCAGCTCTATTCATTTATCTGATCATAAATACCTGACATTAATGCGAGTAAAACAATTTATTAATAAACATGGTGAATATGCTGATTTGAATCCTGAAATGATTTCAAATGGTGTCGGTCTATCTGTTCGATATATAAATAATTTATTTAATGCTGAAGATACATCGTTGATGCGTTTTTTAACTCAGCATCGATTAGGCTTAGCGAAACGCCGTTTAAGCAATCATTTATTAATCCATAAAACGATTACCGAACTCGCAATGCAAAGTGGCTTTAATAATATGGCTCATTTTAGTCGTATATTTAAGCAACAGTACGGCATGTCGCCACGGCAATATCGTACCAATAGTTTAACGCCAACTCAGCTATTCGATTAAACCCCATCGATTAACCTCTGAAGTTCTAAATAGTAATAAACTCACCATTCCATTTGCTCGTCGTGCCTAGAAAAAGGGTCACTTCATATGTTGTCCTGTGGAACAAATGTGTGCAGTTGAATATTTTAGTGATGTTATTTGGTGCAAGGGCAAATAAATAAAGAGGTATTTTCAAATAAGTAACTGAATTTATTGATTAAAAATTATTGGCACACCGATTGCTATTTCTATTTGAATTCTGCAATGGCGTAGAACGTAATTTAATTTTTAATGGTAATGAAGCCGTGTCTAACTTGTGTAGATATGGTTTTTTTTGTTTATAAGATAAGGAAAAACAACATGTCCTATTTAGAACCTACAGAGTTCGTAACCAAAATGGTAGATGGGGGTGAGTCAAAGGTATTCATGTCCACTAAAGATACTTTGATTCGTGCATTTATGGCGGGTGCAACTTTGGCACTTGCAGCGGTGTTTGCTATTACGGTTGCTGTGCAAACAGGATCACCATTAATAGGTGCAATATTGTTCCCTGTTGGTTTTATTATGCTGTATTTGATGAAATTTGATCTGCTAACAGGTGTATTTACCTTAGTTCCACTTGCATTATTAGATAAAAGACCTGGCGTGACTTTTGGTGGTGTGATGAGAAACTGGGGTTTAGTTTTCCTTGGTAACTTGGCCGGCGCCTTATCCGTTGCATTCATGATGTCCTTCATTTTAACGTATGGCTACCATACTGATGGTGGCGCAATTGCAGCGAAAGTAAGTAGTATTGGTGAATCAAGAACATTAGGATATTCCGAGCATGGAGCATCAGGATGGTTCACTATTTTCATGCGTGGCATGTTGTGTAACTGGATGGTATCAATGGGTGTGGTTGGTGCGATGATTTCAACGTCAGCCAGCGGTAAAATTATGGCGATGTGGATGCCTATCATGTTGTTCTTTTTCATGGGGTTTGAACATTCAATTGTTAATATGTTTTTATTCCCATTCTCTATGATCATGGGCGGTGACTTCACTGTGATGGATTATTTAATGTGGAATGAAATTCCTACGGTATTAGGTAATTTAATTGGTGGTTTTGTATTTGTTGCTTTACCACTTTATTACACACATGTAAGAACAAGTGCTAACCGTAAATAATTGATTAACATAAGCCTCAACTACGCATTTAGTTGAGGCTTTTTTATAAATACAGTTCTGGAGAACCTAAGATGAATAAACAATCGATGACAGATGTAATTGTAAGTACTAAAGCAAGTAAAGGTCTGACATGGGAAATGATGGGAGCTGATTTACACTTATCACCAGTATGGTTAGCATCAGCCTGCCTAGGAATGAACAGTACGACTCCAGCACAAGCGAAAGCTATTATTGATTATTTAGGTTTAGATGGTGAAGTCGCCACGGCGCTTGAAACCTACCCAACAAAAACATGGGATCAACAAATACCCACAGATCCGCTTATCTATCGATTTCATGAAATTACCGGTGTCTATGGCAGTACTTTGAAAACGGTAATTCAGGAGAAATTTGGCGATGGTATTATGAGTGCAATTGATTTTTCGATGGATGTTGAAAAAATCGAAGATCCAAAAGGCGATCGCGTATTGGTTACTATGAATGGTAAATTCTTACCTTATAAAAGCTGGTAAGAACAGGTCATATTAATATTATAGAGCCATCATAAATTATGGATGATACTGATTTTTCTATATGATGCTTTCCTTATCATTTAATCATAACTGGCTGACACGATTATGGCTCGCCAAATAAAAGTAACTGTTGGGCAATATTCTGATAAAGGTCGCAAAGCGATAAATCAAGATTTTCATGGTGTTTATATTCCTGGACATCCAGCATTAACATCAAAGGGTATTGCGGTTGCTTTAGCGGATGGCATCAGCAGTAGCCAAGTAAGCCAAATTGCCAGCGAAGCCTCGGTAAGAGGCTTTTTGATGGACTATTATTGTACTTCGGAAGCGTGGTCGGTCAAAAAGTCAGCCCAGCAAGTGTTAATGGCAACTAACTCATGGTTACATTCACAGTCCCACCGTAGTGAACACCGTTACAATAAAGACAAAGGCTATGTGTGCACATTAAGCAGTATTGTTCTTAAATCTACGACGGCGCATTTATTTCATGTTGGTGATTCTCGAATCTATCGTTTACGAAATAATGTTTTGGAACAGTTAACTGAAGATCATCGTAGCTGGAGTAGTGAAACAGAAAGTCATCTTAGTCGTGCTATGGGTGCTGATTCTCAACTTGATGTTGATTATCAAACTCAGCCATTAGTACTGGGCGATATTTTCATATTAGCAACAGATGGTGTGTATGAATCTGCCAATGCTGATTTTATTCGTGAAACGATTGCCCTGCAAAGCAGTGATTTAGATACTGCAGCTAAAATTATTGTGGATGAGGCATTTGAGCAAGGGAGTGATGACAATCTCACGGTTCAATTAGTGCGTATTGATCAATTACCAATTCAGAATGTAGATGAGTTATATCAAGAGTTAACGGCTTTGCCATTTCCTCCTATATTAGAAGCTCGGGCGGTGTTTGATGGTTACACCATTGTTAGAAGTGTGCATGCGAGTAGTCGAAGCCATGTCTATCTTGCTATAGATAATGAAACTAATGATTTGGTCATTATCAAAACACCTTCAGTAGATTTACAGAGTGATCCGGCTTATTTAGAGCGATTTTTGATGGAGGAGTGGATTGCTCGTCGGATTAATAGTCCCTATGTGTTAAAACCGTGCAGACAATCTCGTCAGCGAAACTATCTTTATATTGTGATGGAATATATTGAGGGTCAAACCTTAACGCAATGGATGCGTGATAATCCTAAACCGAGCATAGCGGCTGTGCGTGATATTGTCGTACAGATTGCTAAGGGCATGATGGCATTCCATAGACTTGAGATGTTGCACCAAGATTTACGGCCTGAAAATATCATGATTGATAGTTCTGGTACGGTAAAGATTATTGATTTTGGTTCAACTAAAGTAGCGGGACTCACCGAAATATCAAGCCCACTTGAGCGAGAGCATATATTAGGTACTGCTCAGTATACGGCGCCAGAATACTTTTTAGGGGAAACTGGAACAACGCGGTCTGATATGTTTTCGTTGGCGGTAATTTGTTACCAAATGCTGTCGGCTAGGTTGCCTTACGGTATTAATGTATCAAAAACACGTACTAAGTCAGCACAAAATAAACTCTATTACCAAACGGTACTTCATGAAGATCGTGAGATCCCCGCTTGGATTGATGACACCTTGAAAAGAGCATTGCAGCCTAACCCATTCAAGCGTTATGAAGAACTATCTGAATTTGTATTTGATTTAAGTCAGCCCAATAAAGCGTTTTTACATAAAACAGCACCACCACTAATGGAACGCAACCCTATTTTGTTTTGGAAAAGTGTTTCATTTATTCTGGTGTGCGTCATTATTTACTTAGTTAACGCAAACTCGGGATAAGCTTAACGACGTTATTCTTGGAGCTTTGCTTAATCATTCGAAAATAGTCTTATTCCATTGTTGCACTGTGACTGAGGGTCATATTCAATCACAGTGCAGTTTAGTGATAATTACTTAATATATGATTGAGCGATAGTTTAGATTTTATACCGCTCTAACCAGTGTGCGTAAGGAGCGGGGAGTGTCCAAGCGGACTTTTCAATGCCTAGAGCTTTTGCAGCATCGTATGTCCAATGAGGGTTTTCTAAATGTGCGCGTCCTATCATTACGATATCGAGCGCGTCATTTTGCAGGGCTTGCTCAGCAAGTTCAGGCTTACCAAAGCCCCAAGCAGATGAAACAGGAAGACTGGTTGCCTCTTTAATGCGTTTAGCTATCGGCTCCATAAAGGCTGGACCCCATGGGATATTGGAGTCAGGAGTTGAAAACCCGATACTAACACTCATAAAGTCGAGCCCACCGTCACGAAATTTATTGGTTAAGGCTATGGCTTCCAACAGCGTCTCTTCATCTCGACCATCAAATTCAAGTACACCAAAACGCATCGTGAAAGGCAACTGTTCGGGCCAAACTTTTCTAACGGCAGCCATCGTTTCAAGCAAAAACTTAGAGCGACCTTGTAAATCACCACCATATTCATCGGTACGTTTGTTGGAGTGGCTTGAAAAAAAGCTTTGTGCCAAATAGCCATGAGCAAAATGTAATTCTAGCCATTCATAACCAGCCTTCAAGGCGCGTTCAGCAGCAGAGACAAAGTCAGCTTTGATACGTTCAATATCGGCAACCGTCATTTCACGAGGTGTCTTAGGTAAAATACCACCGCCAAATGCAACAGATGAAGGTGCCATTGTTTCCCATGCTCTAGGATCATCATCAGCCATATGATCATCACCTTCCCATGGGCGGTTTGCACTTGCTTTACGGCCGGCATGGGCGATTTGTAGTCCAGGGACAGCACCCGCTTTTTTAATAGCTTTTACAATGTTGGCGTGTTCTAGTGCTTGTTCATCATTCCATATGCCTAAACAACCCGGGCTGATTCTTCCTTCAGGTGATACAGCCGTTGCCTCGACAATAAGCAAACCAACACCACCTTTAGCAATCCCTGTGTAATGTGCAAGATGCCAGTCATTTGGCATACCATCATCTGCCATGTATTGGCACATAGGAGGAACGGCGATGCGATTTCGTAGTGTGACGCCTTTAAGCGTAAAGGGGGTAAAAAGTTTGGACATAGTGATTCCTGTAAATAAATTTGGTCAGATGATCGGGCTAGCATCTTTAGTTTGTTTTGCGTTTAGTTAAAATGCACTTTTAACTACACCGCCATCTACTCGCAAAGCTGCACCTGTCGTTGCCGAAGAAAGTGGGCTGGCAATATAAGTGACTAAGTTTGCAACTTCTTCTGGGGTAGCAAACCGCTTAATTAATGAGGTTGGTCTTATGTTTTCGAAGAAGTCTTTTTCAAATTCTTCAATAGATTTTTCCTCTTCTTTTGCCAGAGTATCAATGAAATCTACAACACCGCGGGAACTGGTTGGACCAGGTAATATGCTATTTACTGTAATGTCAGTACCGGCTAAAGATTCAGCTAAGCCTCGTGCTACGGCTATTTGCGCTGTTTTAGTGACACCGTAGTGAATCATTTCCGGTGGGATTTGTATGCCACTTTCACTAGAAATAAAGATAATTCTGCCCCAGTTTTTAGCCTTCATAGCAGGTAGATATAGTCTAGATAAACGAACACCACTTAAAACATTAATATTAAAATGTCTTTCCCAATCTTCGTCGGGCGTATCTTCAAAAGCTTTGGGTTCAAAAATTCCCAGATTGTTGACCAATACATCCACGTCAGGATACATTTTAGCTAATAATTCGGCAGCATGAGATTGACTTAAATCACCAGCAAAACCTTGAGTATCTTGTCCGGTTTCAGTTTTTATTTTTGCCATAGCGTTATCGACAGAGTCTTGCGATCTGCCATTAATGATGACATGAGCACCTTCTTTAGCTAGTGACACTGCAATGGCATATCCAATTCCTGCTGTGGAACCACTGACAAGGGCTTTTTTACCCTTTAGTTGCAAATCCATGTTAGATCCTTTTTGTTATTTTAGAATTAAAAATAGTGCGTTATTAAGCGCTATATTAAATCTGGCTTTATTAGCCGCACTGTTAATTTCTGAGCGATAGGGGCAACCAAGGTGATGGCTGGAAAAGCGACAATAAATGCAAACGCCCATGCTTTTAACCACAAATGAATAAGATCATGATGTAAACCAATGTTAAAAATAGTGATCACAAAAGACATTAAACAAGACATTATGAGTGCCATAAAAAAAGCAAATACGAGTTTTTGATGTTTTGAATTAATCATTTAGCTTTCCCATTCGTAATTATTAACAATAGTAGATTTATTGCTAGCGCATTCCACCTGTAATAAAGAGCGTTTCACCTGTGATCCAAGATGAATCACTTGAGGCAAAAAATACCACTGCTGGTGCAATATCATCCGGTGTACCAATACGACCTAATGGTGTCATTGCTGCAACACCTTGGCTTTGTTCTGACATGCCTGTGCTATGAAGGCCTTCTGTATCAACCATGCCTGGGTTTACAGCGTTAACGCGAATGTTACGTTGAGCAAGTTCTTTAGAAAAAGTACGTGTTATTGAATCTACCGCTGATTTTGTGGCGTTATAAACAGCAAGGCCAGGAAAAGCCATCGTACTGACGAGTGAGCTTATGTTGATAATACTTCCGCCTTCCTTATTAAAGTGCTTGATGGCTTCTTGTGTCGTTAGAATAAGTCCAAGTACATTAAGATCGGTCTGTTTATGGAAATGTGCTTCGGTAATGTCTTCCATAGGTGATGGGTTATAAATGCCAGCATTGTTGACTAAGATATCGATCGCACCATAGGCACTTTTACTGGCAGAAAATAAGCGGTCAATATCTGCTTTTTTAGATACATCAGCTTGAACTGCTATGGCATTACCACCTTGATTCAAAATTTCTGCTACTACTTTTTCAGCAGAGGCTTGGCTTGTAGAATAATTGACGACGACAGAGGCACCTTCTGCTGCGAGATGTTTCGCTATGGCAGCGCCAATCCCTTTAGATGCACCTGTCACAACAGCAACCTTATTTGATAATTTTTTACTCATGACACTTCCCCCAAAGATATTAATTAATGTTTGTGATGGAACACAGTATATTGTTATGATTTAAATAGATAAAGACGGTTAAATTGAAAACACTGTCTTGCTTAACGGGATAATGACAATGGATAGATTTGATGCGATGCTCGCTTTTACACGAGTGGTGGAACTCAATAGTTTTACGCAGGCGGCAAATTCTTTGAATATGCCTAAGGCCACACTTTCTGCACAAGTGGCGTCATTAGAAAAACATTTAAATGTAAAACTGTTACATCGAACGACACGCCGAGTCAGTGTGACCAATGATGGGGCGGCATATTACGAAAGAGTATTACGCCTATTGCAAGACCTCGAAGAGACGGAGTCATCGGTTACTCAATCAAGAATGGCATATCGCGGGCGTTTACGTGTCGATGTTGCCACCACAATAGCTCGTAGAATTATATTGCCGGCGTTAGACGACTTTATAAAGCGTTACCCAGAAATAGAACTCGAACTTGGTTGTACTGATCGCACGGTCAATCTATTACAAGAGGGGGTGGATTGTGCAATACGAGGGGGCATGCCTATTGATGAGTCTTTGGTTGCACGAAAACTTATCGCTACCAGTCGTATTACTTGTGCAACACCTACGTACCTTGAGCGTCATGGCATTCCCAACTCTTTAGCTGATATAGAGTCGCATTCCGTCGTCAATTACCAATCACCAAGAACGGGCAAAGTGGTTCCATTTTATTATGAGATAGATAATGAAATGGTCGCGATTCAAGGTAGAAGAAAGATCGCGATTAATGATATTGATTCATGTGTGAATGCGGTACTTGCAAATATTGGTATTGCACAGCTTCCATATTTCGGCGTGAGAGATTACATCAGTAATGGCCAATTAATTCAAATTTTGCCCGAATTTCAGGCGGAAGCATCACCCTTATATATTGTTTATTTACAAAATAGACACTTGTCGGCAAACGTTAGAGCCTTTGTTGATTGGGTTCAGGCTCTTTTTAAGGAAGAAGAAGTCGGTTATTTAAAGTGCTGTAAAGGTGTTTAATCAAGTATTAGTCAACAAACTATATATGATCTCATAAAGGAAATAAAAGTGATTACAGCATTTGTACAGTTCAAGTTGCCACAACCTATTTCTCGCGCACAGGCACGCGATATTTTTTCAGGTACTGCATCAAAATATAGTGATGTTTCTGGGTTAATTAGAAAGTATTATATTCTTTCACCAGATGGCGAAACTGCTGGTGGCGTGTATCTATGGAATTCACAGGCGGATGCAGAGCAGCTATTCACGGGAGAGTGGAGGCAATTTATTTTCGATAAATATGGCGCTTTGCCAACTGTTAACTATTTTGATTGTCCTGTGGTTGTAGATAATCTGGCAGGGCAGATCATTATCGACGACTGAGATAAGCACCGGAGACAGCGATGATGCAGGTGTAATGTGACTTCGCGGTATTTTAATAAGACGTTTCTGTATGCCCCAATATTTTGATTGCAGGTGCTGGAAGATCGGTTTGTTGTGCATAAGATCGAGTCTCCACAGCTAAAACCGTCATTCACCGATTATTGTTAATCGACGACAGTATTGATTTAGCTGGCGGTCAATTTTACCGGTTTGCTTTACCTTTTTTAACTTTATACATAGCCTCATCCGCTTCCTTGAGAATTTCTTTAGGAGTAGTCTTATCGCCTTTAAATATTTTTATACCGAGACTTACCGAGCCATGATGACGGATGGTTCCAAGAATATATTCTTCGCTTAAAGTAGTTGAGATGTTATTTGCAATCATATTTACTTGCTCAGTTGCACTGGTTAGATTCTCATTCAGGCCCTCTAGCAGCACGACAAATTCATCACCTCCCAATCTAGCAACCGTATCGGCTTCTCGCGCATTCCGTTGTAATCGACTTGCCACTTCGATAAGTAATTGATCGCCCAGTTCATGGCCGTGCGTATCATTCAATTGCTTGAATTTATTTAGATCTAAAAATATGATTGCTGCATGTTTGTTCTGACGCTTACTAGTATGTAATGCATGCAGTAAGCGATCCTGCAAGAGGCGACGATTGGGAAGTTTAGTCAATGCATCGTGAAAAGCGATATGCCGTAATTCCTCCTCCAAATGCTTTCGATCCGTCAGATCAATAAATTGGATTAAAAGATGTGTTT
The DNA here is from genome assembly GCA_963975785.1 of uncultured Methylophaga sp. Classification (GTDB taxonomy): domain Bacteria; phylum Pseudomonadota; class Gammaproteobacteria; order Nitrosococcales; family Methylophagaceae. The sequence goes on from CAXBIM010000009.1 coordinate 22,677, forward strand.
TAGTATTAAGGAGTGTTGGTACTATCCGGCATTCAAGCCAGATGTCTTTATCTGACGAATTTACGCTATTAATTTCTCGAGATTGAGTGCTCTTCTGGCTCAATGCCAACTTACAATCTTCTTGCAGGCCATTTTTTTGCCACGCAGAAATGTTGTTGAAGTTTTGGTTTAGCAATTGTTCTCGCGATTCCCCCATCAATTTTGCATAGGCGTTATTAATCAGAACGCACTGACCATTTTCACCATATACGCCCATGGGTAAAGGTGAGTTCGTCAATATGGTTTCATTGAAAGCCATCGTTTCTGAGAGATGTTGAGTGCGCTCAGCCACCAAGTGTTTGAGACGTCGAGCTGCCAATAACAAGCTGACAATAATCGCCCCCATAATTAGAAATAACACCAAGGCTGTGTATAGATATTGTGTGATGTTTTGTGATGCGGAATTCGGATCATAGATCAGTCCATCCAGTGCTGTATTTGCCTGAGATTTGTCAATTTTACCGACGCTTTGATAGATCATCGCAATCCGATAGAAGCGCTCTATACTGCTATAGCCGATAACCACCATGTCTGCCATCATCATTTGTTCAATAATTTTAGCCTCATAGATAAGGTGATCTACCGATCTTTTAGCGTTGTATTTAGCACCAAGAACAGAAATTGTTTCATCCTTGTGAGCAAGGGCGTATTTCCACCCATTTAGTGATGCTTCAAGAAATGCCTGGGCGCGCTTCGGATGACGTTCTAATTCCTTCTCGGTTGTAAAGAGATTGTCTCCATAGAAATCGACACCATAGTTCAAAGGATTAATGATATTTATCTCTATGCCTTGCTCTTTCATAAGGTACGGCTGGTTGCTCAGATAGGCACTCATGACATCCACATCGCCCCGGATAAACTCTTCATTCGAGAAATCCAAAGGTGCAAAATCATAATCAGCCTCATTCAGGTGTGCGTGTTTGAGTGTCGCTAGGAAAGGAGCATCATCGAGTCCTTTCTGATAGGAAATCGTTTTTCCTTGCATCTCATAAGGGCTGAATATTCCTGACTCTTTTTTTGAGATGAAGACCAAGGGGCTATGCTGAAATATCGATGCGAGAATCTTCACTGGCTTACCTTTAGCCCGATAAAGCAGTACAGCCGAATCAGCTACTCCATACTCGGCTTCGCCATCAACTACTTGCAGAATGTTGTTTTTAGCAGGGTTACGCTCAATAATTTCAACATCAAGACCAGACTGTGCGTAATAGCCTTTTTCAAGTGCCATGTAATATCCGGCAAATTGGAAAGAGCTAAACCATTTGAGTTGTAGCCGGACTTTCTCCAATGGCTCCTCAGCGAGTACATTGTTAGAAAATAACATCAGCAATAAAGATATAAAAGTTCGAGTATTCATCATGACTCATTGTAATAATAAACGTCTATGAATTCATCATACATTAAGGCCATTATGATTAGTATCCCTTGAAACAGGACTGAATGACTATAATCGGACGAAAGCCATTAGCTCAGATCTTGCCAATATCCCCATAAATATGAGGTAAAGTTAGAACTAATATTAAGTTTATTTGCTTTGTCCTTGTCAAGGACTCATCTTGCTGACAAGTGATATTGTAAGTGTTTGAGTACCTTTATGGCATCATTGAGATTCCGTTTAGCATTGGATACTCGCTTGTCTTCAATCATCGCGATCATGGCAATGATGCCTAATAGACTAGCAATGGTTACAACGATAACGCCGCCAGAAATTGATGCAATATACTCTGCACCAGAGATGAGTAGAAATATTTGTATGACCATCCATTGGGAGGCTAATTTTTCCTTATGGCAGGTTAGTGCCTTAACGTGCCATAAGTGTACGAGTTTGACTAACTCTGCCGATGTTAAAACAGATAAGTTTGCATAGTAATCAATGCCAATAAGTTCATCATTATAGTTTCTAGAGACAAGATGAATATCTTCAGCCATTTCTTGCAAAGCAGAAAAAACATCTTCATTACGCTCTTTTATCATTATGTTCTCCTCAAAACACTATCTTTACTATCTGATATTTAGCTTGATTAATACAGGGGGGCATATCCCTAGCTGATAGGGATAAACCTCCTTGAAAAATAATGAGCATTATCGTTATTTAATGTATTAAGTTAGTTCCATGATAAAAACCTGTTTCAAGTTAATTTTAGGTAGAGCCAATTCTGTGCAATTGAATATATTATTGATGCTATTTGGTGCACAAGAAGATTAAGTATGTAGTTGTCAGTATGTTAACTGACTGATTTTTAAAGTGAAAACAATGTTGGCATACTGGTTGCTTTATCAATATTAAATTCTGCAATGGCGTGGAAAGTAATTAAATTTTGGATGGTAACGAAGCCGTATCTACCTCGTGTAGATATGGCTTTTTGTTTTTATGGTGTTTAGTTTTTATATTGTTAAGGAAAAAATAATGAATTTCACAAGAAAACCAATAGTATTGGCACTTGTTGCTTCAGGTTTTAGCTCAATCGGTGCGATGAGTATTGCACATGCAGATGATGCTTTTGTCGATGCGCTAACGGGAGGAAAGGTCAGCTTTTCTGCTCGTGCTCGCTACGAAGCAGTAACAGAAGATAATAGTAAAAAAGATGCAGATGCTTACACGTTACGTACGACGCTAGGTTATAAAACAGGTAGTTTTAAAGGCTTTGGTGCTTTCGTCGAATTTGAAGATGTGCGTGCTATGGGTGATGAAAAATTCAACAATACAGAAAATGGCCATACAAGGTATTCAGTAGTCGCCGATCCTGTTGGCACTGAAGTTAATCAAGGTTACTTAAGTTATAACGGTTTTGATACAGAATTTAAACTAGGTCGCCAAGAAATTACGTACCGTGGTGCACCATTTCACCGTTATATCGGTAACGTATTATGGCGTCAAAACCATCAATCATTTGATGGCTTTAGTTTCGTTAATAAATCTTTGGCTGATACTACAATTGGCTATGCACACATTGAAAATGTAAACACCATTTTTGGTGAAAATAGCGTCGCTAAGCCAAATAATATTGATATGAGTACAGACTTGTTTAACGTTCAATACTCGGGTTCACCAATTGGTGACTTAGAAGCTTATGCCTACCTAATCGAAAATGAAGATGTAATAACCGCTTCTACAGAAACATTCGGGCTACGCTTGTCGGGTGCACAAGCTGTTAATGATGATTTAAAAATACTTTACACGGCTGAGTATGCCAGCCAAGGTGACTACAAAGATGGTGTGATGGACGACCAGAATTACTATTTAGCTGAACTAGGTGGTAAATATAAAGGTTGGGTAGCGAAATTTTCTTACGAAATGCAAGAGGGTGATGGTACATACAGCTTCAATACACCTTTAGGAACTAACCATGCGTTTCAAGGCTGGGCTGACATCTTTCTGTCTACACCTAAAAATGGTTTAGAAGACATGTACTTCACTGTTGTAGGTAAGGTGTTGGGTGCAAAAGTAGTTGCCGTGTATCATGACTTTGAAACTGATAAAGATGGAATTGATGCGGGTAACGAGTTTGATATTCTTGCAGAAAAAACCTTTAACAAGCATTACACCTTGGGTGTGAAATATTCTGATTATAATGCTGGTGATGCATCTTTAGCTTATGTCGATACAGAAAAATTCTGGCTTTATGGCCAAATTAAGTTTTAAAAAAGTAGTCTCCTCCTCGTGACTATGGCCGGGCAACATTAGTGTTGTCCGGTTTTTTATTTTAAAGGTACGCATTAATAAATTGTCCGCCCTGCAATTAATTACTAAATGACTTCAGTAAGACTACTCCATTGGATAGATATTATTTGGTGCGGGCATTTAGAAATGCACATTTTTTGTGCAGTCTAATAAAACAAAACAATACTAATGCCATGAATATTAAGTATATTTTTATGGCACTAATAATGCATTGTAGTGTTTGCCAATCTATTTTTAGTTTTCAGCTTCTAAGGGGTTGGTCTCTCTCTCTAGCATGACTGTGCTGAGTTTGGGATAAGCCATAGCACTATGGCTTATCCCTTTTTTTAAATTAATTCACAAGGAATAGATAATGGGTTATTTGATTGATTTTATGTATTTACTTCGTGAGTTATTGAAACTTGCATTTATGGTCTTAATTTCCCCATTAGGTTTATTAGCAGCTTATTTATTTAGCTGGGAATGATCAGTGTTGAATTTAGCAAGCTAGGAAAATGAGTATGGATTTAAAAATGCTAGGTGGCGTGTTAGTGAGTCTGCTTCTTATCAGTGCCATTAAATATGGCTTATCTAATAAGAAAAAACACTCAGATAATATTAAACAGGGTCTGGCACTTGTCACGCATATTCAGAAAATCATCTCAAGTTGCCAGCAGCACCGTGGAATAAGTAATGCCATATTGCAAGGTGATAAAAGCCTGAAAATACAGCTTATTTCAATTCAATCACAATTAGACCAATTAATTGCCGAGGGTAATAGCCTTGGGCTAAATGTATTCCCACAGTGGCAATCATTTGTTGGTCACTGGCCAAAATTAAAAATGCATTCGTTAAATCGTGATTTAAGCTCTCAAAACTTACTTCGTCAGCATAATATTATGGTTTATGGTCATTTATCCTTACTTGATGAGCTGATGAACCATCACCAACTGACTTGGATAATGCTTGGTTCGAGCATTCATATGTCACAACTTTGTATCGATACATTAAAAGTAGTCGAAACTATTGCACAATCCAGAGGGATTGGTGCAGGAATTTGTTCTAAAGGCGAATGCCTTGGTATCGATAGAATATCATTGGGTTTTTTGCGTATATCCATAATTACACCGACGGATGAATTGTTAGCAGAGCTTGCTCAAGTACAAGATACTTTGTTACTTTCTCAGCTTACATCTTCGTCAAGATTGATCAGAGAAGGCGTTGATAACTTAATCGATACCATTGAAAATAAAGTACTAATAGATGGCCCGATAGATATTGATGCTACTAAATTCTTCAAGATGGCAACGCAGCCAATTGACGCGTTAGTCACTGTCTACCAAAACCTTGTTGCTCATGCATTACGCAACGCCTAATTAATATCGAGTCACATGACAAAAGTAATCAATACCGTAATAATTAGTGACGAGCCTGAGTCAACCCAGCTATTAAAGCAGGTGTTTGACTCAACAGAATACAAGGTTATTTTTGAAAGCACCTGCTTGGATAAGCAAATTTCTGGAACATGGATGATTGAACCTGACTTATTAATTGTAGTTAGTCGTAACCTAGATGCAGGGATCTTGTCGCAATTAAAAACGGTTATAAATCAATATCCATTACCGATCGTTGTATTTACTAATGTCGATATGGATGATGCTATTGATCAAGCTATTGAATCTGGCATTAGTAGCTATATAGTAGATGGTTTACATAAGAATCGAATTATCCCAATATTAAAGACTGCCTACGTAAGATTTACTCACCAGCAAAAATTACTGAAACAGGTTGAAGATCTAAAGATCAGTTTAGCTGATCGAAAAATTATCGACCGTGCTAAAGGGTTAATTATGCAGCAAAGACAGTGTTCTGAAGATGATGCATATAAATTATTACGTACATCAGCAATGAAGCAAAATATGCGGTTAGCAGCATTATCAAAAACAATTGTAGAAGCATCCGTTTTATTTAATTAAGCGCACATTAAATAAGGTTAATCTCATTCGAATTGCACTATAAATGTGCGAAGAGCCCAGCAATAACACATTATAGAAAAGTAAATGTGTTGGAGAAATTGAAGTTCTATTTCTAACATATTGTATTTGCATTATATTATTATATTGTTGGTTATTGGCACTGTAATTGCTTTCACTACAATTATGAATTAATAATCCAACGGTGGATTGTTCTTACTATCCCGTTAGGGGAAATGGATAAAGGCGTCCTTCAAGATACTCATCTTGAAGAGCGCCTTTTTTTTTGGAAAAATATATTTTTGGAGCAAAAGATGTACACCATGACACCTTTATTTTCACGTAGAAAAATTGCAAAAACATTAGCCGTTGCAAGTGTAGTTGTTACAGCAAGTATACTGCCTTTTAGTTCTGCTATGGCAGCACCAGGCGAACTTGAAAAAGAAGATCTTAAATTTGGTTTTATCAAGTTAACTGACATGGCGCCTCTTGCTATTGCTTATGAAAAAGGCTTTTTTGAAGATGAAGGTCTATACGTATCTTTAGAAGCACAAGCTAACTGGAAGGTTTTGCTTGACGGGGTAATCGATGGTCAGCTTGATGGTGCACATATGCTGGCAGGGCAACCTATCGGTGCAACAATTGGTTTTGGTACTAAGGCGGATATCATTACTGCATTCAGTATGGATTTAAATGGTAATGCGATTACGGTATCAAATGATATCTGGGCACAAATGAAACCCAATGTTGCTATGAAAGATGGCAAGCCCGTCCACCCAATTAGTGCATCTGCATTAAAACCTGTCGTTGATAAATATAAAAAAGAAGGTAAACCGTTCAATATGGGCATGGTTTTCCCTGTATCAACGCATAACTATGAATTACGTTATTGGCTAGCAGCAGGCGGTATTCACCCAGGTTATTATGCACCACATAAAGGTGATACTAGCGGTATGATTGATGCTGAAGCTAAGTTATCAGTGACACCTCCACCACAAATGCCGTCAACGATGGAAGCAGGCACTATCTATGGTTATTGCGTTGGTGAACCATGGAATCAACAAGCTGTATTTAAAGGTATTGGTGTGCCCGTCATCACGGATTATGAAGTTTGGAAAAATAATCCTGAGAAAGTATTTGGTGTAAGCCAAGAATGGGCAGATGCGAATCCAAATACCCATATTGCCGTTGTAAAAGCATTAATCCGTGCTGCTGAGTGGTTAGATGCTAACGACAATGGTAATCGTCCAGAAGCGGTGAAAATTCTGTCTCAAAGCAATTATGTGGGTGCTGATTACGACGTAATAGCAAACAGTATGACCGGAACATTTGAGTATGAAAAAGGGGATAAGCGTGAAGTGCCTGATTTCAATACATTCTACCGTCATAACGCTACCTATCCATATTACAGCGATGCGGTTTGGTATTTGAGCCAAATGCGTCGCTGGGGACAAATTTCTGAACCAAAATCTGATTCTTGGTTTATGGATATTGCTAAAAAAGTCTATCGTCCAGACATCTATGCTATCGCAGCTAAAGAGCTAATTGCAGAAGGTAAGGTTGATGCAAAAGACTTCCCCGACTTTGCAACAGAAACAGGCTTTAAAGCACCACAAACGGAGTTCATAGATAGCATTGTTTACGATGGTACAAAGCCAAATGCCTATTTAGAACAATTTCCAATTGGCTTAAAAGGTGAAGAAGTTATTAAGTAAGACTACCTAAATATCTCATTTCGACTTGTCTAGATGACCGTTTAGACAAGTCGAATATTAATAGGTTAATAAAAGAAAATTATGAAAGATAAAATAATAAACAGTTTAGAACTAACAGGTTTCACTTGGTTGGTACCACTCGTAAAGTTAGCAACAGGTGAGTCACCCAAACAACAACTACAATCATTAGCTATGATGATCGGAATCCCGTTATTGGCGATGATTATATTTTTAGGCTTGTGGCATGTCGGTGCAGCAAAGGTTGTTACGAGCTTAGGTCAAGTGCCTGGCCCAGTCCAAGTTTGGGAGCAGGCTTCAATACTCATCGATGAACATTATATTGAACGTGAGAAAGAAGCAAAATTTCACGAAAGACAGGATGTTAGAAATGCTAAGAAATTAGCTAAGGATCCCAATGCTGAGGTAAAACATAGACCTTATACGGGTAAAGAAACCTACTTTGATCAGATTTTAACGAGTTTATGGACAGTATTTGTAGGCTTTCTAATAGCAAGCATCATTGCGATACCTATTGGCATAATCAGTGGATTAAGTAATACACTTTATTCTGCTCTTAATCCCCTTATACAGATATTCAAACCCATATCGCCTTTGGCATGGCTGCCTATTGTCACCATGGTCGTGAGTGCGGTCTATGTATCTGACGACCCGATGTTTTCAAAATCATTTGTGACATCAGCCATTACCGTAACCTTATGCTCATTATGGCCAACCTTAATTAATACCGCTGTAGGTGTCTCTTCGATTGATAGAGATCTTATTAATGTAGGTCGTGTATTGCGACTTAGCTATGCAACGACAGTGTTTAAAATCGTCATTCCATCATCTATACCGATGATTTTTACAGGTTTAAGAATCTCATTGGGTATCGGTTGGATGGTACTTATTGCCGCTGAAATGTTGGCTCAAAATCCTGGTTTGGGTAAGTTTGTATGGGATGAGTTTCAAAATGGTAGTTCATCATCACTAGGAAGAATAATGGTTGCTGTATTGACCATCGGCATATTAGGTTTCATGTTGGATCGCGTCATGTTGACGATGCAAAAATTCTTCTCTTATGACAAAAATGCAGTAATTCGTTAGGACATAATTATGGAAAGTTATTTAAATATTGATCATGTAAGTATTGAGTTCCCAACCGCTAATGGGCCATTTAAGGCATTAGATAATGTGAACCTTAAAATTGATAAAGGTGAGTTTGTTAGTATTATCGGCCATTCTGGTTGTGGTAAATCTACTGTAATGAACATCGTTGGTGGCCTTTATCAGTCAACAGAAGGTGGTGTGATTTTACAAGGAAAAGAAGTTAATGAACCGGGTCCTGATCGGGCAATTGTGTTTCAAAATCATTCATTATTCCCTTGGTTAACCGCTTATGAAAATGTAGAAATTGCCGTTAAGTCTGTGTTCAAAGGCAAAAAATCAAAGCAAGAAATGAAAGAGTGGATTGAGCATAATATCGAGCTTGTTCATATGAGTCATGCCAAAGACAAATTACCAGCAGAATTATCAGGAGGCATGAAGCAACGAATAGGTATTGCACGCGCCTTAGCAATGGAACCAAAAGTGTTATTGATGGATGAACCTTTTGGTGCTTTAGATGCGTTGACACGTGCACACCTTCAGGATTCGTTAATGGAAATCCAAGCCGACCTTAACAATACAGTGATGATGATTACCCATGATGTCGATGAGGCCGTCTTACTTTCAGACAAGATTGTAATGATGACTAATGGCCCTGCAGCCACCATTGGTGAAGTTTTGAAAGTTAAGTTGGAGCGACCTAGGCATCGATTGCAACTTGCAAATGATGCCCAATATAACCACTACCGTTCAGAAGTTATTCACTTTTTGCATGAAAGACATGCACGTAAAGTGGCTTAAAAATAAATAAGGTTTTTACCTATGAGTTATGAATTTAAATTAGATGTAGAAAACACGATTATTGAAGTTGTTTATACAGGAATTGTGGATTTTACAGAACGCAAAGAAGCGATCAGTGAAGGTGTGTTGATTTTGCAGGATAGAGAGTACCCACGAATATTGATTAATTTGGTGGGATCAGAAATGCAATTGTCGAAGAAAGAAAAAATAGAGCTCGCAAAATATGTCTCTGAACAGCACGCATTAATACAGGTGAAAACCGCTTTTCTTATTCGTTGTGAGCAAACTGAACGTGAAGAAATAGACAATGCTGTTGTTCGGCCAGAGGAATTTGATTCTCACGTTTTTTATAGCCGAGCTAAAGCACTCGACTGGCTAAATAATTAGTTAGACGACATGAGTGAATGGTTGCGCACCTGTTTGGTGCGTAGCTAGGCAGTGATGGAACATACTAGTGCTATGTATTCGCTCATCAGTATCTTAAGTAATTGATAAAAATAAATATATAAATTGGCACGATTCCGGCATAGAGGTAGATGAACCAATGTCGGTCATTGTTATAGAGGGCTTCTATGTCAGCACAAAAGCTGAAGTTATTATCATTTAGTGGTAATACCCGCATCCTCCATCTTAGTTGGATGGCGTTTTTTATTAGTTTTTTCGTATGGTTTAACCATGCGCCATTGTTGATCTCAATTAGAGATTCACTTGGCCTGACCGATCAACAAGTAAAAATTATCTTAATCCTGAACGTGGCATTGACTATTCCAGCCCGTATTGTTGTCGGAATGTTAGTGGACAAATACGGCCCTAAAATAATGTATTCACTATTATTAGGGATTTCTAGTTTCATTTGTTTTTTCTTTGCGATGGCCGACAGTTTTGAACAACTTGCCGTAGCTCGTTTCATGTTGGGTTTTGTAGGTGCTGGTTTTGTTATCGGTATTCGTTTGATTTCTGAATGGTATCCCGCTAAACAAGTAGGCTTAGCAGAAGGTATTTACGGCGGCTGGGGTAATTTTGGTTCTGCAGCGGCAGCAATGAGTTTACCGACTATTGCACTTATGTTTGGTGGTGATGATGGCTGGCGTTATGCCGTTGCATTGACCGGTGCTGTTGCGCTTGTATACGCATTTATTTTTTACAATAGTGTGTCTGATACACCAAAGGGTTCAACCTACTTCAAACCCAAAAAATCAGGCGGGATGGAAGTCACTAGTGTCGGTGATTTCTACTTGTATTTAGTAATGAATATTCCACTGTATGCTGCTTTGGCTTTGTTGACATGGAAATTATCACCAAGTGGCGTGAGTTTATTATCGTTAGGAATTTCACAAGCCATTTATATCGGTTTAGCCGCGTTGTATGTGTATCAGACTTACCATATTTATCGTGTAAATAAGGACATCTTTACAACCGCCGTTCCTGAAATTCATCGTTATAAATTTAAACAGGTTGCTGTGCTCGACTTGGCTTACCTTGCCACGTTTGGTTCTGAGTTGGCCGTCGTTTCAATGCTGCCATTATTTTTCAGTGACACATTTGAAGTAACCGCTGTTCAAGCTGGTTTATTGGCTTCAGGTTTTGCCTTTATGAACTTGGTTTCACGCCCAATTGGTGGTCTGTTTAGTGATCGTTGGGGCCGTAAACGTACCTTAACAATTTGTGTAACTGGACTCGCTATTGGTTATTTTATAATGAGTTTAATAACGCCTGAATGGGCAATCGTATTTGCTGTTATGGCCACTATGGCATGTTCATTCTTTGTGCAAGCAGGTGAGGGCGCTGTTTTTGCTGTTGTGCCATTGGTTCAACGTCGCTTAACAGGACAAATTGCTGGTATGGCAGGTGCTTACGGTAACGTTGGTGCTGTTGCTTTCTTAACTATATTGTCACTTGTGTCAGCTCAAACGTTCTTCCTAGTTATTGCTGGAACGGCGATTGTGACCCTGATAGCTATTCAGTTTATGGATGAGCCAAAAGGGCAAATGGCTGAAATCTTACCCGATGGTACTGTTCAAATGATTGATGTGCATTAAATAATCATCGATACTAAGTTAAACTTTAATAGCTCATTCTCAATTAAGAATGAGCTATTTTTTTATTCTCTTAAGGATGATAAATGTCAGCAAAGTTAAAAGTTAATGTTGCTTGTTATTCAGACAAGGGGCTTAAAAAAGAAAACCAAGATTCGCTGGGACATTACATTCCTGACAATTTAAATCTCTTAACCGCTAAAGGCGCGGCTTTTGCATTGGCTGATGGTGTCAGTAGTAGCGCTGAAGCTAAGCAAGCTAGTCAAGCCTGTATCACGGGCTTTCTAAGTGATTATTTTAGTACACCGGATTCATGGTCGGTTAAAAAGTCTGGTGGTAAAGTACTGACAGCAATTAATACTTGGCTATATAGTCAGAGTAATCAATTTCATGATGCATCACGTGGTTTAGTGAGTACATTTTGTGGCGTCGTGCTTAAATCAACTACCGCTCATTTATTCCATGTCGGTGATTCACGTATTTATTTATTACGTGGTCACGATCTCGAACAGTTGACCAACGATCATCGTATTCAAATGCCTGGTGAGAAGGAATACTTGAGTCGAGCAATGGGGGTTGATTATCGGCTTGATGTTGATTACAAAACCATTCCTGTTCAAGTGGATGATGTATTTTTTATTTCGACAGATGGTGTGCATGATTATTTGTCTAATAAAGCCATCCATACTATTCTCACATCAGGTGAAAAAGACTTAGCAGTTTTATCGGAAAAAATCGTTGTTCAATCTTTAGAGATGGGCAGTTTAGATAATGTTAGCTGTCAGCTAGTAAGGGTCCAAGAACTACCATCACAAGATGCTGATGAAGTTTTTTCACAATTAACAGAATTGCCTTTCCCTCCTGAATTATATGAAGGTGTTGTGTTAGATGGTTACCGTATCACGCGAGAATTACACGCAAGCTCCACGAGTCAACTGTATTTGGCGATAGATACTGACACGAATGAAAAAGTGGTTATTAAAACGCCATCGGTTAATTTTGAAGATGATCCCGCTTATTTAGAACGTTTTCAATTAGAAGAGTGGGCTGGGCGGCGAATTGATAGTCCCCATGTTATTAGAACAATAGATCAACAACGTCCACGCCGTTTTCTGTATTACATTATGGAATATATCGAGGGTAAAACACTTGAACAGTGGATCGAAGATCATCGTGGCTCTGAACCTGATTTAACACTTATTAGAAACATCGTTTCACAAGCTATTTCGGGCATACGTGCTTTTCATCGTTTAGATATGCTTCATCAAGATCTTAAACCTGGCAATATCATGATAACGCCTGAAGGTTTGGTCAAAATACTTGATTTTGGATCGACTAAAATCGCTGGTATAGCTGATATTTCAACGCCAGTAGAGCGTAAAGAATTGTTAGGGACTAAAAACTATACAGCACCTGAATATCTCATTGAAAGACCGGGTACAACAGTGTCAGATCTGTTTGCACTAGGTTGTATTGTTTATGAAATGATTACGGGTAAATTACCATATGGCAGTGCGCTTTCACGTGCATCAGATCACGCATCACTTCATCGTTTACACTATAACCCTATTAGCAATCATGTTAGAAACATACCCCATTGGGTAGATAAAGCGATTAGAAAAGCAGTCCAAATAGACCCTGCGAATCGCTATGAAAAACTATCTGAATTGGAAAGCGATCTGAGAAAGCCTAACCCAAGTTTTTTAAAGGAAGAGCAGCTGCCGTTATTGGAGCGTAATCCATTAGGGTTTTGGAAAACAATGACCGCTATATTACTTGTGGCAAACCTTATAATGATTTATCTCTATGTCACTAGTGCTTAGTAAGCCACTTTAATCGTTTACAGGAACGGTATGTTGAGTTCCGCTCCTGTAAAATGTAATGAAATTTAAATGCTATTTAGCATTTATTTCAAACATCGTCCGGTCGACACCGACATTCCCTGTGTTTTTATCGAATAAATAGACGATGGCTTTATAATTACCTGGTTCAGTGATAGTCGTTTTACCTGAGAAAATGCCAACTGGACCAGTGAAATCTAATTTCACCTCACCCACTTTGACCTCATTTTTCATCACGATGGCCATGACTTCATAATTGATTGGATCCCAAGGGCCATCGGGGTAAATAGGGCAACCACATAACATGGTCGCTTTGGTGAAAATATCAACGTGGCCACCTTCTAATACATTTGTCCATGCATCAACAATAAAACCGGGCATGTTGAGGGTAATACCATCCCCTAATATATCTTTACCAGGAATCACCCAGCTGGTGACGGTGGCTTCTTGTAATGACTGACGAAATCCATAAGGACCAATAAGTTTAAAGCGAAGTAAACGAGGGCTATTAATATCGACTTTAGCTAAAAAACCAGCGGTATCATTATCAGTTAAAACCTGACCGCGAGAGATAGGATCTTTAATAAGTGCATTTGTGCTTCCTGTCTCACCATTAATCCATCCTTGATCAAGAATTTCGCCTGTTTCAGCATCTTCGACAACGACTTTCACGCCACCTACACTGGTACCTATATATTTGGCATCAACAGCTTTAGCTCGAATCATAATGCTCGTTTCAGTGGCAAATGAATTAAAACTGACTGCAAGACCTAGAGCGGTTACGGTTAAAAATGTTGTTAATTTCATTGAGAGCCCCCGTTAGGATTATTCGTTAACTAATTGTATTTACGTAGCTTGTGTTTCAGGTTAATTATTAGAATCTGCGCTCCAATCATCAAAACCACCAAGCATAGATTGAACATTAGTAAATCCAAGTTGCTGTAAAGTTTCAGTTGCTAAAGCTGAACGACCACCACTTTTGCAGTAAACGACAATCGAAGCGTCTTTATTTTGAAAGTCTGGATGATTAGCAATTTTAAATTCCAACATACCACGTGAAATATGATGAGCATTTGGAATATGACCGGCTTCATACTCTAGTGAATCGCGGACATCTAGAGGAATACTACCTGTTATGAATAAGTCATTAGCTTGTTTAATTGTAATTTCAGTGATGTTGGCTTTTGCCGCCTGTACTAAATCCATTGCTGATTTTGTCATGATTAAACCTCGGTTTATAAAGAATTAACTGTCTAGTCTTACTTATTTATTAAGATTGAAAAATGGTACTCGCCATATTTTTGATAAACAGCTTCTTGTTAGAAAATAAAACAAACTGATGATGATTGCTAGCATTAATAATCCCCACGAGACACTATGTCGTTGAAACCAATCTTGCTGAATAGCTATTGGTAGTTCAGCTGCTATAAGCAATATCGCGACTAGAATAATGAAAAAAGAAAAACTTTTTCTAAGGGTGCTAATTGAAAATTTAAGCGCAATTTTCCCACCTATTAAAGCGCCAACTACGGCTAGAAAACTGACTATAGCAATTATCTTAAAATCCAAGGTTGTTGTTTGGTAATGAGCTATAAAACCTGAGGCGGAATTAAGTGATATCACAAAAAGTGAAGTGCCAATAGCAACAGGTATTGGTAAATTCAGTAAAATTACCAGTGTAGGTACTACAAGAAACCCGCCTCCAGCACCCACCATTCCAGTCACTACCCCTACTATTGTGCCTATAAAAATTATTATCATTGGTGAATGTTTAGTCATATTCACATCACAAGATTTTAAGTCATTACGATTACACAGCATGGCAATGCCGCTTGCGAACATTATTGATGATAGAAGAAGCAATAGTGATTGTGGTGGGAAAAGTGCAGATAGTTGGGCACCTAATACCGCTCCGATTATGCCGCTGAAGCCTAGTAAATAACCTTCTCGCCATAAAACATGATTTTGTTTGGCATGCTGCCATGTGGACGCGATACTTGTGATACAAATTATAAGCAATGAGGTAGCAATAGCTTGATCGACTGGCATTGCAATTCCGTAATGTAACAGTGGCACGGTTAAAATTCCGCCACCACCGCCAAAAAGACCTAATGTAACGCCAATTATCATTGCTAAGCCGATCACAGGTATCATAGTCAGTACTTTGATTGCTTAAATCAAAAATATTAGCACTTACTAATATATAAAGACAGCCATTTTGGAAATACTTGTTTATGTTCGCTTATATCGTTAGAAGAATTTTGTACGCATTCCCGATCCTCATTGGGGTTAATGCCTTGACCTTTGCCTTATTTTTTATGGTTAATACACCTGATGATATGGCGCGGATGAATTTGGGTGCTAAACATGTGACACAGGAAGCCGTTGAGGCTTGGAAACAAGAACGAGGCTATGACAAGGCATTACTTTGGAATACGGACAAGGAAGGCTTAAGTAAAGCGACTGACACGATATTCTTTAATAAATCTTTGTCCTTATTTATCTTTGAATTTGGCCAAGCTGATGATGGGCGCGATATCGGTCAGGATATCAAAACCAGAATGTGGCCAAGCTTAGCAATTGCGATACCCATCTTCGTCATTGGTTTAATGGTGAATATTACGTTTGCCTTACTGATGGTATTTTTTCGAGCAAGCTATATCGATCTTGGCGGGGTGATTCTCTGCGTCGTCATTATGTCGATCTCGGGACTGTTCTATATTATTGGCGGCCAATTTCTGGTGGGTAAGCTGATGCAGTTAGTGCCTATCTCAGGTTATGGCGAAGGCTTCAGTGCAATAAAATTTCTGATTTTACCGGTAGCAATTGGTATTGTGTCAGGCATCGGTGCGGGTTCACGTTGGTATCGGACTTTGTTCTTAGAAGAAGTATCTAAGGACTATGTACGTACAGCACGGGCAAAAGGTTTATCGGAAGTTCGAGTATTGTTTAAACATGTCCTTAAAAATGCGATGATTCCGATTTTGACTGGCGCAGTGGTCGTCATTCCTACTTTGTTTATGGGCAGTTTAATCCTCGAATCATTTTTTGGTATTCCCGGTTTAGGGAGTTACACCATTGATGCGATTAATGCTCAAGACTTTGCCATTGTGCGTGCCATGGTTTTTCTGGGTTCTGTACTCTATATCGTCGGTTTAGTGCTTACCGACTTGTCTTATACCCTTGTTGACCCGCGAGTACGTCTAGATGGATAACTACACCGATTTACGTTTAGGCGCCTTAGCATGTCATGCGATTACCGACCCACTGCTTAAAGTTGAACAGACGCAAAAGCTCTATCATCAATGGTTGGCAGGAGGCTTAACCCTCACAGATGATGAAATTTCAGTACCTGATGTGGCCGGTCATCCAGATAAACCTGAACTAGTTGCGGCACGTGATTTACCGCGTCGACGTAATAGCGCTGAGACAGGTGTTGCGCCCCTTATTCATGCCGTTACCCATATTGAATTTAATGCCATTAATTTAGGCTTAGACGCAGTGGCGCGATTTGCTGGTTTACCCAGACAATATTACAGTGATTGGTTACAAGTAGCGTTTGAAGAATCGCAACATTTCACCTTATTACGAAATCATTTAATAACACTTGGCTATGATTATGGTGATTTTCCTGCACATGGTGGCATGTGGGAAATGGCGCAAAAGACACATCATGACGTATTGATACGTATGGCTTTGGTACCGCGAGTCCTTGAAGCTAGAGGCTTAGATGTTACACCTAAGATGATGAATAAGCTCAGAGGCAGTGGTGATCATCGTGCAGTTGAAATTTTAGAGATTATTTTACGAGAAGAAATTGGTCACGTGAAAATAGGCACACACTGGTTTAACTATCTCTGCGAGCAACGTAAAGTTGACTCATTCGCAACCTTTAAAGATTTATTGGATAACTACTTTTCAGGTGAACTAAGAGGCCCTTTTAATACTGAGGCACGTAAACTCGCTGACTTTACCGATGCTGAAATGGCTTTATTAGAAGGCAGGTAACGTAAACGATGTTGATATTCAGTAGGGCCGTAGTATGAAATTAATATCGAGACTTTTACTGAGTTTCTTCCAAGGCTTTCTTTTTCTGCATTTCAGCTTGTTGACGACGTGACTCTTTAGGGTCAGCGATTAAAACTCGGTAGATCTCAATCCGGTCTTTATTACGAAGCGTGGCATTGAGTTTGCACATCTTACCGAATATACCCACTTTATCAGTTGTAAGATCAATTTGAGAATATGTCTCTAAAATTCCCGAGCGTTTGATTGCTTCTTCAACTGTGCAGTCTGTTGCGACTTCTAAGGATAAAATTACTTGCTCTTGGGGTAGGGCATAGGCTACCTCAACAGTAATCATTTTAACTATTTCACTTGTTTGATTACTAACTGCCATAGATATCCTGAGCGCGTTTACAAAAGGCATCAACCAAAGAGCCTGAAATTTGAGTAAATATAGGACCAAGTGCCATACTGATAATACGGTTCGAAAACTCAAAATCCATATCGAGTTGAATACGACAGCCTTGATTTTCACCAATCATAGCAAACTGCCAGTGACCTTCTAGATGTTGAAATGGTCCATCTATCAAAGCGATGTCTATCGACTCACCCGGTATCAAAGTATTTTGGGTTGAAAATACGTGATGTATCCCCCCTTTGGCCAAGTCCAAGGATGCGGTAATCACGGTATCAGATTTAGTCAGGATCTTACTGTTCCGACACCATGGTAAAAAAGAAGGGTAGGCTTCTACATCATTAACTAAGTCAAACATTTGGTCGGGAGTGAATACCACGAGTGAGCTGCGTGTAATGGTTGTCATAATCGAAATAATTTACCCTAAAAGACCAATAACGTTCAAGAATACAATAATAACGGCTAATGGGGTAATGTAACGTATTAATATACGCCATATATAGTTGAAAAATGGCGAGGAAATGGCTAATTCGTCTTTCGCATTATTTTTCGATATGACCCAGCCTGCGAAAATAGCCGTTAACAATCCACCTAAAGGTAGCAAAATATTTGCAGTTATATAATCTAATAACTCAAACATCGTTTTACCAAATAAAATCCAATTTTCACCAATATTAAATGAGAAAACAGTTAACAGACCTAGTAACCAGATGCCAAAGCCTGCGGTCACACTTGCCCTGCGGCGGCTAATTTTTTTGTTTTCAACAAGCCAAGCTATAACGGGTTCGACAATTGAAATAGCTGAACTCCATGCTGCAAACACAAGTAATAAGAAAAACAGTCCACCGAATAAAGCTCCTCCGGCCATATGGCCGAAGGCAATAGGTAATGTTTCAAAAATAAGACCTGGTCCTACACCCGGCGTTAAGTTATTGGCAAAGGCTAGCGGAAAGATTGCCATACCAGCTAACAAGGCAACGACGGTATCGGTTATCGCTATCCAGATAGATACTTTTACAATGGAGGTCGTTTTAGAGAGATATGAGCCATAGACCATAATGGCGCCCATACCTAAGCTAAGTGTAAAGAAAGCATGACCCATCGCAGTTAACACGCCGTCAGCTGTTAATTTTGAAAAGTTGGGGGTGAATAAAAAATGTAGACCTTGGGAGAAATAGTCGCCAGTATTTGCTGCATAGCCTACTAACATTAATAGAATGCCAAACAGAGCAGGCATGATATATCTAACAAATCTTTCTATGCCGCTTTTAACGCCACGAGCAACAACAACCATGGTTAGCACCATAAAGACGGTGTGCCACGCTAATAACCGTTCTGGATCATGGGTTAAAGATGTATAAATGTGGTGAGCACCATCGGCAGTAACACCTTCAAAAACACCTGCGAATGATCGGAAGACATACGCTATGGCTTGACCTGCAATAACACTGTAGTAAGACAGGATGATAAATCCAGCCACAATGCCTATCCAACCAACTAATCCCCAAGATGCGCTTTTATTTTCCTCTTTAGCAAGCGAACGAAGCGTATTGACAGGATTTTGCCGCCCACGTCGCCCGATCATGACTTCAGCCATCATTAAAGGAATACCAATACAGGCAATACATAATAAATAAACTAAAACAAAAGCACCGCCGCCATTTTCGCCCGCAACATAAGGGAACTTCCAAATATTACCCAAACCTACAGCAGAGCCAGTCGCAGCGAGTATAAATGTCCAGCGTGAAGACCATTGGCCATGAATAGATTCTGTTGGTCTGCTCATAAATGTTCTCGATTTAGTAAAAATTAAGGTTGGTTTAGTGGGCATTGGTGAAAATGCTTGAACCTATATTTAGAATAGCATTATATAATAGCGTCATGGCAACGAAAAAAAATACAAAAAAAACCGATGGCACTAGCAATATTGCCCAAAATCGTCGCGCGCGACATGACTACTTTCTCGAAGACAAATTCGAATCCGGTATCGTCCTAGAAGGATGGGAGGTGAAAAGTCTGCGTGATGGGCGACTACAGCTCAACGAAAGTTATATCGCAATCGATAAAAGAGAAGCATGGTTACACGGCGCTCATATTTCGCCGTTGTTATCTGCCTCAACGCATATACATCCCGAAAATATTCGGCGTCGTAAATTATTATTAAATCGCGCGGAACTTAACCGACTTATAGCGGCAGTAGATCGAAAAGGCTACACCATTGTGCCTGTAGCTATGTATTGGAAAAAAGGTCGAGCAAAACTAGAAATCGCACTTGCCAAAGGTAAGCAGCAGCACGACAAGCGAGCAACAGCTAAAGATCAAGATTGGGCACGTGAAAAAGCCCGTGTCTTTAGAAACAAATAATAAATTACCTAGTAGTCGAACCGCCACTCATTTATAATGTCCGAATCGTAATACTTTAGGGGACGACCTGGCTTCGACGTGGGTTACAAAACTTAAGGTGCATGCCGAGTATGTTAATTCTTCTCGTAAAACAGATTAACAAAATATAGTTGCAAACGATAACAACTACTCTCTAGCAGCTTAGGCTTGCTAGCCTCTGACTAAAGCCGTGCTTATGCGTTTAGGTTTCAGGGGTCGATTCTCATAAGACAAGCTTGATGCATGCTTGGTGCTGATAGATTGAAACTTCACAAGATCGCTATTTGTTTTCCCTGTTCATCGGGTAGCTTGTAGTTAAACTAATAGATGAAATAAGCATGTAGATCCGAAAGCGGAGGATTTGCGGACGCGGGTTCGATTCCCGCCGTCTCCACCAAATACTAGTTTCAAGATGTACCAGAAAGAACTTAGAAGCCCGTTTTATAACGGGTTTTTTTGTGTCTGGCGTTTCGTAACGTCTCACAGCATCCCTTGACATGTACCATAATGTGGTGCCAAATATGTGACCAACAGGCTAAAGCAAAAGGGAGTTGGCCCCATGTTGTCAGATATCAAGTTAAAGTCATTAAAACCAAAAGATAAGATCTATGCCCTTACTGATGAAAAAGGACTATCTATTGAGATTAGTCCAAAAGGGGGCCGCTGGTGGCGTTTCAAATATCGCTTTGATGGGAAGCAAAAAAGACTTTCTTTAGGTGTCTATCCTGATGTAAGCCTAAAACAGGCTCGTGAACGTCGTGATGATTTACGAAAACAGGTAGCTGATGGAATAGATCCTTCACATACTAGAAAAGCTGAGAAGCAATCAACAAGCGATCAAAACAGTTTTGAGTTTGTCGCTCGTGAATGGCATAACAAGTTTAGCGCTGATTGGTCAGAAAGCCATAAATCAAGAACGCTAATCAGACTAGAACAAAATGCCTTCCCGTGGCTAGGTGCTACAAACATTAATGACATTACCGCGCCTGAATTGCTATCAGTGTTAAGACGCATTGAGAGCAGAGGCGCATTAGAAACCGCCCACCGTGTCAATCAGATATGTGGACAGGTGTTTAGGTATGCCATAGCAACGGGACGTGCTGAACGTGATCCAGCCGCCGATCTGAAAGGCGCATTACCACCAGCAAAAACGAATCATTATCCTTCAATTACTGAGCCAGTCAAAGTGGGCGCATTGATGCGAGCAATACAGGACTTCACTGGCACAATTATCACCGCCACAGCGTTAAAGCTATCGCCTTTAGTATTCGTTAGACCAGGCGAATTAAGACAGGCTGAATGGTCAGAGATTGATCTTGATAATGCTGAATGGCGTATACCACCAGAGAAAATGAAAATGCGAGTGGTTCATATTGTGCCACTATCAAAGCAGGCCATTGAAGCATTGAAGGAAATACAGCCACTTACAGGCCGTGACAAGTACGTTTTCCCTAGTAATAGAACCATCACTAGACCAATGAGCAACAACACCGTGAACGCGGCTTTACGGCGGATGGGTTACACCAAAGATGAAATGACCGCTCATGGTTTTAGAAGTATGGCTTCCACTATCTTAAACGAGCAAGGCTGGCTTGGTGATGCAATAGAACGACAACTAGCACACGGTGAAAGTAACGGCGTAAGAGCGGCTTATAATTATGCTCAACACTTGCCAGAACGTAAAAAGATGATGCAAGCATGGGCTGATTATCTTGACGGTTTGGCTAGTGGTGCTAATGTAATACCGATTAATCGAGCAGATAAGATATAACCAGTTAAGCCAAGTCTAGGGCATGCAACCCGAAAAGCCGGACACGTTCTCCGGTTGGCTTGGTCTTTTATTGAACGATGCGAGGAACGGGCACATGAGTAAAGAGCAATCAATAGAAGATTTTATTCCACCCTCATTTAATTTAAAAAAATATGAGGCATTATCCTCAAGCACAACGGAAGAGTGGCTAACAAATATCGTAGCCAGATTACCTGCCTACTATTCCACCTCTGCTGATAAATTGCTAGAAAATCCTGATAGACCTTCCATACCTGAGGTATATGGAGAAAGTCATAATAATGCGGCTATCGACACTTCTATAATTAAATTTTCTGAAGAAGGGGAATTTTTGAAAATTGAATTTCCGAGCATTCTTTCAAGAGATATCGAAGAAAATATACAGGGTGGTGCGAATAGGAAATTGGAAGCCGACTCACCAACTTTTCAGCATATCTTAAGTTTATTTTGCCTGAATGATAAAATTGCATCTCTTAGAACCTTTGATATGATTTCTTTGGCTTCAGGCATTAAGAGTAACCCTAAATTAAGGGAGATATTTAATAAAATAGATGGAAATAATAGCTATATTTCATCAATGGACACGATAATAGAAAATATATTACTGAGTCCAGATGAGGAAGACCTTGATGAACTTAGTTTTGTATCAAAGGCTGCATTTGATCAATGGGGTGACATTTCAAGTTCGTCTGCCAGTTTATTTACAGATCATTATCTCCAAGATAAGAACGAGCTTGATTTCATTAAAGTTGACTTAAGTCTACCTGACCATGTTTTATTAGAGCAGTTTTCTAATTGGTTGGCTATACAGAGAAAAGCTGGACGAAATACGCACAATCATAATAAAAAGTATCTTACAAAGGCAAAAATGCGCCTTTGGTATGAGTCAAGAGTAATTCCATATATGGATGTAGTTCAATGGAACGAAAAACAAGGCAGGACTGTTCCACATGGTATAGCTGGGAGAATTATATTCTCTGATATGTCAAAAAACGACTTCAGAAATCCAGCAGGAATTATTGCAGATACAACACTAAAACATATGAAAGAACTCACTTCCAGACGAACATTAATATTATTATCTGCTCAGATAATTAGTGAGATCGGAAGTAAATTTTGAAATAAGTTCCTAGGAATAAACATTTCGTTTTTGGTTGGTACTTACTTTATTTAACATCGTTCAAAATCATCCTTAACCCTAGCGAGTTGTCTAGGCACATTATGAGGATGAAGCATGTCACAGCAAATCAGAAAACTTTTAGAAGTAAAAAACACCACAGGTTTAAGCTGTTCATCTATTTACCGTATGGCTTCAGCAGGTAAGTTTCCAAAGCCTATTAAGATCGGGGTTAGATCAAGCGGTTGGATTGCCTCAGAAGTCGATCAATGGCTTGATGACAGAATAACGGCTTCTCGCAATGAGGAGGCGCAACCATGATGACCTCACCACTTCCAACTAGAATTGATTTACTGCAAGGCGGTATTGTTACTCTTGACCACCAGCATAAAAAAGTCATTACCAACACAATACAAGTTGCTGACCATTTTGGTAAAAGACCATCAAATGTTAATCAAAGGATTGTCTCATTAGTCAACAGAGATCGGCTGAAAATTAAGCCGATGTATTACTTAGATCATCATGGTCGAGACCAGAAATATTACGAATTAAACCGTGACCAATTCTTGCTGGTGGTGATGGGGTTCACTGGAGACAAAGCCGATCAATTCAAAGCTGACTTTATCCAGTTATTCAACAGCCAAGAAGCCGAATTACAGCAATGGCGAAAACAAAGTGTATTGACCAGTGATAGCACTAAGCAGGCAAATGATAAGGTTTATCAATTACAGGCTGAACTAGCCCAAGAGATACCTGAATCTAAACGTTGCACAATGATATTCATTCACTTTCAAAGGGCAATCACTAAGAGCGTTACAGGAACAGCCAAAACAGAACGCGCCATGATGACAGCCCACCAGCTTTACCAAGTAGAACAGCTTGAACAGATGGTAAACAATGAGATTGAACGATTAAGGCTTGATGGTATAGCACCACAACAGATCCGTGATGACGTGCTAACAATGATTAGAACTGCAAAAGAAAAAGCCCCGACCAGCGACCAAACCGAAAGGAGCTTAGATAATGCAATTCAATAATACTTACTACCAGCACAACTGGCAAATGCTATTACAACAGGCGCAAGCATTAGCGGCTAGATTGCCTGATATGGGCTTAAATCCCGACAAATTGGCATTGCTTCCGCTTAATGACTTGCTAGGCGTGGCGGCTTTTCTAAAGCGTAAGTCATCCGAGCGGGAAGGGTGAACTATGGCGGGGAAATGGGAACGCAATAACAACCGAAAGCAAAGCGGACAGTATTTCGGGCTACCTCATGCGGTTATGGCCTCACCAAACTATATCCGTTTATCGTCTCATGCCGTGAAACTGCTTAATGATTTAGGTTTTCAATATAACGGCAAGAACAACGGTGATTTATGTGCGACTTGGTCAATGATGGATCAGCGTGGCTGGAAATCAGCAAGCACACTTTACAAGGCTATTAATGAATTGACGCATTACGGGTTTATTTTCAAATCAAGACAGGGTGGAAGACATAAACCGACTTTGTATAGCCTAACTTGGCAGAGCATTGATGAGTGCAAAGGTAAGTTAGATATTAAACCGACGAACGCACCGCAGGGACTTTGGAGGGAAGAAAAACCTGATTATCGTCACTGATGAAATTAAAATTAGTGCCTCGCATAGCGACTACATTAATACGCATAGCGAGGCACAAAAGGTTTAATTGATACGCATAGCGACTACAGACAAAATGATTAGTACGCATAGCGAGGTAATCAGACCATTTTTACCAATCGTTTAATTCGTATAGCGAGAACCTTTATATATTACCAAGGGTATATGTTTATTTTAAGCAAGGATTAACTGTTAATTATACGGGTGGTCAAAAGAGTAATGCTAACGAGGAGGACTATTGTAGATAAATAGAAATGATAGTAGTATTTATTTTGTGAGTCGAGTTATCGCTCTGTATTGCCAGTATGAGTTATCAACTGGTTCCCGAAGAACTGTTTAGCAGATCTCGGGAAACCTTTTTAATAACGGAGTTCATATCATGGCAAAGAAAAGACAATCACTTAAATCCCCTCGTTTATCTGCTTATAACAAGCAAAAAGGCCACTGTTTTTATTGTGGTCACCCTATGTGGTTAGATAACCCTTCCGACTTCTCTGCTGAACATAAAATTTCCCTCAAACAAGCTAGCAAATTCCAATGTACTGGAGAGCATTTAATGGCTTTTCAGGATGGTGGCAGTTCATCTCAAAAAAATATCGTCGCTGCATGTATATTCTGTAATCAAACAAGACATAAAAGAAAAAATGCTCCCTCCCCGATAATTTATAAGGCATTGGTACAAAAAAGGGTTAGGCAAGGAAAGTGGAACTGTTCATTCATTCATTGATATGAATATTAAAAAGCATTTTCTAGGCTTCTAATAAAGACATGTTTTGTACGTCCCTAAAGAAGTTTTCGGAGTCCGTAAAAAAA
Organism: uncultured Methylophaga sp.; assembly: GCA_963975785.1. Lineage (GTDB taxonomy): Bacteria > Pseudomonadota > Gammaproteobacteria > Nitrosococcales > Methylophagaceae. Next base: position 48,006 of record CAXBIM010000009.1, read on the forward strand.
TTAGTTTTGCGGTCTTATAAAAAGCGTTTCTATACATTATAAAAAGGTCGTTATCGCTCCATGAATAATCAACAGCTAATTGCTGGTGGCGTATGAATTCACCTGAATAAATCAACACTAAAAGTAAAGTGACCAAGTAAAACCAGTGATATCAATTAGTTAGCCGAATAAGTGACCAGAACTGAACGCAGAGTGAACAGAATGAATATAGTAATATCATACAGTTAGCTAAATAACCGAACATAAACTGAACGCATATAAGGCAATAAAGAATATGTATATCAACTGGTTAGCATTATAATTGGGCAGCAAATGAGCACGTAAACACAATTATATCAATACGTTAGGTAATAAACTGAGCACGAACTGAGCGCATAAGATGACATTATCGGAGCAGTACGTGCGTGAGGCCATAGAGGGGGGGGCGGGTAAATTCTTCACTGCTTATTAACTACCATGACCGCCTTCAAGTTTAATTTTTACGTCTCCAAAATAAACACTTTTGACTAAGGTTATTTCTTGTAAGATGGCAACGGAATAGACTTTTAACAAGCACGGAAAAAGGAGTATTGCTGATGTTGATCTTAACGAGACGAATAAATGAATTAATTCATATTTACCCTGATGACCTTCCGCCAGATATGACCGTTGCAGAAATGTTTGCTGATGGACAGATATCTATTGAGGTTTTAGGACTAAAGGGAAACCAAGTTAAGTTGGGCATTCATGCGCCGAAAAGGCTAACGATTTTAAGAGATGATGCAAACGAAAGGGACTAAACCAAATCTTATTCAAACTTAAAGCCTGATCCGAAAGTATCGGGCTTTTTTATACCTGCTGATTATTGATTACTTGGCAGGGTTTAGCTGGTGGATTTATATTTTAAGCGTCGTGTAGTTGGGGCCAACTATGGGGCCAACTCAATAAATGTTAATATTTAATTGTAGCTATATGGGCGCTTAATGGGTTAATTAGATTGACGCCGTCCCACCAATACATAGTCTCGTAGAGACCAAGAAAGACCACGAAAGCCTGCATTTATGCGGGCTTTCTTGTTTCTGGTGTCCTGATTTGTCTACCGGAATCCAATCTTCCTCACAAATTCATAGTGAAAAAGCAGGCATACTAATCGGTAATAATTTCCTCTCGTACATTCAGGCTCTCAAATCAATCAATTATTGGTAATGATTCAGAGAAAGTCAGAGGTGATGTCATCGTGAGCGACGTAGCATCAGCTTGAAGGAGAGGAATATACGAAGGCGTTGTATAAAGAGCTTTCCAGTTGCTTAAACGTTGACGCGTTAGTTGCGTATTCCACACCAAACTGTCAACGAATTCAGATCACACTACCAACCTAGTCTAGATAAGTTGCCAACTTAGTTGAGTGTTCTGACTGCTTCCGACCCAAAGCAGACAGTGACATTATTAAACTTCAGCAGGAACAATCCCCACCAACTGAATTAAGATCATTACGATAAATGAGATGAGACTTATAATTTATTGGGTTGCTTCACAAATCAAGGTTGGAAGATAAGTGATTATATAAAAATGCCCCAGTAGCGTTAACGACTGCAGCTCTTTTTAAAGCTTTTATATGAAGTGTTAGCACACATATTCCAGACTAACGCTACCGGCCGCATAGTTTTAGTCACTGTTGCTACCAAATTCCATATCGGTCACCAATGTCAGATTGTTTTCATCGCGATCCTAATACTTGCACCTGCAAAACCGCCGGTGACGCCTGCATCACCGGCATTAGCAAACTTGAACTGACTGCCAGCAATACCGACCTTGGTATCTTCATCATTAGTGTGGCGTGCGTTCATGCCCATTCTAAATTCAAACTGACTACTCTCGTTAAGTGCATAAGCGGCTACAAGTTACTTTATTAATACTTGACCATTACAGTGAAGATGAGGCGGATATTAAGGTAGGAAGAATTAGCTGGATTTCGCCTCGCCATTGGCAAGTGTCTTATTGGATAAAATATTAGGCCATGAAGTCACATGGAAGCGACCCAAGCTGAGCTCGGACTAAGAATGGTCAGAAAGACGATAGCTTACATTAGCTTATCAATATAGCTATTGCTAATAAGAATACTATGGCGGGAAAATTGCCCGTGATTATGAGTGTATAGTTAAAACGTATCGATTTAGTTACTAAACCAAAGATGGATTGGAGATGAAAATAGTATTAAAAACTACTCATCTAATAGGATAGGCAGATCTGTACATTTTGATTTAAGATAATTTTTGGAGAGTAAAATGACAACTACTACCGATATTCATGATTATGAAGCAATAACTAATTTACTAACCAGTCATTATTTAAAAGGTGCGGTTTCAGGAAAGGGAGCCGAAATGAAACCTTCATTTCATGAAGATGCAACATGGTTTGGCTATGTAGGCTCGGAGCTAGTGGCTGGTTCAATCCAATCTCTGTTCGACTGGAATGATTCAAATGGCCCAGCTAACGATTTAGTCTATAAAATTTCAAAAATTGAAATAGTTGATTCAATAGCAAGCGTAAGGATTGAGCTTGATAACTGGACCGGCCATCGTTTTACTGATTTTTTAAACCTACTGAAAGTAGATGGAAAATGGCAAGTAATGAACAAGGTTTTTCATCTGCATACTTGATGATAGTGTGCTAGAGAAATAGGTTTTGCAATATAAATTGATCCTAGGAGAGATGTAATGAATAAGCCAGAAGAATTAGGTACACAAACATTTCATGGAGGCTGTCCACATGATTGTCCTGACACCTGCTCGATGGTGTTTACGGTAAAAGATAAAAAATTAATAAGCGTGCACGGAAACCCTGACCACCCAATTACGCAAGGCGGCCTTTGCGTCAAACTCAAAGATTATGAAAAAAGGCATTACCACCCTGATCGTTTGTTATACCCAATGAAGCGTACAGGCCCCAAAGGCAGTAAACAGTTTGAACGCATTACATGGGATGAAGCATTAGATACGATTGCGTCTAAATGGAAAAAAATAATTGCCGAAGACGGTCCGCAAGCAATTATGCCAAACAGTTACTTGGGTAACCAAGGTCTAGTGCATGGTTTAAATGGTGGAGATGCATTCTTTAATCGCATGGGCGCAACCGTCACGGAGCGTACTTTTTGTGGTGAAGGATCATGTACTGCATGGTTGCTTACCGTAGGGCCAACTGCTGGTTTAGATCCTGAAAGTTTTATACATTCTAAATACATTGTTATATGGGCGTCCAACTCAGCAAGTACTAACCTTCATCACTGGCGTATTGTTAAAGAAGCTCAAGCAAAAGGGGCTAAAGTTGTCGTTATTGACTCATTTGCATCTAAGACAGCAAAAGGCGCTGATTGGCACATTGCACCAAAACCAGGTACTGATGGTGCTTTAGCCATGGCAATGATGCAAGTGATTATTGAAGAAGGTTTACAAGACCAAGACTACATAGACAATTATACGGTTGGTTATGCCGAACTTGCTGAGCGTGCAAAAAAACGGACCCCTGAATGGGCTGAAGAAATCACTGGCATTCCAGCTGACGATATTCGAAAGTTTGCACGTGAATATGCAAGCTCACAACCTTCCGCAATCCGTATCGGTGTTGCATTAGAGCGTAACTATGGTGGTAGCCAAGCGATTCGTGCTGTAACTTGCTTGCCAGCTTTAACAGGTGCTTGGCGACATGTTGGCGGTGGCATACTACAGTTTCCTGTGTGGGAACATCCATATAAATTCGATGTGATTAGTCGCCCAGATTTAATTCCTGAAGGGACGCAGGTCGTGAATAACTTGCAATTTGGCCGTGCACTCATTGGCGAGCTTGATCTTAAAACACCAATTAAATCCGTCATGATATGGAATACCAACCCACTGACACAAGCACCAGAGACAGACAAGATTGCGAAAGGCCTAGAACGTGAAGACTTATTCACTATTGTAGCTGACCACTTTATTACAGATACTGCGGCTTACGCAGACCTTGTTTTACCCGCAGCCATGGGTGCCGAGATGGAAGATATGATTCTGTCATGGGGCCATTTATATCTTACCTACAATGAAAAGTGTATTGACCCACCCGGCGAAGCAATACCAAATAATGAAATCTTTAGACGTTTAGCTAAGTTAATGGGCTATGAAGAAGATAACTTTAAATGGAGTGATACTGAGTGCCTAGAAAACTATGTGGATTGGGACGCCCCGACATGTGAAGGCATTGACTTAGATTATATGCGTGAACATGGCTATGCGCGCTTAAAAGAGTTTGGTGATAAAGATGTGCGTGCACGTCACGCAGAAGGTAACTTCCCCACACCGTCAGGTAAGTGTGAATTTATGGTGGAAGGTGCTAAAAACTTCGTAGCAGGGCCTTTCCGCCAAATGTACGAAGGTTTTCAACCAGGAGAAGATTTGGACTCATTGCCTGATTATGTTGAGTCACGTGAATCTCCAGCTACGAACCCTGAATTAGCGGCTAAATACCCACTTAATATCATTTCACCTAAGAGTCATGGCTTTTTGAATTCTTGTTACGCAAATGATACAAGGAAACAAAAAGGACAAGGCGAACAGTCCGTGATGATCAATAAAGTAGATGCTGAAACTCGCAATATAAAAGAAGGAGCGATTATTAAAGTCTTTAATGATCGAGGCTCTTTTGAAGGGGTGGCAAAAATTACTGATGACGTTAATGTCGGTATCGTGGTTGCTACTTTAGGTTATTGGCGACAGCTAAATAATGGCACGGTCAATTGCATTAGCTCAGCAGAATTTGGCGATATGGGCCATTCAACAACATTCTCTGATAATTTAGTAGATGTTAGCCTAGCCAGTTAACTGTTTATTGGAAGATATAAAGGGTATTGATAATGAGTAAAACATTTGTATACACAGAATATCAAACTACAACACCATTCTCAGAAGTTAATTGGAGCGAAATTAATGTTTAAATGAAAAATCCCAAGGCTTACTTTCTAAGACGTGGTTAAGTGGCGTAAATCAGACTATTGAAGGGTTTTATTGAGTTTGATAGTCAAATTAATGCTCAAACGTATATTGATGAATTATTAATACCTTTCGCTAAACAGGTCGGGGCAATCTCACGGTTAAGTTATTTTATGGTGAGATTGCCAAGGCTGTAAGTTTAGAGATGAACTCTCCTTTTTATAAGACATAAAACTAAAACATAACTTCATTATGTTAGCAAAACCAATAGGAAAATAATTATGGCAACATTAGTTACCGACAACTGCCAACGTTGTCGTTTTACGGAGTGTGTTACAGCATGCCCAGTGTCAGCATTTCATGCTGGCACAGACATGCTGTTTATTAATCCTGATGTTTGTGTTGATTGTGGAGCATGCATTCCCAAGTGTCCTGTACAGGCTATTTATGAAGACTTGGATTTACCTGATAAGTTAGAAGAATGGATTGAGATAAATGAAAGACGGGTAAAGAAATTACCCATAATTAAAGCAAAAGAGACTCCTTATGAAGGAGCAGAAGAGCGTAAAAAAGCTTTAGGATTTTAAATGTCAAAATTGAAACCAGAGACTCAACTTAAAGTCGCTATTATAGGCAGTGGACCGAGCGGGTTTTATGTCGCTGATGCGTTAATAAATGCTGGTATCTCTGCCGAGATCACGCTTTTAGAAAAGTTACCATGCCCCTATGGTTTGCTTCGTTATGGTGTTGCTCCTGATCATCAAAAACTAAAACGTATCGCTAATACACTTGATGTTATTGCTGAACATGATTCTGTTACCTTTCTTGGTAATGTTGAATTAGGCAAAGATATCAGTCTTGAAGAGATAAAATTAAACTACCACGTTATCGTTTTTTGCAATGGCATGCCTGACAGCATTTCGCTTGGGATCGACGGCGAGCAGTTAGCGGGAGCGTATCCGTGTAATGATTTGGTCGGCTGGTATAACGGTCATCCTGACTATCAGGGGCTAGATTTTGACTTTGATCATGATACTGCAATCGTTATTGGTCATGGTAATGTTGCAATTGATATCTCTCGGATTTTGAGCAAATCTATAGATGAGTTAAGAGTATCTGATATTCCAGAGAGAGCGTTAGAAATACTCTCTAAGAAAAGGTTGAAACGAGTACATATGATTGGTAGACGAGGGCCAATTCAATCTAAATTTACAACCAAAGAGTTATATGAGCTAGGTAAATTAAACAATTGTAATATTTCAATAGATCCAAGACACCTTAATTTGAAATTAGCTTGTCAGCAAGAGCTTGATGATACATCAAATACCGTAGTCCAAAAAAATTATAAAGTGATGCAATCATATGCCAGCAATTTTTCAGAATTAAATGATAAAAGTAAAACTCAAATAAGTATTGATTTCATGTTGAACCCGAAACTTTTCACAGGTAGCAAACAGTTATCGAGTGTTGTTTTTGAACAAACTTATCTAGAAGGGGCCCCCTTTAATCAAACATGTAAGTCTTTAGAACATTTAATCGAAATACCATGCGGACTGGCTTTTACTAGCGTCGGCTTTAAAGGAGCACTATTAGAAAATTTAGCCGTCAATGAGCCTAAAAGAACGTTGACAAACCAAAATTCAAAGCTGTTAGGAAGTGATGGTAAAACCGTTAAAGGCTTATATGCAGCTGGCTGGGTTAAACGAGGCCCACAAGGTGTTATAGGCACCAATCGCGAGTGCGCTCAGAGTACTGTTGATACCATCCTTAAAGATACACCAACATTACTTCAAACTAGCGCTAAAGGTAAAGCTGGTTTACTAGAAATTCTGAATAAAAAAAGCATCCGATATGTGACGTTTGAAGACTGGAAAGTGATAGATAGAAAAGAAGTAGAAAATGGACTGTCATTAGGAAAACCAAGAGAAAAGTTTGTTACGGTCAAAGAAATGCTAGCATGCTTATAACGCTAAGCAATACACCATCAATATCTGTATAGACTTTCATTTAATACACGACTAGATTGATGAGCAATGCTGCTCCAAAAAAGTAGCAATTTTTTCGTGATAAATGCCACCACTGCTCTGAAAGGCTTTAAAAGTGGAGTGTGAATGCGGTTCAATTCTCACCGTCCCAAATACACGTTTAATAACGTATCAGAAAGACCATTAAAGCCTGCATTTATTCGGGATTTTTTTTTATAATTCTGGACTTCTTATATTACCAAGGGACCATTTTATAAATGAAAATCAACCTTTAACCCTTTATCCAAATCAATAAACTGAGTAGTGTATGAACACGAAAACGCAGCATTGCTACGATAATGCGTACATGACCAAAATTGCCCATACTTACCTGTTCGTAACTTTAATTTTCCATTACAATCAGGACAAATAGGTTCGATATATTTACAGTTTTGGTTTTCACACACTCTAAATTCGCCACTTACCATTAAGCTACTATGGCACCATTCACAGCCTGCTTCGGTATGCGTACATAGCGGAAAGTCACTACAGCCGAAGAACTGGCCATATTGACTGTCTTTTGCCACCATATAACCCCTTTCACATTGGCTGCAGAGTATGTCGGCAATATCGGTTTGAAAGTGTGGTTTATCAGGCTGCTGTTGAATGATATCGTAATCACTGGTTATCAACTCCCGTACAAAGTCGGAGGCATTATTACCATCACTGATCAGGTAAACATGATGTTTTGCTCGGGTTAGTGCGACATAAAATAGGCGACGTTCTTCAGCAAAAGTAAAGGAATCTGCATTGGGTAGTACCATGTCTAATATAGGGTGGTGTGCTTTTTCAGAAGGAAAGCCGAACTTTCCTTTTTGTAGGCCTAAGATAATCACATAATCTGCTTCTTTACCTTTGGAACCATGGACAGTCATGATTGTAAGGCGCAGTTTCGGGTAGTGATTTCTAAGGCGTGAGATATCAGGTCGGTCATGGCTAAATCTCACTAGAATTAATACTGATGCCGATGTTTTAACGTTAGCATTAATTAAGGCTAAGGCTTCTTCGATACCGGCATTATTGTTGGCCGTTTTTAGTAATGAGACGGCAGGGTGTTGAACTTGATGAAAGCTCTGAATTTTCTTACTGATTTGAGCTGGGTTTTGCATGACAAAGCCTGAAGCGACGTCACCAATCTTATTATTAAAACGAAAGGTGGTGTCTAACACCGAGGTCGCTGCAATGCCAAAATATTCTTCAAACTGCTTGGTTATGGCAACATCACTGCCAGTAAATTGATAAATTGCCTGCCAATCATCACCCACACAAAATAGGGTGCTATCAGGCTGTTGGGCAAGTAGCGCTTTAATCATTCTGGTTCTACTGGCCGAGATGTCTTGAAACTCATCAACAAGAATATGAGTGAAGTTAGATTGGTATCTATTTGATTCTATATAGGAAATAGCTTTACCTATCATGTCGTCAAAGTCAATGGTTTGGCTATCAATTAAATGCTGTTGATAGGCTTTATATATAGGTTCAAATAGTTGTGTGGTGGCTAACATACGTTCATAGTCTTCATGTTGAGTGGCTTTGTTAACTAAATCCTGTACTGATACAAAAGTGGATTTAAGCAAACTCAATAATTGAGATAGCAGGTGACTAAATGTCGAGACTTGACCAAATTCATTTAAGGTTTTGAGTAGTTCGCTATTGTTTCGAGGTTCAAGCCGTACACCACAATCGATTAGTTTAGCTTTTAGTTCTTTGAGTAAAACACCCTGATGTTTTTGATAACTATAGGTTTCAATTAACGAGGTTTGATGTTTTAGGTGTAATTGCCGTTTCCATGCCATGCCAGAAATATACTTTGTTTCATCAATAAAAGCTGGGGTGTGATTGTGTTCATTTATGGCAAAGTGTTCTATGTAAGTGCCGTAGTCAGGTAAATAGAAATCAGGCTGATACACGCGAAAATCAGGTCCTGAGGTGTTAACTTGATAATTAGCTTCATACTGGTAAGTAATGCCTTGTTGGAATAAAAAATTGGCAATTTCACATTCCTCATAACTCTTTACCAATTCGCCTTGCAAGGTACGTATTTCATTATCGCGAATATATTTGTTATAAGCACCAAGGCTTTTAAAATCGAACTGGTTTTTATAAGGGTAAGCAAAGCGTAAAAAATATTGAATAACGAGAGATTGGTAATCACTCTGTTGCATCAATTTTTGAAACTGCTGATCAACAAACTGGGTTTTAAGTCGGTCATCTTCTGCCATTTTGTTAATGGTTGGCACCATACCTTCAACCTGCGTAATGATCTGTTTACCAAGGCTATGAAATGTTTTGACGGTAAAACCATCGATATCAAGCTTAGTGTTTATGCGGTAAGACATTTCGTGAGCAGCATCATTACCAAACGCTAGCATCAGTACTTGTGATGGCGTTGCAATAGCTGACTTTATTAAATAACCCGCACGGCCAATCATTGTACTAGTTTTTCCCGTTCCAGCACCAGCTAACACTAAGTTATATTGCTCATTTTTGACGCAGGCTTCACGTTGATTTTGTGTTAAAGGTTGGCTTTCTACATGATCAAAAAAATGTTTAAACTCGGCAAGCTGTTTTAATACATATTGTTGATTATAGTCAGCGAAAAAGGCAGGGCCTTTTTCAAACAACTGCTGTAGGGCAGGGATGTACCGCTGATACTCGATGGCAATTAAGGTGTCGATGTTAGGGTGGCTTATTGGCCATTTTAGGTGTTCATACTGTTCGAACCATCGTTCAGCTACTAATTGACGAATATAGGATTGTTGATGGATAATTTTAGATACAGCTTGATAAGCCTGTTTAAATTGCTGTTGAAAGCCGGTGAGATACTTCTTTTGTTGCTGGTAGCTATACGTTTGTATTGTCCTGATGATCAGGCTGGACTCTTTTTTACTTATGCCGCCTAGGTTGAGGTGCTGGCCATTGTGTAATTCAATTGAAAGTGTAGACCAAAAACGGCCATCTGATATTTCAATATTTTTACCTAGTTCAATCAACGATATATTACGTTGTAAATTAAGACGTTCAAATAATGTGATTTTATCTTGATGGATATAGAAGGTAGGGTAACGAATGTGTTTGGCAAAGACTCTTGCTAATAGACTAATTTGGTAAGTGAATACGGGTGTTTCAATTGGCACAAAAGCCTCTTTATTAATACGACAAGATAACCGACTATTATCCCAATTATTTCAGACAGAGAGAAGGATAAATAAAAACAAATAAGTATTATAGTGTTCATGCAAAAGAATAGAAAAGAGCGGTTGATTTGTGGTTATTTGTGGCGTTTCAACTAATGATTATTTAGCTTGTCTGTCTTTATTAATAACGTTTTATTTTCTAGTAAAAATGTATGTGGTACACCTAATTGTATAGATATAGCGTCTCAAGAGACGTATAGACTGAAAATACAACCAAGGAAGTATTTCTGCTATGGTATAAATGTGTTGTAATTGTAGGGATCTACTGGTATTTTCTAGTAATACACTTGCTTATTGCATCGTTATTATTACCATATATTTTAAAGAGTTAATATGAATTCGATTAAACGCGATAGCTTACAATGGAAAATTGCAGTTAATACCTTTGCAAGTATTATGTTGTCAACCGTGATAGTTATTGCGTTGTTAAGTTATTTACTCTACCCATCTCTTTCACTCGCCAAAATTGAGTTCATCACCTACCTGAGTATTATCGGGGGGGGGCTTATTATCCTTGCTATGCTCTTTGCCTTACGAACCTATAAGGTGCTTGCTCGTTTAATTCATAGTCTTGAACACATTACTTTGGCATTACCATTACTTTCTTCTAAAAAATATGATGAAGCCAAAGAGGCGTTTAAATTAGCAGACAAAAAGTCAGAGCATGAGGAAATAACGCAATTACAATTTGCGGTGTTTCAACTAACGTCACTACTTGAAAAGCTCGATGGTAATGTATCTCAGCGCTCACAGCTGATCTTTTCCCAAAAAACGGAGCTTGAAAATGAGCGAGACTTCATTCAAAACTTGCTGAATACCGCTCAACTTATTATTTTGACGACCGACGGTGATTTAAATATAACGATGTTTAATGACTATGCGGAAAAAATAACAGGCTTCACAGAAAATGACATGATCGAAACGGCTGTATCCCGCATGTTTCCCGCGGGCAACTGGACTGAGGCTAAGCCACTTTTTAAAGAGCTCTTGTTGGGTAATATGACAATAGCTCAACAAGATGCTGAGATGATTGATGTTGAAGGGCATATCAAACATATCTCATGGTTACATTCACGAATCGAAAATAAAAATCATGCTACCGCTATACTTAGTGTTGGCTTGGACATGACGTCGAAGAAAGAAGCCGAAAAACGAATCATATGGATGGCTGAGCATGATCCACTTACGGACCTTGCTAACCGTAGAAAGTTTATGGGTGAGTTTGAGAAATCATTACAAACATCAATACGCTATAAGCATGAAAGTGCGTTACTTTATCTTGATTTAGATGAGTTCAAAGATATTAACGACACAAGTGGTCATGCTGCAGGTGATGAGCTTTTACAAGCTGTTGCAGAAACACTAAAGAAAGTAACCCGATATACAGATTTAGTGGCAAGGTTAGGCGGCGATGAATTTGCAATTCTAATACCTGAAACAGATAATGATGGTGCAGTCATTTTGGCAAAAAAAATCATGACTGAAATAGCCAAAATAAAACTTTCCTACGGGGAGATAATACATAAGGTATCAACGAGTATAGGGATAGTTCATTATCCTCTCACTGATGCTGGTATTCATGAGCTGATGGGATTTGCAGATCTTGCTATGTACAAGGCTAAGGCAAATGGTAAGGGCACTTACCATACTTTTTCAGCTAATGATAAAACGAAAGAGTTATTAGAAACTCGAGTTTTATGGAAACATAAAATTGAAAATGCACTAGAAAAAGATCTCTTTGTTTTATATTACCAGCCGATTATGAATATAAAGACTAATACGATTCAACACTATGAAGTGCTGATTCGTATGCGTGACATTGAGACAAATGAAATAAGTCTACCAGGTAAATTCATAGAAATTGCTGAAGAAACAGGGCTGATTAATACGATTGATCATTATGTTATTCAACATAGTATGATGAAACTGGCCGAGCTTCAAAAAGAGGGTATCACAGCTAAACTAGCCATTAATCTATCAGGCGCTGTGGTCGATAATAAGCTATTACTACCTTTACTTAAACGTACGATCAAACAATATAATATAAGTCCAGAAAGTCTTATCTTTGAAATAACGGAAACAGCAGCTGTATCAAATTTCCAACAAGCCAAATTATTGATGACAGAAATCAGAAAATTAGGTTGCCAATTCTCACTGGATGATTTTGGTGTTGGATTTTCTTCATTCAACTACCTCCGTGAACTACCTGTCGATATCATCAAAATAGATGGGATTTTCATTAAAGATCTTGATAAAAATGCTGATGATCAGTTATTCGTGAAAGCATTAGTTGACGTAGCTACAGGCCTAGGCAAAAAAACGATTGCTGAATATGTCGAGAATAAAGAAATTTTAACCATACTGGATAAATTTGGTGTTGATTATGCACAAGGTTATTACATTGGTCGCCCTGCGAGTATGATGAGAGAGGGCGTTGACTGGGCGCCAGATGCCCAATATAAGCAAGATACGCCCTTTAAAAAAGCAAGTGCAAGTGAGCCAGAGGTTATTCCTGACGAGTTGAGCGAATCATTGAAATTATTCAAGCCGACTAGCGCCAGTTAAATAGCTGCGTATTTAAGGATGAAATGGTTCTTTTTTGGCAGGGTTGAAAATCATGATTAAGCCTATAGGAATCGATCATATTGTACTTCGAACCGAGCGCTATCAAGAACTCATCGACTTTTACTGTAATGTATTGGGCTGTAGTTTAGAAATAACAAAAGACAGTCTTGGGCTTAGCCATCTTAGAGCAGGAAACGTCTTAATAGATATTGTTGATGTCAACGGTAAACTTGGAAAACTCGGTGGAAACGCGCCTGAGGAACTAGGTAATAATGTCGATCACTTCTGCTTGCAAATAGAATCACGTGGAGAGCAGGAGCTTCAAGATTATTTGAATAGCCGTGGTGTCCTTTGTGGGGATTTTGAGGATAGGTATGGCGCACAAGGTATGGGGCGTTCTATCTATATAAAGGACCTAGTAGGGAATAACCTAGAGCTACGCTTTATTATATAGCCAAATAGAAAGTCTATCCTGTAGAGTTCAAATACAGAGGCAACAGCTGAGGCTTTAATTGTAGACTTGTCGTACACTTTTACTATTCATTCTGCTCCCCAACACTATAAGTAGCTTTAAGAAGCTTATAGTAGATCTTTTCGGTAAAACGCTATAATTAATGCAAAAAAAATACCCACAAGAATGGAATTAGCTCTTCTGGGTATTTGTTTTATTGCTCAAGCTATAACGCGAATTATATTAACGTTATAAAATGATCATCGTGATTATTTTATTTTAATAACAAAATGCTTTTTAACTGGTTTTGTAATTTCCCAAACACCTTTAAAACCTGCATCGACGACGAAGCCATCGCCAGGACCAAATGTTTCTGGCTCACCGCCATCCGGAGTGATAGTGATGCTACCTTCAATAAGGTGAACGAACTCATAAGCGGCATAGGTTGTGTGCCAAAAACCAGTTGTTGCATGCCATACACCAGAAATAATTGAACCATCGGCTGAGGTATGTTGAATCCATGTTTTCATTGATGCTTTTGGCTTGCCCTCAACGGCAGCCCAGCCTGCTAAGTCATCAACAATTGGGTTTGAATCAAGTTCAGGAAGTTTATGAAGAAGAGTTGAATTAGTCATTTTATTTATATCCATAGTGATGTCTATACCCAAAATTGGGGAAATATATCAAGGTGTATTAAAGCAATATAGATTGATGACTACAATTACACTTAAGTAATACCCCTAAAGAGGTAAGTCAGAAGCTATTTGCCGTCCGAGATAGCTTTATGATTAGACATATTTATGTAACAAGCATCGTATTATCGAATAGTTGGGTAATACAGTGAGTTGTTCTCTAGATCAAAAAAAGGTCTACCCATGCCAGGAAATAGACCTTTAGTTTCTCGATATTAAACTGATTCAATCGTTTATTTTTTAGCGTCTAATGCATTTTGGAAATACTTGTGAACGAGTTTGTCTTGATTTTCTAATAAGTAATCAATACTTGGTTCATTGTTCATTGCTTTTTCAATAGCACGACGAGTTGCTTCGCGGTGAATATTAAATAAAGCTTCATGATCTAGGTCTTCAACTGTTGTGATCTGAGGATTTAACCATACGGAACAGATAATACCCAAGTCGTTTGCGCGTTCTTTAGGAATCGTGCCATTACGAACTGCATCTAATACGCCATTAGCAATCGCTCCTTGAACAGTACCCATTAGAATAGTGGTATAAGCGGTTTTCTTAACGGTCACTTTACTGACCATAATGGTTGCTGGTTTAACCATCATATCTGTATTCATTAATGCTAATACGCGAGAATGACCTTGAACTTGATCGCCCAACAAATTAGCAAATGCTGTACCGAATGGACCATCTAATTCGCCGATGATAACTTCTGGTTCTGCGGCAGTGAATGCTGGGCCGCCACCTACTAAACATTCGCCGGTTCGCATGATGAATTTTTCACTCATGTAATCTTTCTCCTCGTTAAATCTCAAAATAAGTCAGAACATATTGTTCTGGTCAAACTTGTTAGCATAGTTATACCCATAACTCGGGTAAGCCTTACATGCTTATTTAACGTCTGTTAGGGATGAAATAGCTCACATTCAACCCTAACAGACCCTAAATTAAATCACTTTTATTACTTAAAAGCTGCGTGAAACTGTGAAGGTAACAGTGTCGTCAGAGTTGTCTGTAGCACCAGCCCAGAAATTAGCATTTAGCTCATCTGTCGCTTTATCAGCAGAGGTATCGCTGTACATTAAGCTAAGATCAAAACCTGCAAGACTTTTTGCAATAGTGACATCCCAATGTGTGTAATCCCATCCAGTGTTACCACCCCAGCCCTCAACATCTTGATAACCAAGACCAGCATTAAGGCTAAAGCCTTGAGGTAATTGTACGGTCACATCACCTTTGATATAGTGGGCATCGCCACTTTCAAAAAAGAAATCAGGTGAATAGGCATACATACTGTGCACACTAACGGTATCGTTAATGGCATAGCTAGCATCTAACCAAAGTTCAAATACATCAGCATCTAGACCATCGACATTCTTTTTGTCAAAAGATGAAAATTTGTAATAAATAGGCATTACAAACCAATCGATACCTGCGACAGAATCAGCATAACCGACATAAAAGTCAGTTTCTAACTCATAACCATCACCGTCTTGATCTGATAAGCTTGAAGACCATGCGCCGGCAAAAAAGTTACCGTAACCCCAGTCGAAACTACCTTGTAAAGCTGGTTTGTCATTAGTGAATGACATACCACGGTACATGTAGTTAGACGTCATCGTTAAGGTAGCACTGAAATTTTCAGCTGCAAATGGACCTGTCATTTCTTCATCAGCTAGAGCCGTACCCATACTGCCAAGTGCTAATGTTCCAGCTAAACATATTTTAGTTATTTTTTTTATCACGTTATAAATCCCTCTCTTATTTTCAATAAAAGTTTAAAAGTGTGTTTCACAATAATTTAGAGCTTAGAGGTTTCCTTTAAATTCTAAAAAACACAGTTAGCTCTTTATATGAAAAAGCTTCCAACACCATGTTTTTTGAGAAAATTCGGGATATCTCATGGTCATACATTGTCTGGACTGCACACATTGACGTCAATTATCTTAAGGTAGTATCACTTTGGTATTACATGAGTTCAAAGTAACGATTACTTTAATGATTATCATGTGCATTTCTTGCTAAATACTGATTGTTGAATTAACTCGTGTTCGTAAAGCTCATAAGTCATGGTTTCAAGATACCGGATTGTTAACAATGCATATAAAGAAACAAACATTCATGATATGAAACTTTACGGAAGCCTAAACTGTCCTGTTAAATATTGTCAAGAATTATTTTGTATCCAAATTAGTGTTTAGGCTGGTTATATTCCAATAGAAAAAAACATTAATTTAACGATAAATTAAGATTGCTAATAGCGAGATGCCTTTATGCGATATTTACTCAACATATAAAGAATGGGTAAGATTTACTATTATTTGAGATAAGTTAGTGACGTAAGGTTTTCTACTAAATCGCGGCGTGGAAATTTATATGTTTATTAATAAACATGGAGCTATTATGTGAGTAACTGGTAAAAAGTATTGTTAAATGTAACTTCTGACGAGCGACAAGATTGTGAGTTAGAGCCGCTGCTACTGCTTTAGGTTTGACTCTGTAATACCTACTTGAGGTATCGCTGGTTAATATCTAAATTACAGCTACTGGTATGAATATGTAAATAAGCATGGCTTTGACTTGAGTGGGTATTAAGTTGCTTATATTCAGTTTGTTACGAAGTTTTATTGCCCCATATGGATAGCTTGAAAGCATGTGGTTACACCTTAAGTAGTAACTTGTATGAGTAATGTACAGGGTTGTTCAGCAGTGCTAAATTTCTTGTGTAGCGGCTGGATTCTCCATCCGCATGTATTTAAGGAATTTTCCATGGCATTAGAAATCGCAACCCAGTTTGCAGAGCAGGTTAGCCTAAGTCAGCTTGTGCAAAACCTCGTTTACGCCTCAGGCGTAGTCGGGGCCATTTTTGTCGTAGTCGGCCTGCTTTTAATTGATATAGGTGGTAGTCGGAAACAACACTCTTTCAATTCAGGTATTGAAAAGGTTATCGGTTTTTTTATCGGTTTCGCAGCATATTTTTTGATAGGTTTTGCTTTTTGGGCCTCCCAGTATTACATTATGGAAGGCTATACACTGACGGACACCATTAAAGATTGGTGGGCGGGCGGTGCTCTTTCCAATGTGTTAGCCCAAAATGTAGATCCTGCAGTATTTCCGGGTATAAACAACTTTCAGATTTTCATTTTCTTCCTAGCGGTCTTCGCTGGTATTGTTAATGTTTTGTTACATTTTGCAGTTGCAGAGCGTATGAAAGCCTCGGCGTACTACGTCACGGCATTTGTGGCGACTATCGTGTCTTCAATACTTAGCTGGATTACTTGGGGTTCTGTTGGTCCGTTGACTGTTTTAGGTTTCCATGACTTCTTCGGCGTCGGTTTCGTTTATCTATTCCCTGCTGGTATGGCGATGGTTTTTGTTTCCAAGCTTGGACCTCGCCCAGGAATGTTCAAGCCACATCCAAAAGTATTTGAATATCATCCTCCGAGCAATGCAATGCTGGCAATCGGTATGATGACTATTTTTGCTGGTTTACCAATGATTATTCTTTCTTGCATGTTCTTCTTTGATCCGGGTGCTTTGGCAGTTAGTGTGACTATGGCTGATACAAGTGTCGGTATCGCCTTAAACAACTATGCAGCAGCATGGGCGGGCGGTGCGATTATGGGTGCTATTATTGCGTACAGAACTCGTAAGTTCAGCTACTTGATATTTGGCCCTCTAGCAGGTTATGTGGCTGGTGCCGGCGGTTTAGACGTCTATGTGCCTTGGCAGATGTTTCTTGTCGCAATGGGTGCGCCATTCATTACTTATGTGATTTATGAGTCACTTCAGAAGCGTGGTATTGATGATCACAAAATGATACCTTTGATGGGTGGTGTAGGTACTTATGGCCTTATCATGGTTGGCTTGTTAGAAGCCGGTACACTACGCGGTGGTTATCTAGGTATTGAGGAAGGACTTTATGCTTTCCAAGGTAGCGAAATTAGCCTAATGATGCAATTGGCTGGTATCGTGACATGTCTTGGTGCTGGTATTGTCACTGCTTGGGTATTGTCGATCATTCTTGAGCATACAACCGGACTTCGAGTTTCTGAAGAAGACCAAGCTGAAGGCCTAGATAAAGTTATTTGGGGCCTAAATGCAGATGAACCAACTGCTGAAAATAAAACTTCTTAAGGTTGTTGATTTCCGGTTTATCCGGAGTAGCACCTAAGTCTGTATAAATGCAGCCTTGTCCTCGGTGACAGTACTAGAATAGTTATTGAATTATTCTGGTGCTGTTATCGTGAACAATGGTCGAACTAATTACTGGTTACTATCCAGCATTTATTTTGTCAGTCTTATAAAGCTGATGACCAGTTTTCATTCAGTAACCATTCCTAAGCTATAAGAACAAGCTGCATGAGTTACCTAACGCTCACTTCCAACTCGCATCCAGATCCTCCTTGATGTTTAAGCATGAATTCCACACGACGAAAACAAGCCTTCCTATCATTTCATTCGAAGCATTCTGTTTAATTATCGGGACATTAATAATCTAGCTAACTTAGTAATCACTGTTAGTTATTTAAGTTACTACTCATATAATCACTAGATAAAACAGTGCTTATATTAAAGCTCCTTTACTAACACCTGCTTAAATATACGTTTTTAGATTAACGGTTCACATACCAATTTTCATCGCCATTTATTTCACGTGAATTAGTGATGGCTGTAGTAAGGCTCAATAGTTTAATAATTAATGGCTACAAATCATCACCTTACACATTAGGTATAACAAAGCTAAAGATGCCTTCTTGCAGTAAGTCTCAAGCTAGCATGTAGCAAAAGAGTGCACTCAAGAAGCTATCACTTTAGTATTAGATATCAATGAAGCGACTATCACTTAAGGGGGATTGCGCTTGGTTTTTATTCAATGCTAATGTCGATGTATCTGTCATCGTGGCTTTTGATAGCTTGAAATGAAAATAATGTGAAATAGTTCATTAAGTATGACACCACAGGGTGGCTAATAAAGGTTCAGAGCTTAAATTACTGCTAACGCATCAGGGGGATGAGCTGTAAGCGACCATAATTACTTTTACAGCTAAGTTGAGTGGGCTGATGGACAAAAGATGGCTGATTGATTATCAGGTCGTTAAACGTCACTTATCATACAAAAACAGCAAAGAGG
The DNA here is from genome assembly GCA_963975785.1 of uncultured Methylophaga sp. Classification (GTDB taxonomy): domain Bacteria; phylum Pseudomonadota; class Gammaproteobacteria; order Nitrosococcales; family Methylophagaceae. The sequence continues at coordinate 67,003 of CAXBIM010000009.1, forward strand.
CCAATTATAATCACTTGCATAGTTAATCTTGAGATGGTGAATAAACCTTCAAAAGGTGTTTATTTACTCGACCAAATTTAAAGCATTTAAACTAATAATTAGTGAGGTTTATTATGATTTATGATCGCTAGATAACGAATTGGCGTTTTTAACTGCTTGCCTGGTCGGTGTGGTATCTCAGCGTTAAAAGTGAGCGAGTCACCAGGCTGAAAGACAAAGGTTTCATCACCAACGATATATTCAAGTTCGCCTTCAAGCATATACAGAAATTCAATGCCCGTATGTTGAAACTCTGAGAACTCTTCAGCTTCTTCTAAGCTGATTAGGAAAGGTTCAAATACTTTACTAGGACCATGTTCATAGGCAAGTAGATGATATGTATGGCCTGACTTTGTACCTCGTCGAACGACTTCTAAACCTTTACCATTTTTTACAAACTGTGCTGATTCAATAGGTTTGTTGTAGTCCTGAAATAAGCGAGACAAAGTTACGCCCAATGCATTAGCTATATGCTCCAGTGTTTCCATACTGGTCGATGTAAGTCCGTTTTCAATTTTGCTTAGCATGCCACGACTAATACCGACAAGCTTAGATACTTCTGCAATTGTAAGGTTGTGTTGGGTACGAAGTTCTTTGATGGTCAAACCTAAATAGGCATTTAAACCAGAGTTTGAATTTTGTTGTGCCATGCTAGGGCTATTCCTTATATGTATTGTTTTGGCATGTATGAACTATCCATTAAAACACGATTAATTATGAAAATAATAGCAAAGAGCGAGTTATGACTGCAGCTTATAAGGTGGAGTGCTCAGTACGATTTTACAAGGATCAAATTAAAAATAAACTTTATAACTTTAACGGTGGCTTATTAATTTACCGCGATGTAAGTGATTATATGTGTATTTAAGCTTTAAAAACACCCTATACCTAAGTAGTACTATCAATAAATTAGAGGTGTGTGATAGTCACCTATGTATACCTTGTAACCTATTATTTATCAATGTCTTATCATGCATGTCTAGACAGTGTTTAGTATGAGTTAGATGCACCTAAATGATGCGAACTGCTTAACATTAATTAATTAAAAGACAATGGTGCAAATTAATTGACATACAGAAAAAGGTGGTGTAACTTTGGATTCAGAGTTTCATCACATGAAGTATTGTTTCATAGAGGTTACTTGGAAAGATTGAGTTCTTTCAAGTAAATCATTTGGTTTTAAATAGTAGGAAGTAGTATGCCTTATAAACTGCTTAAATTTGGTTTTGGTCGTGAGTTTAATGAATCACGTTATTTTGAAGACGTTCAAACACCTAAGAAGACTTATGATGTCGTCATCATCGGTGGTGGTGGTCATGGATTAGCTGCTGCGTATTACCTAGCAAAAGAACATGGCATAACTAATGTCGCCGTTCTTGAACGAGGCTATATCGGTGGTGGTAATACAGGTAGAAACACGACGATTGTACGTTCTAATTACTTAACGCCCGAAGGTGTTAAGTTCTACGATGCAAGTGTGAAACTATTCGAAGGTCTATCTGAAGAGTTAGACCTCAATATGTTCTATTCTACTCGAGGTCATTTCACTTTGGCCCATACCGACTCATCTATGCGTACGATGCGTTGGCGAGCAGAAGTCAACAAGCATGTTGGCGTAGACAGTAGAGTCGTTGGTAGAGACGAAATAGCCAAAGCTTGCCCACAAATGGATCTTGATTGCAGTGGTCATGCACCTATTAAAGGGGCTTTGTATCATAACCCTGGCTCTGTTGCTCGTCATGATGCGGTTGCTTGGGGATATGCACGTGCTGCAGCTAATTTGGGTGTTGATATTATTCAAATGACTGAAGTTCAAGATATCGATGTTCGCAACGGCAAAGTTCACGGCGTACAAACGAGTAAAGGTTATATTTCTACGGGTAAAGTCCTCTCAGCTGTAGCTGGATTTACACCAAGAATAACCAAAATGGTCGATATTAAAACACCTATCACCATTCATCCATTACAAGCATGTGTGACTGAACCGATGAAACCATGGTTAGACACTATTATTGTATCGGGTAGTTTGCATGTTTATGTTAGTCAATCATCACGTGGTGAGTTAGTAATGGGATCTTCTCTGGATCCTTACGAACTTCATTCAACACGTTCGAGTTTTGATTTTGTTGAGGGATTAACATCCCACATCGTTGATATGTTCCCATTCCTTTCAAACGTCAAAGTGGTACGTCAATGGGCTGGTATGGCCGATTTAACACCTGACTTTGCCCCAATTATGGGTAAAACAGAAATCGAAGGTTTTTACCTAGATGCTGGGTGGGGAACGTGGGGCTTTAAAGCGACGCCTATCAGCGGCAAAACTATGGCAGCCACAATTGCCAATGATAAAGCTCATGATTTGATCCATTCATTCCGTCTGTCTAGGTTCGAAGATTACGAACTAACAGGCGAAAAAGGTGCGGCTTCGGTTGGCCACTAAATAAGATAGGTATTGAGATATGAAATTACTTAAATGTCCAATAAACGGAACAAGACCCATTAGTGAATTTGTTTACGGTGGCACGTATCGGGAAATGCCTGATCATGAAATTGTGACTGATTCTGAATGGGCTTCTTATGTTCATTATCGTGATAATGCACCAGGCTTAAAAAAGGAGTGGTGGTATCACGGGCCAAGTGGAACATGGTTTATTGCAGAACGAAACACATTTACTGACGAGGTTAAAGACACATACCTTTTTAATAAACTTGTTGAGCTGGAGTCGGTAAAATGAACATGCGTATAGAGAAACAGACTGGTGAATGGCTTGAGCGGGAAAAGCAAGTAAGTTTCACTTTTGAAGGTAAAAAATTCACGGCGTATGAAGGCGATTCTATCAGCAGTGCTTTATGGGCTTCTGGTGAGAAAGTATTAGGTCGTAGTTTTAAATATCATCGTGCACGCGGCGTATTAAGTTTAGCTAATCATGATATTAACGTGATGCTTACTGACGGCGAAGATACCAATATTCGTGGCGATGTTATTACAGTTAAAGATGGTATGTCTCTAGTTGCTGTCAATACTTTAGGTGGCGTAAAGAAAGATAATTTACGTTATATTGAAAAGATTTTATCGCCATTTTTGGTGGTAGGTTTTTACTATAAAGCTTTTTTCAGACCTAGATTTATGTTCCCTTTCTGGGAAAATATCATCAGACATGGTGCTGGTTTAGGGAAGGTTAATTTTAATTA
>CAXBIM010000010.1:0-65013 GCA_963975785.1 uncultured Methylophaga sp.
AACTTGAAATGGTGCGGCTCCTTGTTTTGACTTCACATTCCCTTGTGACGCCAACATAACGGCATTTTTTGTACCTTGTAGTAACTCAGCGTAGCCATCCAGTTGCCCATCAGTAAATAACAAACTTGTTACCATCTCAGGAGAAAAAGTAAGTACTAATGAACCCACTACATCCTCGTCTTGGTCACGGATTCGTTGCACTAATAATAAATGTGCCGTATCAGTTCCCGCTTGTAGTAAAGCAATAGGTGAACTGCCTTCTTTTTTCGCTTGTCGTAGGCTATCTAAAGTAGCGTAAGTGATAGGTATACAGCCATTTTTATCTACATTATCAACATCAGCACCAATAAGGCAGATATTTTTTGCAGTGGGAAATATATTCTGTAATGCTTGTTGTTGATTAAGGATTTGTACAGCATCTTGACTTGCTAAGGCCGTAGATAGCGCCGGTCTTTGAGTCACTAAAACCAGTTGATTTTGAAGTAGCTTAATCTGTGCAGATGTAACCGTATTGAGCATGCTAATAGTCTGCTTATGCAGTTTGTATTGCTGCTGCTGCTGTTGTTCTAGTTGAGATGCGTTTATTTGATATTGCCAAAAGAAGGCGGCAGCCACAATCAGACAGTTCACAACCAAAGTCAGAAAAACAAATGATTTACTATTTAACAGCAATGCACGCTTAATTGTGTTTTTCATAGTGCCTTCTTTAAGATATACGTCAATTTATTAATGTCTACCAGTGTGACCAAAGCCACCGGTACCTCGTTCTGAACTTGTAAATTCTTCAACCTGTTCGAATGCGACTTGCACAACAGGCACAAATATCATTTGAGCGATACGTTCACCTACAGTAATGGTGAAGGCAGTTTGACTACGATTCCAACAAGAAACAAATAATTGCCCCTGATAATCACTATCGATTAAACCCACTAAATTACCTAATACAATGCCATGTTTATGACCTAAACCTGAGCGGGGCAATAAGACAGCGGCTAAAGAAGGATCATCAATGTGAATAGCTAATCCTGTCGGAATCAAAGTAGTAGCACCCGGCTCTAAAATAAGATCGTCGTCAAGGCAGGCTCGTAAATCTAAACCTGCTGAACCCGATGTAGCATAATTGGGTAATTCTATGGTGTCGCCTAATCGTGCATCAAGTACTTTAAGTTGAATCTTTTGCATCATATCTCTCAATAATAAGTGTCATTAAATCGCGTGCTAATTGGGTTTTAGAAGCCAAAGGCAACGCCTGTGAGCCTTGTGGCCAAAATACCTGCAAGGCATTATTGTCTACAGCAAACCCGATACTTTCACCGACTTGATTTGCGGCAATCATATCTAAACCTTTGGTCTTCAATTTATCTTGGGCATAATTTGCCACTTGCTCAGTTTCTGCTGCAAAGCCAACCACAAAGGGCTTATCTGGCAAACTTGCTACTGCCGATACTATATCCAGCGTTGGTATTAGCTCTAATTGCAGCTTTTCATGTTTCGTTTTTTTTATTTTATTGCCTGCCACTTTTTCAAGCTGGTAATCCGCCACTGCCGCACAAGCAACAAATATGTCACATGCATGCACGCCATCAATCACGGCATCGTGCATTTGTTGCGCAGTTTCAACATTAATCCGTATCACACCGCGAGGTGTTGCTAAATGAACGGGCCCAGCAATTAAAACGACATCAGCACCAGCCTCAGCGGCAGCTGTCGCTATAGCAAATCCCATCTTGCCAGAGCTTCTATTGCCAATAAACCGTACCGGATCGATAGGTTCATAAGTCGGTCCAGCAGTAATCATTACTCGTTTACCACTTAATCTAGCAGGCACTACCAACTTGGACAAGCCAGCCACAATATCTATTGGTTCCAGCAAGCGTCCTGCTCCCTGTTCTCCACAAGCCTGATCACCGCTTGCCGGTCCCAAAACCTGTACGCCCCTCGCTTGTAGTTGTGCGAGATTTTCTTGAGTTGCTTGATTTTCCCACATTTTGTTATTCATCGCTGGCGCAATGACAAGAGGGGACTCACTTGCTAAGCATAGGGCTGCGAGCAAGTCATCAGCTCGTCCTTGAGCTAAGCGAGCGATAGTATCTGCACTTGCTGGCGCGATTAAAATCCAATCCGCCCAGCGTGCTAATTTAATATGCCCCATTGCAGATTCTTGATCAGCATCTAGTAGTTCAATGGCAACAGGGTGGCCGCTCAAGGTTTGTAGCGTAAGCGGTGTAATAAACTCACAGGCAGCCTTGGTCATTACTACCCGTAATTCAGCACCAGCATCGCCCAAGCGTCGTACTAAGTCAGCTGATTTATAAGCTGCAATGCTACCCGTTACACCTAAAACAATCTTTTTGCCAACGAGGTTATCGTTATTTATCATTTTTTGCTCACAGCTAAATCACGCAAGGTTAATTCTGACAGCACACTATTTTGAGCTATTGCTAATTGTTGCAACAGTTGATCAACCGCCGGCTCAACTAGGCTTTTTACTATCAATAAATCAGACTCTTCGGCAGTGCGTAAACAATGTAAAACAGCGCTTACTTTAATAGAAGAAATATCCTGTGCAGGTACATAACTCGGATTCTCTCCAGCAAGCTCAGCCAATAAGCCACCATCTACTAATGTCATTAATAACTCCTGAAGAATTGAGGGTATTAATGCCGTTTCTTCCTCGAGTTCCTGCAGAGTAAATGCGGGCTGATGCCTACAAAATCGTCTCGCAATGACGGTCATTAACCACAATCCTTCCTTTTCCCTTAGTCGTGGACTTAGTTCGTAGGGCTTGTCACCTAATTGAACAAGCTTAGGATGTTGCAAATAGAAAGCCACTTGCGATCCCGTCAATAAAATAAACCATGCTAAATATAACCAGAGCATAAAGAAAAACAAAATAGCGAAGCTCGAATAAATCGCCGTATAACTGGATGAAGAGGCAACAAAGCTCGCAAACAATGTTCCTAATGTTACCCACATAATGCCCGCAACGGTTGCCCCGATAAGTGCCGGCGCCAGTTTTACCCGAGTATTAGGAATGAATTTATATAAAAAAGTAAAAGCTAGGATGATCATCAAATAAGGCACTAACTTACTTAGCAGGACTAATAGTGTGCCAAAGGGCTCTACAGCTTGCATTTGCTGAACTACATCATGATTCAAAACGGTGGCTGCGACACCAAGCCCTGTAAATATTAACAGTGGACCAATCATTACCACGCTGAGGTAATCCGTAAACCTGCGGGCTAAAGTTCTTGCCTGTTTCACTCGCCATACAAAATTGAATGCATTTTCAATTTTCTGCACTAAGGCAATGATCGTATAAAACAACATGGCCACGCCCAACGAGCCCAATAGCCCGACTTTAACGTTATCAACAAAGCCAATGATACTCACCGTTATTTCTTCGCCGCGAGCGCCCAGAGGTTCAAGGATACTCAATAAGGCAGGCTCAATCTGGTTATGTACGCCAAACGCTTTTAATACTGAAAATGCGACAGCGATGAGTGGAACCAAAGATAATAAGGAGGTAAAAACTAGGCTCATAGCTCGAAGGTTCAACTCTCCCGTAGCCAATTCACGAACCATAATAAAGCTCACGCGTAGCGTATTGGTAAGCCAACGTAGGAGTAAATTAGACTTCTCAGGCAATTCTCGCCATAACGTCACCTTAAAAAACAGGTTTAATTTCGATAATAATTCGGTCATTAAATGCTCAATGTCATTGGAAATTGTCGATGAATAATCATAATTCTATACTGGATTATCAATATCAATAAATTGGTGGCTAATCTCGAACTGTTGAGCGAGATGTTCACCGAGAGCCTTCACACCATAACGCTCGGTAGCATGATGTCCTGCAGCAAAATAATTGATACCTAATTCACGTGCCAAGTGAACCGTTTGCTCTGAAATCTCACCACTTATATAGGCATCTAAACCAAGCACTGCCGCCTGTTCAAGATAACCTTGCGCAGCACCGCTGCACCAACCAACGGTTGTAATTGGACGATCATGGCCCTGTATAACTAAAGGCTCTCGTCCTAAAACTCGACGTATTTGAGCGGTAAATTCAGCCACTGATTTTGGTTCGGCTAAGCAACCGCACAAGGCGATAGCAGGATCACCCGTTCCAGAAATGCGCCCGTCTGTTTCTAATTCAAGTAATCGGGCTAACTGCGCATTATTACCCAAGGTTGGGTGAGCATCGAGCGGCAGGTGATAGGCAATTAAATTTACATTGTTGACCAATAATTGTTTCAATCGGCGTTGCTTAATGCCTATGATTCGTGGGTCTTCACCTCGCCAAAAATAACCATGATGAACCACAATAGTATCCGCATTTAAATCCAGCGCAGCATCAAGCAAGTCTTGACTTGCCGTAACCCCCGTCACCACATTATTAATGTATTCATTGCCTTCAACTTGCAAACCATTAGGACAATAATCTTGGAACCTATTTGGCTCCAATAAAGTCTCAAGATAGGATAGAAATTCAGATCGGGTTATCATCTCACTACATTCCGACAACAATAAATTTGTCACTATAGCAAACTGGGGACCAAATAATATGGATGCAGTTAATATCATCGCACTCAGCATGGGTGCAGCATGGGCTAGTGGCATTAATCTTTATGCCACCATCGTTATGCTCGGCTATATGGGTATGACCGGAAATATCGATCTTCCTCCTGGCTTAGAAATTCTTTCCGACCCAATGGTTATGGGCGCTGCAGGGCTTATGTACTGTGTTGAGTTCTTTGCAGACAAAGTACCTGGCGTAGATACCGGCTGGGATACAATTCACACGTTTATCCGCATTCCTGCAGGTGCTATGTTGGCCGCAAGCGCAGTGGGTGACGTCACGCCAGCTATCGAGCTTACAACAGCATTATTAGGTGGGACTTTAGCAGCTGGTAGCCATGCCACCAAGTCTGGAACGCGCTTATTAATAAATACATCACCAGAGCCATTCAGCAATTGGACCGCTTCAATCAGCGAAGATTTATTAGTTATTGGCGGATTGTGGGCAGCCTTAAATCATCCGGCACTGTTCATTGTCGGTTTAATCCTATTTATTATGCTGATGATCTGGCTATTACCACGCTTGTGGCGCTTGATTAAACATATCTTCCAGCGTATTGGCAGCTGGCTTGGCTTATGTGAACCTCCACAGCCACTTTCAACACAAACTATCGACAAAGTAATTGAACAGCCTAGTAAAACTAATATTTAGTTTTTAACCGGTAAAATACGCCGTGAGGGCTGCGGATCATTTCAAAGGCATCGGTATAACCATTAATGGTTTCCGATGCACCTAGAAATAAATAACCACCAGGATTCAGTGCCAAAGCCATACGGTTTAAAATATCTGTTTTGCGTGCGGCAGAGAAATAAATCAATACATTACGACAGAAAATAATATCGAACTTGCCCAATGAACTATAGCTGGACAATAAATTCTGCTCATTGAAGCTTACTCGCTGGGTAATTTCATCCGCTACCCGCCAGCGTTCACCAGTAGGTTTAAAAAATTGCCGTTTACGTTCAGCCGTTAAACCTCGGCCTAAAACGCCTTCATCATATTCAGCTTGTTTAGCCGTCTCCAGCATGCTCATTGAAATGTCACTAGCGACTATTTGAGCATTGACTAGATTACTCGCTGACACCTTTGCCATATACTCACTTAATGTAATACTAATGGTATAAGGCTCTTGACCTGAGGAACAAGCAGATGACCAAATCCGACATTGTCGATTACTCCTACTATCCATTTCAGGAAAGACTTCTTTAGCCAGTATTTCAAATGGGCTTTGATCACGAAACCACGATGTTTCGTTCGTTGTCATCGCATCAATAACCGCATCACGAAGGTGTCGTGGTTGTCTCACTTCAATTGCTTGTAGCAGTGCTGACACCGATGGAATATTCTCATCTCGCAATAACTTTGTCAGCCGACTGGTAATTAAATATTGCTTGCCTTCACCCAATAAAATCCCACAGGCCTGCTCAAGGAACAATTTAAACTGATCATAATCTTGTGGAGAAATGTGGCCTACCGTATCCATGTATTTAAATCGTGATTCCTATTTGCAAATTCTGTTGCCCTAATTTATCCAATTGATAGATCTCTTATAATGCATGTAATTGAACCAAACGAATTAATGTGTGTATGGCTAACCCTAACATTGATGATACTCGGCCAACCAACTTATATACAGTTATAGCGAAAATAATGATTTAAGCAAATAGTAACATTGTTTCACCTGTGAGCGACTTAACAAAACGAGCTTGTTTATAGCTTATCACGGCCAATTTTTCACCTGAAAATCTGTTACGATTGTTTCAAGTATTACAACAACACATAATTAAAACCCTTCATAAAAGTGGCGTATTAAATTTCATGCTTAAATCAACTCTAGCCGGTGACAATCGGCCAAATATTCTAATTACAGGCTGCTCAAGCGGAATTGGCTTTTGTGCTGCCAAATTATTGCATCAACGTGGTTACAAGGTTGTTGCTACAGTAAGAAAAACTCAAGATGCGCTTCCCTTACAACAGCTTGGCATCATCACAACTGAACTTGATCTTGCTGATAGTGAGTCGATAAAAGAGGCGGTTGAATTCACCCTAGAATATTTTAACGGCCAAATAGATGCCTTGTTTAATAACGCTGCCTACGGTCAGCCCGGCGCGGTTGAAGACTTAAGTCGTCATGTTTTACAGCAGCAATTTGAAACCAATGTATTTGGCACTCAAGAGCTCACGAATCTGGTGATTGCTCAAATGCGAAAGCGTGGTCATGGACGAATTATCTATAACAGCTCTGTTCTTGGGCTCATTTCCATGGCTTACCGTGGCGCATACAATGCTAGTAAATATGCCATAGAAGGCTTAGCTGACACCTTACGTTTAGAGCTTTATGATACCGATATTCATATAAGCTTAATTGAACCAGGCCCGATTATCAGCCAGTTTAGAGCCAATGCATTTATCAAATATCAACAGAATATTGATAAAGAACAAAGTGCTCACTACGATACGTATCATGCCATGGAGCAACGTTTAACCAAGCAAGGCCCAGCGGCACCATTCACACTGCCACCAGAAGCTGTTGTGAACAAACTTATTCATGCTCTTGAGAATAAGCGCCCTAAAATCCGCTATTACGTGACATTTCCCACTTATCTTTTTGCCACTCTGAAACGTTTATTGCCCCACCGCTGCTTAGATTGGGTGCTGATTAAAATATCAGCCTCTGAAAATAAGTAACAAGCTTAAAGCCTTAACAATCGTCTTCGCGACCATAAAGGTAGATGATATAAAGTGACATACCGACCATCACACTGCCACCAAAAATATTACCCAAAGTCACTGGAATAAGGTTAGCGATAAAACCTGATATAGTCAGATTTTGCATAGCTTCAGCACTGATACCACTTACTGCGACAATTTCAGGATTAAGTGACGCAACCATCGCGACTGGAATCATGAACATGTTAGCTATGCAATGTTCAAAGCCCATAGCCACAAAAGCGGAAATAGGAAAGATAACTGCAAAAACTTTATCTACAACAGTACGAGATGCATAGACCATCCAGCTAGCTAAACATACCAAAGCATTGCAGAAAATACCGCGAATAAAGGCTTCTGTCGTTGTTAAGTCTACTTTGGCTATACCTGCTTTAAGCGCTGCAGCACCTACGGCATGATGTCCACCATCTAAGAAGCCAGATGCAAAAACCAAATATACAGTTATAAAAGCACCCAAGGCATTACCAAGGTATACAAACCCCCAGTTTTTCAACAATCGCGCCAAGGTAATACGTCTTTTAGCCCATGCCATAACAATTAAATTGTTGCCGGTAAAAAGTTCGCCCCCCGCTATTGCTACGAGAATAAATCCTAGTGAAAATGATACGCCACCAAGTATTTTAGCCGCTCCATATGCCTCTGTAGGATTTGCCATTGCCACGGTGTAATACATCGCACCAAAGGAAATAAAGGCACCAGCCATCATTGATAAAACAAGTAATGGCAGTAAAGCCATATTAGCTTTACTCACACCTAATGTTTTAACCTTGTTAGCCACCTCGGCGGGAGTAAACGCATCGGCAAATTTAGAAAATTCAGTCATCTGGAGTAATCTCGGTGAAAAAAGTGCGGGTATTATACTAAGGATACAGCCTGCATTAGTACATTAAGTTTATCTAAAGTAATAAAGGCATAAACAATGTGGCTAAACTGAGTACCAAGAAAAAGCCCGCCATATCAGTAATAGTAGTCAGCAAAGGGCCTGAAGCCACAGCAGGATCGATACCAAAACCTTTCAGTACTAATGGAACTGTACCACCGATAGCGACAGCCAATACCGTATTAACTGACAATGCTAAACCAATGACCAAACCAAGCACGGCATTATCTTTCCATAGCCAAGCCACAATGCCAATCATAATACCCAGAATAATGCCGTTGATAATGCCCACACTAAATTCTTTTTTGAGTACATGAAATAAATCCGTTGGCTTGGTCAACCCCAATGCCAACTCACGCATACTGACGCCTACCGCTTGATTACCTGAACAGCCACTCATATCAGATACCATGGGTAAAAATACGGCAATGGCTATGACCGCGGTTAAGGTATCTTCATAGGCCGATATCACACTTGCAGCAATAATATTAAGCACAATATTTGAACTTAACCATGCCAAACGTCGACGCGATCGATACCACACAGGCATTGAACGTAACTCATCACTCACTTGTTGACGAGCCAAGCTCCTGTGTTCTTGTTGATCACGCAAGGCATCTGACACTGCAGAACGCGAAAGCACACCTAAAGGCATATCATCCTTATCAACGACAGGTACACCTAAGAAAGGATGCTCTTCAAATATATCTTCTAATTCATCTAAGGTGTGATATGGCTTTACCGCTAGCGGCGTGACCATAATGTCTGATAATGCAGCGGTACGTTTACTGGTCAACAAACCTCTAAGTGATACCACGCCCACCAGCTTGCCCTGATCGTCGATTATGTATGGGTGCTGACCACGATAACGCTCAAAATCCTCATCGCCTGATGCGATACGTTTAAGCACGGCCCCCACTTTCTCGGTCATTTTAAATGAGAACACCTCCCATTCCATCAATCCTCCAGCCGTATCATGCTCATATTGAACTAATTTACGAACACCTTCCGCTTCTTCTTCGTCCATTTCAGCCAAAATAGCTTTGGCACCTTCGCTATCTAACTCATGAACAATATCAGCCTGCATATCACTCTGTAGTTCTTCCATGATCTTAGCTGCAACAGGTGTGTCTACACCTTCAAGTAAACTCGCGGCAAGCTCTGCAGGTGCCTCTTCTATCAGAATAGCCGCCAACTCAGGCGTTAACATGGCAATTAATTGATGTTGTGATGGGGCTTCTAAGCGAGTGACAAGCCGCAACACATCCTGTGGTGCAGTTTGCTCAACAATAGCAATAAAGCGAACAGCGTCAGCCTCGGCAAGAATTTGTTGAAGTAACTGTTCGGTAAATTCTTCGGTATTATTATTTTCTTCAGTAATAGTCATGGTTAAATCCTTATCCCCAAAGGTGTTGCTTACTTACTGCTTATAATGCCATACCATAGTTAAAAAAAAGCCCCATTCATTGAATAGGGCTTTCTTAATTAGCGAAAAAAATAGCTTAATTGCTAAACGATAACTCGCCATCAGACACATCAACATTGATGGTGTCACCACCTTTAAACCGTCCTGATAACAAATCACGCGCTAAACTGTTTTCCAGTTGTTGCTGAATCACTCGTTTGAGTGGTCGTGCACCATAAACCGGATCAAAACCTGCTTCAGCAATCAAGTCTATGGCCTTATCACTTACTTGCAATGTCATATCTCGATCAGCCAAACGCTGACGCAAATGCTCTAATTGAATATCGGCGATAGCATGTATTTGATCACGTTGTAATGGATGGAAGACCACCACATCATCAACACGATTGATGAATTCAGGACGGAAATGTTGACCAACAATATCCATCACTGCTGACTTCATCTTCTCGTAATTGTCTTCACTCGCCATTTCTTGAATTACATTTGAACCCAAGTTAGAGGTCATCACAATAACCGTATTGCGGAAATCAACAGTACGACCCTGCCCATCAGTCAAACGTCCATCATCCAATACTTGCAATAAAATATTAAACACATCTGGGTGTGCTTTTTCTACTTCATCAAGCAAAATAACCGAATAAGGTTTTCGGCGTACAGCCTCTGTCAAATAGCCCCCTTCTTCATAACCGACATAACCAGGCGGTGCTCCGACTAACCGTGCTACAGAATGTTTTTCCATGAACTCGGACATATCGATCCGTACCATGGCATCTTGAGTATCAAATAAGAATGTGGCTAATGATTTACACAGTTCGGTTTTACCGACACCTGTTGGGCCTAAAAAGAGGAATGAACCATTAGGTCGGTTCGGATCTGATAACCCAGCACGACTGCGTCGAATAGCATTGGCAACGGCTGTCACCGCTTCATCTTGACCGATTACACGTTCATGTAAGGCATCATCCATTTTCAATAGTTTATCGCGCTCTCCTCCCAGCATTTTTGATACTGGAATACCGGTCCATTTAGAAACGATTTCGGCAATTTCTTCCTCGCCTACTTCATTGCGCAATAATTGAAATTCCTTTGTTTCTACTTGAGCTGCCAAAGCATCTTGCTTTTCTAACTCAGGGATTCTGCCGTATTGCAGTTCAGACATTTTGGCGTAATCACTACTGCGAGTAGCTATTTCAAGTTCCTTTCGTGCTCTTTCAAGGCTCTCTTTGATATCTTGACTACCATGCAACGATGCTTTTTCTGCTTTCCATATATCCTCTAAATCAGCGTATTCGCGTGTAAGATTATCCATCTCAGACTCAAGGGTTTCTAGGCGTTTTTTAGATGCGTCATCTGATTCTTTTTTCAGTGCTACTCGTTCAATTTTCAATTGAATTAAACGTCGCTCCATACGATCTAAAGATTCAGGTTTAGAATCAATTTCCATCCTAATACGGCTACCAGCCTCATCAATCAAGTCAATCGCTTTATCCGGTAGCATTCGATCCGTGATATAGCGATGCGATAAAGTTGCGGCCGCAACAATGGCAGGATCGGTAATATTAACCCCATGATGAACCTCATAGCGTTCACTTAAACCACGCAAAATGGCGATAGTGTCTTCTACTGAAGGTTCACCGACTTGTACTTTTTGGAAGCGTCGCTCTAAAGCGGCATCTTTTTCCACATATTTACGATACTCGTCTAAAGTCGTGGCGCCAATACAGTGCAGTTCGCCGCGAGCTAAGGCTGGTTTCAGCATATTACCGGCATCCATCGAGCCTTCTGCCTTGCCAGCTCCAACCATAGTGTGAATCTCATCGATAAATAGAATGATCTGACCTTCTTGTTTCGATAGATCTTTTAATACCGCTTTCAGGCGTTCTTCAAATTCACCACGAAACTTAGCCCCGGCAATTAATGCGCCCATATCTAAAGACAATACACGTTTATGCCTCATCCCTTCCGGCACTTCACCATTGATAATACGTTGTGCTAAACCTTCAACAATGGCCGTTTTACCAACACCCGGCTCACCAATCAACACGGGGTTATTTTTGGTACGACGCTGCAGTACTTGAATAGTACGACGAATTTCGTCATCTCGACCTATGACAGGATCTAGTTTGCCATTTTCGGCTAGTTCAGTCAGATCGATCGTATATTTTTCCAATGCTTGGCGTTGTTCTTCTACATTTTGATCGGTCACTTTTTCGCCGCCACGGATTTTTTCTATTGCCGCTTCTAATGATGATTTATTACCACCATGTTGACGCAATGTATCTCCCGCTTTATTCCTATCTTCCACCACAGCCAAAACAAATAACTCACTGGAGACATACTGATCTTGACGCTTTTGAGCTAGCTTATCGGTTTGGTTTAAAAGACGATTTAAATCTTGTGATATATGAATATCGCCACTGCCACCTTCAACTTGAGCCATACGACTCAACTGATTTTCTAAATCCGCTTGATAGGCAGTAATATTCGCTCCACTTTGAGCCAATAACGGTTTAACTGTTCCCGATTGTTGTTGCAGTAAGGCCAACATGAGGTGCGCCGGCTCAATAAACTGATGCTCCTTACCTACGGCCATGCTTTGTGCGGCAGCTAGAGCTTCTTGAAACTTACTTGTTAATTTATCGATTTGCATAATGCCATCCTAGATTTGTATTTTCTTGTTTATCTAGATGGGGTAAACGAGCGAGGAAATCAAGTAGTCCTACAAAAACTAAGTTAATTAAAAGTGACGCTGCTGATATCAATTCCTTACCTAGCAACTCATCTTCGTGATTATGCATTGAACGAAGGCATGTGCTCACTCTAGGAGGGTGGAGAATCAACGAGCAAAATGAATAGAAGTGTGATTTTTTAAAACTGGCGGGACTAAAACTAGCTAAATAACGCTACCAGTAGCGGCGAGCACCCAGATAACGCTTTTTATAATATGGATTATCTAAGGTTTCTGTTTGCACATTTTTACGGCTATTCGGTGCATGAATAAATATATCATCGCCCATATAGATGCCAACATGAGACACACTCTGCCCCATCGTTCTAAAAAAAAGTAAGTCGCCGCTATTTAACTCTGTTCTTTTAATATGCTTGCCTAGTTTGAATTGTCCGGTCGTTGTTCTAGGAATAAAAATGCCATTTATCCGGTGGCTATACAGAGCCAACCCTGAACAATCAAAACCTTCACTAGGAGAGTTACCGCCAAATTTATAGGGAATGCCCATCTGTAATTGGGCAGATTTTACAATAACGTCGCCTAGGGTTTCGGTAGGCGTATTAATAATGACTTGCGGGTTAGAACTCAGCGTCACGGGAGAATTATTCGGCACTGACGCACAGGCCGTCACTAAGACCAAAGCGACACAACTTAACACTAGCCTTGTAACTATTTGAACTTTGCGATAGTTCAACATATGGATGCCATTCCTTATTTAGTCACCTTCATCTTACTTTGTCTTAATTTCTTCACTTAGCTAGTCTTCAAATGGTGATGGGTCGCCCAGGCCAACTCGCACAACCTCTGGCATATCATCAATAAACTCAATCACCGTTGTTGGGCTGGCACCACCCGCGCCGCCATCAATGATCAAGTCCACCTGTTTACCAATACGATCCATAATATCTTCTGGATCCGTCATCGGCATATCTTCACCCGGAAAAATCATCGTTGAACTCATTAAAGGTTCATCAAGTTCCTCTAATAGTGCTAATGCAATGAGGTTATTTGGAATGCGTAGGCCAATTGTTTTACGTTTGGGATGTTGAAGACGACGCGGTACTTCTTTAGTCGCTGGCAAAACAAAGGTATATGCGCCAGGCGTATTTGCTTTGATCGCACGGTATACGCTGTTATTTACCTTGGCATACGTCGAAATTTCTGACAGATCACGACACACTAAGGTGAAGTTATGGTCATCATCTAACTGACGGATTCGACGGATTTTATCCATTGCCCCTTTGTCACCAATATGACAACCCAGTGCATAACCCGAATCTGTGGGATACACCACGAGGCCACCTTTACGAATAATGTCACACGCTTGGACAATTAAACGTTTTTGTGGATTTTCAGGGTGTATCTGAAAAAACTGACTCATGGCAAACCTTTTAAATAAGAATCAACGACGTGTTGATGAATTGTGCGTTTATACAATAAAAATCTCTTTTAAACTATAAGAATATAGCTTTATTGTCCAAGTACAGTGAGTAACCTAGACTGCGTCAATGAATAATGTCTTTATTACCATGCAGACCAAATAGGCACACAACTTTTCGGCAATGCCGCCAGATGCCCAAGTTCCACCCAGGTATTATCCGGCGTATGAAAATCAGAACCGCACGAAACTAATAATTCAAACTGTTCGGCCAATCGCGCCAAATTTTTAACTTCTTCTGGATGTTGCCGTCCTGACACGACCTCAATTCCTACACCACCAGCGGCTTTAAAGTCGGTAATTAATCTACGCAGTTTAGTGGCAGTCATTTTATAACGTGCTGGGTGCGCAATAACCGCTTGGCCACCAGCAGCGGTGATCCATGTAACGGCATTAGTCAAACTAGCCCACTCTCCGGCCACATAACCCGGTTTATTTCTCACCAGATAACGTTTAAAAACATCGCTAATATTTTTAGCGTGTCCCTGTTTTACCAGAAATTGAGCAAAATGTAGCCGTCCCAACATCACGTCTGAGGCAAATTGGCGAGCGCCATCAAGTGCTCCCGCGATGCCTGCTTTTTCTAATCGTTCAGCCATTTTTTCAGCACGACCAATGCGAAACGTGCGCATTTCCATTAATCCTTGCTGCAAAGTGGCATTGTCCACATCCACATTCAAACCAATGATATGAACGGTACCTCCACCCCACGTTACCGAAATTTCCACCCCAGGAATAAGTGTCAAATCAGTACCTTGTGATGCTTTCTGCGCTGCTGCAATCCCCTCCGTACCATCGTGATCGGTTAATGCTAAGACGTTAACGCCTTGCACTATTGCGCGAGCAATCAGATCTTCGGGCGACAAGGCGCCATCAGATGCCGTCGAGTGAGAATGTAAGTCATAACAAGTCATACTTGTCATTTTACGTTAAAATACGAATTGTTACTTTTTTAAGCAAAACTATAATGAAACTATTTTTTGATTTTTTACCGATCGCTCTATTTTTTATCGCCTATAAATTTGGGGGTGGTATCTATCATTGGGGTGGGCAAGAATATGATCTCCAGGGTATTTATGTCGCCACAGCCGTGATGATTATTGCTTCCGTCTTGCAGGTGACGATCACTTGGTTACTGACTAGAAAAGTCGAAAAGTCACATTTAATAACCTTAGGACTAGTAGTCGTTTTAGGTGGCGCAACACTATGGTTGCAAAATCCTGACTTCATTAAATGGAAGCCAACTGCGGTCAATTGGCTATTTGCACTGGCATTTATCGGTTCCCACGTGTTTACTGACAAGTCATTACTTGAACGCATGATGGCAGAACATATTCAATTACCTGCCTCAATATGGTTCAAACTTAATATTGCTTGGATATTGTTTTTTATCGGTTCAGGTTTAGTCAATATCTATGTTGCGTTTAACTTTGATGAAGCAACTTGGGTTAACTTCAAATTATTTGGCTTATTGGGATTAACGATCGTATTTATCATCGGCCAATCAATATATCTGTCTAAACATATAATTGAGGCGCCAAAGCCAGAATCCTCTAAGGACAGTAAATAATGCTTTATGCCATCATAAGTGAAGATGTGGCTGACAGTTTAAGCCGCCGACTAGCAGTAAGACCAGCGCATCTAGAACGACTAAATGAGTTACAACAACAAGGTCGTTTAATATTAGCCGGTCCTCATCCAGCCATTGATAGTGAAGATCCCGGTACAGCAGGCTTCAGTGGTAGCTTGATAGTTGCGGAATTTACCGATTTGTCACAAGCACAAGCCTGGGCAGATGCCGATCCTTATATTGATGCCGGCGTGTATGCTAAGGTCGTTGTTAAACCCTTCAAAAAAGTATTGCCATGACTGATACCACGAGTAAATTACAAGCAGCGCTTAACAGCCTGAAACCTAGTTATTTAGACTTGCAAGATGATAGTGCCTTGCATGCAGGACATGCAGGCAATACCGGTGGCAGTCATTACACAGTGATTGTCGTAAGCGAAGCTTTCAATGATTTATCACTCATTAAACGACATCGCCTAGTCTATGACGTCGTGGGTGATTTGATGACCAACGACATTCACGCGCTCAGTATTCAGGCTAAAACGCCCGCTGAGTTTGGTCCAAACTTATAACCCTCAAATGGCTAAAGACAACGAGACTTCAGCCAGAAACGAAGCATTTTTACGACAGTTAGAAATCCAGAGGCTCAATAAACCCTGCAACCGTATTATCGACTTACGGGGTAAGGTGGCAGGTGAATGTCAGGCTTATACCTTTGGTGAACGTATCCATTACCTTGATGACCGGGCTTATTTACTCGCTAAACAATTATTAGCTCGCTTTAATGGTCGTTACACAATGGGGGTTTATGAATCCCTGCTCAAAGCTTTAAAAATGCTGTCCCAGCAACAGAAGGATGTGATTGTCGAGGCTAAAAAAGGCATTTTGCACCAAGATCCTGTTCAACCTCAATATATTTCATTTGATCAAATTTTACAGCGTAAAGAACGACGTATTGTTTATGCTAGCCCCATTGATATTATCATTGCCGATGTGCTCTATCATGGCTCGACTATCGACATTACCAGTAGCGCCATCAAAATAACCCTACGCCGAGCGCATACCATTGAACAGGGCGATTATGTCAACGTCACTTTTTCAACCTTAAATGGTTTAAATGAACAAAACACCGCTAATTTACTCACCAAAATCAGTTATAAAGTCGTTCAAATCGAACATGACGAAAAATATACTTACGCGATATTAGTCCGTAATAGAGATGATAATATCGCCGTAACAAACTGGTTTGATGATTGGACACAAAAACACAATAACCCCGCCCATATTGATCTTGATGATTCGATTTTCAATCTCGCCAGCCGTTATTATTTGAGATTGTACGCACGCTCATTGAATACACCTTTACTTTGGTTAAGTCATGTAAATGATCTCGAACCAATAAAGGCTTTTCACTTAATGCACAGTGATAATAAGCCATTGGAGTATTTATATAACGGCAGTAATAAAGCAGATTTATCACTGTTACCAATCAATAAAGTCATCATGAGTGGTGAGAGCTACCTAGTTATTATTATCAAGGTTAATAACAGTCTAAAAAGTATCGCTGTCCCTCGCAGTAAGCCAAGTTTAGTTGCCAAAGCGCTAAACTGGCATCAGCTCCAACAACAAAGTCATGTATTACTATTACAGCCAGCTAAACAAGAGTTTGATCCCGCTATATTTGACGATGAACTAGCCTTTATCAGCAATCTAGATCAAAGTTATGGCAGCGAACTAGCGAGTCGCCTAAACTCAATTACCCAAACTATTTCCATTATTGATCTATCGAATGTGTGTTTGAATATTAATTCTCAAGCCACATTTAGTGAAACTGAACTAAGCCAGTTTAATGTCGTTAATACCATTCAAGACCAATTACCCATATCTACTTCATTTAAACATCACGTCCAACGTAATCGCCAAAGATTTTTTGTAAAAACACCGGTTCTTGCTCATGCGGGAGAGCAAACATTCAATGTTTCCACTATAGATTTTTCTAGGGATGGTTTATCCCTGCATATTCCCAAAGAGATCAACCTTCCCGAAGACTCACGAATCACCATTGATTTCACCCGTTGGCAGAATAAATCCAATAAACATGATTTACGGGGCACTTCATTTTTAGTCAAAAATAAAATTCAACTAGGTGGGGAGCAAACACGATTAGGCTTACAGCGTTTGTCACACTTAAGTTCTGCCAGCATGAATCAATTTTTTGAAACCGTAGTTGAACGCAATAAAGACAAACTTGTAGTCAATAATCGTGACCTTATTGCAGATAAAGAAACGTCGATTTATCGACGGTTACTACCGGCGACCATCTCCAACATCCCTCTCTATTTCGGGTCGGACACTAATCAAAAAAGAATATTACAAGCTATTGTGAGAACCCAATTTAATCGGGCTGACCAATATGATTCACTCTGGCGGGCATTAGCAAAAATGATCGTGCCTTTATCAGAAATAATTAAAAATCAACCTATTGGCAACAATAGCAGTGTCAGCTTTGGTTTGTATTGCTACCAAAGTAAATCAAAAAATAATGACTGGGTGATTAATACTGATTATGACTTTTCATATTCCACAGGAAAAGAGTTATTCATTAATCGAGCGTTGGCAAATGAACACTATATATTTTTCCAGTGTTCTTTAATGCCGATTCGATTAAATGCATTAGATCACGAAGAAGATCTCAAAGCACAGTTGTTAACACTACGAAATCAAGCGCCTCATAAAGTGAAACAAGTTCGAGATATATTGTATGGTTTGTTTGGCATCGGAAATCTGATTGATGTAACCGATATTATTAAAGCCGCTTATACAAATAAAAACTAACCTGCAATTTTCATCTTATCAATCCAAACTGATCCCGTACGTGTATTGCCACGCATATTGACATCATTACCTACCGCTTGAATACCCATAAACATATCGCGTAAATTGCTCGCTATGGTGAACTCATCGATTGGGTATTGAATAACACCATTTTCTACCCAAAAACCTGCCGCACCCTGCGAATAATCGCCAGTAACAATATTGACGCCCATACCCATTGTTTCCGTCACGACAATGCCCGTGCCCATTTCTTTGAGTAAAGCGGCAAAATCTAGATTACCACTATCAATCGTCAAATTATGTACGCCACCGGCATTCGCTGTCGTTGTCATTTTTAATTTACGTGCAGAATAACTATCTAAGACATAACCCTGCAATACGCCATCAGTGATAATGTCTCGCGCTTGTGTTGCTACACCATCACCATCAAAGGCTGCGCTACCCAATGCTTTTATTAAGCGTGGTTGTTCATGAATATGCATAAACTCAGGAAAAACCTGCTTACCTAAATGATCGAGTAAAAATGTCGATTTACGATATAAAGCACCGCCACGAATCGCTGAAATAAATTGACCAAACAAAGACGGAGCCACTTCTGCGGCAAAAATTACTGGGTAAGTACCCGTGGTCATTGTTCTAGCATTTAAGCGTTGTAATGTGTTCTTAGCCGCACGCTGTCCAATATTTTTAGCCGAATCCAAATCTACAGCGTCACGAGCGATGTCATACCAATAATCACGCTGCATGCCACGATCATCATCGGCGATTAAAGTGCATGCCACGCTATGACGACTACTAATTGTGCTGCCCATAAAGCCATGACTATTGGCATACACTCGGCCACCTTCATGGCTTGATACGCTGGCACCTTCTGAATTATTAATGCGTGGATCAACGTCAAAACCCGCTTGTTCACATTGAGTTGCAATTACGATTGCGCGTTCAGCATCGATATCCCAAGGATGATATAAAGACAGATCAGGAAACTCGGTAGCCATCAAATTAGCATCGGCCAAACCAGCACAATCATCAGCTTGAGTATGTTTAGCAATGCCACTTGCGGCTTTTACTGCATCAGCAATTGCTGATGGTTTTAAATCTGAGGTGCTGGCAGAGGCTTTGCTCTGACCAAAATAAACCGTAATGCCTAAGCCCGTGTCACTATTATATTCCAACGTTTCAACATCGCCTTGTCGTACGCTAACAGACAGGCCTTTGCTATGACTTACACCAACTTCGGCTGCCGTCGCACCTTGTAGCTTTGCTTGTTGTAATGCAATTTCTGCAGCTTGTTCAAGCGCTGCGTTATTCATACGGTTACTCATATTGATAGTTCAACCTCATCAATTTTTTGTCACGAAGATAAAACCTTCGCAGATCGAATACACCATGCGCATTTAATGAAAGAATCAAATACAAGGCATTAGGATAATCAGCTTTTTCACTGAAGGCAGTGCCACTGATATGAAATGATAAGATGGCAAACAGTGTTTGTCCCTTCTCAGCCATTATTTTTATTGCCGACAGGCACTTACTGTAAATGGCTCGAAGACTTCACTTGATACACATCAAACGGATAGCACAAACTAGGCATCACTAAACTCTACCGTTATTTTAGGTGTCATTATAAGACACTTTTTTACATATAGGACAATCTGGGTCTTGCCGTAACTTAAGTTCACGCCAAGTCATGGCTAAGGCATCGAAGATCATTAACCGACCAGCCAGTGACTCGCCAATATGGGTTAATAACTTAACTGTTTCCACTGCCTGCATACTGCCGATAATGCCCAATAAAGGTGATAAAACACCGCTTTCAGAACAGGTTTGTTGTAATTCACCATTATCTTCATAGATACAACGATAACATGCACTACCAACTTGCCGTGGATCGTAGACCGTCACCTGAGCTTCCATACGAATTGCCGCACCTGAGACTAGCGGTGTATTGAGTTGCTGAGTGACTTTATTTAATAAAAAGCGCGTAGCAAAATTATCACTGCAATCAACGACTACATCGGCATCGGTAACCACTATCGTTAAGGCTTGTTCGCTAAGCCTTGTCGCGTGAGTTTCAATCTGTATTCCGCTATTTAAAGCACGTAAACTATCAGCCGCAGACTCCACTTTAAGGCGATCAATATCTTGCTCCCCATGAATTATCTGCCGTTGTAAATTTGACAATTCAACAACATCATCATCCACCAAGGTCAAATGGCCGACACCTGCCGCTGCCAAATATAGGGCAACAGGCGAACCAAGTCCCCCGAGCCCCACAATCAGTACACGGCTATTAAGTAGCTTCTGCTGGCCCGTAATATCTATCTGCGGTAATAGAATTTGGCGACTATAACGTAGTAATTGATCATCATTCATGAATTGTTGTATCACCTAAAAAAGCAGTTAAGGCCTAGATTATACCGCGACCATCCCTATTGTAACGCGGTCATTGCCACCAAAATCTTGCCTTGATGTCACTTCGCTAAACCCCGCTTCACTGAATACTTGCTGTACTTTAAGCGCCTGATCATAGCCATGTTCCACCATTAACCAGCCGCTCGGTTTTAAACATCGTTGCGCTTGTGTCACTATCAAGCGAATATCGTCTAAGCCATCAGGGCCTGAGGCGAGTGCCGACAGCGGTTCAAAACGCACATCACCTTGTGACAAATGAACGTCACTAGCCTCAATATAAGGTGGATTGCTCACCACCATATCCAATGACTTGTCAGCAATCGAGCATAACCAACTACCCCGCCAAAAAGACACATTGTTTAATTGATGACTCAGTGCATTTTCTTTTGCAACCAGCAAGGCTGCCATCGAAAAGTCCATAGCAAGAACTTGCACCGTAGGCTGCTCAGCAGCTAATGATAAAGCGACAGCACCTGAGCCTGTGCCTAAGTCAGCCACCAGCATTGCAGGCTCAAGCTTTTCCAATGCCAGAGACACTAATAATTCAGTGTCAGGTCGCGGTATCAAGGTATCGACCGTTACCTTTAAATCCAAACTCCAAAAACCGCGCTGTCCCGTTAAATATGCAACAGGTTGACCGTGTTGGCGTTGCTCAATAAGTGAAACCCATTGAGCTTGCTGCTCTTCCGTTAACAATTTATCCGACCACGCATGTAGATAAGATGTAGTGCAATCCAATAAATAACATAGCAATACTCGACTATCTATTTCAGGACTATCGCCATCACCAAGTTCAACATGCCCATATCGCAGGGCTTCAGCAATATTCATTTATAAAATCATTGCCACCGCTAATGCTAACACCACACCACCCAGTCCTATCACCAACAGTTTCAACCTAGACACTTGTTGGCTCAATTCTTTCAGTCCTAGATTGTCATTATTTATATTGTCCGCGTCATCTGTATTAGTATTTGTCGCGGCCAAGGACTCTTCTACAACTGTACGTGCTATCGGCGCGATCGTTTGCGTTAAATGGTCATTTAAATATGTCATAACCATTGGTGTAAGTTTAGCCTCAACTTGCTGTATTAACGGCTCAAACATTTGCTGCTCATGACGTTGCAACCAGGCTTTACCTTCAGTATTCAGCATGACCATTATTTGTCTTGGCAAATCAGATTCTTTAACTGCACTTTGCACTGCTTTTTCTGCCGAGTTAGCCACGGCATCATGAGCGGCATGTTTCGCTACAGAGTTAGCCAGATCTTCTGTCACCCGTTGAGCTTGCGCTAACAGTTGCTCTTTTAAAGCTGGCAACATGTTACCAACAGACAATTTAACCTGTTCGGCCACCATTTGTTCTGCAGTGTCGGCAGCGATTTGACGACTGATATCTTCAGCCACTTCACGCACACTTTTATGCATTTTAGGCAATAAATCTTGTTCAACCTTATTCATGATATTCACAAATAAGCTATTTTCATCCGTCGCAGTTGCTCCTTCATTATTACTTCGTTGTTCAGCGTTCCTATGTTCAACAGTATCATTGGCTACCTGGCGGCTTACCGTTTCCGTTAATACACGGAGCTCTTGTTGCATCGTCGGTAACAAGTCTTGCTTAACCATCTCTTTGAGATCTGCCAATAGTGCAGTGACATCAATAGGCGGTGAAACAGTGTCTGCTTGAGGAACGGTTGCGGCATGCTGTGCTAGCTCGGAAATAATGGCATCTAACGCCTCGGCCTCAGGTGGCTTAGTTAACGTCGCCACTGCACCGGCTTCTTGTGCTTTAGCACGATCAGCATCAGTATCATGGCCAGTACAAACAACAATGGGTATATTTTTTAAATTATTGTCAGCCTTAATTTGCTGCGTTGCCGTCAGGCCATCCATGCCCCCCATCATCACATCCATAAAGATAATGTCTGGCTTAACATTTTCCCCTTTCAGGTAATCCAAGGCATCTTCACCACTTCCGAGTTCAACAACCGTTAAGTCATGCGCAACTAACAACTTACTCAAAGTCATCCGCGCCACACGAGAATCATCTACTACCAAAGCTATCTGTTGCATTGCTCTTCCCTAAATTTCCGCCGTATCACCCTATGCGATAGACATCTAAATTCACTTTATTAACCTGGTGTCCCAACATAATAACTTCGCCGGTATATTGCTGCTGCATATCACTTGCAAACTCAAAAAAATAATAGCGCTGAATTTGCACTCGACCTTGGCGATTACGCTTCAACCGTATTTTTTTCCAACCTACCGTATCATTCAAGAAAGTGACACCATGTTGGTTACAACTTCGCTGTGCTGCATCGATCGCTAGCTCCGCCACACCTCGGCTATCCCACCAAAACCACAGCAAACCCAACAATAACAAAATAGTTAAACCATTATCAATCACCCTAAGTCTCCCCACAGGGTTTGCACAACAGCTAAAGCGGCGACTGTTGCAGTTTCTGTTCGTAAAATACGTGGACCAAAACATACAGGTTGAAAGCCTGCATCTTGCGCTTGTTCTATTTCAGCCTCACTCAAGCCTCCTTCAGGACCAATCAACAAGGTGATATTTTCTTGCTTTTCTATTGCAGTAAAGCCTTTTTCAGCTAATGGGTCTAACACCAAACGGCAGCCTTGATTACTTGCCACTAGCGAGTCTTTCAGCGGCATCACTGTTGATAACTCAGGCAACACGCCGCGACCACTCTGCTCACAGGCACTTATCACTATACCTTGCCAATGTGCCCAGCGTTTTTCATCTCGTCCGCCTGAAAGTTGTACATTACAGCGTTCAGTGGCTACAGGAATAATTCTTGTCACACCTAATTCTACGGCCTTTTGCAAAGCGTAATCCATCCGCTCGCCGCGCGAAATACCTTGTAATAAGGTGATCGCTAAGGGTGATTCATTATTCACTGCCACTTTCGACAATAATCGTACTGCTGATTCGCGTTTAGATACCGTTTCTAACACCGCATCAAACTCCAAGCCTAGACCATCAAACAAGCGTAAGGCATCGCCTTTCTTAAGTCGCAACACCTGTACGGCATGACGATGTGCAGCATCAGGTAACATGAACAGCTCATTATCTTCGTTAAGCTCGGGGCAATAAAATCGGGTAATTCGCATTAATTTTTCATCATCGCTAATCAATAAAGTTGGGCTTAGTTTACATGGAGTTGTCTAGTGTTTGAATGTTAGCTAAAAGGTATTGCTATACTCTAGCCATGAATATTGACATAGAACAACTTAAAAACATCATCATTGCTGCCAGTAAAGAGGAGCTACTCCCTCGTTTTAACTCGGTAAAACGCAACTATAAACATGATGGCAGTATAGTGACAGAAGCCGATTTAATCATGCAGGAGAAATTAACTTCTCACTTAAAAAAGACTTATCCAGATATCGCCTTATTGGGCGAAGAAATGACAGCCGAGCAACAACAAGCATTATTGTCATCTGATATCCCTATGTGGTGTCTAGATCCTATCGATGGCACCAGTAATTTTGCGGCAGGCATGCCTTATTTTTGTGTTTCCCTAGCGTTAATTGAAAACGGCATTGTCACCTTGGGTTTAGTTTACGACCCAATTCGTGAAGAATGCTTTTCAGCGCAACTTGGTCAAGGTGCACATTTAAATAATGAGTTAATAGATTCACAAAATTCTGGCTTGCAGTTAAAAGATACCATTGCTTTAGTTGACTTCAAGCGCTTAACACCTGAGTTGGCTACTAAATTGGTTACATATCGTCCCTATGGTTCGCAGCGTAGTTTGGGTTCAATTGCCTTAGAATTGTGTTGGATTGCAGCTGGGCGAGGTCACATTTATCTGCATGGCAAACAACAGTTATGGGATTATGCGGCTGCGCAATTAATCTTATCTGAAGCTGGCGGATTAGCAGTTACACTGGAAGGCGAAGCACTGCGTA
Organism: uncultured Methylophaga sp.; assembly: GCA_963975785.1. Lineage (GTDB taxonomy): Bacteria > Pseudomonadota > Gammaproteobacteria > Nitrosococcales > Methylophagaceae. Next base: position 24,543 of record CAXBIM010000010.1, read on the forward strand.
GTGATAGCCTAAAGCCGATATCTACCCTCGCCGCCTCAGATGAATCATTATTTAATGAATGGGCGACTTACTTAAATATTCCACGATGACAACTGACAGCCTTATTTTTCCTGATTGGCCCGCACCGGATAACATCAACGCCATCAGTACAACACGCCAAGGCGGCTTTAGTTTACCGCCTTATGATGGTTTTAATCTTGGCACACACGTTGGCGATGAGCCCTGTACTGTTATTAAAAACCGTGATTATTTAGTCGATACTGCACAACTACCAGAATCACCACGTTGGCTAAATCAAATTCATGGCACGCGCGTTATCAATAGTAATGATTGGCAACTCAACATCGATGCTGATGCCATTGTTAGTCAGCAAACGAATCACCTATGTACCATAATGACTGCGGATTGTTTACCGCTGTTATTGTGTAACAAACAAGGCGATACCGTTGCCGCAATTCATGCGGGTTGGCGAGGTTTAGCAGCTGGCATCATCGAAAAAACGGTTGCTGAGTTTCAGTATGATCCTGAAGATATTCTAGTGTGGCTTGGCCCCGCTATTGGCCCCAATCAATTTGAAGTGGGCACTGACGTTTATCAGACATTTACCCAACACTCACCTAAGGCTAGTCAGGCATTTCAGCAAACTGACGCTACACACTATTTAGCCGATATTTATTTACTGGCTAGGCAACGTTTAACCACTCTTGGCGTCAACGCTATCTTCGGTGGTGATTTATGTACCGCCAGCAATCAGCATCAGTTTTTTTCTTATCGCCGTGATGACATCACTGGCAGAATGGCATCGATGATCTGGATCAGCCATAAATAAGGTATGATCTCCTGAATTAGATTTATCCCCTTGGATTGTTATGGAATTATTGCTCTGGATCATCGGCTTCAGTTTACTTGGTGGCTTATTAAGTGTCATGGTCGCATCTTCATTTTTACTTTTATCAAATGATACGCGTAATGTGGCGGTGCCACACCTAGTCAGTTTCGCCATCGGTGCCTTATTAGGAGCCTCTTTCCTAGGCCTGATTCCTCATGCGATGGAGCATGAATATGCGATTGATCCCCATAATATTGGCCTCACCTTACTATTAGGTTTGCTTACCTTTTTCTTGTTAGAAAAAATGGTGTTATGGCGCCATTGTCATAGTGATCATTGCGAAGGACATTTACCGGATCTAGAGATAGATGAACATGAATCTAATCATGGCCACAGCCATGCTAAGCACAATCATCAAGAAAGCAAAAATAATGCCGCTGGTACTTTAATTTTAATCGGCGACACGATTCATAACTTTGTCGATGGTATTTTAATTGCCGCCGCCTTCATGACTGACACACACCTTGGTATCGTTACTGCACTAGCTATCGCTGCCCATGAAATACCACAAGAACTCGGTGATTTTGTCATTTTGTTACACAGCGGTTTCTCACGTCGGAAAGCCTTGTACTACAATATGTTATCCAGCCTCGGCACGGTTGTTGGCGCTCTACTCGCCTATTTCACCCTATCGGATATGCAACACTTATTACCTTATATATTAATCGTTGCCGCTTCTAGCTTCATCTATGTCGCCGTGGCCGATCTAATTCCAGGCTTACATAGCAAAGTAAAATTATCTGAAACATTGCAACAAATATCGCTGATAGCTGCAGGTACGCTATTTATTTATGTTGCTCATAGCACCTTGCACTAAATATCATGCCCACTCCGGTCGTTATTTGGCAGTTTACCGATGGTAAAGCAGGCCATGAAAACCAAACGAGAGGCTTAATTAATGGATTATCGACACGTATACCGGTCGATACTCACATCATCGAAGTTCCATCTAATAGCCTACAGTTTTTATATCTGTTACTCATTGGTCGCCTCTACAAAAATTTAGCACGTTTACCCAAATCTAATTTCCTTATTGCAGCAGGGCGGCGAACACAATTACCTATGCTGTTAGCTCACTTGTGGTTTGGCGGTAAACGAATCCTATTAATGCGTCCTTACTGGCCAAAGGCATGGTTTGATCTAATGATCATCCCGCGTCATGACTCTCCACCTCTGTCACCTAAAAGCTTAGTCACCGAAGGCGCCATCAACTCGATCATTCCCTCGACTGATCAGGATAAAAACAAAGGTATGATACTGATAGGTGGGCCGAGCAAACATTACACATGGGATTCTGCTGGCGTAATTCAGCAAATAGCAACATTACTTAAATCTATGCCAGACATATCATGGACGATCGCTAACTCGCGACGTACACCAGAAGATTTTTCAACTCAGATCAATGAAATCCCAAGTCCATTTAATTTTATCGATCATCGTCAAACAGACAACAACTGGCTATCACAGCAGCTCGCCACTACAGGACAGATATGGGTTTCCCCTGATAGTGTGTCTATGTTGTATGAAGCGGTGACCTCTGGCACAGCAGTGGGCAGCTTACAACTACAAGCGACAAAAAAAAATAACCGCATCGTCTCAGGCATTAGTGAACTTATTAATAAAGGCATGATTACACCTTTTAGCCAATGGCAACAAACACGACATTTATCACGACCATCACAGCAACTTAACGAAGCCCAACGAGCGGCAGATTGGATTTTGAAGCAATGACCAAACCTCTTACTGTAATTCAAATACTGCCCGCGCTTAATAGCGGTGGCGTAGAACGCGGCACAACAGAAATGGCCAATGCGCTAGTCAAAGCCGGTCATCGCTCATTAGTGATTTCAGCAGGAGGGCGATTAGTTAGTCAATTAGAGCAGGAAGGCACTACACATATCACCTTGCCCATAGGTGAGAAAAGTTTAGGTACCCTGCGTTATATTTGGCAACTGAGAAAAATATTGCGTGAGACATCGCCAGATATCATTCATTTACGTTCACGACTACCAGCATGGATAGCCTATCTTGCATGGCGTAAACTACCTGTCAATCAACGACCTCATATCATCACTACTGTTCATGGGCCTTACTCAGTCAATAAATATAGCGCTATTATGACCGTTGGTGAAAGCGTCATTGCTGTCTCCAATATGATCAAGACTTATATCACTGAAAATTATCCTAACGTAGCAGCAGATAAGATTACCGTGATTCATCGTGGCATAGATCCTGATCGTTACGCCCCGACTTACCAGCCCAAAACTGAATGGTTATCTCAGTGGCATAAAGATTTCCCTCAACTTGAAAACAAACTAATTATTACCTTACCAGCCCGAATCACCGCATGGAAAGGTCAGGAGGATCTCATTACTTGCATCGATCTACTTAAATCGAAAGGTATTAATGTTCACGGCCTTATCGTCGGTGAAACTCATCCTCGTAAACAAAAATTTTTAGCCATACTTGAAAATAAAATTAGCGAATTAGGCCTGGAAAATGATATTACTTTCACTGGTCACCGCAGTGATTTACAAGATATTCTAGCCAGCTCTAATATAGTATTATCGCTAGCTAAGGCACCTGAAGCATTTGGTCGCACGACAATTGAAGCCTTGAGCATGGGCATCCCCGTTATTGGCTATAATCATGGTGGTGTGGCTGAGCAACTAGCCATTTGCTTTCCTGAAGGCCAAGTGGCCGTTGGTGATATCCAAGCTGTAGCTGATAAAATCATCTCGTGGCAAGACATTATGCCCACAGTCAACACCCAACATCCTTTTACACTTCAAAATATGTGTCAACAAACATTAAACATTTATCAAAAAATATGTAAGGACAAATCATGAAAATTGCTGTCGCTGGAACAGGCTATGTTGGACTTTCTATCGCCATGCTCATCTCGCAAAATCATGAAGTCATAGCTATTGATATCGTGCCAGAAAAAGTCGCACTTTTAAATGATAAAAAAGCGCCTATTGAAGATGTTGAAATTGAAGATTTCCTTCTAAATAAATCGCTCAATTTCAAAGCCACGTTAGACAAGCAAGAAGCTTATCAACACGCTGACTTTGTCGTCATTGCCACTCCCACCGATTACGATCCCGAAACAAATTACTTTAATACCCAATCTATTGAATCAGTAATTAAAGATGTGACAGCAATAAACCCAAATGCAGTCATGATAATAAAATCAACAGTCCCAGTAGGTTATACCGATCGCATAAAAACTGAATTAGGCTGTGAAAAACTAATCTTCTCACCCGAGTTTTTAAGAGAAGGTAAAGCACTACATGATAACCTCTACCCATCACGCATTATCGTCGGCGAAGACTCTGAGCGCGCACGTGCCTTTGCCAATTTACTGATCGAAGGTGCGTATAAACAAGATATTCCGGTGTTATTTACCAATGCCACTGAAGCCGAAGCGGTTAAGTTATTTTCCAATACCTATCTCGCTATGCGTGTCGCCTATTTCAACGAATTAGATAGCTACTGCGAAACGCATGGCCTCAATTCACGACATGTTATCGACGGTGTGGGACTAGATCCAAGAATAGGCGATCACTACAATAACCCATCATTTGGCTATGGCGGTTATTGCTTACCAAAAGATACCAAACAACTGTTGGCAAACTATCAAAACGTGCCCAACAACTTGATTCGAGCCATTGTTGATGCGAATACAACCCGTAAAGACTATATAGCCAATGCCATTGTCAAACGCAACCCGAAAACAGTGGGCATTTATCGATTAGTGATGAAAGCAGGATCGGATAACTTTCGTGCATCTGCCATCCAAGGCATTATGAAGCGTATCAAAGCCAAAGGTATTGAGGTTATTATTTATGAACCCGTATTAGATGAGGATACTTTCTTTCATTCTAAAGTCATTACGGACTTAAATGAATTTAAAGCATTAAGCGATGTTATTGTTGCTAATCGTGTCACTGATGACATCAGTGATGTGCAAGAGAAGGTCTATACTCGCGATTTGTTTGGTAAAGATTAATCGCTGGCTTGAATTGGTATGCTCTCAATCCACTTAAGAGCTACTGATTCTCTCAAAAAATGCGTTATATTGATTAATAATATGATCACGACTGTAATATTGCTGATACTCCCGATAGCCTTCATCAGCTAATGCTTTAGCCATTTGTGGATCGTTAATTAAAGAGGTAATAGCCTCAGCAAGGCGGGTGACATCATCAATTGGCGTCAACAAACCATTCTTTTTATCAGTGATAAGCTCTTTTGGACCTTGTGATTCAGTAGCGACCATAGGACACCGATTGAACCATGCCTCGATAATAATGCTGCCTAGGCCCTCATGGCGGGAAGGACATACAAATATGTCAGCAGTTCGCATCAAAGCATTTACATCGTTTCTCCAGCCCAAAAAACGCACTCGCTCTGATATACCTAACTCCGCTGCCAAATCCTCTAAACGCTGTTTTTCTGGCCCATCACCCGCTAGCCACAAAACAGTATTATCAATTGCAGGCAATGCTCTGAGTAAGACATCAAAGCCTTTATGATCATGTAGCCGCCCGAGCGCAAATAAAACAGTCTGATCCCTTGAGGTTGCAAAGCTGTTTTTAGCTAACGGAGCAACCTCACTTTCATCAACGAAATTTGGAATATGAGTAATACGATCTGCCGGTAAACCTGCATTTATAAGATAATTACAAATCCCTTTTGTGATACCAATCCAATAGTCACAATGTTGATAATATTTAAGGTCATAATAATGTCCCAATCTTGCCACCAACTTGTAATCGCCCGATGGCGTAAGTGTTGTGGCGCGGTTCATATAAGTCATGACAATATCAGGCGTATATTCCCGCAAAGCTTTGCGGTAGCGCCAGTGATCTAGCCAATGCACAGCACTACCAAACTTGAATGTCTGCATTTCTACTGAGGCCAACTTAAAACGTTGCTTTCTCAATTCATGCGGACGGGTAAAGGCACATTGAGTAAACGCCTTCTCTGCAGCTAGCTCACAAACTAGTCGAGTATAGAAATTTTCTGCGCCGCCGATCGGTGCGCCAGCTAACACATGAGCAATACGCAATTTATTTTTCTGATTATTACTCATTTACTAAAGTTCCGCTGTTCGCTATCCATCCACCCGCGGAGCCCCCAATCACCTCCAGCGGCTTTTTTATCTAACAACTGTTGAATTGCCTGTGGCAATCTCTTAGTTTTTCTTTTAGCTTTATAACGGGCTATAAATTTAAAATAGTAAGCAAATGGTACGATATCAGGCCAACCCAACCCGTCAATCACCACAAGACGCTGAATTGCGTCAAGATCCTGCTGTACCACTATATTATGTAGCAATAAATTACGTGACGGCATGCCCATCTCTTGCCACTGTTCCATAAAGCGCTCCAATACCTCGCTTAATTCCAGAGTTAAACCATACTGCCACACGTATTGTTTTAATGTCATGGATATCTGCTTGTCACGATCTTTTATCATCTCAAAGGATAGTCCAAGACCTAAATTAGTATTAACAAACCCATAGCATTTAGGAATCAATGCATAAGCATCATCGCCAACAGATCGCTGAATTCGACTATAAACCGACGTATCCGATACATTTTCATCAAAATAAGCCAGTGACCGCATATTGCCTGGAAAAGACTTAGCTGCGCGTTTAATTTCTGGCGCACGCTCAGGGCGAGCTATTTTGATACAGCGAGAATTATTGTTTGGATCAACAAAACACAAACGATTTCCACCCGAAGAAAAAGCATCATCTATTGAGGAAAAGTGAATCATATTGCTATCACTCAACCGGTCTTGTCCCAACTCTTAACCGTTTGATACCACACTCGCTTGCCATCGCAGATATTGCCAATGCAACTAACATCCAAATAATTTGCCCCCAGTGCGAAGAGAAAAAAGATTGGTGTGTATTAAGTGGAAAAAGTACCACGGCCAATGAAACCATATACCCCAGAGAAACTGGCGCATCTTTTAATACCAGAGAAGGTAACCATTTAATATAAATAAGCCATATTGCAATGACATAACCTATTACACCGATTAAGCCTGTATCCGATGCAAATTCGAGCACGACTTGATGAGCATGTGTTTGGCCTTTTTGCTTTTCTCTAGGCAATGTGAAATCAACAAAAGGGTCATCTTCGGCAGCATAATCAGGATAAGCATAGCGAAAACTACGCACACCTACCCCGTTAATCGGGTTGTCGGCAAACATCTTAAAAGCTGTTGACCACAATGGCAGTCTAGAAGATGACGCTGTATTGATAGCTTCATAACCACCGTCAAGACCAACTAAAGCACTGTCCAAGCGATTATTAAATTGCGGGATACTTAACACTGCAATCATAACAACTGAAAAACCAACCAGAATAGCGCCTGATTGTTTCCATGTTATTGCAACAAGACGCCGACCATAAAGTAATATCAATATTGCGATTGTCGCCAGTAACGAAACCCATGCGGCTCTGTCTCCGCTGATTAAGATGGTGGCAGCCAAAAGTAACCCCGTTACCATTGCCCAATTTAAGCCAAATCGTTTTTTTACGGCAAAAATAGCAATGCCTAAGAAAGGGATAATCATCAAACCTAGCCGCGCATTTTCATTAAAAATGCCACTTACTCTCGATGACGAAGCTGAAGGAAAACCAATTAAATCAGCACCAAATACAGCTTGAATCCAACCATCGACAGCCCAGAACAAGACGATAGATGCAAAAGCTAGGCCTAATTTCAAATGCGCATCAACTTTCTCAATTCGACTGATAATGAATATACCAACCAAATAAAACCGGAGCATACCCAACACATTTGAAGTTGAACGTTCAATATTCACCGCATCAACGAGGGATAACAGTCCAGGCAGAAAAAACAAAGCGAAAAATAGCGTAAACAAGGCAACCGCATTATTTTGACGAATCTCATTACGGTTCCGCAATAAATCATTGAGCCCTATCACCGCCATTATTAATACAAATAACTCAGCTACTCGCCCAAAAGGCACGGCAGCAAGAGCAAAGGCAGGAAGCCATATCAGCCAATCATCACCCAATACCTTTTTTGTATTTATTGACTTCATACTCCCTCCCATTGGACTTTACTATTCATTAGCACTCGTTATCTGCACGGGCTGGCGATGCTGTTGCAGGATATTTAAAAAATAATTAGGCTCTTTGATCTGCGTCAATTCACCCTCGCGAGGAAACAATTTATCTTGAAGCCGGGATAACCAAAAACGCAACGCAGCAGCACGTAAAACGAGATTGAAATTTGCGACTTCATTTTCAGAGAGCTCTCGTTGTTGCGAATAAGCATCAACCAAGGCTTCATAGCGCTGCATATCCATTACGCCGAACTCATCCACGCACCAATCATTAACAGCAACCGCCAAGTCATAAAGTAAATATTCATCACAGGCATAATAAAAGTCGATAATACCTTTTAGCTTATCGCCTTCAAATAAAGCATTATCACGAAATAAATCAGAATGGGTGACGCCCATTGGCAAATCTAAATTGGCGTAGTTTTGTTGGAAGGTAAGTTCATCACGCAATAAGACGGCACTATCATCATCAAGGTGAGGCAATAAAGTTTCAGCCATCAGCTGCCGCCAATCAGGGCCACGTTCAGTTACACGGTGAAACTCGAACTGCTGGCCAACGGTATGCATTTTTCCTAATACATCACCAATTGCCTGACATTGCGCAATATTGGCAACAGCATCAACGCCTCGACCAGTTAATCGCATCACTAAAGCGGCAGGCTTATCACAAAGTATTTTCAGATAATTGCCTTGTTGATCGGCAGCAGGATGGGCGGAAGGAATACCTTGTTGATAAAAAAAGGTCATCACATCAAGAAAATAGCTTAATTCGTCAAAAGCATGCTGTTCGAACAAGGTTAAAACAAACTGTCCTTGCTCTGTAGTGACAAAATAATTGGTATTTTCAATGCCGTCGCTAATACCTTCATACGACACTAAGGCTCCGACAGAATAATCATTTAAAAACGCAACAAGTTCGTCACGTGAAACTTCAGTATAAACAGACATTAATTATGACTCAGTAGGTAAAACGGCTTACCATTTAAACAGGATCCAATTTGGCACAAGGTCAGACTGTAATTCAAATTGTTTGGAATCTAATGAGCCATCACCATCAGTATCAATGAAGTAATAAGGTTTACCCACAGTAGGTGTCACTTTAATCATGTATAACTGGCCATTCGCTCGATATTCTTCAACTGTACGGTCTTCTTTTTGAATAATATTTATTTCAGGCTCTATGCTTTGACCATCAACCATAGGCTGAGGAATAACGGGCGGCTGAGGTACTTCAGGATCAGCAGACCAAACATTGGCTGACATTAACAAGCTAACAACGCATACAATAGGCGTAACAGCGGATTTGTTAAACATGATTTGTGCTCCGTATAATTTCGGATTTAAAGATAGCATTTCCAACGCTCAATTATAGCAACCTATCACTCAATATCTAAAATATAAAGTAAATAGCCATGAAACAAACGCCCCCTTTTATCCTTGTTGACGGTTCGTCTTATCTCTATCGTGCTTATCATGCCATGAGCCAAGCAAACCTTACTAATGCAGATGGTCTCGCCACTGGAGCCGCCTATGGTGTCGTGAATATGTTGCGTAAATTATTACGTGATTACAATCCCGAACACATTGCCGTGGTATTTGATGCTAAGGGCAAAACCTTCCGTAATGACATGTATCCAGAATACAAAGCACACCGCCCTCCTATGCCAGACGATCTGCGCGAGCAAATCGAACCAATACATGCCATCGTCAGAGCGATGGGGCTGCCATTGCTAATGGTTGATGGCGTAGAAGCGGATGATGTGATCGGTACCTTAGCGCAACAAGCGACTGAGCTAGGCATCAATACAGTCATATCTACTGGCGATAAGGATATGGCGCAACTGGTCAATGAACATATTACTTTGATCAATACAATGAGTAATACGACCACCGATATTCAGGCCATTATGGATAAATATGGCATTGCCCCGAATCGGATCATTGATTACCTAGCGTTAATGGGTGACAAAGTCGATAACATTCCCGGTGTGCCGAGTGTTGGTCCCAAAACAGCTACCAAATTATTGCAACAATATGATTCCTTAGAGGGTGTCATTGCTCATGCAGACGAAGTTAAAGGCAAATTAGGCGAAAAATTACGCGAAACAGCGCCTATTTTGCCTTTGTCATATCAACTCGCTACGATCAAACTTGATGTGCCGTTGGACTTTTCACCGACAACATTGAATATTCAGCCACAAGACCAAGACGCCCTACTGTCATTATTCAAAAAACTTGAATTTAAAACTTGGACGGCAGAATTAGTACGTACTGGCAATGCCGCACCCTCAGAAAATCACACTTCAACCACTCAAGAAAATATCACCGTAACGCTCCCTGAAGCACCAAGCGAAAGCCATTACGAAACCATTTTGACTGAAGACCGTTTACAACATTGGCTAACTAAATTAAAAAATGCTGAGCTATTCGCCTTTGATACCGAAACTACCAGCTTAAATTATCTCGATGCCCGTATTGTCGGTTTATCTTTTGCCGTAAAAGCGGGCGAAGCGGCCTATCTTCCGCTCACGCATGATTACCTAGGCGCTCCTGAACAATTAAATATTGATCATGTTTTGGCCTTATTCAAACCTTTATTAGAAGATCCAGCACATAATAAAGTTGGCCAAAATCTTAAGTACGACCGCCATATATTGCTCAATCACAACATCGACCTACAAGGTATTCAACATGACACCATGCTGCAATCTTATGTATTAGATAGCACGGCCACTCGACATGATATGGATTCACTGGCTGAAAAATATCTTGGTCGCCAAACCATTCACTTTGAAGATATTGCAGGCAAAGGCAAAAAACAACTGACGTTCAATCAAATCGACCTTGAACAAGCCGCCCCTTATGCCGCCGAAGATGCCGATATAACCTTACAATTACATCAAACTTTGTGGCCTCAAGTTCAGGCGATTCCTTCACTAGCCGATGTTTACATCACGCTTGAAATGCCCTTATTACCCGTAATCAATACCCTAGAACGCAATGGCGTTAATATCGATATTTGGATGTTGCAACAACAAAGCGATGAATTGGGTCACAAACTTGATACGCTTGAGCAACAAGCTTGGAACTTGGCCGGTGAAGAATTTAATCTCGGCTCCCCAAAACAACTCGGCGTCATTTTATATGACAAACTTGAAATTCCTATCTTGAAAAAGACGCCAAAAGGCCAACCATCAACCGCAGAAGGCGTACTGCAAGAATTGGCTGATGATGGCTACGAATTACCGCAAGTTCTAATGCAATATCGCAGTTTGAGTAAGTTAAAATCGACTTATACAGATCGTCTGCCAGAGCAGGTCAATAAAACCACAGGCCGAGTGCATACTTCTTATCATCAAGCCGTCACTGCCACAGGTCGTTTATCTTCTTCAGATCCGAATTTACAGAATATTCCTATTCGTAGTGAAGAAGGCCGCCGTATCCGCGAAGCCTTTGTTGCTCCTAGTGGCTTCACCCTGCTCGCTGCCGATTATTCACAAATTGAATTACGCATCATGGCGCATTTATCGCAGGATAAGGGGTTACTGAAAGCCTTCGCCGCGGGTGAAGACATTCATCGTCACACCGCCTCTGAAATTTTTGGTGTTAGTTTAGATAACGTAAGTAGTGATCAACGGCGTAGTGCTAAAGCCATCAACTTTGGTCTAATTTACGGCATGTCTGCTCATGGCCTATCCAAACAGCTTGGTATTGAGCGCCATCAAGCAGCTGATTATATGACCACTTATTTTGAACGGTACCCAGGCGTCAAACAGTATATGGAAAGTACCCGCGAGCAAGCCAAACTAGATGGTTATGTCGAAACCTTATTTGGTCGTCGTTTATTTTTACCTGAGATCAACTCCAGTAACGGTATGCGCCGACAATATGCCGAACGTACGGCGATTAATGCGCCCATGCAAGGTACCGCAGCAGACATCATAAAACGCGCGATGATTGATATTCATCAGTGGCTTAGAGATGAAAACTCTTCTATTCGCATGATTATGCAAGTGCATGATGAATTAGTTTTTGAGGTTCCAGCCGATCAAATTGATACCGCAAAAATCAAGATTGAACAATTCATGATCAATGCCGCTAAACTTGATGTGCCATTAGAAGTTGGCATCGGTACAGGTGATAACTGGGAACAAGCGCATTAAAAGAACAGTTCCTAGTCGGTAATATCCATATAAAAATCAATGACTAGTCGATAATACAGAAAATGGATAATCTAGTATAATGACTTATCTTCCATCAAAGCGGGTTATAGGTCATGCCATTTTTTCGTCAACTACTCTTAATATGTGTGCTTGCCCTATTCATATCTCCTTCTTTCGCTACTAATGGCTATTTAGCTCACGGTTATGGCATCAAATCTCGCGGGATGGCGGGTGCTGGCGTTGCGTTACCACAAGAAGCCCTGATTGCAGCAACCAATCCGGCTGGTATCGTGTTTGTCGGTGATCGCCTAGAAATAAACGCAGCACTATTTAGTCCTCGCCGTAGTTATGAAGTAACAGGTACCCCATCTGCCGCACCACAATCGGCTTTAGCGCCAGGCAAAGTCGATAGCAGTCGTGAATACTTTGTCCTACCTGAAGCAGGTGCCACATGGCAGTTAAATGACCATTCAGCACTTGGTTTAACCCTTTATGGCAATGGCGGCATGAATACTAGCTACTCTGCAGCCAATACAGCCGGCAGTGCTGGTACCTTTGGGGCTGGAACCGCTGGTGTCGATCTAGCGCAGCTATTTTTATCTCCGACGTTTGCTTACAAGTTTAATAATGGCGCAGCACTTGGCGTATCTGCCGTTCTTGCCTATCAATATTTTGAGGCTAAAGGGCTAACTAATTTTGGCGGACTTTCTAATTCAGCTCAAAACTTAACTAATAATGGTCACGACAACTCTTTTGGTGCTGGCATTAACTTAGGTTTTATTTTGCCTGTTAGCGATGTGGTTACTTTAGGTGGTGGTTTTCGTTCTCGTGTTTACATGTCAGAACTGGATGATTACCAAGGGCTATTTGCGGAGCAAGGTGATATGGATATCCCAGCTTCAGCGACTATTGGCCTAGCATGGAAAACAACTGCCAGTTTGACTCTTGCTTTAGACGTACAAAAAACATGGTATAGCTCGGTCGATGCTGTAGGCAACAGCATGCAACCCGCCATAAATTCATGTGGCGGCGCTAAGTTTGGTGGGGCCCAAACCGACCCATCATGCCTTGGTGGCAATAATGGCATTGGTTTTGGTTGGAAAGACATGACAACCGTTAAACTGGGTGTGCAATATGAAGCGAGTAATGACTGGACATGGCGAGCGGGTTACAGCCACGGCAACCAGCCAATCCCTGAATCAGAAGTCTTTTTCAATATTTTGGCGCCAGGTGTTATCGAGCAACACTTCACTGCTGGTTTCACTAAGAAGTTTGATAATGGTAGCCAAGAGATCAACTTTGCCGCAATGTATGCTCCTAGCAAAAGTATTTCGGGGCCTATTAGCAGCACTCAGATCGTTGAACTAGAAATGAAGCAATATCAACTAGAACTCGGTTGGTCACTCCTATTTTAGAAGTGATAGTTTCACAATAAGCACGAATCAACCTTGAGTCAAAACAAGAAAAATCTGCCAGTAACTGCTGACTACTATCATTTAGCTTAAAATTATGAAGGTATTATTTTAGAATACTCACGTGCTGATACCGACTGCTTATTTCTTTTTGGCCCGAGGATGAGCATTATCGTAAACTCTTGCTAAATGCTGGAAATCCACATGAGTATAAATCTGGGTAGTTGAAATATCGGCATGGCCTAACAACTCTTGTACAGCCCTCAAATCACCGCTCGCTTCTAGCATATGCGAAGCAAAGGCGTGGCGTAAGCGGTGCGGATGTACTTTATCGGAGATGCCCTGCCTTTTCCCCCAATAACTAAGGCGCTTTTGAATGGAACGTACGCCCAATCGATTTCCTTGCTTAGTTATAAACAAAGCAGCTTGTTCAAAATAAGCAAGTTCATCACGAGAACTTAACCAGTGTTGCAAAGCCTTAATTGCTTGCGTGCCAACAGGAACGATTCGTTGTTTATTTCCCTTACCCAATACATGAACAAGCTGGGCACCAAAATCGACATCTCTTAAATCAAGGTTTGCTAACTCAGCTAAACGTAAACCAGATGAATAGAACAATTCCATCATTGCACGATCACGACAGCCAATCATCGTATCCTGCTTTGTGCCATCTAACAGTCCGCTCATTTGGTCGACATCTAATGTCGATGGCAGACGCTTTTCGCCTTTGGGAGCTTGAACTGCTTGCGCTGGATTATTATCAGCGAGGCCTTCGCGAATTAAAAAACGATAGAAACTACGAATTGCCGATAACTGTCGCTGAATCGAGCTACTGGCTAAGCCTTGTCGATGAAGCTGACTAATAAAATGGCGTATATGGCTGCTTTTCATCTCCTGCCAAACCGACAGTTCTGATTGCTCACAAAAAACAAATAGTTGTTTCAGATCACGCTGATAATTGATCACCGTATGCGGTGACATTCGTTTTTCTTGCGCTAAATACAGCAAGAAATCGTCAATAGCTCGCTGCTGATCATTCACCATGTAAAGCGTGATGATAAGGGCGTAATAAGCGCATCGTAATTTCGCCTAAGAAACTCAAATAATCAGTAGCCATATCGGCATGGAAACGATTTACATTAAAACTAGCTATCGCTAATAAACCAGCACAAGGCTCATGACCTAGAGGCAAACATGCCACTGATTCCACTTGTTTTGCCTGATCACCAAATAATACTGTTTTTTGGGCCAGTGTTAGCCGGCCACATACAGGTTGTTGCTTGGCCAATAAACTGTCAAAAATCTTAAAATCATCATCATCAACATGATGCTGAACGATATTATCTGAAAGTTCAGGTAAAGCGATTTTAGCATCGCCAGTATAAAACAAACGTAAAGTCACTTCATCGGCTTCAAACTCTTGTTTCAATTCATGCATGAGTAGTGGCAACAACGCATCTAAACTTTTTGCATCCATCAGCCGCAAGCAAAGTTGATGTACGCGCGATTGTAACTCTGTATTTTTTCGAGCATTAAATAATAACGAATTGAGCTGAGTATGTAGCTTTTCATTTTTTTGCAGACACCGCTCTAACTGGCGCTGGGCAAGAGAAATAGTTCCTTCAGGTGACGTTGATAGCTGTAGTGAATCTAACACCGCAGGTTGATTGCTAAAAAAGTCAGGATGCTTTTCTAGATATGCCACCACCTGCTCTGTGGTTAATTCGAGTTTATCGTCGCCCATGCTATTTCCCCATCAAATACGTGTGTTGTTGGCCCTGTCATCCAGACAGATGCGTTGTCATTAGACCATTCAATTACTAATTCACCACCAGGCAATTTAACTTTAACTACACGTGCTAATAAGCCACGTTGGATCCCGCTCACTACCGCAGCACATGCACCTGTACCACAGGCCAGCGTTTCACCTGCACCGCGTTCAAATACTCGTAAATTAATTTGGCTAGGATTAACCACTTCCATAAACCCAACATTCACTCGTTCTGGGAATTGACCATGTCGCTCAATGACCGGCCCTAAGGTGTTCACCTCGGCCGTATTAATATCATCTACCAACAATACCGCATGTGGATTACCCATCGAAACAGCCCCTATTTCAACACCCTGCCTATTCGCTATCGGTAAGCTATAAGTAACAGATTGCGTATCTGTCACAAACGGTATGTCCGATGGGAAAAACCGTGGCAGCCCCATATCGACAGTTACTTCACCACCGTTTTTTAGACTAGGATAGATGACACCTGAAGCCGTTTCAACAGCTATTGTCGTTTTATCTGTTAGGCCTTTATCATGCACAAATCGAGCAAAACAGCGAGCACCATTGCCACATTGAGCAACTTCGCCACCATCTGCATTAAAAATACGATATTTAAAATCGACCGCAGGGTCCGAAGATTTTTCGACCAGCAATAACTGATCACAGCCAATTCCATAGCGTCTGTCGGCTAATAATTTAATTTGATCGGTACTTAACTCTACCTGCTGATTAATAGCATCAATTACAACAAAATCATTACCTATGCCATGCATTTTGCTAAATTTCAACATAACGATTACGCCGGCAACAGCTGTTCACCAGCATATAATGATTCGATAGTTTCCCGTTCACGTACCACATGGATTTTATTGCCATCAACCATCACTTCGGCCGCACGAGGGCGTGAATTATAATTAGAACTCATTGTAAATCCGTAAGCCCCTGCCGAACGAATCGCCAAAAGGTCATTGGGTTTAATCGCTAACAGACGATCTTTACCGAGAAAATCACCTGTTTCACAGATAGGTCCAACAATATCAAAATTTTGTGGTGTTAAGGATTCATCAGGTGTCACGGCTTGAATGTCCATCCATGATTGATATAAGGCTGGGCGTAATAAGTCATTCATTGCCGCATCAACAATCGCAAAATGCTTGTCTTCTGTCGGCTTAATATATTCCACCTTGGTTACCAAAATGCCGGCATTTCCGGCAATGGCACGACCGGGCTCGAGCAATATTTCCAAATCACGGTCGACTAATAAAGGCCGCAAAGCCGCAGCATATTCAGCAGGGCTAGGCGGTGTTTCATTTTGATAAGTTATACCTAATCCACCACCTATATCCAAATGAGTAAGTTTAATACCCAATTCAGCAAGTTTATCGATTAGGGTTAAAACACGCTTTAGAGCATCAACAAATGGCGCGACAGAAGTAAGTTGTGAGCCAATATGACAGTCAATACCCACTACGTCCAAATGAGATAAGGCTTGGGCTTGTAGATAGACAGATTCTGCATGCTCAATAGCGATACCAAATTTATTTTCTTTTAGGCCTGTAGATATATAAGGATGCGTTTGCGCATCAACATCAGGATTAACCCGGATAGAAATCGAGGCACGGCGACCTAACTCGCTCGCCACATCATTAATCCGTAATAATTCTGGTACCGATTCCACATTAAAACAGCGAATGCCTTGTTGCAAAGCGTAGCTAATTTCCGCAACTGTCTTCCCGACGCCGGAAAAAACAATCCGATCAGCCTGTCCACCAGCAGCCAATACTCGCGCTAATTCACCACCAGAAACAATATCAAAACCAGAGCCTAATCGAGCCAATATATTTAAGACAGCTAAATTAGAATTTGCTTTTACCGCATAACAAACACAATGTGCTTGACCTGAAAATGCATTATCAAATGCCTGCCAATGGCGCTCTAATGTAGCTCGAGAATAGACATAGGTAGGCGTACCTAATTGCTCAGCAATGTTCGCTACGGCAACGTCTTCAGCAAATAATTCGCCAGATTTATAATCAAAATAATCCATTTTGTGCTATATCTCCGAACTCATAGAAGCTTGATCTTCCGGCAAATATAAATCACCTTTCTGTCCACAGGCAGTTAATACGGTCAAAATACTTATTACTAATATTAGCCGTTTCCAACTCATTATTTTTTGCATTATTATTTCCAATATCGAACAATTATGAGCAGTATATACGGGAAGCAAGTAACTCGTCTCGACTTACAAACTAGAAATTATCGAATAACTTACATAATATAAGCGCTAGATAACACAAACTTTAGCTTTTAGGTCATCGCGCATATATGGAAAATACGGAATCAATAAGACTTAGCGGGTTAGCAAGGCGCCTCATTACTGAAGGCTTGTTAAGTGAGGATAAAGCTCTATCCGCCCAAAAATATGCCAAAAAGGCTAATCAGCCTTTTGTTAGCTATTTAGTGCGCAATAAAATTCTTGATAGCCACGCCATCGCCTTAGTCGCATCCCAAGAGTTTGGTGTACCGCTATTTGATATCGATGCCATGAGTATGGATGTCGCAGCCACCTTGCTAATTAAAGAAGGTCTAATTCGTAAACACCATGCCTTACCGCTATATCAACGCGGTAATCGCCTTCATGTCGCCGTGTCAGATCCGACTAATCTGCAAGCACTAGATGAATATCAATTTAGTACCGGCATGAATACCTTTGCTGTTTTAGTTGAAGAACAAAAATTAACGTCAGCGATTGAACGTGCTTTAGATAAAAGTTCCGAAAAATTTGATGACTTTGGTGGCGCTGATTTAGATGATATTGATCTTGGGCCAGATGATGTCAATGATGGTAAAGAACCTACCACTTCTGAGGCCGATGAAACGCCTATAGTACGCTTTATCAATGGTATTTTGACCCATGCAATCAAGTCTGGTGCATCTGATATTCACTTTGAACCTTATGAAAAAAAATACCGCGTACGAATCCGTATCGATGGCATCTTACAAGAAGCACAATCAGCGCCCGTTAACCTTGGCGGTCGAATTGCAGCACGCCTGAAAGTATTGTCTCGGTTAAATATCGCCGAACGTCGTGTGCCACAAGATGGTCGGATGCGACTCAAATTATCCCCTACGAAAACGATTGATTTCCGTGTTAATACTTGCCCGACCTTATTTGGTGAAAAAATCGTATTACGTATTCTTGACCCAACCAGTGCGCAGTTAGGGATTGATGTTCTAGGTTATGAACCGGACCAAAAGAAAATATTCATGGAAACCATGCATCAACCTTATGGCATGGTGCTAGTAACTGGCCCCACAGGTAGCGGTAAAACGGTATCGCTTTATACGGCACTTAGTATTCTGAATACCGACGATAGAAATATTTCTACCGCAGAAGATCCTGCGGAAATCAGCTTGGCAGGGATCAATCAAGTCAATATTAATCCTGCTGTGGGACTGACCTTTTCCTCAGCATTAAAAGCGTTTCTTCGCCAAGATCCAGATATCATCATGGTCGGTGAGATACGGGATTTAGAAACCGCTGAAATATCCATTAAAGCAGCTCAAACCGGCCATATGGTATTTTCAACCTTACATACTAATGATGCACCACAAACTCTAACCCGTTTAGCCAATATGGGCGTGCCTCCATTTAATATCGCTTCAGCAGTATCACTAATTATTGCCCAACGTTTAGGCCGCCGTTTATGCAGTAAATGCAAGCAAGCAGAAGATATACCTGTTGAAGCGCTAATAGAAGAAGGGTTTAGCCAAGCACAAATAGATAGCGGTATGACAATTTACAAAGCGGTGGGTTGTGAAAGTTGCACCTTAGGTTATAAAGGCCGTGTTGGTATTTATCAGGTTATGCCTATTTCCGAAGAGATGGGTCGTATTATTATGGAAGGTGGAAATGCGATGACTTTGGCCGATCAGGCCGAAAAAGAAGGCATTGATGACTTAAGAAAATCTGGCCTTAGAAAAGTCGCCGCAGGTATGACGAGTCTTGATGAATTAAATCGCGTAATTAAGGAGTAATCCGTGGCGCAAGCAACTAAAGCAGTTAAAACTAAAGCGGTTAAGGTGAAAGTTAACCCTATATTTATTTGGCAGGGCACCAATAAACAAGGTCGACGCATCAAAGGCGAAGAATCAGCAGCGAGCATCAATGAAGTCAAAGCCATACTCCGCCGCCAAAACATCAACCCGATTAAGGTAAAAAAGAAACCAAAAGATCTGTTTGCAGCTAGAAAGCCAGCCATTAAACCTGGTGATATAGCTGTATTCAGCCGTATGCTGGCAACAATGATGTCTGCTGGTGTTCCCTTGATGCAATCAATGCAAATTATTGGTGAAGGCCATGAAAATGCCAGTATGCAAGAAATGATTCTATCCATTAAAGCGGATGTTGAATCAGGTACTAGCTTGGCAGAATCTCTAGGTAAATTCCCTTTACATTTTGATGACCTTTTTATTAGCTTGGTTAATGCTGGTGAGCAATCAGGTACATTAGAAACCCTACTACATGAAATCGCGGCCTATAAAGAAAAGACCGAAGCATTAAAAGCCAAAATTAAAAAAGCATTGGTCTACCCCATTGCTATTGTCGTCGTTGCCTTTGTCGTTACGGCAATCTTAATGATCTTCGTAATTCCGCAGTTCGAAGCCTTATTTACGGGCTTTGGTGCCGACTTACCTGGATTAACTAAAGCCGTTATTAGCCTATCTCAATTCTTCCAAGAGTATTGGTGGCTTATCTTTGGATCGATCATTGGTGCGGTATATGCCTTAATGGAAAGCAAGCGCCGCTCTCGGAAAGTACAACATTTCTTTGACCGTATGTTACTTAAAATCCCCGTCATAGGCATCATTCAAGAAAAAGGCGCTATCGCACGTTTTGCTCGTACCTTTTCTACTATGTTCAAGGCTGGTGTACCCATGGTTGAAGCGATGGTGTCAGTTGCCGGAGCGACGGGTAATATAGTGTTTAGCGAAGCCACAATGGTTATGAGAGATGACGTATCTACTGGCACACAATTAAACGTTGCGATGAAAGAAACAGAAATATTTCCCAACATGGTGGTGCAAATGGTCGCTATCGGGGAAGAATCAGGTTCTCTTGATGCCATGTTAGCCAAAGTCGCTGACTTTTATGAGCAAGAAGTTGATGATGCTGTTGATAATATGACAGCGCTAATGGAACCGATGATTATGGTTGTTTTAGGTGGTCTGATTGGTACTTTAGTTATCGCGATGTACTTACCAATATTCAAGCTAGGCGCTGTCGTTTAATGGATTTAATTGCACTATTACAATCGTCACCGTTTTGGCTTGTCTTAATCGTTAGCGTACTTGGCCTCTTAGTTGGCAGCTTCCTCAACGTAGTCATTTATCGGCTACCCATAATGATGGAACGTGACTGGAAAGCACAATGTGAAGAGCTTAATAATCAAACGTCCGAACCAATTGCACCTTTCACATTAAGTGTGCCGCGCTCGCGTTGCCCTCATTGTAACCACGTTATTACAGCTATCGAAAATGTGCCCGTCATTAGTTACTTGTTTTTGGGTGGTAAATGTAAACAATGTAAGGCCACTATTTCAAAACGATATCCATTGATCGAAGCTTTAACAGGCCTACTTTCAGGCATTGTCGCATGGCATTTTGGTTTTGAATGGGCTTGTCTAGGTGCACTGTTATTAACTTGGTCTCTTATCGCACTGACATTTATTGATATTGATCACCAACTTTTACCTGACAGTATTACCTTACCACTACTATGGTTAGGCATAGCCTTTAACCTGTTTAACGTTTACACCGACTTATCATCCAGTGTGATTGGTGCCATGGCTGGCTATTTATCACTGTGGTTAGTGTTTCATGGCTTTAAACTTGTTACAGGTAAGGAAGGCATGGGCTATGGCGATTTCAAGTTATTAGCCGCCTTAGGCGCATGGTTTGGCTGGTTAATATTGCCTTCGATCATATTATTATCGTCATTCGTCGGTGCCATTGTCGGTGTTTTACTCATCATTTTTCGTCAGCACAAACGTAATATACCCATCCCATTTGGGCCATATCTCGCAGCAGCCGGTTGGATCGCATTAGTTTGGGGTGATGCCATTACCTATGCCTATCTTGGCTGGGTCGGAGCTGGTTAAGGTCATATGTTAAAAATAGGACTCACTGGCGGCATTGCCAGTGGTAAATCGACAGTTTGCCAGTTATTTTCTCAACATGGCGTCCCAGTGATTGACGCAGATGTTATTGCTAAACAATTAGTTGAACCTCAACAAGAAGCCTATTTTGAAATTATCCGTATCTTTGGTGAAGACATATGCCTACCAAATGGTGAGCTTAATCGTCAGTATTTAAGAAAACTCATTTTCTCTGATGACACTGCAAAACAACAATTAGAAAAGATTCTTCATCCGCGTATTCGCTTGCAGCTATTTCAACGAAGTAATGCCTTAAGTACGCCCTATTGCATCTTAGCGATTCCTCTACTGATTGAAGCTGAGATGGCTGAGTTGGTTGATCGGGTTTTGCTTATTGATATTGATCTCTCGCTGCAGCTTACTCGTTTATGTGAGCGTGATAATATTCCAGTTAATGATGCTCAATTGATAATCAATAGCCAAGCAAGTCGTCAGCAACGCCTCGCCTATGCTGACGATGTTATTTCTAATAATAGCTCAACAATAACCCTTGAGGAACGCGTCAAAAACTTACACCAAAAGTACCTTTCTCTCGCAAACAATTCGCCTGCATGTTGCCAGCATCACGATAGTCATGGACAATGAGCATTTTTACGATCACTAATTAATTTGAATCGCCTGTGCCTGAAAAAATTATTTACGAACAACCGCTCAATGAGCGCATACGCACATTTCTCCGGCTTGAATTTTTATTCGCGCGGCTAGATCACGCCTTGAAACATAATGACGAATTAAATAATCGTAACGCAGTTGATGCCTTACTAAGCCTTTTGTCTGTTTTTGAGCGCAGCGATCTCAAACAAGAAATCGTTAAGGAATTAGAGCGTCTGGTCAGCACCCTCTCTGCACTTGAAAACACACCAGGTGTCGATAAGCGGGCGCTTGATAATTTACTTGATGAATTAGACCAAATTTTAGATTCATTACATCTAAGTAAATCGGCCATCGGGCAAGCTTTGCGTGAAAATGATTTTTTATACAGTATTCGACAGCGTGCAAGTATTCCCGGCGGAAGTTGTGATTTTGATTTACCCGCTTATCATTTCTGGTTACGTCATACGCCTTACGAGACTCGCAAACAACAACTACTCAAGTGGTTAAACCAATTTGCTAGTATGCGAGCTGCCATTGAGATATCGCTCAGGTTAATCCGCGGAAGTACTGGATTCAAGCCTGCAACGGCAACCGCTGGCTTTTTCCAACAAAATTTAGAAAGTGGCCTACCCAATCAGCTGATTCGAGTACAAGTTATGAATGACAGCTCATATTATCCAGAGATAAGTGGTGGTAAACATCGTTTTACCGTGCGTCTAATGCATTTTGATATTAATCAGCGTGCTAAGCAAGTAGATGACAACATCGATTTCTCACTTAGTATTTGTGCAATGTAAGGCGGCTTTATCTGATGACTAAAACCATTGTTCAATGTCCGCAGTGTGACCAGTCTGTTCCTTGGCAAGATGATCAAGTTTGGAAACCCTTTTGTAGCGAACGCTGTAAATTAATCGACTTAGGCGACTGGGCATCTGAAAATCATCGCATTCCAGGAAAACCATCCCAAGTTGAACAGTTTGATGTAGATGAATATAACCCTTCTGATTATCATTAATTAATCAGGCAGCAATCCAGCTAGCCCCTAATAACAATAAAACATCATGCATCACCAGCAGTCAAAATTCCTTGTTGGTATGAAAACTCTAACATTCGGTTTAATGGTATCAATGCCTTTAGGCGTGTTTGCTCATCAACTTCGACCATATTCGTAGTATCACGTAAGGTTTCATATAAATTAACTAAGGTATTCATTCCCATCCACGGGCAATGGGCGCAACTCTTACATGTCGCACTTTTTCCGCCAGTAGGTGCTGGGATAAGACGCTTATTAGGTACGACTTGGCTCATTTTATAAAATAAACCATAATCCGTCGCGATAATTAAGGTCTCTGCTTTTGAAGCTTTACCCGCGGCTATAATTTGTTTCGTTGAGCCGACAAAGTCTGCTTTTGCAATAATAGATTCTGGTGATTCTGGATGCACTAATACTTCGGCATCAGGGTATTTTTGCATCAAGGCTTCAAGCTCATAGAGCTTAAACTCATCATGAACAATACAATGCCCCTGCCAAAGGATCATATCAGCACCGGTTTTATTATTAATATATTGACCTAAGTGGCGATCCGGTCCCCAAATAATTTTTTTGCCTTGAGCCATTAAGTGTTGAATTATCTGAATTGCATTACTTGAGGTTACAATCCAATCTGCTCGTGCTTTTACTTCAACACTGGTATTGGCATAAACCACCACTTCATGATCTGGGTATTGATCACAAAATTGACTAAATTCATCTATTGGGCAACCTAAATCTAAAGAGCATTCGGCTTCCAAAGTCGGCATAATCACTGTTTTTTCTGGGCTTAAAATTTTTGCTGTTTCGCCCATGAAACGCACTCCACACACCACTAAAGTGTTGGCTTCATGCCGTGCACCAAAATTAGCCATATCTAATGAGTCGGAGACATAGCCTCCCGTTTCCTCAGCCAAAGCCTGCAACTCATCATCCACATAATAATGGGCAATTAATACCGCATCTTTCTGCTCGAGTAATACTTTTATTTTCGCAATATAATCTTGTTTTTGAGCTTCTGATAGCCACGGATTTGGCGTGACATTATCAATAATATGATCAATTCTTGATTGCAATTTTTTAGGAATTGTTTCTGCAAGACTCATTTAATATTACCCTTAATACTCGAATATTTAACTTAACTATGACAATGCTTGGAGGGCTGAAATAATAGGTACATTGGCAGATGGGAACTCTATATCAGCCAAATCAGCTATGGCACACCATTGTAATTTTTGACCTTCTTGACCATTCGGTGTTCCATCAAATTTATCTACATGCCAGACATCTAACAAAACCGATCTATCATCATAGTCGTGAGAAACAGTTAATAACGGCTTAGCAGCAATGACCGTAATAGCTAACTCTTCCAAAACTTCACGCTTCAATGCATCATAAACTGCTTCACCCGTTTCTACTTTACCGCCCGGAAACTCCCATAAATTTCCCAGATGTTGATGCGCTTGCCGAAGTGCTAATAACACCTCGTTGTCAGCATTAACAATGGTAGCAACGGCGACGTGTATGATTTTTTTCATTCAACCAATACGTATAGTGTGCCGCAATAGGGACACGATACCTGGCCCTTGCTTTGTATATCCAAATAGACTTTGGGGTGGCCATCCCATAGTGTCATCTTTGGCATAGGACAACTCAAGGGCAGATCAGTTGAATGTACTTCATATCGCTGTTCGCTACATGATGTCGCTGACGTTGTATCATTCATCTAAACGGCCCCTTTTAGAGTTCTGTTGCCTTAAGATTTTTCTGTTGTTTCAGCAATGGTTGCTTGCTTACGCACACGAATATTCAACTCTTTTAGTTGGGCTTCGCTGACCGCGCTAGGGGCGCTAGTTAATAAACAACTTGCTGATTGTGTTTTAGGGAATGCCATCACATCACGAATAGATGACGATCCCGTCATCAACATAGCAAGGCGATCTAAACCAAATGCTAAACCACCGTGTGGCGGACAACCAAACTTCAAAGCTTCTAGTAAGAAACCAAACTTATCATCGGCTTCTTCTTTTGAAATACCTAGCAATTCAAACACTTGGCTTTGCACATCAGCTTTATGTATACGCATAGAGCCGCCACCTAATTCAGTACCGTTCAATACCATATCGTAGGCACGTGATAAGCATTTACCTGGATCAGTTTCTAATAAACCAAGGTCAGATTCACGTGGAGCTGTAAATGGGTGATGTAATGCAGTCCAACGATTTGATTTTTCATCCCACTCAAACATTGGGAATGCCACAACCCACAACGGCTGCCAACCATGTTTCACTAAACCTAAATCATGGCCTACTTTGACGCGTAAAGCACCTAATGCTTCATTAACAACATTAATGCTATCAGCACCAAAGAAAACTAAATCACCAGTTTGAGCTTCGGTACGCGCCATAATGGCAGCAACAACATCATCAGGTAAAAATTTCAAAATCGGTGATTGCAAACCTTCGCGGCCAGCATCAAGATCATTCACTTTAATGTAAGCCAAGCCTTTAGCGCCATAGATACCGACAAATTTAGTGTAATCATCGATAGCCTTACGGCTCAGTTCCGCACCAGCTGGCACACGCAAAGCAGCAACACGGCCTTTCTCATCATTCGCTGGGCCAGAGAATACTTTGAAGTCAACGTCTTTCATTAAGTCACTGATTTCGACGAGTTCTAAGTCGATTCTCAAGTCAGGCTTATCACTACCATAACGAGACATCGCTTCAGCATAGGTCATCCGTGGAAAAGGATTAGGTAATGGTTGCTCTAAAACATTAGCAAACAGACTACGAATCATTTCCTCCATCATCGTCATCAAATCTTCTTCTTCAACAAATGACGTTTCGATATCGACTTGGGTAAATTCAGGCTGGCGATCAGCACGTAGGTCTTCATCACGGAAGCAACGTACGATCTGATAATAACGATCCATTCCTGCCACCATTAGCAATTGTTTAAACAATTGTGGAGATTGTGGCAAGGCAAAGAAATCACCTGGATGGGTGCGGCTTGGTACTAAATAGTCACGCGCACCTTCTGGTGTAGCTTTGGTCAGAATCGGGGTTTCGATATCTAAGAAGCCATTATCATCTAAGAAGCGACGTAACATGCTAGTAATTTTTGAACGGAAACGTAATTTTTGCAACATTTCAGGGCGACGTAAATCGATGTAACGATGACGTAGACGTACATCTTCACTGACTTCTGCTTGCTCTGTTAGCGGGAAAGGTGGAGTTTCAGAACTGTTCAAAATATCCATGCGCTTAGCAACGATTTCAATTTTCCCACTGCTCATGTTTGGGTTATCGCTACCTTCAGGACGTAGTCGAACAGTACCTTCAATCTGTAACACATACTCACTACGCACACTTTCTGCTATAGCAAAACTGGCTTCGTCTTCGGGGTTACAGACCACTTGAACCAAACCTTCACGATCACGCAGGTCAATAAAAATAACGCCACCGTGATCACGTCGACGGTGCATCCATCCCGCAATCTTTACAGTTTGACCTTCCAATGTTTCGTTCACATCGCCGCAATAATGGCTACGCATAGTTCAATTCCAATAATTCAATTTATTTAGGGTCACACCACAATTAATGTGTGGCACTTAAGTTTTTACAATTTATATTTTACGGTTTATCAATAGTCACGCCATCGATAAGTTTATCTTTATTATATTTTGGTACCACGACACCCATCGAGATAATCATTTTTAGACCTTCTTCAACGGTCATGTCCATTTCAATCACTTCAGCTTTTTGCACCATAAGTACAAAGCCAGATGTCGGGTTAGGTGTCGTCGGGATAAATACACTAACGACATCTCCCGCAGTCTTTTCCTGAACCTCACCTAAATCAGATGAGGTCATGAACGCAAGACTCCAAACGCCTTTACGTGGATATTCAATTAACAATACTTTACGAAACGACTTACCATCGGCAGCCAGCACTGCTTCTAAAATTTGTTTAATACCCGCGTATAAATTCCGTACAACGGGAATTCTTGCCAATAATGATTCCCATGCTGCAACAATACGGCGCCCCAATAAGTTAGCGACAATCATGCCTGTTGCCAGCACCATAACGACGGCTAAAACGACACCAAAGCCAGGAATATGCACACCGATTAAATTATCTGGCTGATATGCGTGTGGTAATAATAGTAGCGTGCGGTCTAAAAATCCTACTATCGCACGTACAACTAGAAATGTAATACCTAACGGCATCCACACCAACAATCCAGCGATTAGATATTTTTTCATTTCAGATTAATTCTCTATAAGAGATATAGTTTTATAATGTTTTGTCAGGTTTTTTTGCTGATGAATCCGTTCCGCTATCTGCTAAGTTACGTTTTTTACCGCTTTTAAAGTCCGTTTCATACCAACCATCGCCTTTGAGACGAAATCCTGCGGCAGACACCAATTTGCGTAATGTCGCTTCATCACATGCAGGACAATGAACTAACTGCTCATCACTCATTTTTTGCAATGCTTCAAACTCATGTTCACAGGCATCACAATGATATTCATACAATGGCATTAACTTCCACCCTCAAAACCTACACAATAAATTTGTACAATTTTTTCAATTTAAATTCAGAAAACGGCTAATTATACCCAAAAACTAAGTCGACGGCTTTTATGCTTCCATTTCAGTTCAACGAAAGGTCATCACTATCAATTAATTAATAATCCGCTACACTTCGTTTTATGAAAGAAAGTCAAGACTGGAAAGCTATCCGCAGCCTTTTGCCCTACATCTGGGAGTTTAAAGGGCGCGTGGCTATTGCGTTAGCCCTATTAACCTTTGCAAAACTAGCAAATGTTGGTATTCCTCTCGCGCTAAAAGGCGCGGTCGACGCACTTGATCCTCAACATCAAGACATAATTTATCTACCTGTTTTCATGCTCATAACTTATGGCTGTTTGCGCTTAGCGAGCAGTTTGTTCAGCGAATTACGTGATGCACTCTTTGCTAAAGTCATTTATCGTTCAGTTCGTCGTATTGCCGGCCACATTTTTGAACATCTACATAAACTGTCACTGCGTTTTCATTTACAGCGCCAAACTGGCGGTATTTCACGTGATATCGAACGTGGCACACGCGGCATAAGTTTTTTAATGAACTTCATGATCTTTAATATATTGCCAACTCTAGTCGAAATAGCGCTGGTTACCATCATTCTTCTCACACAGTACGATAGCATTTTCGCCATTAT
The DNA here is from genome assembly GCA_963975785.1 of uncultured Methylophaga sp. GTDB lineage: Bacteria > Pseudomonadota > Gammaproteobacteria > Nitrosococcales > Methylophagaceae. Next base: position 52,970 of record CAXBIM010000010.1, read on the forward strand.
TACGACGACAACTATCCTGTTTTATATTGTTTACACCTTAATCATTACCGAGTGGCGTATGCGATTCCGTCGCGCGATGAATGATATGGATTCCAAAGCAAATAATCAGGCTGTGGATAGTTTACTCAATTATGAAACGGTCAAGTATTTCAACAATGAACAGTATGAATTGCAACGTTACGACGAAAAGCTAAGTTCTTGGGAAGTATCTGCAGTTAAAAATCAAACTTCGCTATCGCTACTCAATGTCGGTCAAGGCGCGATTATCGCCACAGGTCTCACTATATTAATGTTACTGGCTGGCCAAGGAGTTGTTGATGGTAAATTGACCTTAGGTGATCTGGTTTTGATTAATGCCTTTTTATTGCAACTTTATTTGCCGTTAGGCTTTCTAGGCTTTGTCTACCGAGAAATTCGTCATTCTTTAGCTGATATGGAACGAATGTTCACTCTGCTTGATGAGCAACAGGAAACCGTCGACAACATTGATGCATCAACACTCACTGTGCAACACGGTACCATTCAATTTAATCATGTTGATTTTTATTACGATTCAAATCGGCCCATCCTTCATGACATTAACTTTACTATTGAGGCGGGTAAAAAGTTGGCTATTGTTGGAGCGAGTGGCTCAGGTAAGTCGACACTAATTAGATTGTTATTTCGCTTTTATGATCCACAAGCGGGCAGTATCACCATTGATGGTCATGATATTCGAAATGTCGATCAACACAGTCTCCGCCAAACCATTGGTGTAGTGCCACAAGACACAGTTCTATTTAACGACACCATTTATCATAATATTTTATATGGCAATCCACTGGTCGATAAACAAGCCGTTATAGATGCCGCTAAACAGGCCCATATTCATGATTTTATCGAAAAGCTACCGAATGGCTATGAAACCTTGGTCGGTGAGCGTGGTCTCAAGTTGTCAGGTGGTGAAAAGCAACGTGTTGCCATTGCGCGCACATTACTTAAAAACCCGAAAATTCTTATTTTTGATGAGGCAACATCGGCTTTAGATAGTCATTCTGAACAAATGATAAATCAAGAACTTCAATCCATCAGCAATAATAAAACAACCTTAGCTATTGCACACCGCCTCGCAACCATTATCGACGCAGATACCATTTTAGTCCTCGATCACGGTAGAATTATCGAACAAGGCAATCATAGAGATCTGCTTGCAGCCCATGGACGTTATGCAGCAATGTGGTCACTTCAACAAACTGAAGGTAACAATCAATGAGCAACATAATCGTTTTTTTTATTCTCACTCTATTTTCATCTTCTGTATTTGCACAATGGCAGATTGAAACATTTACACAGAGCCCTGATGCTCAGAATGAAATTAAATCCGCCATGGTCAGAAATGAAGAAGGTTTTGAATTGGCGATATTTAAAACTGCAGAAGGCATTGTGTGGCTAGATTTTAGTCTGTCAGACTATAACTTCGATGAACTGTCACAAAATGAATTACCCATCTTTCAAATAGATAACAAAAAACCTGTAAAAATGCTTCGAGGTTTCACTGCGACTATCGTTCCCGCTGACGAAGGTATTGAGGCAATAGTCGTCAATGATAACCAATCTATATCAACGGATAGAGACTTTACCTTCAATCACATTATTGCTGAACGATTACCTGAACGGGTGATCTGTCCTATATGGCAAGGTGAGTCCCGCCCTCATTTAGGAACTATCGCCGCCCTACTTAATGGTACAAAGATAGACTTCAAATATACTCTACTTAATGATACTAAAGGACAGACTTCTTTCAACCTAGACGGCGCAAAAGAAGCAATCAGTACAGCCATATTTGACTGAGTTATATGGATAAACATGCTTAGTTTTGGACATCTCTACTTGATTCAGGTTAACATTTCGGGCTGAAAACGGGCTAATGCCTGTAATTCTAAATGCACTAAGAGGCATAAACCTTGTTCAGCTTCGGTTCAGTTTCAGTGTGAGATACTGACCCAAAATCGCAACAAGGCAAATAACTTAAAACATCCGAGGAATACTATGAAATACAGCAAAACACTTATCAGTACACTATTGGGCGCATCAGTCTTGCTTTCTTCAGCAGTTATGGCTGAAAACCATGTAATAACAGCAGCAGTAACAGCATTTAAACCAATGGTGTTAAAAATTGCTCCTGGCGATACTGTTTCTTGGGAAAATATGAACGGCCACATCGTCAACACTACATTTACAGATAATGGCGGTGAACATAACTACATTCCTGAAGGCTCAGAAGGTTGGACTTCACAAATGGGTGAAAATTTCCAAACACCACCACTAACCGTACCAGGCGTTTATCTTTACAAATGTGATCCTCATTGGGGTGCAGGTATGGGTGGCGTAATCATCGTAGGTACACCAACAAACCTAGATGATATCGAAGCTACTGAACCAAAAGGCGCATTAAAACGCCTAGTTAAGAAAGCAGCAAAAGCGTTAAAATAATTTTTTAAGCGATACTGCACAACAATAAAGCCCGCTTTAATTGCGGGCTTTATTGATCCAAAGCTCAGCGTATATGATAATATCCTCTAGTTTTTATCCAGACCAAATGCTAATGGCCTGCAATAAATAGATGATTATTTTATAATTTACCGCTGGGAGAACCCCTCTAATGTCTCACACTGTTGATAACAGTAAGCGACGATTTCTGACTACTGCAGCTAGTGTCGTTGTTGGTGGTGCAGGCGCAGCTACAGTTGCCGTACCCTTTGTCTTATCTATGTTACCGAGTGCTAAAGCACGAGCTGCAGGAGCACCTGTAGAAGTCGACATTAGTAAGCTTGAAATCGGTCAATTGATCACCATTGAATGGCGAGGCAAACCAGTTTGGGTATTAAATCGCTCAGCTGAATCACTACTTACTCTCCCCGCGCTTAATCCACAATTAGCCGATCCAGAAAGCGACGCCAGCTCACAACAACCATCTTATGCTAAAAATAACAATCGCTCTATTCGAGATAATATTGTTGTATTAGTTGGTATTTGTACTCATCTTGGTTGCTCGCCAACCTACCGACCTGAATTAGCACCAGTCGATCTAGGTCCTGAGTGGAAAGGCGGCTTTTTCTGTCCATGCCATGGTTCTCGCTACGATCTTTCAGGGCGTGTATTTAAAAACATGCCCGCTCCAAAAAATCTAGTCGTCCCTCCCTATCATTTCTTAGGTGACAATCGCGTTGTTATCGGCGAAGACGCTCAAGGAGCTGCATAATGTTTTCTAGTTTAATGGGTTGGGTTGACGCCCGCTTTCCTGCCACAAAAATGTGGGAAGAACATCTCTCTAAATATTACGCGCCAAAAAACTTCAACTTTTGGTATTTCTTTGGTTCACTGGCATTACTCGTTTTAGTGCTACAAATTGTCACCGGTATTTTTCTGACAATGCACTACAAACCTGACGCAGCACTAGCGTTTGCCTCAGTCGAATACATCATGCGTGATGTTGAATGGGGCTGGCTAATACGCTACTTACATTCTACCGGCGCCTCGGCCTTTTTTGTCGTTATCTATTTGCACATGTTCCGTGGTCTTATCTATGGATCATATAAACAACCTAGAGAACTGGTCTGGCTATTCGGTATGTTCCTTTATATGGCGCTAATGGCTGAAGCATTTATGGGCTATTTATTGCCATGGGGTCAAATGTCATTCTGGGGTGCACAAGTTATTATTTCGCTATTTGGTGCCATACCTTTTATTGGTGACCAATTAGCATTATGGATTCGTGGTGATTTTGTGGTTGCTGATGCAACATTAAATCGCTTCTTTGCTTTCCATGTTATTGCTGTTCCTTTGGTTATTCTTGGCCTAGTTGTAGCTCATATCATTGCCTTGCATGAAGTGGGTTCAAATAACCCTGATGGCGTTGAAATCAAAAAACTGAAAGACAAAAATGGCAATCCGTTAGACGGCATTCCTTTCCATCCCTATTATTCTGTAAAAGATATCGTGGGTGTAACGGTCTTCCTGTTCATTTTCTCTTTAGTGTTATTTTATGCACCAGAGATGGATGGCTGGTTCTTAGAACACGCTAACTTTGTCCCTGCAAACCCGCTTAAAACACCTCTACATATAGCACCAGTCTGGTACTTCACTCCTTTCTATGCCATTTTGAGAGCGGTGCCAAGTATTGCCGGTTCATCATTCCCTGGTGTTGTCGCAATGGGATTATCTATCGTATTCTTATTCCTATTACCTTGGTTAGATCGTAGCCCAGTAAAATCAATTCGCTACCGCGGTAATTACTTCCGTGTCGCGCTAGTATTATTTATAATTAGCTTCTTGGGACTAGGTTTCCTTGGTACTCAGCCGGTTACAGATTTATATACGATTCTATCGAGAGTGTTTTCAATAATCTATTTTGCGTTCTTTGTACTAATGCCTATTTATACAAAACTTGATAAAGACAAGCCAGTACCAGAAAGGGTGACATTCAAATGAGAACTTTAATCTTCGCATTATTCTTCGGTTACCTGTCGATGATTTCTGCTCAGGTCATGGCGAGTGAAGGTAGCATCCATCTCGATGACGTAGAGGTGGATTTGTCTGACAAGGCATCATTACAACGTGGTGCAAAAACATTTGTTAACTATTGTTTAAGCTGTCACCAAGCATCTTTCATGCGCTACAATCGTATGGCTAAAGATCTTGATCTAACTGATGAGCAAGTAAAAGAAAACTTGATGTTCGCTTCAGAAAAAGTGGGCGACACAATGACCGTTGCCATGCGTGCTGAAGATGCTCAAAAATGGTTTGGTGTAACACCTCCTGATCTTTCGGTTATTTCTCGCTCTCGTGGTACAGCTTGGTTAAACACCTACTTAAGAACATTCTTTATTGATGAGTCTAAGGCAGTAGGGACCAATAACTTAGTATTCAAAGACGTTGGTATGCCCCACATTTTATGGCAGCAGCAAGGTTATTTAAGCCATGATGAAGAAACCGGACATTTAACTAGTGATACTGAAGGTTCATTATCTAACTATGACTACAACGTTATGGTGGCAGATTTAGTGAACTTCCTGGCTTATGTTGGTGAGCCATCAAAGATTCAACGTTTAGAGCTAGGTAAATGGGTTTTGCTATATCTATTCTTATTATTCCTTGTCGTCTATCCAATGAAGAAAGCATTTTGGAGAGATATACACTAACACCCTCGATTCAACTTAATAGTATTAAATAAAGGGAGCCTGCTCCCTTTATTTATTTTTAGCATGAACAATAACCCATAGATGTTTCTCAGCTATAATAAATATCTTTAGGAGCATGACAATAATGGCTAATAGTAATCGCCGCGCGATGATGACCGTATACTCAGACCCATCATGTCCGTTTAGCCATCGCACACGTATTGTCATGCATGAAAAAAATATTACAGCTAATATTGAAGATATCCTAGAAGGTCACTGGCCTGAAGATGTTGCGGCGGTCAACCCGTACGGCACTAGTCCGACACTTATTGACCGAGATCTCGTTTTGTACGATGCTAATATCATTATCAATTATTTTGATGAGCGCTTTTTACATCCGCCATTAATGCCTGTTGATCCTGCAGCTCGTGCTAAAGCAAGGTTGATGTTGCATCGCATTGATAAAGATTGGTATTCTCTTTGGCAAACACTGACCAGTACAGAAAAAGGCAAAACAAGTAAGGCGCGTAAAACTATTCAAGAAGATCTGACCGTATTATCGCCACTATTCGAAGAATCGGCTTTTTTTATGAGTCATGAATTCTCTTTATTGGATTGCAGTCTAGCCCCATTGTTGTGGCGATTACCTATGCTAGGCATCAAACTCTCCGCTAAAGCCACAGCAGTCGAAGCATATGCAGAACGAATTTTTACTCGGGATAGCTTTCAAGCAAGTTTGAGCGATGTTGAACGAGAAATGAGATAACGAGATGACCTCACAAAAACCTTACCTTATTAGAGCAATATATGAATGGTTGCTTGATAATCAAATGACACCTCATTTATTGGTCAATACCTCGTATGATGGCGTACAAGTCCCTCGAGAATATATCAGCGATAATAAAATCGTGTTGAATATATCTGATGGTGCCGTACAAAACTTTCATGCAGATAACGATTGGATAAGCTTTTCCGCTCGTTTTTCAGGAAAACCAATGGAATTATTCATTCCGATTATCGCTGTACAATCAATTTATGGTAAAGAAAATAATGAGGGAATGTTCTTCCCTAGTGACGATACACCGCCACCTAAGCGACCACTACAATCGGTTAAAAAAGAGCGGCCCGGACTAAAGATCGTTAAATAAAAGCAGTGTAAATAGCCCTCATTAGCGATATTTACAACTTATATTTATCCATACGATAACGCATCGCCATCCGTGTCAGACCTAGCTCTCTTGCAGCTTGTGACACATTATTCATGGTTCGCAGCAAGGCTCGCTCAATGAGGTGTTTTTCAACCTCGTCTAAAGTCATACTTTCCAATGTATTTAACGTAGGAAAATCATTGTCCACTGATCGAGGTGGTGTGTTTATCTTTAAAGTTAAATCATCAGCATGAATTTTATCATTCCGACATAACATGACAGCACGTTCTAATACATGCTGTAATTCTCTTATATTACCAGGCCATGAATAGAGTAATAATGATTGTAAGGCATCGTCGAGTAGTTCTGGCGGCTTCAATCCGTAGCGTCGGGCAACCTTTTCTATAAAGTGCTGGGCTAAAAGTGGAATGTCTTCACTACGTTCACATAATAGAGGGAGCTCAAGCTCCAATACATTTAACCGAAAATAAAGGTCTGAACGAAATAAACCTTCAGCTACCATGTCATCTAAATTACGATTAGTTGCCGCTACAAAATGTGCTAATACAGGATATTCTTTAGTTGAACCTAATCGTCTGGCGACGCGCCGCTCTATCACATTCAATAATTTTGCTTGCAAGGCCAAGGGTAACTCACCAACCTCATCTAAAAACAAGGTGCCGCCTTCAGCCACTTCAATTAGACCTACTTTGGCCTGATGCGCATTGGTGAATGCACCACGCTCATAACCAAAAAGTTCAGCTTCAATCAACTCACTGGGCAATGAGGCACAGTCAACATGAACAAATGGCTGCATACGCCAATCACCTAGTTGGTGATATAAACGAGCAGCAACATCTTTACCTGTACCTGTTTCACCTCGGATCAACATGACCGGATGGCTATCACTACTGTTGGCGACTAATTGTGCAATTCGACCGAGATGATGACGAACATGACTTGATGACTGACTTGTTCCAATCATCTCTATAGCATCTATTGCTTGCTGTTCACGTACATGTGAATACGTTAATTGTTGTTTAAGTTGTTGTGTTGTTAATACCTTAGAGATGGTTAAAACCAAATCATCTAGATCAACTGGTTTTTTTAAATAGTCAGTCGCGCCCAATTTCATCGCAGCTATGGCATCATCTAATTCGCCATAAGCTGTCATGACTATCACAGGCAAAGATTTCCAACTAGCATCATCTCGTGAACGTATTTCAGCTAATAAATCCAGACCATTTCCATCAGGTAAGCGAATATCTAACAGTAAAAGGTCAGGTAGCTCAGTTTTTATAACGTTTCGTGCATCAGCTATGGTTGAAACTATATTGCCTTTATATTTCTCTTTTTCCAAACGTTTCAAGACTGATTTGGCAAATAATGTTTCGTCTTCCACTAACAATACATTTAACATAAAGTTGCTTTTCACCTTATCTATCATTCTAAGAGTTTATCGTGTCAAGGGTTATCGTAACGGCTGTGCCACCACTATCCGAATTAGCGTATTCTAAGCTTCCGCCGTGTTGCTTAATTATTTTCAACGAAAATGGAATACCTAAACCGCAGCTTAAACGTTTAACTTCACCACCTGTCACTTCTTGTGCAACTGGGTCAAAGGTCATGCCTCTCCCCTGATCATGTATCGTCAGTGATACCTTATTTTCATATTGGCAATAAACCAATTGAATGACATTACCTTGAGATGAAGCTTCTAGTGCATTCTGGACTAAATTGAAGATAGCTTGTTCAAACAAATGGATATCAAGTGATAAGGGTGCTGCTTTAGAGCTCCAACCCAATCGTTGTAAGGAAATATTTTTATCTGCTAACTGAAGTTCTATCAGTGATAAGGCATTGTCCGTCACAGCAATTAACGTTGTATCACTTAAGTGTGGCTTTGTTGGGTGTAAATAACGTAATAGCGATGTTACCCATCGTTCTAAACGATCTACGGCGACGATAATATCAGTCAAAGTATCATGAGTAGCCTCAGAGATATCTTCATCCCGTGCTACTTGGGAAGCAGCACGAATTCCTGCTAATGGATTTCGTATATTGTGTGCAACTAAGGGGACTAACTCACCTAATGCCGCTTGTTTCTTAGTTTCAAATAAGCGATCTCGGCTATTAGCTAATTCTAATGCCATACTATTTATAGCTTCTGACAATTGAACTAAATTTGATACGCCAATAATAGGGACTTTGTGGTTCAAATCACCTTTACTTATCAACCTGGCCCCTTCAACAAGCTCCGTAAGCGGATACACTACATTATTGCGTACAAATCGTCGTGCAAGCAATAATAAGCCAATAGCAAGTAATACAGGGATGGGGGCAAGCCAAATTAAACGTTGTGTCCATTGTTGTTTTGATAAAGTTAATGCTGTTTGTTTGTTTTGAAGCATCTGTTCTAAATAGGCAAAAGCTTGTTCTAACTGTACAAAGGTATATTTTTCTAATTCTTTATCAAGCAATCTCTGGCGATCAATAACGGCATTACCATCATTAAGTAATTGCTCTGTTTTAGTATGAAAAGCATCGTACGCGTTATTAACCAACTGAACAGCATTCAGTTCTTGTTCGTCCTTAGCTAATACGATTATGTCTTGCAGGTAGCCTTGTATCGAATAAGTGTAAGCCAAGTACTCCTTAGTAGCTTCACTATCGTTTAAGAATGTAGCATCAAACACTTCTTTTAACTGCCGATAAACATCACCACGAATATTCTGTGTTGTCGTGTTCATTGAGCCTATGCGTAAAGACTCTTCAGAACTATTTTGCCATGACACCGACCATATAATTCCGACCATACCCGTTATTAGTACGAGTAAGATAAAACTTAGCTCATGCAATAACAGTGTAGTTTGGAGAGAGTAAAACCGCTTAACCATAGAGACCAATATCAAAAAAACGGGTTGTTACACCCGTTTTATGATTACCGTGAATAGTGATATTTTATAGCTTATCAAAGCCACTAAAAGTGACAGTCTCTTCAGTAAGAACGGCATCACCTTCCTGCCATGTTTTACCATCAGGCACAATTGTTCTCACCTGATAAATTTCACCAGGAATAGCATCAGACATAGTGAAAATGTAGTATTTACTTGCATATAATGGGTAGCGTGAGTTCTTAGGATCATTTATAAATGGTTGAATTATATGTTGTACCGCTTTTACTTTTTTACCTTGATAATCAATCTCAATTTCTTTTTTCTCTGCACCTTTGGCTAAGGCCCAGCGAATTTTACGCTGGAAATATCGCCAGTCACCGCCCGTTAAACGATTAAGTTCATGAACATCAAATTCAAGAAAGAAAACAAAAATACTATTCCCTTGCTGATTTTCACGATCTTCATATGGTCGCTTATTTGCACCGGTGAAAAATTCAAAATGTGTATCTTTACGGCCTGTATTACGAATATTACTAACGACAACATCAATAGTGTCTTCACGAGGACCATCTACAAAACTTGTTCGATTATATTTGTAATGCAGAATGGTTGGTTCAGTAATGTTTTTTAAATGTGCTTTGTCAAAAAGCTGATTATTTATTTCAGAAAATCCTGCCACAGCGAATGCATTCACCGTAAAGCCCATTAATAGGCATGCTGAAATTACTGAAAACCATATTTTTTGTACCATGACATTCCTCTTTATTTTAATGTTATTCTTAATCGATATATTTATTTTACAGTAAAGACAAACCATGACTACCAAACGATTCGTAAAGCTTCCAATTTTTTTAGCATTTTTTCTTCTAACGATAATAGGATGCTCAAAGCATGAGCCAAGCAAAATATACCAACAGTATAGTGATTATAGCTTTGGAGAGACATTGTTAAACCTTGATCTTGCTATTTCAGAACATAACTATCGTATCATTCACCGTAGTCAAATCGGTCAAGCCATTCGAGATCGGGGTGATAAAGACTATCCTCTGTCTACAATTACTAATTTCTGCAATATTACTTACGCAAAAGAAATGATTGAAATCAATTACGAACTAATCAACGAAATGCCATGCACCATTGCCGTTCAAGAAGTAGCGGAGCAAGGAATTATTGTCAGTACGAGACTTATGGATGAACATACCGCAAATCAGAAACAAAATGAATTTGCTTTAAAAATAAACAATAATTTGAAATCAATAGTTGCGGCTACCGTTGAATAGCCGCAACTAAATGTAGTCTATTCTTCTATTTTCTCTGGACGCCCTTCACCTAAAGCACCATCTGAACGCGCTTTCAGGTACGCATAAAGCTCTGGAATATGAGGACGGATATTGGGGTCATCAGACCACGTTGGCATTTTAAATTCTGCTACACCTTGTTCACCAGCAACCTGGTTCAAAAACTTGAGGCGACGTTCAGGATCATCTAAATTGACCTTCGCAAAATAGCGGTGTAATACTTTCTTCCTAAACTTAAATTCACTCATTCCTTCAAGACTTGTCAGTAAATTAGGCGCTATATCTGTGCCGGTTGCATTTTGACCATGACAAACAAAGCAAGTTGAGTTGAATAAACGCCATCCAACAAAGGTTTTATTATCAACTTTTCCATTTTCAACAGTATAAACAGCTTTTTTTGTCTTAACCGTTTGTTTCACATTGGCTAGTGATGGCATATTATATTGTGACATAACCTTGGCAATATCATCTTTTCGTTTTACTAGAATTTGGTTTAATAGCTCTTGCCATTCTTTATCTTGCGGCCGAACTCCCATTCCAAAACTAAATACATAATCTGAGCCAACCTCATTCAATGGCACAACCGTCATTGGAATTTCAGATTGACTTGCATAGAATCCTGCAATAGGACCCCATGCAAAGGCTACATCAATACGACCCGAAGCTAATTCTTCAGAAATTATTCGTCCGCTATTAATGCGAGCATCCCCGGTCATCATTTGAAAATATTCAATTTGATCTTCAAGATCATCATTTATTAAAGTTTCAGTTGCTATAGCACGATCAAACAAACCAATTTTAAGCTTTTTACCTTGCGCTTTTAACTTAGCAATATCAGAAATTTCATTTAACTCATAACCTTCACCTTTACGATAGACCATAGCATCAATAGAGCTAAAGTAAGGTATTGTCGGTGCATATAATCCTCGTTCTGCAGGAATGCTCATCGCTACGTCACATAGAAACTTACCTGTTTTTTGATCAACTTTTTTAATCGTGTTACGGCTAAAACCAATTCGCTGTGGGAACCAATAATATTCAACAGGCAGTCCTAACTCTTCGCCAATAATCGTCGCGATCTTATTATCAAACCCTTCGAGTTCTTTATTAGAATAAGGTAGGTTAAATGCATCAGCACATACCCGAACGGCAGTCTGTCCTGGCAACGGTTTAAAATCTGCAGCATGGGCCATAGAAAAAGTGCATATCAAACCTAAAAATAGGTATGAAAATACGCGAGTTATCATCATCATTAATTCCTTATTCAATTTAATTGGAAGTGTTGCCAATCGCCAACGGACATACATTTGACCACAGCGATCAATTAAAAATCCCTCTTAGGATCTTTAATTAATAGCTGCATTCTTTCTTTATAATAATCATAAAAAAAAGCCCGACACAAGTGCCGGGCTTCTTTATTAAGGTTTTATCTATTAAAAAAGATTAATAAATAAAGGTCTTATAGGCTAAATACGCTTAAGATACCACCCAAGTTAGTCCAGCTAGATAGCGCTTTATAAGCACCTACCGCACCAAGACCAT
>CAXBIM010000011.1:0-64395 GCA_963975785.1 uncultured Methylophaga sp.
CAGGAATATCGGTTGGGTTTTGTGTAACAAAATACACACCAACACCTTTCGAACGAATCAAGCGTACTACTTGTTCGACTTTATCCAATAAGACTTGTGGTGCACCTTTGAAAATCAAATGAGCTTCATCAAAAAACAACACTAACTTTGGCTTATCTGGATCGCCGACTTCGGGTAATTGTTCAAATAACTCAGCCATCAACCATAACAAAAATGTACTGTATAACTGGGGTGAATTCATCAATGCATTCGCCGCCAGCATATTGATCACGCCTTTGCCTTCGGCGTCGGTTTGCATCAAATCATCAAGATTTAACACCGGCTCAGCAAACAATTGATCGCCACCTTGATCTTCCAAAGTAATTAATCGACGCTGAATCGCCCCAACACTGGCAGCCGATACATTGCCATAGACCGTTCGAAATTCAGCAGCATTATCAGCCACAAATTTAAGCATGGCGCGTAAATCTTTCAGATCTAGCAATAACCAGCCATTATCATCAGAGACTCTAAACACCAAAGACAACACGCCTTCTTGGGTATCGTTAAGATTGAGTAAGCGAGACATCAACAACGGGCCCATATCAGAAATCGTCGTTCTAACTGGGTGACCTTGCTTGCCAAACACATCCCAAAAGGTAGCAGGAAAACCTTGGAATTTAAAATCATCCAAATGCATGAGAGCAACCCGTTCAGCCACTTTTGGATGTTCCTTGCCGGGTTGTGTTACGCCCGATACATCGCCTTTAATATCAGCCAAAAATACCGGCACACCCATTTCACTAAAACCTTCAGCCAAACCCTGCATGGTGATCGTTTTTCCGGTGCCAGTAGCACCTGCAATCAAACCATGACGATTGGCCATTTTTGGCAATAATGAGATGGCTAGTTCACCTGCTTGTCCAATAAAGATGGTTTCAGACATGTTTAATCCTTTTTAAAGCTGGTGAGTGAGTATTCGTATCGCGTTACTTTAGTTTACTTGCATGACTAAAATCAATCCAAGCTTACTCCATTGCTTGCTTTGATTTTTCTTACTGACAGTGTAGAAGCTATCAATATCGGTGTCACAATTAAGAGTGTGGGTACAATGGCAATACGTGTAAACGCAATCAACGTGATTTCTCTTAATTGGGGATCTTGTTGGGTCAGTGTCATCACACCACTAAGTAATTCAATAGAAATAGAAATCACATAAGCAATTAACACAATTTTGCAGCGCTGCCATGCCATTTTCCAATGTTTACTGATTCGTTTTGATTCATGCTCAGAATGTGCTCGATAACAGATAAAGGAAATAACCAATAATGAACAAGCAATAGAAACTGGAAATAAAATTTTCTCAGTTTTCGTCATTAATGATGTTAGTGGCAACAGCACATTGCAGATTAGCAAATTATAGATTAGTAATCTATGTGGAAAAATATACTTTGTGAGATCGTCATTCATAATTAACTTTATGGATTGGTTTAATTTTACTAAATAAGGGACAGATTTATTTTACCTAACAATAATGACTATTTATCAGAAACTGAAAATCAATCGAACCTGATCCCATTGGTTGAAAGCCTAACGTTTGAACTAAACGGCGGCTGCGTAGCAGCCGTCTGATTTAAGTGACTTGTTAGAAGCTTTACTCACCAACAGCTCCTGTTCTGTATTTCGAAACAAAGCCTTGGAATTCCAAAATGCCAAGTTTTGTCTGCGATTCGAACCAGTTAAATAAAGATGAATAATCTTTAAATACAATTTCTTTTGTTAAACCTGAACTATCAATTTCAGTCTCAGTAAATGGCAACTCAGGAGGAAATGTTGTTTCACCGACCATTCGACTCCACGGGTTAGCCGCTGCTTGAGCCGAAAACCGTTTAAGTAATTCATTGTACTCCACCATACGTTCTTGATTGCCAGAGATAGAATTTCCAATCGGAGCGGATAAATAATCAAAATACTCAAAGAGATCTTCAAATAACTGCTTAAGTTCATGATATCTTCCCTCCTTCCACCTATCAATAAAGTACTCTTGAAATTCATACCATGTAAGCAGCTTAATATTTGAATTATTCGCAGCATCATATGCACCTGATTGAAATCCAGATTTAGCAATAACGAAGCCTACGTGGGCGCCAATGTCAGACATAACAGTTCTAAAACTATGTACTACACTTTTAGGAACCGCATCCTTCCAATGCTTACATTCACACACATAGACCAATTGCTCAGGTGTTGACGGGTCCAAAGCATAAACATCGATTTCTACATTACCCCTGACTGTATTAATATCTTTCTCTACTTCAGATTGAAGGCCACATATAGCTAAAATGTCACTGACTTTATTTTGTAAATCCTGCCAATTTTCAGGTTGGTATTGATATATCACTCAATAATCCTTTTGCTTCTAACGCCGCCAACACGCGCAGCTTTGTAGTGAAGGCAAAGCCGTAACGATAAAGCTGTCGCTGTGATTGGCTTTGTTAGGCATTAACGCCACCGCGGAAATGCCAACTTTCCGCGCCTAGCGTTCGGAAATCTATAGCTCGGCGCGAAGTCGCTATACCAGAGTACTTGCTCTCGACAATGCTCAATGAACTTTGAATCATTCCAAAGGTTAATCATGTCCTTCTTGCTTAGTCGCTTGCTAGCGTCTTCCTTGTGAACATCAGAAAAGACACGCCCCGTATACGGGTTTAGTTTAGGCCACTCTCTGGTCTTACTTTTGTAATGTCCATGGGGTACTGATGGATAGCAATCTGCGTCACCAAGAGTGAACATCCATTGATTCATCATTAGTAGTTCTAGCCAAGGTGGAACATCAGTCCTTTGTTCACCTGTGGCGCTCGATTGCCCCTTGTCGCTGCGATCTTCTTCAGAGCTCTCTTCCGGAAGTGGCTCATGATTTTCGTGAATCGTTACTCTCGGATCAGAAATACGACCGTTGGCATCCTCTAACCAATCAGCAATTTCATGCCGCTCGATGTATTCGAAGTATCCAATTAGACCAGCCATTAAGCTCATATCTGAAAGTAATCTAATGTACTGCGACATATGAATCCCTGGCTCGTTTGAGTTGCCTAACTTGTTATTAACGGGAATAAAAATTCCCTGTAATTTCCATACATACAGGGACTATATGTCCCTGTAATTGAATAATCAAGCTAAAAGCAGGAATAGTGTTGGCTTATCAGAATATTCCACAAAAAAATTAAATGTTAAAATTTAAACCTCAATATTCCGTTTGATGGAGCAAGTTCTAAGCAATCAATAGCTCAACCAACTTGCTAATCCAACAATCTAGCTAACCCCGTCTCACGCTCATGTTGTGTCACCACCGTTTTACGTAAAATAGCTTCGTTACAGAATAAGCTTAGCTGCTTTTTAGCACGTGTAATCGCGGTATATAACAATTCACGATTCAAAATAGCCGTGTCTTCTTGTGGCAACACCACACATACATGGTCAAACTCTGATCCCTGACTTTTATGAACCGTTATTGCAAAGGCGGTTTCATGTGCAGGAAGTCTAATTAAATCAACCCAGCGTAGTTCATTATCGATTAAGAAACAGGCACGTAATTGCCCTGTTTCATCTTTTAAGATCAGCCCAGTATCACCGTTAAACAATTGTTGGCGATAATCATTTTGGGTAATCATTATCGGCCGACCATGATAAAAGTCATGTTGACTCCGCCAGCCTAGTTTGGCTATATGACGTTCAATAACGGCATTCACCGATGCGACGGATTGTGGGCCTTGTTTAATGGCACATAACACGCGATAAACATCAAAGGATTGGATACAAGCCAATGGACTTTCTGCCTGCATGATGGATTTAAAATAAGGCTGATAACCCGCTATTAAACGAGCATTGTCTTCCTCTTGCAGCCAAGTCTGTTTTCCTGCTTCTGCTAATTCTTTTACAACGCGTTCAGCATTACCCGCCTGAATCGCATAGGCTAAACGCCCGATTAAACTGGCTTCATCAAAGCGATAACTATGTTGAAGTTTTACGACACTATTCAACGTGGAGGCTGGACTATTATTTGCGTAATCACTCAAATCTATACCAGCTAAATCAGCGACCATATCAACAAAACCAGTATTAAATGACACTTTTTTCTGACATAAATTGGCTAATACTGCACCCGATTCCACAGAGGCTAATTGTTGGCTATCACCCAGTAATACTAATTGAGCTGTCGGCGATAAAGCTTGTAATAATTTCGCCATCAAACTGATATCAATCATCGAGGCTTCATCTACAATAATCACATCAAATGGTAAAGGTCGCTCAGCGTTATAACGCCCTTGTTCATTATTAGGACTAATCCCTAATAGGCGATGCAAGGTTTTGGCTTGGATGATGCCATTATCTCTGTCACTAATTACATGTTGTAGTCTTGCCGCCGCTTTGCCCGTTGGTGCCGCTAAAGCAATACGATAATCTGCACGTTGTTGATATAAGCACTGCAACAATCGCAATACGATGGTGGTTTTCCCGGTACCTGGGCCGCCGGAAATAACACAGTATTGACGTGTTAATGCCATTAATACCGCGACTTTCTGCCAATCAATGCCTTTAATGGTTGTCGGCCAGTCAGATAACATTTTTTTTAATTGTTGATGATTGGTTAAAGCTATATCTGAGTTTCGTTGTTTAATAGCTGTTGCAACATGCTGTTCGTCATGCCAATAGCGATATAAATACACTAGGCCGTTGTCATCCATTATAAGTGGACGATAGTCACTGCCCGTTCCGACTGCATTGCTTTGTTTTAAACGACTTTGCCATTGGCTAAACTCATCAGGCAATAAGTGACGAACACTGTGAAACAGCCCATTCGTCTTGCTTAGATTTAAACAGACATGACCTTGAGCAACCGCTTCGGTCAGTAATCCTGCCGTTAATGCCACCAACTCATCGTCACTGGTATCAACTCGTTCAATATAACGAGAAAATTGACAAGCAAGTTCACTAAACCCTGCTTGGCGTAACGCTTTCATCACCTTACTCATTGCTTAATCCTTGCAGGTAGTGATCAAATGCCGTTAATAGTTCCACACTGGGACTATCGGCAAACACGCCTGCTTGTCCCCATTCAGGATGCATGCCTCGTATAAATAAATAATACACGCCACCCAAATGGAGCTCAGGGTCATAATCAGGCAAACGCAAAGCGAGATAACGATGCAAAGCCAAACTGTAAATTAAATACTGCAAAGGATAATCATGTGAAATCATCGCTTCATCTAATTGCTCAGTTGCATAATCTTGTGGCTGTGAACCTAAGAAGTTCGACTTGTAATCCACCACATAAAAACGCCCTTCATATTCAAATATTAAATCGATAAAGCCTTTCATAAAGCCAGATAAGTCGTAAAAACTTGAATGGTTAATGACTTGGCTCAATGCACTATTTTCAACAAGATGCGGTTTCAGTTGTCTTTTTAAACTGCTGACAGAAAGGTGAGCAACGGGGAAATAAAAGGCCATTTCATCCAGACGATGTGCGGGTGTTAGAGCTGCTAAACACAAACTTCCACCAGCAGATAATGGCGTTGTTACCACTTCACATAACCACTTACAAACAGCTTCTGTCCACGCTTGTACAAAGCCATATTGCAATAATATCTGGCTGACTAACTTGGTCATTCCTTCATTATCGTCAGTATTAAAGTCCCATTGTTCAAAGATGCTATGTAAACAGGTACCCGCTTGTGCACCTTTAGGGAATTTAAAACGATCGGCTATTTCTGCTTGCGGTAATCGTGGCATATCAATCTGCAGCTGATGCTGGCTTACGCTATCATAATCAGGCACTTCGGCATCATGTCCAGCGGTTAAAGCACTGAAACTACCAATTCGCCACGGTTTGTCTATTTTTCCGACAAACTGTCGTGCTGCTAATGTTTGCGTATCAGCAAGATTATTATGCAAAGTCACAATGGCTTGTTCAATCAAGGGTTCAACAGCAATCGTATGATTACTTGAGTCAGCTAATACCTGTATATCCACTTCCATTTGAACAGGATCTATTTTAGTCAGCGTAGGATGCAATAAGCCAAAGAAAGCTGAATCATTCACGCCATTGGCGTTTCCCCACGTGATAACACAACGTTCTCTCGCCCGTGTTAAAGCAACATAGAGCAGACGTAAATCTTCGGCTTTTTCTTCTTGCAGCACAAACTCTTTGGCTCTAGCTAAGCTCGGTTCAACCATGGCGACATAAGCCGCATTATCGAATTCAGGATCATGAAACCGCACAATCTCATCATTAGCCGCACGTAAATTTGCATCCCATAAAAAGGGACAAAATACGATGGGATATTCCAAGCCCTTACTTTTATGAATCGTAATGATTTTAACTAACTGCTCATCACTTTCTAAACGTAATTGAGCCGTTTCATCATCCCCATTTTCCGCCTGACGATGTGCAGCCAACCAATGCAATACCGCTTCCATCGCACTTTTCTGGCGACTGCAATAATCTTGAATCAACTCTGCCAAGTGATATAAATTGGTTAATTGTCGTTCACCATCATTCGCCGCTAACACCCTTTGTTGAACGGACTGTGCCACCATGACATGGCGGAACATCGACATAAAGCCTTTTTGTAACCATAGCTGATGCAATTCATGAAAAAAATCGAAGTGTTTGAGCCATGTCGGTTCATCTTGCTGAACCTCATACAACGCTAAGGCATTCAAACCAAATAATGGCGAAGCTAAAACAGCAATAATTCGACTAGCGTTATTCGGCTCGGCAACGGCCAACAATAAGCGTTCTAATAACAAAGCTTCGACAGAGGAAAACACATTCTCTCTACCTTGTTGCACGCTGTTAATTCCGCGCTTTTGCAGACACTGTTGAATCACACTCGCTTGTCGATGATTGCGAACTAACACTGCGATATCGCCGCCTGATAAAGGCCGTGATTTTTCGTCTTTAATTAATTCTGTTTTATCTTCTTGTGCCAAATTTAATAAACGAGCAATTTCGTCTGCCGTTGAGTTGGCGGCTAATTGCGTCATATCTTTTTTGGCTAAAGTTTTCTCACTTGAAGTCCAAACGATCGATAAAGGCGAAATAGCTTCATTATTAATGAGTAAGGCGGGTTCTTCTGCCCGCTCTGCGTTTACGGCAACAAACGGTATTTCCTCATAAACAAAGGCTTGTTGCTTACGTTCAAACAGCCTGTTTACCCCCTTAACTAAATACGGGTGCGAGCGCCAATTAGTGGTTAAGGTATGCTCATGTTCAGTCGCTGCTTTCGCTTTAAGATAGGTGAAAATATCGGCACCACGAAAGCTGTAAATCGCCTGTTTAGGATCGCCCACATAAAATGTTGGCAAACCACTTTCAGCATAAATTCGGCTAAAGCTTAGGTATTGCACGGGATCAGTATCTTGAAACTCATCAATCAATGCCGCTTGATATTGTGAACGTAATTGTTCAACCAGTTGATCACCACCCTGCTCGGCATTCAAAGCCTGTTCTAGCGTGACCAATAAATCATCATACGATTGCACTTGTTGCTGTTGTTTGAGCTTTGGTACCGTTTCATTGAGATAGGTTAACAATGATAAACGCAAGTTTTTTAACTGAATCGTACGAGCCATTTCTAGTTGCTGTTGAGCATCTAATAAACTTTGGCATGCTAACCAGAAATCTAATTCCGGCAGTTGCTGATCTTTTTTCAAAGCATCTTCTAAGCGTGCTTTGGTAAAGCGATCAAAGTTTTCGAACAGTGTTGCCGGAGCAACGGATGACGCCATCATTGCCAGCAACTGCACTAACCATGCTTCTACGCTATTAGTTCGATATTTATTGCCGTTTAACAGTGTTTTATTTTGCAAAGTAGCAATAACCTGCTCTTGCTCTACCGCCCACACCTTTTTAACGGTATTAAAATTGTCCGTCACTGTCTGCTGAAAACGCTGGAAGTCAATTTCAGGCAAGGCAATATAATTCAAGTACGGCTTACCAATCAAACTGCGAATTGATTGCAATAATGTTTCTGGTGTTTGTCGCTTAGCTAACAAGTATGCACTGAGTTCAGGATTACTTTGGCTAATTTCACGTCGCCAAAAATCATCAGTAGCGGCTTGCAAGATCTCACGCTCATCACCAATCAAATCGACATCAAAACGTAAACCACTTTCAAAGGCAAAGTCGGTCAATACACGCTGACAGAAACCATGAATCGTAAAAATAGCCGCTTGATCAAAGCTTTGAATCGCTAAATTTAGTTTGTGAAAATCACGTTTATTTGCTGATTGTGTAGCCAATAAGTCATCACGAGCTTCCACCAGCTTCTGCCGTAAGCGATCGCGTAATTCTTCGGTTGCTGCACGGGTATATGTCACCACCAAGATCTTATCGACAGTCAGGTTTTGTTCTAAGACTAAGCGTAAATACAACTCCGCCAAAGTATAGGTTTTACCTGTTCCTGCACTGGCTTCGATTAGGTTCGTGCCAGCTAAAACTACTGTTTTCGCATCAAAAGCGGTCATAGTTCGCCCCCCACTAGATGCGCCTGGATGGGTTCAAATACCGCCAAAGCAAGCATTTTAAATGCTTCATCTAAAGGTGGTTCAACATAGAGTTGTTGATAATAGACATCATCGGCTTCGGCGGAGGAATATTGACCTCCTTGCCATGCCGCTAGCATCGCATTTTCGGGTGAAGCTTTGGTGCTGTTTAATGTTGTTTTAGCAAAGGCATAACTAGTGTTATTAAATAATGGCAATGGTTGATGTATGCCTTGCCAATAAAGCTGCGTTAATTGCTGCAACATGGCATGTGCATCTTCCACGGGGCTAAATTGATAGTCATTATCTTCCGTTATCAAGATGCTTTCTCTGTTTATGCCCGTTGGTTTAACAGCATTTAATACTAAATGCATGATCCACATTGCAAGTAAATCTTGGCCTTTTGTTTTTGCCATTCGATAATGAAATAGCCCGCCTTGATGCAATTGTAATGAGTCACCAAGTTGCCCTGTTAATACAAGATCATTCAATTTCAATTCAAACGGTATTGCAGCTAGTAATTCTGTTGGGTACTGGGGTAAGAGTTTTTCAGCAAAACTATCGACTTTTTCTACTTGAGAATCGAAAATCTGTTCACCCATAATGCCTTGTGGCAATACACCAGTGGCTTGCACTAAGTCGAGCATATTGGTTTCGATATTTTCACTTAAATGAGCATTTAATAATTGTTGGCGTAAAGACCAGGCTTGCAAGCCATCTAATTCAAACGGCTCACGAATATCAAGTTGGTCATCGGTCATTTCTAAACGCATGCCTAAGCGTTCACGTAATAAATAACGGGCAGGATGCCTAAAAAAATTAATTAATTGACTGACACTTACTTGCCGCCAGCTATCATCGGCCTCTGGCAAAGCCTGTTCAAACCATGTCTGATTTTCAGTTGTTTGATTCGTTGGACATTGCGCTTGTGCAAAGCTAAATAATTGCTCATTTTTGCCATCAAAATAACGTTGGCTAAAGGCTTGTAAAGGATGTTGCGTTAATAATTGTGGCCACAATTCTTCCCCTGCTTCATTGGTATAGGTTTGATTAAGTACATCACGTAAATCACTAACCAAAACTGAGGGGGGGATGGCGGCATTATCGCTAATACTTCGACCGACATAACTTAAATAGAGGTAGGACTGACATGACATAAGTGCTTCTAAAAACAGATAACGATCATCATCACGTCGTGAGCGGTCGCCTAATCTGAAATCATGTGATAACAAGTCAAACCCTTGTGTCGGTTGGCGACGCGGGTAACTATCGTCATTCATACCAATCAAGCACACGACTTTGAATGGAATACTCCGCATCGGCACCATGCCACAAAATGTCACACCGTGGCCCATGAACCGGCTGATAGTTTGACTGGTATCTAAATGACCATTAATCCAATCTTTCACTAATCCCAATGACAATGTTTGTTTGAACTCAGCTAATTCTGTGGTTTCGACTAACTTGGCTAAAGTTTGCCGAATCAAATTCAGTTCAGCTTCTTCATTAGTCTCATACGTCGGTAAAAATAATTTTTCTAAGACGGTATTTAACTGTTGCTGCCAATTTTCGGCAGTGCGATCTTGAGTCAATTTTTGGCGCAGCTCATCAAGGCTATCAATAAAAGCACACAATTGAGCCAGTGTTGCAGCGCGATCACCAGTGATGCCATCAAATGCTAATTGCCGTTCAAATAATCGTACAAGTTGACCTGCTTCAGTCATCGGCATGGCATAGGCCAGCAACAAACGGTCTAAACCTGCTCGCCATGTATTATTTTTCGTTTCAGGCAAATCAAAATCAGCTTTATGTTCGGCAGATAAAGCCCAGCGTGTATGCGTTTCCCTTAACCATTGGCGAATCAGTGTTAATTGTTCGTCATCCAAGGAAAAACGCTGTTGAATGGCTTTGCATTCCAACAAAGTCAGTACGGTTTCAACATCAAACCGCGACTGCGGTAATCCTAATAAAGTGACAAAGGCATTTAACACGGGACTTTGATATCGCACCCCACAATCTGCAATACCATAAGGAATACGTTGCGTATTGGATGCATTAGCAAATACTGCATCTATCCATGGCGCATACACTTCAATATCTGGTGTCATCACCACTATATCGGTCGGTGATAAATCAGGGTCATGCTCAAACAAGGCTAATAACTGGTCATGTAATACTTCAATTTCACGCATCGCACTATGACAGGAATGCACCATGATTGACTTATCATCATTGGCAATCGGCGTTTTTTCATGTTCCAAGTCTGGATTATTTAAGGCGAAAATATCATGTTGTAACATGCCTAAAACATGATCCCGCTCGGGTTCAATAAACACATCAAACGAATCATGTTCACAACTTTGCAATTGTTCAAAAAACTCTTGGCCTTGTTTGCCCAAGCTGGCTAATAATGGATGGCCGATATTGAAATATTCATCTGAATCTTCTTCGCCTAATTCGGATGATTCACTCAAGCCATCAACTTCAGCTAGCCTTTTCGCCTGTGTTTTTTGATCAATCAAATCCCCCCAGTAACCTTCGCTTGGTGATAAGAAATATAAGGTGATGTCACAGTGTCGAGCCATCAATTCAAATAACTTCAAATACACGGGCGGCATGGCAGAAATACCAAATATGGCTAAGCGTTCTGGCAAGCCTTTAGGTCGTGTTTCCGTCGTCGTTAAATAGTCATTAAGTTGATTAAGCAAGTTCGCACGGTGCATCGCCACACCCTCACCTGCTGTCAGTTGTTGCCACAGTGCGGCTTGCCAATGAGGTGTTTCGCCTTGCTCCCATGCCTGCACCCAATCCGGACGATACATTAAGTATTGGTCAAAACTATCGGCAATACGATGTGATAAGGCATAGCGTTTTAGAGGATCATCCCGCTCACCTAAGTAGGCAGTAATGATGGCAAAGTGTTCTTGCTGACGACACGCGGGTAATAATTCAAAAATACGCCACGCCATGGCATCTGTCGAAAATGGCGATTGCTTAGGTACATTGGGCAATACTCGACGAAACAATGCCCAAAGATACGCCGAGGGATAAGGGAAATCTATATGAGCTACAACACCATGAGTTTGAGCTAAAAATAACGATAACCAGCGAGTAAGCTCATTACTTTGTACGATCACCGTCTCAGCTTCTAAGGGCGGCAAAGGATCTGACTGCTGTAATTCTGCAAGGTGTGCGGCAAGTTGCGCCATATTATTACTATAAACAACCTTAAGCATTTTTCGACCCTAATTCCGTGGCTTTTGATAAAACAGACATCATACGAGAATATACCCTATTTATGCTGGTTTAATGTCTAAACGAAAAAAACTATTGATAAAATTAATCAACAAATGCACTATTCGCCACAATTGCTAAATCAGGCGACATAATGTCGCATAAGCAATAAATTTTATGAGGATTTATTTTTATGAAAAACACTGAAGACTTGAATACTTGGTATGGCGAAATTCAATCAAGTAGAGGCAATATAATTGTTATCCGTGATGAGCAATTACCGCCAGCAAACAAAGGCAGAATGTACCTTTACAACACGGATCGTGATGCAGTTATTGAGTACGATCAAGCGATTGTTGCGCCCAAGTTAGTTGAATTATCTGAAGAAGATAAACAACAAGTCATAGCAAAACATACTAAAGCGTGGGAAGCTGCACGCAAACAATTTATTCGCGCACATACAAAAACAACAACGACGAGTAATCGGAAAACGGAATCATCACTTGATTTATTACCTTCTGATGACGATGACACATCTGATGATGATGACGACGATTAAAGTCTAGTTCGTGCCGTTTAATTCAATGTGATGGAAAACGAATCATTACTGAATGATTAACATTAGATATGGTGTGTAAAAAGATAGATTTCAGCATGGCATGGGTATAATTATATTCACACTAATTAAAGGCGAGACTTAATGGTTAATGAATACGGATTAATACATGCCTTATTGCTTGATGGCCAAGGTTCAGCATCAGAAATAGCGCTTGATAAGATTCATAACTGGACTGAAGAGCATGGTGTTCTCTGGTTACACTTTGATTACACGCATCCTGAATCCGAAGAATGGTTATTAGAATCATCAGGGCTAGATAAAATCATCGCCCAAGCATTACTAGAAGATGAAACTCGACCTCGGGCTACGCTAATTAATGATGGGATGTTAATTGCTCTTCGCGGTATAAACCACAACCCAGGTGCAGAGCCAGATGATATGGTTGCCCTTAGAATGTGGATTGATAAGCACCGTATAGTGACATCTCGTCGACGTAAATTAGGTGCTGCCAGCATCATTGCATCTGACTTATTAAAAGGTCAAGGTCCTGAAAATAGCGGTGATTTTTTAGTCGCGATGATCAATCATATCGTTGCGGGCATGTCTGATACGATAAATGACTTTGAAGAACGTACTGCAGATTATGAAGATGCAGTATTAAGTGGCAAAACTAGTGGAGTTCGTTACGACCTTGCTAATTTACGCCGTCAAACAATTACTATTCGTCGCTATTTAGCACCTGAGCGTGATGCTTTTTCACGGCTTTTGATCGAAAAAGTATCTTGGATTGATGCAGACCATAATATTCAAATTCGTGAAATAAATGATGCCTTACTTCGCCACATTGAAAACCTAGATGCAGCACGGGATCGAGCAGCGGTAACACAAGAGGAACTTGCTAGCCGCCTATCAGAGCAATTGAACTCACGCATGTACGTGTTATCCGTTGTGACCACGGTGTTTTTACCCTTAGGATTTCTAACGGGCTTACTCGGCGTTAATATTGCTGGCATTCCAGGCACAGACAACCAGCAAGCCTTCTGGATCTTCATCGCTATTCTAGTCGCTATGGTTATTGGCCAAGTCATTATTTTTCGTTGGAAAAAATGGTTTTAATCATATTTTGTACATAAAGTGCGGTTCAGGAACTATAATGGAATATAAAGTCTCTATATGTTTGAGGCTTTATACTAATAGCAAAAATAGGGCATAAACACGCAGCATATGCACAGCATCAATAAAAACATACTTTTTGTTTTACTCACTATCATGGCTTACCTGCCGATGACTGTAGTCAATGCTATGCCTAATGTTGGTATTCCTGTTCAAACTCATCAATCTGCTACTTCAATGCAGATGATGACAATGGAAGGCATGGAAAGTATGGCTGATGCTAATTGTCACCCAGCTAATAAAACCTGCGATCACTGTTCAAACCAGAACGCTACTCATTGTGCAAACAGTGCTTGTTCAGTCAGTGTTGCCATCACAACACATTATCCATTTTTCAGCATCAATCGCCATTTTAAAAATAGCGATAAAGTCTTGCGTATCAATACGCAATTTCAAGAGCCTTCACCTCCTCTTCGTCCCCCGATTTCCATCTAAAGATCTTATTTATAGAGTATTTGTTATTTACGGTAATGTCCGTTAATAAGCACAGCTCAAGCTAAGATCTCACCTTGTTACTCGTACGTTTATTAATCGTGACAACCGTGTTCATTCACTCCTTGCCACATTAATAATCATACATAGTGCGTCATCAGTTGTATGACGTCGTTGAAAACGCCCAATTAGGTGTTTAGTCATGTGGAAATCCAGTTTTATTACATCTAGCAGCAATGTATTGCTGATTTTATTGATGTTTACGCTCCAAATCAGTCAAGCTAATGATTTAGGCGGCTTAGATCAACCAAGGTCTGAATACAGCTCTGTTGACGGTCTCGAACCATTAACATTGAATGCTGCCTTGTTGCGTGTTCAACTAGAGAACATCGGTTTAGCGGAGATACAAGCCCGTGCAGAAGCCATGTCAGCCATTCCCTCACAAGAAGGGAGCTTGCCAGATCCAATGATTAGCTTTGGTGCACTCAATTTACCAAGCGATAGCTTTAATGTCAGTCAAGAGCCGATGACCCAGTTACAGTTTTCTATTAATCAACAGATCCCCTATCCGGGTAAGTTGGCACTAAAAGAAAGTGCTGCTCGCCGCATGGCTGATGCGGCGGACTCGTCCGTCGAAGAGATGAGACTAAAATTGAACCAAGATGTTAAAACACTTTGGTGGCAGTTATTCTTTCTCGACCGTTCACTGGACGTCATCAACATAAATAAGACTTTACTGAGACAGTTCATTGAGATTGCTCAGACTAAATATAAGGTTGGCCAAGGTTTACAACAAGATGTATTGCTCGCTCAACTAGAACTATCGAAGCTTATTGACCACACCATTCAACTGACAAGTTCTCGTAAACAGCGCTCAGCACAACTTAATGCCTTACTTAATCAGCCTAGTAATTTAGCTATCCAATTGCCTATTTTAAGCGAGATTGATATTGCATTACCGACACTCATATCTACTGAGTCAGTATTTTATTTGGCAGAACAACATCGGCCAGCACTCACACAACAACGCTTAATAATTGATGCGGCAACGGATCGACAAAAATTAGCAGAACGAGATTTATTGCCGGATTTTAATGTAGGCGCTGCCTATGGTTTTCGTAATGGCGACAATGCTAATGGTTCTGACCGAGCGAACTTAATGTCATTTAAAGTAGGTATTAACCTTCCCTTATTTGCAGAACATAAACAAAAAATGGCTATTTCCCAACGCCATAGTGAAGTCAAACAACAACAGTTTGCCTTACAAGACAGATGGATCAGCATTCAAGCTGATATCACCTCAACCATTGCAGAGTACGATCAAGCTAAGGAACAAGTTTTGTTATTTAAAACCGGAATAATCCCCCAGGCCAACCAAACAGTGGCTTCTATGTTGGCTGGCTATCAAGTTAATAAAGTCGACTTTCTCAATCTGGTTCGCGCCCAAATTACACTCTATAACTATCAAACAAACGAATGGAAAGCGATAAGTGATGCTAAATCAGCCTTAGCCAAATTAGTGGCCACCGTTGGTGAGGAGAATATTTATGAATAAACCCAATATGGTCTATCTAACATTTATAGTCAGTATCGTTCTGGGTGGCTTAGTCGGCTATTGGGCCGTTAAACAACAAGTCCAGCCTATGTCTCTAACGATGTCCGTTGCCGCTCAAACGAAGGAGCAACAAAAGCCATTGTTCTACCGTAATCCGATGAACCCTGAAATAACGTCACCAGTCCCCGCTAAAGACTATATGAATATGGACTATATTCCTGTTTATGCCGAAAAGAATATGGCAATGGAGACTGAAGAACCACAAAAGCCGTTGTTTTATCGTAACCCCATGAACTCTGATATTACTTCTCCTGTGCCCGCCAAAGATAATATGGGGATGGACTACGTTCCTGTGTATGCTGAAAATAATATGGAAATGGATATGGCCCCACTAGGATCGGTACAGATCGATCCTGTTACGGTGCAAAACATGGGCGTTAGAACGGCTATAGCAACGTCCTCAGTACTCTCTCACAAGATACGCGCCATGGGTCGTGTGGCTTATGATGAAGAACGCATCACCCGCCTTCATCCAAAAACAGACGGCTGGATCGAAAAACTATTTGTTGATAAAACAGGTACGCCAGTCAAAAAGGGCACGATGTTATTAAGTATATATTCGCCTCAACTTGTTACCAGTGCACAAGAATATTTGCTAGCATTGAAAAGCTTAAAAACTCTAGAAAATAGTCCTTTCGAAGACATTAGCTTTGGTGCTAAACAAATGGCTAAAGCGGCACGTGATCGCTTGGAGTTTCTTGATGTACCAGAACATCAGATTAAAGATCTAGAACAAACGGGGCTTATTAAAAAAAATATTCACATTCACTCACCATTTAAAGGTGTAGTGATCAATATTGGTGGCCGCGAAGGTCAGCATGTTAGCCCTGAAACCGAGTTATATATGCTCGCAGACTTAAGCAAGGTTTGGGTATTTGCAAATGTCTTTGAATCTGATTTACCGTGGGTTAATGTCGGTGACACCGTTGAAATGACCTTAACCGGTATTCCAGGAAAAGTATTTAAGGGAAGTTTGTCTTATATTTATCCTTATGCCGAAGCTAAAACACGCACCATCAAAGTTAGACTAGTTTTTGATAATAAGGATTTATTGCTCAAGCCTGACATGTTTGCCAATATCACTATCAACACACAACGCCAGGCTAATGCCATCACGATACCTTCTGAAGCGATTGTAAATTCTGGTGAACGATCTCAAGTCTTTATTGTGCGAGAACAGGGTAAATTTGAACCTAGAATTGTGAAAGTAGGATTAATGGCTGAGGGCTTGACCCAAATTATTGAGGGCGTTGAGATCGGCGAGGAAGTAGTGACATCTAGTCAATTCTTAATTGACTCTGAATCAAAACTGCGAGAATCCACAGCCAAAATGATAGAAGCGCTAGCTATGGGTAAAAATAAAACTAAGATGGAACCAGACAGTAAGTCTGATACTGCCATTTCTATCAGCATGCCTGAAACGCAAAACAACATGCGAATAGCACCATCCCAGAATAACTCTACAATGGATGTACGTAAGTATGATTAAGCGAATAATCGATGCTTCTTTACGCGATAAATTTCAGGTTTTATTAATCGCAGCCTTGCTTATAGCAGCAGGGATCTGGGCTTTAAAAAATACGCCATTGGATGCCATCCCTGATCTTTCGGACGTGCAAGTTATTGTCTTAACCAAATACCCTGGTCAAGCACCGCAAGTTGTTGAAGACCAAGTCACCTATCCACTCACTACGGCGATGTTATCGGTACCAAAGTCAAAAACGGTACGTGGTTACTCTTTCTTCGGTTTATCTTTCGTTTACATTATTTTTGAAGATAATACTGACATCTATTGGGCTCGTTCGCGTGTATTGGAATACTTAAATTATGCCAGTGGCCGTCTGCCTAACGAGGTCACGCCGAGTATTGGGCCAGACGCCACCGGTGTGGGCTGGATATATGAATATGCCTTAATTGATAAAACAGGTAGACATGATTTAGCTCAATTACGATCATTGCAAGATTGGTATTTACGTTATCCCTTACAAACCGTTGATGGCGTGTCAGAAGTTGCCTCTATTGGTGGTTTTGTTAAACAATATCAGATTGAAGTAAATCCCAATGCCCTGCTTAATTACAATATTTCTCTATCAAAAGTAAAAACAGCCATTCAACGTTCCAATCTTGATGTCGGCGGCAAGATAATCGAAATGGCCGAAACCGAATATATGGTTCGAGGTCGTGGTTATATACGTTCAATTAATGATTTGAAATCAATTGCGATCACGGTCAGTGAAAATGGCACACCGATTCGCCTCACTGATATCGCTAATATTCATCTGGGGCCAGAATTACGTCGTGGCGTGGCTGATTTGGATGGTGAAGGTGAAGTTGCCGGTGGTGTTGTCATTATGCGTTATGGTGAAAATGCATTGAAAACTATCGAGAATGTTCAACTTAAATTAGCAGAACTCGAAAAAGGTTTACCTGCTGGGGTAGAAATTGTACCGGTCTACGATCGCAGTAAGCTCATCAACCGTGCCGTTGATAATTTAAAGCATAAACTTATTGAAGAATCTCTCGTCGTAGCACTCATATGTATTTTATTTTTATTTCATATTCGTTCTGCCATGGTTGCTATTATCACCTTGCCGATTGGTATCTTAATGGCATTTATCGTTATGCACTGGCAAGGGATCAATGCCAATATCATGTCATTGGGTGGTATTGCTATCGCCATTGGTGCAATGGTCGACGGCGCCATAGTCATGATAGAAAATTGTCATAAACATCTAGAGCGAGCAGCCAAAAATAAATTAGTAGCTTTAACTAGTACCGAACGTTGGCAAGCAGTGAGTACTGCGTCAAAAGAAGTCGGTCCAGCTTTATTTTTCTCTTTGCTTATTATTACCGTATCATTTTTACCTGTATTTACATTGCAAGCACAAGAAGGTCGTTTATTTGCCCCGCTCGCCTTTACCAAAACCTATTCTATGGCGGCAGCGGCAATTCTCGCAATCACCTTAGTTCCAGTATTAATGGGCTATTTTATTCGAGGAAAAATCGTACCGGAAGCTAAAAATCCGCTCAATCGTATATTACATTTCGTACATGCTCCTTCATTAAGGATTGCTATACGCTTTCGCTGGCTCACTTTATTACTCACGGTAATTGTGTTGATTTCAACTCTTGGACCCGCAGGAAAGCTAGGCAGTGAGTTTATGCCATCACTGGATGAAGGTGATATTTTGTATATGCCTATAACCTATCCTGGTATATCAATCAGTAAAGCACGAGAACTGTTGCAACAAACAGATAAAATACTCAAAACTTTCCCTGAGGTGGAACATGTTTTTGGCAAAGCGGGACGAGCCGATACCGCAACTGATCCTGCACCACTTTCTATGTTTGAAACGACGATTAAACTCAAAGATAAATCTGCGTGGCCAGATCCTACTAAAACCACTAAACAATTAATGCAGGAAATGGATGCCGCTATTAATTTCCCTGGCTTAGCTAATGCGTGGACAATGCCAATAAAAACACGTATCGACATGTTATCTACCGGTATAAAAACTCCCATTGGCATTAAAATTAGCGGTCCAAGTCTTACTGTACTTGAGAAACTTGCTAATGAGGTTGAACAAAGCATCAAACAAATGCCAGAAACCTTATCTGCTTTTGGTGATAAAGCTGCCGGAGGTTATTACCTTGATTTTGATATTAATCGCGATGAGTTGGCCCGTTATGGACTACATATTGCTGATGTACAGGAAGTCATTCAAACCGCTATTGGTGGTGTTAATGTCACGCAGACTGTTGAAGGTTTAGAGCGTTACCCTGTCAACCTTCGCTATCCTCGTGAATTGCGTGATAATGTAGATGGTTTAAAACGTATCCTAATTTCGACGCCGACAGGTGCCCAAATTCCACTTACTCAAGTAGCCGATTTAGAATTCCGTCGTGGTGCACCTGTCATCAAAACCGAAGATACTAGACCTAATGCTTGGGTCTATATCGATATCAAAACGGATGATATTGGTGGTTATGTAGAAAAAGCAAAACTACATATTGAGCAACAAATAAAAATTCCTGCTGGCTACACCTTGTCATGGTCTGGACAATTTGAATATATGGAACGAGCTAAAGAACGTCTCACTATCGTCATACCACTCACTTTAACGCTCATCTTTTTATTACTGTATTTTAACTTCAGAAACCTGACTGCCCCCTTGGTCGTCATGTTATCTATTCCTTTTGCACTAGTGGGCGGTGTTTGGTTAATTTACCTACTCGGTTTTAACTTATCGGTCGCGGTGGCAGTTGGCTTTATTGCTTTAGCAGGTGTGACGGCTGAGATTGGAGTTTTAGTCTTAACTTTCATTGATCAAACTCTCGCACAATATCGACATGATAAAGCACAACAAGAAAGTAAAACGGTAGAGGAAGTATCACTTACTAATCAAGAAATTATGTCGGCAGTGCATCGCGGTACATCAGAACGTGTACGACCAATTGTAATGACAGCAACCGCTATCATCGCCGGTTTATTACCGATTATGTGGAGTAGCGGAACAGGCTCAGAAGTCATGCAACGCATTGCTGCCCCAATGGTAGGAGGTATGATAACAGCGACGATTTTATGTCTATTAGTTCTGCCCGTCATTTATGGGATTGTCTTACAAATTAAAGAACACTTACGCCATAAGGAATCACAGTTATAATCAGCATCAAGATATAAATGTATATCGTCATCGTCCTTCTTAATCAGTTGTTCACAGCATAAAGAAACACCTTGCTATGACGATTGGCTATAATTAGCAATTTACTTGTTTTGGCTTTGCTCTCGAAGTACGGTTAATTTTGCTTTATCCTAAAACAACAAGCAATATGAATAACACTAAGTTAATCGGTACAAGTTACATGTTGATGCTTGTTAAAGTGTATTGAAAATACTTATCTGAGTTCATAACTTACATAAAGAATGGTGGTGATAATGGAAAAGGAACTCATGGTCTATGATCGACTTTCATGTGCTAACTGTGCTGACACAAGTAGCCTTGACTTCGATTTTACAATGGCATTCCAACCCATTATAAATTGTCAGTCTAAGCAAATATTTGGCTATGAGGCATTGGTTCGTGGTTTAAACAATGAATCGGCTTTCTCCATAATATCTAAAGTGAACGATGATAATCGTTATTTATTTGATCAACTTTGCCGAATCAAAGCAATAGCCCTTGCATCTAAGTTGAATTTAGATTCTATGCTCAGTATTAACTTTCTACCAAAAGCTATTTACAAACCAGAGCGATGCATTCGTACTACGTTAGATGCTGCCGAGAAATATGATTTTCCAATTGATAAAATCATGTTTGAATTTACAGAAGTCGAGAAGATTGATGATGTAGATTTTGTTAAAAGCATCATCGAGTATTACAACAAATTGGGCTTTATTACTGCCATTGATGATTTCGGTTCTGGCTATGCTGGTTTGGGTTTATTGGCTAACTTTCAAACAAATATAGCGAAGTTTGATATGGAACTTATTCGCAATATACATCACGATAAAGCGCGACAGTCGATAATAAAAAATTGCTTGAACATGTTTCGTGATTTAAACATTACACCCTTGGCCGAGGGCATCGAGACGCGTGAAGAAATGGAATGGTTACGAGATTCAGGGATTGAATTAATGCAAGGTTACCTTTTTGCCAAACCAGGTTTTGAATGTCTACCGAAGATTGACTTTAGTATTTTAGAGTCAGTGAATTAATATAGAACGACTGATGGGTAAAAGCCATAAGTAACTCCAAACAACCGTTTCACCTTACCTACGCATTAGCTAAATAACGATTAAGCTCATGTAATAGCTAAAGTTATTTTATTTTATGTCGTTATAGAATTCAAACACACATGTTTGGAAACTTTAATGATTAATATACCGAAACAATATATAACACCCATAATTACAACAACATCACCTCGTAGTGGCCTACGTTTTCACAATATTGCGGATGAAAATAATTCAGTAAAAGCCACAGAGCGCCGTTTATCACCAACACGTAGACAAGCTCAGCAATCTAAAATCCAAATTGAACAACGCGTATCATCTGATCGCCGCCACTCAGCGTTTAACGCAAAAGCCTAGAGTAAGCTTCAGGCCCACAAATTAAAAGTGATTTTGGCAAAAAACAGGCATGTCAGCATGATTCCTATCTGTTTTAAAATCCTGCTGCCATAGAAGTGCTTTGCCTAGGATCCGCTGCCCCATATAAGGCGTCACTTTCTTTATCGACTAAAATACTCTGACTGCCACCCATCGCAGATTTTTGTTCGACTTTATGACCCATATTTATAAGCAACTTTATTGTATCTGGGCTTATACCTTGTTCAACACGAATTTCATCTGGCCACCACTGGTGATGAATTCGAGGTGAGTTTACCGCTGTTTGAATGTTCATTTTATGGTCAATGACATTCATAATGACTTGTAGAGTAGTGCTTATGATGCGTGAACCACCTGGGCTGCCTGTAATTAAAAAATTCTTACCCGCATACTTAACGATAGTAGGTGACATAGAACTTAACATTCGTTTGTTAGGCTCTATTTTATTAGCCTCTCCCCCAATCAGTCCATAGGCATTTGTAGCTCCAGGTTTGGCACTAAAATCATCCATTTCATTATTTAGCAGGAATCCTGCACCCGCCACTACAATTCCCGAACCATAACTAAAGTTCAAGGTATAGGTATTCGAAACGGCATTACCTAATTGGTCAACAATAGAGAAATGGGTAGTTTCTGGACTTTCGTAATGTTGCGGAGTACCAGCTTTAATTTCAACACTAGGCGTAGCTTTATCGAGCTGTATCTTTTTGACTAATGCATTGGCATATGACTTTGATGTAAGGCCCCGTAAAGGGACATCTACAAAATCACTATCTCCTAAATAGCTCGCGCGGTCGGCATATGCTCGTCGCATTGTTTCTGCCATTAGATGAATAGTTTGAGCCGAGTTATGGCCATACTGATTAATCGGGTACGATGCCAACATGTTTAAAATCTGCACGATATGCACACCGCCCGAGCTTGGGGGCGACATAGAATACACATCAAAACCACGGTAAGTACCATGTACAGGCGGTCTAATAACAGCTTGATAGTTTTCCAGATCCTCATAGCTAATGAGCCCACCATGTTTTTGCATTTCCGACTCAATCAACTTTGCGGTTTCACCGGTATAAAACCCTGCTGCTCCTTTATCTGCAATCCGTTGCAGTGTTTTGGCTAAATCTGGCTGTTTGAATATTTCTCCAGCCTTATACGAACTACCATCTTGTTTGAAAAACGTAGCTTTACTGGCTGGCCATTTGTCGAATACTTTCTTTCTCGCCGCAATGCCTTCAACAAATCTATTCGGGACTTCAAAGCCATTTATAGCCAAGTTAATCGCAGGTTGCAGTACCTCGGCTAATGACATCGTTCCGAATTTTTCAAGGGCCAATGTAAAGCCAGCCACGGTTCCGGGAACACCTGCTGACAAATGTGAAAACCGACTTAAAGCTTGATCACCGTTGCCCATATCATTTAAGAACATATTTTCATAAGCCCTACTCGGGGCTTTTTCTCGATAATCAATCGCTGTAACGCCATCACTGTCATTGGGCGAATACAACATAAACCCACCGCCACCAATATTGCCTGAGCGCGGTTGGGTTACTGCCAAGGCAAAGCCAGCGGCAACAGCGGCATCGATGGCATTACCACCTGACTTTAAAATATTGAGGGCAATCTTCGTTGCCAAATGATGGCTGGTTACCACCATTGCTTTTTTACCCGCCACTGGCTCAGCTCGTTGTCCAGCTAATATTGCTTCGTCATTTGCTTGCAGTGGCGCCGTATTAAAAATAACTATTGAGACAAGGAATATGTTTAAGAATTTCATTGCCAAAGTATACCCATAATTTTATTGAAAGGCGTCGATAGCGTGATTAAAAACCATAGAAAGGTAAACAAAAAGCCTTTACATCAACAAAGGGGCTACAATTAGTGACTACACTTTCCGCCTGTTATCGGCTAACCGTAGCATGCGAAATATTGTAATAACCGCAATTAATTTTGCTACTACTTAGCTGGAGATTTCAATGTATATAAAACTCAAACAAGCAGCCCTACTATTAAGCATCAGCGCACTGGTGGCAAGCCCTGCTTTCGGCAAAAAATCCGATGAGAAAGGAAACAATGATAAGCAACATTCTTCACATCAGCAGGAAAAAAGCTCATCTAATCATCATGATGACAATGACTCAAGAATGTACTTTGATGATGATCGTACCCACTATATCAAACGCTACTACTCTGAATCTAAACACCGAGGCAAAAAATGCCCACCCGGACTTGCTAAGAAACACAATGGATGCCAACCTCCAGGCCATGAAAAGAAATGGCATAAAGGTGAGCGCTTATCACACGATGTAACCTATTACGATTTACCTCATCCATTACTTGTCGAATTAGGCCACGTACCTGCAGGTCAAAAAATCGTCCGCGTTGGCACAGATATATTGTTAATCAGTATTGGAACCGGCATGGTGATTGATGCCCTGCAAGACCTTGATGATATTTTTTAAATAGCAGTTCGAAATTTTTTACATTGCTGACAAAGTCCATATGATAAGTTTAATCATTTATCATGTGGACTGGCCCCCAAGTTATCATTATAAACCCTAGCCTAGGAGATAAAATACTGGAATATTTGGCTCAGAATAACGTTAAACTTCCAATGTCCCTAAGCTTGATATTTAATTAGCTTTAAAAGAGAAATCATTATCCATGGATGCAAATTTTTGGCATAACAAATGGGAAAACAATCAGATAGCTTTCCATAGAAGTGAGCCTAACTCA
This sequence comes from uncultured Methylophaga sp., assembly GCA_963975785.1. Lineage (GTDB taxonomy): Bacteria > Pseudomonadota > Gammaproteobacteria > Nitrosococcales > Methylophagaceae. Next base: position 24,388 of record CAXBIM010000011.1, read on the forward strand.
CTATTGACCGAGCACTTCAATAGACTTTCTTTAACAAAAGAAAGCGTTATATTTGTTCCCTTGTGCGGTAAAACACTGGATATTGCTTGGCTACTCTCCAATGGTTATCGCATTGCTGGCGTAGAGTTAGTCGAGTCAGCCGTTGAGCAATTATTTTCTGAATTAGAAATGTCTCCCAGAATATCTCTAGTAGGTAATATTAAGCACTACCGTGCAAAAGATATTGATATTTATGTCGGTGACATATTTGAAGTCTCTCAAGCCATGCTCGGCCCCGTCGACGCCATTTATGACAGAGCGGCGTTAGTAGCATTACCCGAAGCACTACGAAGTAGTTACAGCGCCCATCTTATTAAGATTACCAATAAAGCGCCACAGTTACTTATCACCTATCGCTATGATCAAACTATGGTTCAAGGTCCTCCTTTTTCAATTAGCAATGAAGAAGTCAGTCAGCACTATAAAGATAGTTATAATTTAACGCTTATTGTAAGTATTAATGTAGATGGCGGGATGAAGGGAGTTTGTGAAGCAGAGGAAAGTGTTTGGCTACTACAAAATGAGGTCTAAACTGAACAGATCTGCATAAACACCATTGATTTTAACATTCAAGACTTAACATCTAAAATGACAACAAGACTCACAAAGTATACCTCTCTAAACCAGACTCCAAACCACGTTCATGTTGAATTTAGTATCCCTCATCAAGTGATGAGTTCTGCTATATTAAATGGTGGTCTAAATTATGCTGATCATATTGTTAACCTGAAAGTCCCCAAATGTTTGACTGCACCTAGCTCACCACAGCTAACTCTCACCAAGTATTGTGAAGATGCCAACTGGAATGGCAATAGTGTTGGCATGATGACCGCTGCTTCGATGGATTCATTCAGAATGGCAAAAGAGTCGGCACAAGATATCGATATTATTGTGCTTGTGACCTCTGGCTTGTCCAATCCAAGGCGGGTCGGTGATCGTGCAGAGCATAGAATAATGGCTGCGGAATCAGAAGAGATTGGTACGATAAATATCATCGTGATTACTTCTGCTATATTGACTGGTGCCGCCATGGTCGAGGCTTTACTGATTGTCACTGAAGCAAAATCTGCCGCCCTGCAAGAGGCCCGAATTATGAGTCCGGTTTCTAATAAAATTGCCACCGGTACAGGAACGGACTCAGTGGCCGTTGTAAGTGGTCATGGACCAGCCACGGTAAGTTACTGTGGCAAACATGTCTTATTTGGCGAGATGTTGGGTCGAATGGTCACTGACATGGTTGCATCGTCAATAGCTTGGGAATACAAAGCATAATCATCGTTAATTACATTTATTGCTAGTACTTTATAGGCAGTGTTTGGCTCCTGCCATCACCGGTTATGCCTATTACCGCTATGTCACACAGTTCATCATCCATCATTAGTAATGCCTTATGATTAAAGCGAGTAAAACTATAAGTGTGGTGCTATAATTTTTCAAGCTAGCTTTTAAGAAGTGAGGACGACCTCACCTCTCTACTTCAAGGGGACGACCCCATAAATTTAGAGAGGTAGCTATGAATTGGTTTATTCTTATCATTGCAGGATTGCTCGAAACAGGTTGGGCTGTTGGGCTTAAATACACAGAGGGTTTTACTCGATTGTGGCCTACAGTGTGGACAGTTATTGCGATGATAACGAGTCTTGGGTTGTTAGGAATCGCAATGCGAACACTTCCGGTTGGCACCGCCTATGCAATTTGGGTTGGTATAGGCATAATTGGAACACTTATCTTTGGCATTATCTTTCTAAGTGAATCTGCAAATGTGCTACGTATTTTAGGTCTAATATTCATCATAACAGGCATTATTTTTCTCAAGCTTGCAGACTAGCGGTAACATCCATCCTTGGTTGTGCTCACCGTTGATAAATAAAATTCGCGTATTATTTTTGTCTCATGATGGCGATGCCATGCCCCTTCTAGGCGATGAAGCTCATAAAGAGATGGTTGATGCTTGAAAGACATTTCAGCTGCGGATTTTTGAACAAGAAATCCAGCATGTATCTTTAAGTAAGCCACATGCTGGATGTATAACAGCTTATAAATATACACTGCGAGTTGGCATACCTACTCATATTATCGTATGTGTAGATTATACTTTTCGCTCACCCGTTATCATAGTTTTGATCAGATTAACCTTCGTTAACTTACTCATTACGAGTATCGCTACAACATGAATAAAAGCAGCCACTAACACTATATTGCTGGTTATTTCATGCATATCTTCCACCCACTCCACGCCCCAAAACTGATCTAAGCTCATCATCCAGCCAGTAATACAGACGGTAAATAAAAGAAGTAAAAGCAAGAAGATCATTATGCCGCCGAGTGGATTATGGCCTTCTGTTGGCTTAACTGATTTTGATTTGACTTGTTGAAGGTGCTGTTTAATACCTGATGGTGTAGGAAAGAAGCTCGTGAAGCGAGCATTTTGTGAACCACAAAAACCCCATATAACACGAGCCACTAATAACCCTAACAGGAAATAACCTAGGTAATCGTGAATGTCATCTTCTATGACAAAGCGATTGAGAAAGAATATGGCAACAGCAGACCAATGAAAAGTTCTAATGAACCTATCCCAAATCAACACCGTTTGCATGATACTAGCTGACTTCTTTCTTCACTATCTCACCATTAACAGGATTGAAATACACTTCAATCTTATCTACTTTATTCTTTTTTTCTTCCCAACCATAAATCTCGTAACAATTCCCATCAACTTTGAACAACTTAATAGTGAAACCGTAGTCATTAATTATCTTCTTTTGCATATCGTACATACCCATCCATTTACTTTCTGGAGCAGTAGTACATTGTGGGCCAGCAAAAGCTGAGTTAGCTAACATGAGCGATAAGATGACGGTACCCGACTTAATAAATCTAAACACGAATGATTCCTTTTTGCATTAAAAAGAAAAGTATACATGAAAATCGTTAAAGAGACGCATGATAGTTAAAACTAAATATTAACAACTAACAATCTACTCTTCACTAATACCTGTATCGCATTAAATACCGATCAATAAAATGATGTTCAACATAAAACTTATAGTATTATGATTATGTATAAAAATATTAAAACTTCAATTGATTATAGATAGTTCTACTAGGCCTATAAGCAGAGTTTAGCTACTAGAAACACTAGCGGTTTAGACTTAGAATTATTAGTTTTTATACTCGGTATATTATTCAAACCTTTAGGCCCTTAAAATGGAAGCTTATCCACTGTTAATTCTTCAACAGAGATCGTAAAGTATGAATAAAATTATAGAATCATCGATTTCTTGTCCCTATTGTGGTGAAGACATCAATGTGCTTATTGAAACAATGGACGAAAACCAAGAATATATAGAAGATTGCCAGGTGTGTTGTCGCCCTATTACATTTGATATCACAGTAGCATTTGATGGTCATTCTGAAATATCAGTACGTGATGAAAATGAAACAATGTAAAATGGATAATGAGGTAATTGTAAGGATATAAAAACCTTCATTTCGCGTTGGCACTTTGACATTTGTTAGTGCTCGCGTATCAACCTCAATATATCTAATTAAGGAGGACTGTCATTAAAAAACCCGACATTCCACTCGATGAACAAAACAGACTCAAAACACTGAGATCGCTTAATATACTAGATACTACTCCTGAAGAACGTTTTGACCGTCTAACGCGGATGGCTAGGCGTATATTTAATGTGCCTATTGCCGTCGTCAGCCTAGTTGATGAAGATCGCCAATGGTTCAAGTCTTGTATGGGCTCACCCCTTAAAGAGACAGCTCGCGACATTTCATTTTGTGGTCATGCTATTTTAGATGATGAGATTTTCATCATCCCAGATACAAGTAAAGATGAACGCTTTGCTGATAACCCTTTGGTTTTAAACGATCCACATATCCGTTTCTACGCCGGTTATCCCTTAAGGTTCACTGATGGAAGTAGGCTTGGAACGCTCTGTATTTTCGACACTAAGCCAAGAAGTTTAAATAATGACGATATCGAAACATTGAAAGATCTTGGCTCAACTGTAGAAAATGAACTTGCTGCAATAGAGTTGGCGACCTTAGACGATCTAACCAAGATCCCTAATAGAAGAGGGTTTCTGATAATCAGTCAACATAGCCTAAATCTTTGTATGAGACAAAAAATGCCTGCCACACTGGTATTTATGGATCTAAACAAATTCAAACAGATCAATGATAAGTTCGGGCATGCTGAAGGAGATGAGGTACTAAAATCATTTGCTAATCTAATAAGTTCGGAATGCCGAGAATCAGACCTTTTTGCCCGACTAGGAGGAGATGAGTTTGTTATCTTATTTATCAACACTTCGACAAGTGCTGCTACAGATACGATTACAAGATTGCAACAATCACTGAATCAATATAAACAACATGCTAATGACAAATATGATATTAGCTTTTCTTTTGGCATGGTTAGCTTTAACCCAGACAAGCATAAGACTATTACAGCATTGCTTGAAGATAGTGACTCACAAATGTATAAACATAAACAACAATCATCTATATCGTAAAAATTCTGAGCGTCACTACAGTCATAGACAAGTAAATCATCATTGCATATGGGTTTAATGTTTAGTGCTGGGGTAGTTTATTTATATCTGAAAACAAAATAAGCTCAGCAATCGAACTGCTGAGCTTATTAATGGTTTGAGCGTGGTGTCTGTATTGAGTTTGTGACTATTCTGGTTCTGTACTTGATATCGTAATCGCTTCTTCTGGCGCTTCCAACTCTAGTGTTTCCAATAGTTTTCCCATAGTTTCTGTTAACCAATAACATGCATATATCCGATCATATTTTGCATTGGTATAGTCAATACGGGCAGTCAAAAATTCATTTTCAGTATCAAGTAAATCTAGTAGCGTTCTTAAACCAAGACTGAACTGCTGTTGATATGCTTCACGAGTACTTTCTGTAGAGGTAACACGCTGCTCTAAATACTGTAGACGACTGGTCGTTGTCAAAAGCGAATTCCACGCTAAACGCACGTCGTTTTCTATTTCACGTTTAGTGAGGTTAGCTGTTTCTTTTACATTTTCACTGAGAAAAGCAGTTTCATTAATACGTGCTTTATCTGCGCCGCCGTTAAGTAGGTTATAACGCATGCGGAACATAGCTAATGAATCATTATTATGGCCATTCACACCATCAATATCATTATTAGCACTAGTACTAAGTTCTAGATTTACATTTGGTTTCATAGGTGCTTCTGCACCTTGCTGTTGTGCTAAAGCAGCTTCATGTTGTGCTATAGCCGCATGCAATGCCGGATGTTGATGATAGGCAATTTTTATTGCATCTTCCACTGTCGCTGGGGCAGTGTTGCAACATTCATCACTAGGATCAATCAATGACTCTGGGCTGTTTCCAATAACACGGACATAATTAGTCTGTGCATCTTCCAAGTTACCTTTATTAGCAGTTAAATTCGCTTTTGAAAGTGCCAACCTGCCTGAAGATTGCTCTACATCAGCTTGGTTGCCGACACCACTATCGGCGCGCAATTTTATTTGAGAATAAATGTGCTCATGATTCTCTAAATTATCTTCAGTCAATGATAACAACTGTTGACGACGCAATACATCAAGATAAACCTGGATCGCACGAAGGCTAGTTGTTTCTGCAGTATCAGCAACATTATATCCAGCCGACTCTGCTAGCGATGTAGTCTGATCAACCGAATTTTTAGTGGCATAGCCATCATATAGCATCTGCGAAGCAGTCAATTCAGCTTCACCTCTGTCTAACCATTTTCTATGGTCCGGCCTAGTTGTTGGACTATCAGTTCGTTCACGTCCAAGACCTAAATTCAAATCAACTTTAGGATAATATCCCGCCCGTGCTTGATCGATAGTTTGATCGACACTCAGTCGACGGTTGGTTTCAGCCAATACCGTAGGGTTACTTTTGATTGTTTTATCAACCGCTTCTGTTAACGTTTCAGCTAGTAGAGGTTGGGATACTAGTAGCGTAGCGCCTAAAATTGAGGCTGAAAGTATTGTTAACTTATTTTTATATGCCATCACAAAACTCCGTTTGTCAGCGTACGTTAATTTCGACGCGACGATTTAATACTTCAACTGTTCCATCTGGTGTTGAGACAAGCAGTCTATTTTCACCTTCAGATGAGATATGAATACTATCAGCAGATATACCTAGATTAATTAAATCTTTTTGTACTTTCTCTGCTCGTCGTTGTGAGAGTGCGTCATTATATGCGTTTGAGGCAGATGTATCCGTATGCCCACTGATTATTATTTCACTATCATTCCGCTTAAGAAGTGTTTGATAAACTTCTTTTGATTCCTCTTCAGACTCTGGCGAAAATACAGTTTGGTCCAACAAGAAATACAATTTTGCATTATAAGGTGCAGGTATTCTTACGATTGGTTTTTGCGGAGAAGGCATTATGTCTTTGACAACACATATCGGTGTTTCGCCAGTAGTAACATCTAACGGTTCATCTACTATTTGGCGTAAATCTGATTGTTTCTTATCGGGGCCCATACTGGTTTGAATGGAGCTACAACCTGTCATGAACAAAATCATGATAAGGGGCAGATATAAACGGTATGTATAGTTCATCCTGATGTCTCTCGAAATTATTGGAAAAGTGTATGTAAAGACAAAATATAATCTTCTACCTTAAAACTGGTAACGTTCCCCGGCAATGAAGAACCTTGCTGGAATCTACTTTTCATATCAAATCCTTTCAAAGCTTCCATAAAATCCATTATGTATTGTCGAGTCATATAATAAATCTAATTATTAGGCTCTATTACGAGGAAGTCAATATAAAACTTTCTACCAAACTATAATATGCGACTTGATTTTAGTCGTTATCCAGCGTAGAGGCAAATATTGAACTCACTGTTAACAACCAGAGTATATCGCAGTCAGCTCAGCACTATGAGCCTAATACTCTGTGGATTGTTAATATCCTTAGCTACTTGCTAGTAGCAAGCTTATAAAGCATTACAGTTTATTTAAAAACACTAGCATAATTATATTTCATAAACTGTGAGTCGCTATGCAAATCTAACAAATAACTATAGAATGTTAGACAACAAAATACATACATGGATAGGCCGACACCCCGCCTCACATAACCAATTCTACTGTAACATGTAGACGGGATATCTATAATGGAAATAACACACCGCCCAGTAAGGGTTGGTATATTTGGTAGTGAAGCATTAGCAATAGGCGAGTGTGCAAATGAGCTCCACCAGGCCGGATATGAATTAAACTTTTCTTCATCATTAAAGTCTCGGAATGAATCCGATAATGACATTTTCATTGTAGGCATGTCTGAATTTTCTGATGCTGACAATCTAGCACTATGGAAAAGCACTCCCTCCCCATTTTTAATTTCAGGCATTGACAATTTACCTAATAATTCTGCGGTATTAGATGCGCTGAGTAGTGCAGTTGGCTATATCAGAAGCACACCAACTCTGACAGAGTTACTCTTGAATTTACGATTAGGTTTACATTGGCATAATGAGCGTAGGTCACACTCTAAACGCATTAATAATATCGAAAGTAAAATTGAGAACAATCGCATAATTGGTATTGCCGTTGGTGTGTTAATGAACAATTATGGTGAGTCTGAACAATATGTTTTCGATGCGATTAAAGCTATAAGCAGAAATAAGCAACGCAGAATCTCGTCCGTAGCACATGAGATCATCACTAAGCACAATGAACGCAGCCAGACTGATGTAAATCTCAAAGCCCCAACATCAAACTTGGAGACATGGCTAACAAAAAATATTACGGTTAAAGAAAGGTAATATTCAATGACTAACCTTCGCAAATACTCACAAGAGGTCTTTTATCAAATTTGCATCATGGTTACGTATTTTTTGGCCGCCATCGTTGCGCTTGAGTTTGCTGTTATAGCGTCAGGTAATGTTACTCTTTTATGGCCTTCTTCGGGTATCGCATTAGTTGTATTAATTAAATATGGATATAAATATGCTGCTGGCATATTTTGTGGCGCTTTTGCTGCGGGAGTGTATGTTAATGACCCACTGTATGTTAGTGGTCTTATTGCACTAGGCAATACACTAGAACCAATGTTAGCGGTATATATTCTTAGATCATTACCTTTCTCGGCTAACTTGTTTCGTTTAAATGATTATTTATCTCTGATTGTTGCAGGTAGCATCGGTGCCATCATCAGCGCCTTGTTCGGAACAACATCATTAGTCTTAGCTAATTTCATTCCTTTACTTGATGTTCCAAGCACTGCCTTGCACTGGTGGATGGGTGATACATTAGGCGTCGTATTGATAGCCCCTTTCCTCTTACTGTTTGATTTCAAAACATTTCTACATTTAATTAAAACACAATCTGTAGAAACGCTGTCATGTGTGACCTTATCTGTTTTAATAGCATTACTGGTATTGACTGATGCAAACATCATATACATATCAGAGTTTAAGGGCAGTTACTTATTGGCTATCCCCTTAACATGGTCAATTGTACGCTTTGGACATGTCATGACCGCACTAATTGGTTTTTTGTATTTTATTGTCGGTATTTGGGGTTTATTCCTTCATAAAGGCATTTTTGTTGACTATCTTTTTCAGCCTAACTTCGTACTATTTTGGGCATACTTTGTAGCCATGTCCTTAATCAGTCTAACGCTAGCTTACATAGTCAGTGAACGTAATACACTTTATCAAGCCATAAATAGCAGTGCAACAGAGATATATGTATATTGTGAAGGGAACATGCAGTTTGAGTTTGTCAACCGCGCCGCTTTAGACAATTTAGGTCTGAGTTTAGCTGAAGCATTAAAACTTACACCACTCTCAGTAAAATCACTTTTGTCGAAACAACAGTTACAGGACTTGCTAGCGCCACTCTTAAACAAAGAAAATTCTTCTGTTCATTTTGAAACGATACATCAACGAGGCGATGGTTCCCACTATCCGATTGAAGTCACGGTACAAAGTATTGAGCATAGTAGTCGCCAATGTTACCTAGCATCGATAACAGACATCACCGCACGACGAGAAAAAGAACAGCATCGTATTTTAGGTAATCATGTCTGTGACATTAGCCCTCAGGCTATTATGATCATCAATAAAGATCTCATTATCATCCGTATTAATGCATCTTTTTCCACTATGACGGGTTATCAAGCTGAAGAGGTACTAGGAAAAAATCCGATTACATTATTAAATTCTGGCCGACATGATAAGAAGTTTTATCACTTAGTATGGCAAGGTCTTAAAACAAAAGGTCATTGGCAAGGCGAAGTTTACAACCGCCGCAAAAATGGCGAACTTTTTTTACAAGATTTAACGATGAAAGCCCTGTACGACTCCAATGGTGAAATCGAAAATAGTATTGTCATGTTCACCGATATTACTCAAGAACGTGAACAGATTTTAGAAATCAAGCACCTTTCGGAGCATGATCTTTTGACGGGCTTACCTAATAGAAGACTATTACAACAAGAGTTTCGCTTTGCCAAAGCGGCAGCGAAGAGAAATGTTAGTCAATTAGGCTTATTATTTCTCGATTTAAATGACTTCAAACCCATTAATGACACGTTCGGCCACACCTATGGAGATGAAGTGCTTCAAGTTGTTGCCAATCGAATGCAAGCTTGTATACGAGAAATGGATATGGTTTCTCGAGAAGGCGGAGATGAATTTATAGTATTAGTAACCAATATTACAAGCATCAATACCTGTAATATGTTGGCGGATAAACTCAAGTCAGTTATCGCTAAACCTATTATTGTGAATGACACTTCGCTCTACGTTTCGGCAAGTATAGGTATGGCAATTTACCCAGAACATGGTGAAAGCTTAGAAAACCTCATTACAGTAGCAGATTCATCCATGTATGCAGAGAAGAAAGCATTGAGGCAAAATTATCAGACCGCTAGTCGTTTACCGCTCCTCTAAGCTACAGCGTTTAATAGTTATATATGGTTAGCATTTTATGCACTACAATGAGACTCCGCCTTCAATAGAACTCGACTCATGGCTATTAGCTCCACGATCAATAAAGTATCCCTTAACATTGCCGACATGGATCGGCATTATTATGAAAACCACGAACTAACGGTTGCACAACACCCTTCCGAAACAGACTTTCGGTTTATGATTCGTCTCATCGCCTTTATGGCTAATGCCAGTGAACGACTTAGCTTTACTAAAGGCATGGACAGTACTGAGGAACCTGATCTCTGGCAAAAGTCACTGACCGATGAGATTGAGTTATGGATAGACTTAGGTCAACCCGACGAAAAAAGAATTCGTAAAGCCTGCGGCCGAGCCAAACAAGTTATTATTTATACTTACCATGAGGGCAAAGCAAAAGTCTGGTGGGATCAACAGCACACCAAATTACAGCGGTTTAATAATCTCACTGTTATTCATATTAATGCTGAGGGTGTAGAAACAATGATTAAACGGTCAATGAAATTACAATGCAGTATTCAAGATGGAGAAATCTATTTGAATGATGAAGAGTTAAATCTCAGCATTACACTGGATAAACTTTAAACCTAATAAATTGTGCCGCTTTTTACACTTAAATCATTTATCGCAGATCAAGCCCTGACTAAATCAATCATTATTTTGTTTTAGCTATCCCTAAAAGCTTCAAAAAATATTTTTCAAAAGCTGGTTCTGCCGAACCCTTTTTCATTTTATAGATGAAGTATTTTTCAAAGCCCACTTTTGCATAATGCACCCATTTACCCTTTTTCATCCATGCCGTATTACGTGGTGGAATTTGTGGGCTGGCAACAAACGCAGCTCCCGTATTACCCATATCAGCTAAACAAATGGCATCCCATGTCGCCTTAACATGTGGTTCCTTACCTTCAATTGCCGCTTTAATATTACTGACTGATGCTGTGGCCATACTTTCGATCATAAAACCTGTTTTAGGCACACCAACAGGCAAAACTGTTCCGCCGACAGGTGGAATAGCAATACACACACCCACACCATAAATATTGGTGAACTTAGGATTACGCTGGAATTCATCAACCTTGATGAAACCACGAGGGTTTACAACCTCTTCTCCCATATTAGCTACACAATCTACACCTTTGAAAGCAGGTAACATCATTGAAAAGTCAAATGCTAATTCATGGGTTTTGATAGTCTCTGCTTGATCATTGACTTCTTCCACGAACATTTTACCGTCTTCCACCTTTTTCAATTTTGCGTTGGTGATCCATTTAATATCATTATGTCGAAACTCAGACTCCAATAAACCTTTAGAATCTCCGACGCCACCTAAACCTAAATGACCGATATAAGGCTCTGAGCTTACAAAGGTCATCGGTACTCGGTCACGAATTTTTGCCTTACGCAATGCATAATTCATGATAAGGGCATATTCATAAGCAGGGCCATAACACGATGCTCCTTGCACGGCTCCCACAACGATAGGCCCTGGGTTTTTCACAAACTCTTGCCACGACTTGTAGGTATTTTCAGCATGATCAATTGTGCATATTGAATGAGTAAACCCTTCTGGCCCTAAGCCTTCAATCTCATCAAACGCTAACTTAGGCCCTGTCGCGACAATTAAGTAGTCATAGTCTAATGTCGAGCCATCACCTAATAACAACTGATTATTTTCAGGACGGATCTCGGTCACACCAGCAGATGAAAAAGCAATATTTTTAGCCGTTAAATATGATTCGAGATTAAAACTAGTATCTTTACGTTTACGCCAACCAACAGCAATCCAAGGATTACTCGGCACAAAATGAAAAACAGGTGTATTGGATACAACGGTGATGTGATGTTCTTTTCCTAATTCACTTCGCGCCTCGTAGGCTGCCGGTAAGCCGCCAGTACTCGCTCCGATAATGATTATGTGTGCCACTGTGTTGTTCCTTCCGTTTTTCGAATTAATGTACGATTGTAGAGTCTGGATTAGGTGTTGAATTTACTGAAAAGATAGTAGCAACATCAACCTTATCGAAATGATAATGTTCGTTACAAAATTCACAGGCAACTTCAATATGTCCTTGTTCAGCAAGTAAATCATTTGCATCGTGCTCACCTAATAAGGTAATGGTATCTGCCACACGTTCACGCGAACAACTACAGGAAAAGCTCAGATCGGTTGAGTTTAGTAATCGGCACTCTTCTTCATGAAATAAACGATGTAGTAATGTGCCTGCACCTAAATTTAATAATTCATTTGGCGTAATAGTACCTGCTAACTGGCTAAGTCGTGACCAATGCTCCTCATCTTCTTCTTTATTGCCTGCCGTACTAGGTAGCTGTTGTAAGAATAAGCCAGAAACACTATTAGCATCTGCAGCTAACCAGATTCTTGTATCTAGTTGCTCTGATTGATTGAAATAGGTTTCTAACACACCAGAAATTGAGTTCGCCTCAAGACTAACAACGCCTTGATAGGGTTGTTTCGACCCTTCAACATCAATTGTTATGGCTAAGATACCCTCTCCTGTTAACTCGCTCATGCTGGCATCATCTTCGACATCACCATCCCACTGTGCAAAAGCACGTAAAGTATTGTCACTTGTACATTCGACCATCATTAAATTCACGGGACCTGATGATTTGCTTTGTAAAACAAGTCGACCTTTAATTTTTACCGTTGCAGCTAACAGAGCCGCCGCCGCCATCATTTCACCCAGTAAACGTTGAATAGCGGTAGGATATTCACGTCTTACCAATATCTGCTGCCAACTCTCCGTCATGTGAACCCATTCACCTCGAACCGGTGCATTATCAAAAATAAAACGCTGTAAATTATCAGACTGAAATTCAGCCTGGTCAGTATCGTTAGTTGTTGTATCGGTCATATTTTTTCCAAAAAAAATGCTGGGCAATTATCTACCCAGCATTTTAACTTAGCTTCGACATTTCTGCCGTCAGAAATAAACTTTTATTTTGTTAATGTTAATAATAGTTCATTCATTTTTTTCACATAGCTTGCAGGATCTTCTAACTGACCACCTTCAGCTAATAAAGCTTGGTCAAATAAGATTGATGACCAGTCAGCAAATAAAGTTTCGTCAGATTCCGCTTTAAGTCGCTCAACCATAGGATGCTCAGGATTAAGCTCGAAGATAGGCTTTGAACCACCGACATCTTGACCGGCAGCTTTAAGCATACGCTCAAGATTAGCGCTCATCTCATTACTATCAGCTACTAAGCATGCTGGTGAATCGGTCAAACGATGAGTAATGCGAACATCTTTAACTTTATCACCCAATGTTGTTTTAACGCGCTCAACAATATCTTCAAAGTTCTTATCTACTTCTTCTTGTGCTTTTTTCTCAGCTTCGTCTTCTAACTCACCTAAGTTTAAATCACCTTTAGCAACAGACTGTAATTGCTTGCCATCAAATTCAGTTAATGAATTAATCATCCATTCATCAACACGATCCGTCATTAACAATACTTCGATGCCTTTTTTACGGAAGACTTCTAAATGCGGACTGTTTTTACCAGCAGCAAAACTTTCTGCGGTGATGTAGTAGATTTTATCTTGTTTCTCTTTCATTCGGCCGACATAGTCTTCCAATGAAACAGTTTGATCTGCAGTGCCTGATTCTGTCGATGCAAAACGAATTAATTTAGCCAAAGCTTCTTTATTAGCAAAATCTTCGCCTAAACCTTCTTTAATCACCTGACCAAACTCAGTCCAGAATGTGCTGTATTTTTCAGCATCATTTTTAGCCATTTTAGCTAATTCGCTCAGCACTTTTTTCACAGAAGCAGTGCGGATGCTATCAATCACTTTACTGCCTTGTAAAATTTCACGTGACACATTCAAAGGCAAATCATTGGTATCGATGACACCACGCATGAAACGAAGATAACGAGGCATTAATTGATCAGCATCTTCCATAATAAAGACGCGTTTAACGTATAGTTTTAAGCCTTTTGAGCTATCACGGTCCCACAAATCAAAGGGGGCTTTTGATGGAATATAAAGCAATGAGGTGTATTCAGTTTTACCTTCAACTTTATTATGACTCCAGCTTAATGGGTTCTGATAGTCATGAGCAATTTGTTTGTAAAACTCATTATATTCATCTTCAGAAATATCGTTCTTAGATAAAGTCCATAATGCCGTTGCTTTATTAACTGTTTCGTCTTCAAGCACTACTGTTTCGTCAACTTCACCTTCTTCATTTGGCTCAGGTTCTTTAGCCATGACGATAGGTAAATTGATGTGATCAGAATACTTAGTAATGCAGCTACGTAAACGCCAGCTATTTAAAAATTCATCTTGGTCCTCACGTAAGTGCAAGATAATTTCTGTACCACGTGTCGGTTTATCGATAGTTTCGATAGTGAAATCACCTTTACCAGCGGACTCCCACTGCACACCATGCTCGCTTGTTAAACCTGCTCGACGTGTTTTTAGCGTTACTTTGTCAGCTACGATGAAAGCAGAGTAAAAACCCACACCAAATTGACCAATCAATTGTGAATCTTTGCTTTGATCACCGGTCATTTTATCAAAGAATTTTTTAGTACCTGAGTTAGCAATCGTACCAATATTCTCGATGACTTCCTGGCGATTCATACCTATACCATTGTCGGTAATGGTGATCGTTTTGGCTTTATTATCAAAGGCAACTTTAATTTTTAATTCCGCATCACTTTCATAAAGCGCATCATCCGACAACGCTTCAAAGCGTAATTTATCAGATGCGTCAGACGCATTAGATATCAACTCACGCATGAAAATTTCTTTGTTGCTATAGAGTGAGTGGATCATTAGATCCAATAATTGTGAAACTTCTGTTTGAAAACCTAATGTTTCTTTATGTGCATCAACAGTCATTAAATTGTGCCTCCATCCGGCATTGTTTGTTAACTTGAATGTCAGCAGATGGGGGCAGGTGATGATAGTTCAAGTGCTAGTAGCTAAATTCGAATGTTAAACATGGTTCAGCAACGCCATCACAATAAAAAATTGTTAATTATTATTCTTCATCTGCCGATAATGTATAAAATAAGTTGATTCTTGTGAGGATGACTACAATGGAAAACAAATTATTCAGCCAAGCTGTGCAATCATTAGCAAAATCAGATAGCAAGCAAGCTTATTCGTCCTCTATGGGTCAACAAGTATCTGAACTAGCACACGCTAAGAATGCAGATAAAACTCAAAAATCAGGTGGGATAACTGCTAAAGAGCAATTCAATGCTGCCATATTACAATCTGCAGTTGATGTAAGCGCGAGTAGTAAATACCTCTCACTCACATTTAAAACTGCAATCGAAGGTATAAATGATGCCTTAAAAGAAACCTTAGGTGATAACGCTATTCAAAATGCCTATGATTCAGGGCTAGACATTAGCCCTGAAGCAACAGCTGAACGTATCGTATCACTTAGTACCGCATTCTTTGGTTCATATCAAAAACAACATCCAGAACTATCTCAAGAAGCAGCATTAACAAAATTTACCGATATTATTAGTAGTGGAATTAATACTGGTTTTGCTGAAGCTCGCAACATTTTAAGTGGATTACAAGTATTGGAAGGTGATATCGCTAGCAACATCGACCTCACCTACGATCTTGTACAGCAAAAATTAACATCATTTATCGAAAACTTTGGTAAATCGACAGCTCAATAATATATGCTGCAAGGCTATTATTTCTGCCTAGAACATCTGCTTTCACAATCAGTATTTAAACTATCTCTGTGATCGGATATGGCTGAAATTCGTCGTTATTCAACGCCATAAAACAAGTTAACTACACGCTATCATTTATTAAACTTAAAGACGTGATATGGTTTATTCAGTTAAAACATTTTTTTAACAGGACGTTTTAAATAATGGCTAATACTGCTAGCTATAAACCACTGAAAAAAAAGAGATAAGCTTATATGCAGGACAATCAGTTACGCATCCTGACTTATAACCTACATAAAGGATTCAGCGCGGGTAACCGCCATTTTATATTACATAAAATTCGTGAAGCATTAATTGAATCTGATGCCGACATAATGTTCCTACAAGAAATGCAAGGCCAGCATACTGGACATGAAAAAACACATCAAAATTGGCCCGATATTTCCCACTCAGAATTTTTGGCTCACGATCGTTGGCCACACTTTGCATATGCTAAAAATGTTACCTACGAAGCTGGACATCATGGTAATGCCATACTCAGTAAATACGATATTCAACAATGGGAAAATATTAATGTATCACCTTTCGCATGGGCCAGCCGTAGTTTACTGCATGGCGTGATTAGCTTGCCTAATCACGGTGGTGATTTGCATATTATCTGCATTCATCTGGGATTAATGGCTATGGAGCGACGACGTCAATTTAAAACATTATGTGCCCGTATTGACGAGCATGTACCGCATGATGCGCCGCTAATCGTCGCCGGTGATTTTAATGACTGGACTGGGCAGGCTGAAAAACTTTTTTCTCAACACTTGGACTTAAAAGAAGCTTATCGAACCCTGCATCATAAACATGCCAAAACATTTCCAGCTTGGTTGCCAGTATTGAAAATGGATAGAATTTATTATCGAGGGATAGAACCCGTGTCATGCGATCGCCCAAACCGAAAGTTGTGGAATAACTTATCAGATCACTCACCATTAGTCGCTACATTCCAATTATAAATGTAGAGGCCAACTCTCAAGTACCTGATAATCCACTCCCTCGGCTGTAGAAACAGATTCAACCAAAGCAAAGTTTATGGCCTGCCAACAGATGGGATCAAGTATGACAGTGGGGTTTGGACGAGCTTTACGCGCTAAGGTTACATGTGCCGTGTAAGGTCTGCTATCAAGTTCAACACCTTGCTCCCCTATCACTACCTTTAATTGTTCAACTAAATCAATAAGCTGATGCGGCTGTTTACTACTCGTTAAGCATAAAATACCTGCATTTGACCATGAAGTTAATCGTTCAAAAACAATCATAATCGGTTCCGCAGTAATCTGGGACATATGCTTTCTAATAGTATGTTCAGTCAGGCTATCCACATTGCCCATAAATGCTAACGTTACATGCAGGTTATCTGATCTAGATTTTTTTAAACGATTACACACCAGCGACTCATTAAGTCGATCAATTTTCACTCTCGTTGGCTCATCTGGCCATAAAGCGAAAAATAACCTTTTCACTGCTTATTCATGATCGCGTAAAAATACCCATTCATCAGCTTGTGACATTTCTGGACTAAACCGATAACCTTCACTATCAAAGCCTTTAATATCTTCTGGCTCATTAATACCATGATCAATAATGTAACGACTCATCAAGCCTCGAGCTTTTTTTGCATAGAAACTAATGATTTTATATTGACCGTTTTTCCAATCTTTAAATACTGGTGTAATGATCCGAGCTTTTAACTTTTTAGCTTCGACTGCTTTGAAATATTCATTCGAAGCTAAATTAATAAGCACACCATCTTTCAACTCTGACTCAATTGAATCACGAAGCTGGCTACCCCAGAACTGGTAGAGATCTTTGCCTTTTGCATTGGCAAACTTAGTACCCATCTCTAAGCGATAGGGTTGCATAAGGTCTAAAGGCCTCAGTACACCATACAAGCCAGATAATATCCGTAAATGTTGCTGAGCAAATTCTAGCCCAGCAACATCCAAGGTTTCAGCATCAAGGCCTGTGTAAACATCGCCTTTAAAGGCCAATAAGGCTTGCTTAGCATTTTCTAAATCGAATGGTTTCTGCCATGTTTGAAAACGGGCCATATTAAGCGCAGCTAATTTATCGCTTAACTTCATTAATGTAGCGATATCAGCCGTAGATAAGTCTTTGAGTTCGTTTATCAGCTGTTGAGATTGCTGTAAGAACCTAGGCTGACTATGACTATCAGTACTAGGCGCAGTTTCAAAATCTAATGTTTTAGCGGGTGAGATAACAATAAGCAACGAAATTTCTTCCTATACGTCTGATTTAGTATCCGGTTTATTTTCATCTTCTGAAACTGCCGCTTCATATTCTGCGTCTATAATCTCACCTTCAGGTTCAGCTGATTGCCATGATTGAAATGGATAAGGCTTAGTTTCATTGGTATACGTCAAAAATGCTGCAATTTCTCGCAAATATCGAACTAAATCACCCGAAAATCTGCGAATCTCCGTATTCGGACTGCCTGTTAGCAATGCAAATATTGCTTGTATCACCACAACAACGCAAAGCACCATCATAACCAAATATAAAATAACACCAAATAACACCATATAAAGAATGCGAGTCCATTGATTACCATTCGTTATATTATTTTTAATTTCTTGCTTATCCATGTTTAAAACTCCAAGTGAAAAAATTATTCAGCTCATTGTACATCACGAGTCATAGAACTGCTTATAGTGCTTTCAAGCCATTTATGGGACACTCTATACGACGAAATAAGATAATAACAATTAATGACCTCAAAACTCCGATTATTTATAAACCTCATCGACACATTTATAGAATGGACAGGTAAAACTGCATCTTGGCTAGTATTAGGCTTAGTATTCTTAATCTGTTATGACGTCGCAATGCGCTACTTATTCCAACAAGGCTCAGTTGCCTTACAAGAATTAGAATGGCATTTATTTTCTCTCATATTTTTACTTGGTTCGGCCTACACTCTAAAACACGATGAACATGTTCGGGTGGATATTATCTATCAAAGCCGTTTCATGTCAGATAAAAAACGCGCCTTAGTCAATATATTTGGTGCTTTGTTTCTACTACTCCCCTTCTGTATTCTCATTTTAACGAGTAGCTGGCCATTTGTGGAAAATGCATTTTATTATAATGAAGGCTCGCCTGATCCCGGCGGCTTACCCTATAGATTTATACTTAAAGCTAGCTTATTACTCGCCTTTGGCTTGCTTATATTGCAGGCATTGGCTGACATGGCCAGAAATTTTCTAATACTCAGCAATAATACCGAGGTCAAATAATGGAAGTTTGGGCTTTGGTCATGTTTGCGGTGTTGTTTTTATTTTTACTACTTGGTTTTCCAGTCGCTTTCACTCTTGGCGCTGTTGCATTAGCCTTTGGTAGTTTTTTCCTAGGTTTCGATTTTTTTAACCTTCTGCCATTACGAATCTGGGGCATCATGACTAACTTCACATTGTTGGCCGTGCCGTTATTTGTATTTATGGGAGTAATACTTGAAAAGTCAGGGATCGCTCAACAACTACTAGAAACAATGGGTCGCTTATTCGGCCGTATCCGAGGCGGCTTAGCGATATCCGTTGTGCTAGTTGGGGCATTACTCGCTGCAACAACCGGCGTAGTAGGCGCATCAGTAGTCACTATGGCAGTTATAGCATTACCCTGCATGTTAAGAAATGGCTATGCGCCGACTTTAGCCGGTGGCACTATCGCCGCTTCTGGTACCTTAGGGCAAATTATCCCCCCCAGTATTATTTTGATTCTATTAGCCGATGTTATTGGCGTCCCAGTAGGGCAACTATTTATTGCCGCCGCAGTGCCAGGTATGATGTTGGTCGTTTCTTATATTGCCTATATTGCCTATGTCGCATGGCGAGATCCTGAACTAGCCCCTGCGATAGTCACACAGTCAGAAAAAGATGAACATCTTGGCTACACAGTGTTAAAAAGCATGTTGCCACCATTGCTGTTGGTATTAGCCGTTTTGGGTTCTATTTTCTTTGGTATTGCTTCCCCAACAGAATCTGCTGCTGTTGGTGCATTAGGTGCCATGTTATTAGCTTTAACGCACGGTAAATTAACATTCAACAATCTGAGAGATGCATCACGTCAAACAACCCGCTTAACCAGTATGGTATTTTTGATTTTAATTGGCGCAACGGCATTTGGTCTGGTATTTGTTGGCATGGGAGGAGATAAGCTTATCTTCGACACTTTCACCAACTTACCGGGAGGAAAGTGGGGCTTCCTCATCATCAGTATGCTACTTATATTTGTGTTGGGCTTTTTCTTAGATTTTATCGAAATTTGTTTTATCGTCGTACCAATCATCGCCCCAATTGCTATTCATATGGGATTAGACCCATTATGGTTCGCTTTACTGATTGCACTGAACTTACAAACGTCATTTCTAACACCGCCGTTTGGCTTTTCTTTATTTTATCTAAAAGCCAGTGCCCCGACACTTAAACTGCAAGCCATTTACCGCGGTATCATCCCGTTTATTATCATTCAAGTCGCCGTACTAATCGCCTTAATTAGTTTTCCAGACGTTGCCTTATGGCTGCCGCGATTTATGGATTAGCAAAATAGAATCGAGGCTTTTCAGAATAGTCATTTTTCGACAGTACCGCTTTCCAACTAAACGGCAGCCTCACCTTCTTCACCAGTACGAATACGAATGACTTGTTCAATAGGCATCACAAAAATCTTACCATCGCCAATTCGACCTGTATGTGCTGCTTTAATAATTGCTTCAACACACGCATCAACTTGCTCAGAAGGTAATACAATTTCCATTTTGATTTTAGGCAGAAAATCGACAACATATTCTGCGCCACGATAAAGTTCCGTATGACCTTTCTGACGACCAAAACCTTTTACTTCTGACACTGTCAAACCTGTTACACCAATCTCTGATAATGCTTCACGAACATCATCTAATTTAAAAGGTTTAATAATCGCTTCAATTTTTTTCATCGTTGTCCCATCCCTACTCTATTGTTGAAGTTACAGTATAACCCGATGTTATCGGATAACGTCGGTCTCGTCCAAATGCACGACTAGTAATACGAATACCCGGCGCAGCTTGACGTCGTTTATATTCATTACGATCTACCATTCTTATTACTCGAGCAACCATTTCAGCTTCACTACCAGCCGTAACCAAGTCTTCAAATGACCAGTCATGACCTATATATCGCTCTAGTAACTCATCAAGTATTTCATATGCCGGTAAACTGTCTTGATCAAGCTGGTCTGGTGCTAATTCTGCAGATGGTGGCCGTGTAATAATACGTTGTGGAATGACTTCGGACAATTCATTTCTATAGTTGGATAGTTGATATACCAAGGTTTTATAAACATCTTTAAGTGGTGAAAACCCACCAGCCATATCACCATACAAGGTTGAATAACCTACAGCCATTTCACTTTTATTACCCGTTGATAACACCATGGCGCCGGTTTTATTTGATATCGCCATCAATATTACACCACGGACTCGGGCTTGAATATTTTCCTCTGTAGTATCTGCAGGCTTACCCGAAAACTGTTCTGACAAACTATCTACAAATTGCTCAAACAACGAGTCAATAGCAATAACGCTATGCCCCACCCCTAAAATATCAGCCATTTCTTGTGCATCGTCAAGGCTCATCTGGGCAGTATAACGTGATGGCATCATCACGGTTTTAACTCTTTCAGCACCTAAGGCATCAACCGCCAAAGCTAAGGTCAATGCCGAATCAATCCCTCCAGACAAACCAATAACTACACTGGAGAAATGATTTTTTTCGACATAATCTTGTAAACCGTAGACTAAACCTTGGTAGATCATAGCCAGCTCAGTTTCTTTAGTCGCTAGCTCACCCTGTAATGATAAAGTTCGATTTTCATTACGGCTAATATAGACAGGAAACAAACCTGTTTGCCATGATGGCGCCCGCACTGCTTTTTCACCCGTGTTTGATAAAGCAAAGGAGCAACCATCAAACACCAGCTCATCTTGTCCGCCTACTTGGTTAACATAGACAATAGGTACGCCGGTCTCGATAGCTCGTTGCTTAACTTGAGTCTCGCGTAACTGCCACTTTCCTTGGCTGAAAGGTGAAGCGTTGAGATTAAGAATAATTTCTGCACCCGCATCTACTGCTTGTGCAGAAGGACCTGCAAACCAGATATCTTCACAAATCGTAATGCCGAATCGAATCCCTTTATAGTCAACGACGCAAGGCTCTTTACCTTCGACAAAATAACGTTTTTCGTCAAACACACTGTAATTAGGCAAGTGATGTTTAAAATAGCTGGCAAGACATTGGCCATCAGCAATTAAAGAGGCTGCGTTATACAAATCTTCGCGGACCTCTCCTGATGGATGCCCCACCAATACTGCCACACCTTTAATTTTAGACTTTAAACTCACCAAGCCTTTTTCAACGCGCTTTATTAAGCCTGGCCTAAGTAATAAATCTTCCGGCGGGTATCCCGTTAAGGTTAGCTCGGGAAACACGACCAAATCAGCATTCAACTCGTCACGCGCTCGTTCAGCTGCAGCAATTACTTTCTTAACATTACCTGCTACATCGCCTACTACAGGATTTATTTGTCCCATAACGAGACAAAATTCTGTCGACATCCCTTATTGAGCCATTGCTTCAAGCATTCTGTCACCCATTTCAGCAGGTGAGCGAGCAATATGTACACCAGCTGCTGCTAGTGCTTCTAATTTAGCTTCTGCAGTACCTTGTCCACCACTGATAATAGCTCCAGCATGGCCCATGCGTTTGCCTGGAGGCGCGGTTAAACCGGCAATATAAGCAACCACGGGTTTAGTTACATGCTTGCGAATATAGTCGGCTGCCTCTTCTTCTGCCTGACCGCCAATTTCACCGACCATTACGATCCCTTCAGTTTGAGGATCATCTTCAAACAAAGCTAATACTTCAATAAAGTCCATACCATGAATTGGATCGCCACCTATTCCGACACAGGTACTTTGTCCCAAGCCATTTTGCGTGGTTTGGTGCACGGCTTCATACGTTAATGTACCTGATCGTGACACTATACCTATCTTACCTGGTAAATGAATTGAACCAGGCATAATGCCAATTTTGCATTCGCCAGGAGTTATTAACCCAGGGCAGTTTGGACCTATCAAACGGGCCTTTGAGTGTTTCAAAGCATATTTGACTCGCAACATATCTTGAACGGGAATACCTTCAGTAATACAGGCAATGATTTTGATTCCTGCATCGGCAGCTTCTAAAATCGCATCGGCAGCAAACGCGGCAGGCACATAGATCATTGATGCATCGGCATTTGTTTGTTCTACTGCTTCAGCAACAGTATTAAAAACAGGTCGATCAAGGTGGATTTGGCCACCTTTACCTGGTGTAACACCACCCACAAACTGCGTACCATAAGCAATCGCTTGCTCAGAATGAAAAGTCCCTTGTTTACCGGTAAAGCCTTGGCAGATAACACGGGTATCGCGGTTAACTAAAATACTCATGCTATATTCTCCTTCGCTGAGGCAACGGCTTGTCTAGCGGCATCCGTCAAATCTTGTGCTGCACGTAAATCCATGCCACTTGATAACAATAATTCGCGACCACGCTCGGCATTAGTACCTTCCAGTCGAACAATCACAGGCAAGGTTAAACCTACGTCTTTAGCTGCATGGATAATACCTTCAGCAATCAAATCGCAACGTACGATACCGCCAAATATATTGACCAATATTGATTTCACTTTTTTATCTGACAAAATAATTTTAAAGGCTTCAGCAACGCGATCTGCCGTGGTACCACCGCCTACGTCAAGAAAGTTAGCAGGTGAACCGCCTTCTTTTTGAATCAAATCCATGGTCGCCATGGCTAATCCAGCACCGTTCACCATACAGGCGACTTCGCCATCTAGTGTGATGTAATTCAGGCCGTATTTCTGAGCGACAACTTCCGTTTCATCTTCTTGAGTCGGATCAAACATTGCGGCTAATTCGGCATGTCTAAATAAGGCGTTATCATCCAAATTCAATTTAGCATCTACGGCTAACAGCTTGCCTTGTCCTGTAACCACTAAAGGATTGATTTCAACCAAACTCACATCATTTTCAGTAAATAAGCGATATAAACCTTGCATCACTGTTTGCAGTTGTTTGAAAGTATTACCCGTCAGACCTAAGAAGAAACCAGCACGTCGACATTGATAAGCTTGTAAACCAACAACGGGATCAACAATCAAATTTAGAATGGCGTCAGGACTTTCTTCTGCTACGGCTTCAATATCCATCCCACCTTGTGCGGACACCATAAAAACAACTCGCTGGCTAACGCGATCAATTAACACCGCTAGATATAGTTCACTCACGATGTCAGAAGGTTGTTCTACTAGGATTTGGTGAACAGGTAAACCTTCTGCTGTGGTTTGGTGAGTCACTAAGTTGCGACCCAACATGTCATAGGCTGCATCAGCAACACCATCTAGTGTATCGACCACTTTGACACCACCAGCCTTACCACGCCCACCGGTATGGACTTGCGCCTTAACGACCCAACGTTCGCCGCCGAGTTGTTCTGCCGCTTGCCGCGCTTGAGATCCATTAGTCACTGCCTGACCTTTTGGGGTAGCAATGCCATAGCGAGTAAATAATTGTTTAGCCTGAAATTCGTGCAGGTTCATCTTATATTTTTGCCTTATTTATCATTTTAGCGATAATGCTGTCATTACGCTTTATGCGAGACCTAGTATTTTCTCGCAATCCTTAGATAATTACCATGCTTAGTCATGATATAGTTTGAAGGATAATTTGCACAAAGAGAAACATATGGCACCGCTTTACCCTGAAATCGAACCTTATCTTACCCACCAGCTTGACATGGAACAGCTCAGTAACGGCCAGTGTCATCAAGTCTATGTCGAAGAATGTGGTAATCCTAATGGCATTCCTGTGGTGTTTTTGCATGGAGGTCCAGGTTCAGGATGTCGGCCTTCCCACCGCTGTTATTTTGATCCTAATATCTATCGTATTATCCTTTTTGATCAACGTGGTTGCGGCCGTTCATTACCTCATGGCGAATTAGAAAATAATAATACTTCATTTCTAATCGAAGACATGGAAACGATTCGTCAACACCTCAAGATTAATCGCTGGGTCATTTTTGGTGGTTCATGGGGAAGTACGCTTGGTCTATGTTATGCCCAACGACACCCAGACACTGTTTTGGCGATGATTTTACGAGGTATATTCCTAGGCCGCCAACAAGATATCGACTGGGTTTATGCTGAAGGCGGAGCATCACGTTTGTTTCCTGAGGCATGGCACCAATTAGTTAAAAACCTGCCTGAAACTGAGCAAAAATCACCATTACAGGCATACTATCAGCAACTCACTGCACCAGATCAAGTACATCAAATGGCTGCCGCTAAATTATTACAAGCATGGGAAAGTACGATCGTAACACTGCGTGATCATGAACATCAGCCTGATCTCTCACAAGAACCTGGTCCACTAGCGCATTCACGTATCCAACTTCATTTTGCCTTAGACGAATGCTTTATTGCCGACACCCCAATTCTAGATAACATAGACTCGATAAGATCGATACCGACCATTATTGTGCAAGGACGCTACGACATCGTTTGTCCTACACAACAAGCATGGGAACTACACCAAGCATGGCCAGAAGCCGATTTAGATATTATTCCCATGGCAGGACATGCAGCGGGAGAGCCAGCCTTAATTAATGCGCTAATAGATGCCACATGCAATATAGCGACACGACTGACTCAGAAACACTACCAACCCTCAGCATGATCGGATTACTGCAACGCGTAGACTTTGCCACAGTGACTGTGGCTAATGAAGAAATCGCATGTATTAAACAAGGATTATTAGTGTTTGTCGGTGTAGAACGTGGTGATACAAAAGCAGAGGCGGATCGCCTATTATCACGCTTATTGGGATATCGGATTTTTAGTGATGAAAACGATAAAATGAACTTATCATTACAGAATATCGATGGAGGTTTGTTGCTCGTACCCCAGTTCACTTTACCTGCTGACACACATAAAGGTATGCGGCCCAGTTTTACTCCTGCCGCATCACCTAAGGAAGGCAGTGAACTATTTACACACATTTGCGAGCAAGCGAAACAACGTCATTCTATTGTTGAAACGGGACAGTTTGGTGCAGATATGCAAGTATCTCTCACCAATAATGGCCCCGTCACTTTTTGGCTACACGTGCCACCGAACACAGATAATAAATAGGTAGAAACGACATGCGAATACTTCGTAATTTTTTAATTGGTTTATTTCTGACTATTGTTGGAATTGGGGCATTATTATTTATTCCCTCAAAGCAGGCATCAGCACCAATGCCATGGGAAATAACCACCATGCCCGATGGTAAGAGCAAGGTATTCGACATTCACATCGGTACAACGACCTATAACCATACTAAGGAACTGTTTCATGAGTTTGGCAAAATTGCTGTTTTTGCAGAAGAAGGTAAAGCATCCACGGTAGAAGCTTTTTTTGACAGCGTCCATCTCGGCGGTATTACTGGCAAACTGGTATTGAATCTCGATGTCCCTGAACAACAAATAAGCGAAATGATGTCCCGTGCCAACGAGGCCAGATTACAAGATAGCGGCGCTCATCGCTATGAACTTCGTAACAGTGACAACGCCAGCATAGTTAATGCCCCTATCATCGCTATTACCTACGTACCATCAGTAAAGTTGAATGCAGAAATTGCACGCTTCCGTTTTGGTGAACCTGCGAGCATTAATCAAGACGCTCTCGAGCCTGACACAGCCATTTGGCATTATCCTTTGACTGGTTTGACTATACGCATGAATAAACATGAGAAGACTGTACTGCAATACCAGTAGCAGTTATGAACATGTTTAAACTAGTAAGTCGACTTCGTTTCTGAGATAAGCATACATCGGTGACGAGCTCAGTACCATCAATGCTCATTAAGCATCTGACCCACAGAGATGTTTTTTATCGACAGAACCATCAAAGTCCTTGAACGTCTTGCTCAATAAACTTACTAAAGCTTTCAAAATCTAGTGGCTTGCTGAAATAATAACCTTGAACACGTTCACAGTCATGGGCTTGAAGGAAAGCTAACTGCTCCTTAGTTTCGACACCTTCAGCGACAACATCAAGCTGTAACCTATGTGACATAGCTAAAATAGCATCTACAATGGCCGCATCATTTTCATCATCATTAACATCTCTCACAAACGAGCGATCTATTTTTAAAACGTTTAACGGAAATTGTTTTAAATAGGATAATGACGAGTACCCCGTCCCAAAATCATCAATAGCTAAAGTCATACCCATAGCACTTAATTCATTTAATGTCGTAATGGCTATATCGGTATTGTCCATTAGAATACTTTCGGTAATTTCTAATTCTAGATTTTTAGGTGACATGTCCATATCTAACAATAACTGCCCGATATAAGACACTAGCTGACCACCTTTAAATTGACGTCCAGATAAGTTAACGGCTATTTGAAAATCAGGGACGAGTTTATCCTTCAGTGCCATATAAGCAATACATGCTCGGGTTAATACCATTTCGCCCACAATACCGATTAAACCGGTGTCTTCTAAAATAGGTACAAAATCGGCCGGAGAGACATTTCCCCATCGCTCGCTATTCCACCGTAATAAGGCTTCAGCGCCGGTCACCTTTCCAGTCCTTAGATCAATCTGAGGCTGGAAGTTCAAGTATAGTTCGTCCAGTTCAACTGCACGTCGCAAGCTGGTTTCCATAGCTAACCGTTCAGCCGCTTTAGCATTCATTTCGGCAGAATAAAACTGGAAATTATTTCGACCATTGTCCTTCGCATGGTACATCGCAGCATCGGCATTTCTTAATAATATATCCATATCACGACCATCAGCAGGGTATAAACTGATGCCGATACTAGGACTAATATTAACCTCGACGGTACCTAGTCGATAGACTTCAGATATGGCAGCTAGTATTTTTTCTGCCACTTTTGCCACGTACTGAGCTGAACGAACGTCTTCTAAAATCACGGTAAACTCATCACCACCAAGTCGTGCAACTGTGTCGCCTTCCCTTATTGATGACTGCAAACGACTTGCAACCTCACATAGCAACTGATCGCCAGCTTTATGACCTAAAGAATCATTTATATGTTTAAAGTGATCTAAATCGAGGAAAAAAACGGCCAATGTGCCGGATTCACGATACGACTTATGCAATGCATGTTCTAGTCGATCAAGAAACACAGCGCGATTAGGTAAGCCAGTTAAACTATCAAAACTAGCTAAACTAACCAATCGTTCTTCATTTTTACGTTGCTGAGTTACATCTTCAAATAGCCATATCGTACCTTGCTGCGAATCATCGTCGTTAATGGCCTTACTCGAAACAGAGCACCAGAAGCGTTCACCATTTTCGCGAACCATCTCAAGTTGCCCTTCAAAGTTTTCGCCACTATCAAGCACAGCATCAACTTCATCACTTAATTGCTCAAAAGCGAATTCACTAAGATATAAACACCGTGTTGACATGCCTGAAATTTGGGCACGTTCATAACCGAATAATGTTTCAAACTTATGATTAACATGCAGGAATGTTCTATCTTTTATAAATGCTATACCCACCATGGCATTTTCTAAAATAGCGTCTAACTCAGAACTTTTTGTTTTTAAGTTCGCCGCAGCCAATTTCCACGTAGTTACATCTGAAATTACGCATACCCAAATATTATCAATACTCGAAACAGGGCTGAGTGATACCCACATATAAAAAGGTTCTTTATTGTAGTAAAGGCCTTTAAATTCTTTGCTACTTTGTTGCAATATTAAGACGTCAGTAAGCTTTTCTATATGCTGGTTGTCATCAAAAAACTGGAGGATATTTAAGCCAATCAAAGGATTGTTACCCGCTTTCAATACGCGATCAGCTGCTAAGTTAGTCGATTCAATAACACCTTCTGTCGTCACCGTTAAAATCGCTTCTGGTACACCATTTAAAATGGCAGTTATGTGCTGTTTTCTAACTTGCAGTGAATCTCTTGCTTCGGCTAAATCTTCGATTAATTTCTGAGTATTTTCGGCAAATAAATTAAAGTCATTGGCTAATATGGCAAACTCACTTTTACCAGACTTTACTTCTAGACGAGTAGCGAATTTTTTAACGGACAAGGCCCCCATAGCACTGCGTAGTTCATCTAGCGGGCGGTTAATGCGTTGGGAAATCGCCATAACAAACCTGAGCATCCCTAACACTATTACCGCCGCTAATAAGATAATGATCCATTTAGAGCGTTCAGCAACAATTGCCGACTGTGTAACTGTCGTTAAGCTTTGCTCACTAATAAGCGCTGACAAGTCTTCTAATTGGGACATCATTACTTTTAGCGTCAATATTGACTCTTGTTCTCTTACCGCTAAAAAGTTGTCATTCTCTAATTGTTGTAATCGTAATTGGGCAATAGATGATTCGCCGATTAAAATTGTATTAATAAATAGATGACTATCTACATCAAGCTCTTCTGTTAATTTAAGCAACATCTCATCATGTTCTAGCTCTCTTTTTAGTTGTTTGATAGCAATATTTAAAGTCGCTTCGAGTTGCTTAATATCATTATCTCGAATGCTCAACAATTGATCTGTATTTTTTGATTGGATAATTTTTTGCGTTAAATTTGTGATCTTAAGAGTATTTAACCGCACAGTTTGACTTAACTTTTGAATAACATCTTTCTTAGTAAATATAATATTTTCTATAAGGCTATCTTTATATGTCGGATCGCCTTGTTTAAGCGATAATCTTATTGCATGTTTACCACGACTTATTTGCAGATTAATTTTTCCTGTAATCATCTCAACACGATCATTGATTTTTGCATCTAACAACTCAATAACTGCGGTTTTTTGTTGTAACCGTGAGTTAATAGCATGCTGTTGTTCGATAAGAGTCAATAATTGTGTATCAACAGCTAAAAAACGTTGGTAATAAATCAGTAAGGACATAACCACTGTTGTAGCCTGTATATTATTAGATACAGCCGATCTAAGTTGCGTTAAGTAGTTTTCGAATTCATCTTCTAAGTCACTCCGAGGCATCAATTCAGCAATATTTTTTAATGAATCAGATGCGAGAGCTTGTTTTTGTCGGGTGATAAATGAAGCTGCCACACTGCTTACTTGCCGACTCGCATTTTCCATAGGCAAAACACGTGTGGTTAATTCATTTTGAGTTTTAGTGAATGACATGTTGCTATACAAAGCAACGGCTACAATCACTAAAATGGCAACGATTGTGGCCATTGCCCAGAGCTGGAGTAGACTCTTAATACTCCTTGTATTAAACATTATCATCTTCCTTTATGAACATGTTCATTTTGTAATGGTCTTTGTTTGTAACATTGGCCATGTAAATGGCGTTATTTTTCCTGCTTTAAAATGCGTCATCCAAATATGGTTTATGGCTTGGTGTTCTTCCTCATCAACAAATATATCAACGCCCAAGCCAATATCAATGCCATGCAATAACTCTAAACCATCAAT
Organism: uncultured Methylophaga sp.; assembly: GCA_963975785.1. Taxonomy (GTDB): domain Bacteria; phylum Pseudomonadota; class Gammaproteobacteria; order Nitrosococcales; family Methylophagaceae. The sequence continues at coordinate 54,664 of CAXBIM010000011.1, forward strand.
GATGCTTTCTTTAGTAATATCGCCTTTAATATTTAACAATCCTTGGTGAAATATTTTAGCAATGGTAAATCCTTCTAGTGAAACTGAATTTGGCTCTAAACTATCATCAAACAGTTGTAGGTTAGATAAATAATCTTTGACGATAGGCATGTTCGACTCTAATGGAGGTACTGACTGCATCACGATAACATTTTCAATATCACCCAATGCCTGTTTGAGCTGATAATCACCTACAAATGACAGGTTTAGGAAGATCAGATCAGGCAGTTCACGTTGCAACAAAGCTATAAACTTTGCCGAAGCTCCGTAACCTCCAGCCATAATCACTGCTTTGGGCGTGGTGGGCCTATCTAATATCTCTGCAACAGCATTTTCGACATTAAGTGTGTTACGCGTATAACGCCCATGAGCAAGCCGATCTGTATCCTTAAAACCAAGTTGATGGAATGCCTTTATTGCAGCTTGATATCCTGCATCACCAAAACCATCACGCTGAGTAAACAGTGCAATTTCTAAAGGTTTAATACCTGCTTGCAATAAGCCTTCCACCATTTCTGCAGCTTCTTCTGCGTAACTAGGTCTATAGTTAATGATATAACGGTTAGCTGGTGAGGGACGTAAAATACCGCCTCCAGAAAACGCGCCGAATAATAAGGTTTTCTTTTCTTGAGCGATCGGCGCCGTAACGATCGCAGTTGGCGTACCCACATTACCCATAACGGCCAACACCTGCTCTTGATCAATCAGTTGACGCATATTCAAGGCCGCTCGTTCAGGTTCATAACCATCATCAAAGACAACCAGCTCCAACATACGTCCAGCGATACCACCTTGTTTATTTACGGTATCGAAATAACACTCAATCCCACGCTGCATATTCAAACCCAACTCAGCAGCAGAGCCAGTTAATGCTGTCGACATCCCAATCTTAATCGTTTCTACTGACCAGACTAAAGGTGAAATAAACAGCACTACTATAAAAAATAAAACTCTATTCATCATGGATGACTTATTGGTCTCAAGGTTAACCTGTTATTTTTCAGCATCAGTGTCATTATTTTGTTCACTCTCAGATGGTTCATCCATTAATATACGATTTGCTGCACCATCCATATCATCATATTGTCCACTGCGTACAGCCCAGAAAAATACCGCAACACCAATAATACCAAGCAATAACATGCCAGGTAATAAACCATAGATAACATCCATTGAATTAGCCCTTAAATAAACGTTTTATTCTAGCGGCATTACCAATTACTAATAAGGAGCTAATTGGCATCGTCACCGCTGCCATAAATGGGTTAACTAAGCCCATCATTGCTAGCGGCACCATGATGATATTGTAACTTATAGAGAGTACTATATTCTGTCTTATTGTGCTGAGCGTTCGACCAGCCAAACGCCTCGCCTCGGTCACTTTGTGTAATTCATTATGCGATAGCACTATATCTGCACTTTCAATTGAAACATCGGTGCCTGAGGCTAAAGCAATACCTACATCTGCTTGAATTAATGCTGGTGCGTCATTGACACCATCCCCCACCATTGCAACAACAGCACCCTGCTGCTGCAATGCTCTCACTACATCTGCTTTATCTTTAGGTAAAACTTCGGCTTGCCGTTCAATGTCACCCAGTTCAGCAGTAATAGCAGCAACGACAGTATGCTTATCACCACTCAACACTGTAATTGCAATGTCTTGCTGTTGTAAATCATTAATCATTGATAATGCATCTGAACGTAACTGATCGCTCACCCCTATAATTCCGACGATTTTTCCTTCCATAGCTATAAAAGCACAACTAATACCTTGTTGCTCCAAACTATCAACTCGGTCTAAAACAATGTGAGTAAAAACAAAATCTAGCTCAACTAACCATGCTTGTGTACCCAAGAAAACATGTTGTTGATTAAGTGTGGCCTGAACGCCTTGTCCAGCGGAAGATGAAAAGTTTGTTATAGATGATAAAGTAAGATCTCGCGTGATTGTCTCGGATAAGATGGCTTTAGCAACACCATGTTCGGAGTGTTGCTCCACTGATCCAGCCAGCACCAATAACTCACTTTCGGTTAAATCAGAAAAAGACTCGACCGTGGCAACTCGTAATTTACCTTCCGTTAACGTGCCTGTTTTATCAAACACAAAGTGTGTGACTTTCGATAAATACTCGAGAGCAGCGCCCTGTTTAATGAGTATGCCATGACTAGCACCTACGCCAGTAGCAACGGCAACAGACATCGGCGTTGCCATGCCAAATGCACAAGGACAGGTAATAATAAGTACGGAGGTCGCGGCCAATAAAGCATGCTCGAAATCATACTGATACCAGTAAATAAAAGTAGCTGCTGCTAGGGTAAGCGTCACGACTACAAACCAAGGTACAATTTTATCCGCAGTGCATTGTATTGGAGCTTTAGAGGCTTGGGCATCTTCCATCAACGATACGATTTTAGCCAAGGCCGTATTACGTAATACTTGCTGAACTTTAACGGTAAAAGCACCCTCCCCATTAATACTTCCAGCAACAACCTGATCCATTTTTTTCTTCACGATAGGCAATGACTCTCCGGTGAGCATTGATTCGTCTACAGCACTCTGACCATCGACCAAAACACCATCAACAGGTATTTTTTGACCGGGTTTAACAAAGACTAAATCACCAATTTTAACAGCACGAATAGGCACTACTTTAGGCTGACCATCAGTCATGACTGTTGCCAGTTTTGGTTGCAATTCTAATAAGCGACTAGTTGCAGATAGCGCTTCACGCTTTGATATCGCTTCGAGATAACGTCCCACCAATATTACAAAAAGAAAGTTAACCACCGTATCAAAATAAACATGACCGTGAACTGAACCAGTTAGTGTTATAAAAGTGGAGTAACTATAGGTAGCAACCGCACCAATTGCGATCGGTAAATCCATCGTCAAATAACGACGCCGCAAACCTAGTAAGGCGTTTCGTAAGAAAGGATATCCAGCATAAAGTAATGTCGGCGTAGCGATTAAAAGACTGATCCAATGAAACCAATTTTTAAACTCGCCCTGATCAGCACCGCTATATAAAGCGATTGAGATCCACATCATATTCATCATTGCAAAGCCAGCAAAGGCCATCCGATACAATAAACTACGGTGTCGTCGAGCTAATGCACCTTCTGCGGTATCAGGATCAAAAGGAATTGCGGCGTAGCCTATATGTCCCAATGCCTGCAGTAATGTAGACAGTTTAGTAAGACGGTTATCCCATTTTAAGCGTAATCGTTTTGATGTGAGATTAACTTCAGCAGCGACAACACCTTGTTGTTTTAATAAGGAGTTCTCAATAAGCCAAACACATGCAGCGCAATGTATTCCTTCAACTAATAAATGTATTGAGCGTATCTCGCCCAACTTATCAACGTAGTCAGATTGAACTTCATCTAGATCGTATGAAGCTAGCTCATCGGATAATGAAGGAGGTGGTGGTGCTAAATTCTCCCCTTCAGGTGTTTTTAGATAAAAGCTTTGTAATCCTGCACTATGAATAGTTTCACAAACAGTCTGACAACCATAGCAACAAAACTCATGATCTTTATCAGCAATTTTAGCGGTGAAACTACCAACATGCTCAACAGATAATCCACAATGATAACAAGATATAGACAAGGTTTATAAAGCCCAAATTAAAAATACCATACGACAGCATATGGCATTTTTATATAGTATTTAAGAATTAAGGTGAAATATTAAATCGCTTGGTGACAAGAAACTCATGCTCGTCCTGCGTAGCAACGATAATGACATCCCATATTCCAGGTAAACTAAAACTCACGTCCGCACCGTACATACCAGGCTTACTGTTTAGCATTTCTACTGAAAAGTCAGCCCTAGCATCTGATGGTCGATAGGCATGTAAAACAACTGAATCTAAAACTAGGGCTGATGAATGTTTACCCTGTAAAAGAACTTCATAAAGCTGATGTTGATTAACCCGAGTATTTGCTGGGGCCATTATGATCCCCGTCCAGCCTAACGCTTTCTGTTTTTCTACGAGCTTCTGAGCTTCTTCATAATGCTCTCCTCGCTCATAAAAGTCTTCAACAACCAAGTTAGGTGGAGACTCAAAAGCAAGGTATATAAAAATGGCGTTAGCCGTTAAAAAAGTGACTAAGAATAATAACATTCCTAACACCCACGGGTTTTTCAGGGCTTCTTTATTACTTTGTGAAATATTCATACTTTACCTAGTTCAATCACGCTATTGTTTGGGACTCATAAACATACTTTTGTAACTTATATCAATTGTAGAGTTTTCTACTTCACCTTTAAATACGATGGGAATAAGATCATCCTTCAATTGGTCAGCTGGAACACGCACCAATGCGGTCACAGGAACCACTTTTCCTGGCTCAATCTCCATATCAGTTAATCCGTGCAGTACAGCTCCTTCAATGCCTTCTATTTCGAAATGGATCTTAATCGTATTTTTTGTTTTATTCAGTAATTTGACGGTATATTTGTTTTGAATAGAGCCATCGCTTAAAAGAACATATAGTGGCTGCCGTTCATGAACAACCTTGAATTCAGTTGGAGATAAGTGAGTAAAACCATAAATAATGCCTGACAATGCAAGCAACAATATCAAACCGTAAATAATTACTCGGAATCGCTTATAAAGTGGTATTACTGGCGCATTATGGTGTAATTCTTTAAAGGAAGCGTATCGGATCAACCCTCGCGGTTGCTTAACTTTATCCATAATACTGTCACAGGCATCAATACATAAGCCACACGTAATGCAACCTTCTTGCTGACCTTTACGAATATCTATTCCTGTAGGGCAAACCGCTACACAGACATTACAGTCTACACAACTCCCCCTAGTTGAAAAGTCTTCACCCTTTTTAACTCTAGCTCGCGGTTCTCCGCGCTCTGCATCATACGAAGGCAACAACGTATCTTGATCATACATAACACCTTGTAAACGTGCATAAGGGCATAACCAGAAACAGACTTGTTCACGCATAAACCCTGCAAATAGATAGGTGCCACCAGTGAATGACCCGATAATAATTATCGCAGTGAGTGATACTTGGAAGCTAAATAGATCATCCCATAACTGAAATGCATCAGTGAACCAAGCAACAAATGAAATACCAGTAAACAGTCCAATCAGCAACCATAAAGTATGCTTGAAAGCTTTGAGACTAAATTTCTTTATAGTCCAAGGTGCTTTACTAAACTTCATTGCCTTTTGTGGTGTATCGCCTTCAATCTTACCTTCAATCCAAGTGAATATATCAGTCCAAACTGTTTGAAAACAAAAATATCCGCAGAACACACGACCAGCAATACTGGTAACCGCCGCAAGTAGAATCGCAAAAAACAGCAATGTTAGGGATAACATCCAGATGTCTTGAGGATAGATCGTGACATGGAATATATTAAATTGACGCTGAGGTAAATCGAACAGAATAGCTTGAGCATCATTAAATCGTAGATATGGTCCTAAGAACAATATAGACCATACGGACATTCCAAGCCATTTTAATGTTCGAAATCCACCTGGAAGACGCTTAGCAACAACTTTAATATCACCCGTATTGATATGCCACTCAGACACCTCTTCATAGATATCATCAATATCGATATTTGTATTGTTTTTTACTTCACTCACGTCATCGTTCTCGATTTACTATAACTAATAAAATTATAACATAAGGAATCAACATTAGAATGTGCTGATATTAATGGTAATGACCGTTTCCACCATAAAAAAGCCGACATTGCTGTCGGCTATTTTCTATCGTTTTCAAACGAAATTACTTGTCATGTGATTTATCTTCATCAACATGTTTCATTGCATAATAAACAAATATTCCGGTACCAATAACCATGGCAACCACACTTGAGATTACTGCAACTACGACCCAATCAATATTCATAATAAAATTCTCCATTTATGTGGACCATACTAATCCTGCTGCATAAAAATATTATTGACCACCACCAAACTGGTGAACATAAACAGCTAATTTTTTAATATCAGTTTCAGATAAGCGTTCTGCTTCTGTACCATCTAATTCATCTTCCCAATCTATTTCATTAGGATCTTCTTCATCAAGAATAGCATCAGCTCTAACTTGAAGCATAATGGCTAACTTTTGACTCCATTGAGGCATCACAGCTACACGTGTGTGCTTATCAGATGCATCATTGACACCATGCAGTATAGTTTGGCGAATTTGTTCTTCATCGCCTGAAAAGCGCCAAATTTTATCTGTTAAGTTTGCTGAGCCCAAAGCTTGAATACCTTTTGCATCGGCACCATGACAAGCAAAACAACCTTTCGCATTAAATAAAGCTTTACCAGCTTCGGTAGCAACACCATTTGAACTATCTACAACAAATTTAACGAGCTGATCGACTTCTTCTGTTTTAAGTAGTTTTTCATGTGCTGGCATATTACCTTGACGCCCCTTTGCAATACTCATTTCAATAGCATCAACAGTTCCGCCAAATAACCAATCATCATCAGTCAGGTTTGGATAGCCAGCACCTTCAGCTGGAGCACCACCTGTACCATGACATGCAGCACAGTTGTCACCAAAGAGTACTTTGCTTGAGCCGATAGCGTAGTTAAGCATTTCTTGATCAGCAAGAATCTCATTAACACTCATTGCTGCTAGCTTGTCCTCAAATGGAGCGCGTTTAGCCTCTACTTTTGCTAAGTCTTCTTTGTACTCACCAATCTGTGTCCAGCCCAATAAGCCCTTAGTACTATCGTGTACCAAAGGTAATGAAGGATAAAGAACGAAGTAAACAACTACAATTAATCCGCTCAAATAAAGTGCGTTTAGCCACCATCGCGGGCAAGGATTATCTAATTCACGGATACCATCCCAAACATGGCCAGTATCACTAACCTGTGTGGATTTATTTTTATTCTCTGCCATCTTGTTTCTCCGATTTTCTTTCGTCTTCATCCAAAAGCATTGAGCGATGAGATTCGATGCTTTGTTTATTTTTAGGGTTTAGTACCCAAAAATAAGCAACAACCATTACTATAAACACGAATACGGTGAGTATGAGTCCAAACCAATCAGTGCCTGTCATCCCACTCCAATCCGTATGGAAATACTCTTGAAGTTTAGTCACGATAATCTCTACCTGGTTCAAATTTAACCATTGTGCCTAACACCTGAAGATAGGCAACTAATGCTTGCATTTCAGTTTTATCTTCAACTGAAGCGGCAGCGCCATTAATTTGCTCATCAGTGTAAGGTACACCCAAAATTTTCATTGCCTTAACACGCTTTTCAAGACTATTACCATCAATAGTCGCTTTTTCAAGCCACGGGTAGTTTGGCATCACTGATTCTGGAACTACGCTACGTGGTGCACGTAAATGCTGAATATGCCATGCATCAGAATATTTACCACCAACACGAGCAAGGTCAGGACCTGTTCGCTTAGAACCCCATTGGAATGGATGGTCGTATTTTGACTCCACAGCTAAAGAATAATGTCCATAGCGATCTTTCTCATCACGGAATGGGCGAACCATTTGAGAATGGCATAAATAACAGCCTTCTCGTTGATATATATCACGGCCCGCTAATTCTAATGCTGAGTATGGGCGTACACCTGATAATTCTTCATATTCAGGATGCACTTGATCTTCGAATGTTGTGTTCAGATAGAACAAAGGTACGATTTCAACGATACCACCAACTGACACGATAATTGCCGTTGCTAAAACCAAAGCCCATACGTTTTTTTCCAGCTTTTCTTGAAAGGTTACCGGTTTATTTGAGTTGTGTTCAGACATGCCTGTATCCCTTAAATATTAGCAGCAACAGCCATCTTCGCAGATGGGTTTGCGATAGCTTTACGAATAGTCACGGTAACGTTGAATAACATCACACATGCGCCGAGGAAGAAAATCAAACCACCTGCTGCACGCATTGCATAGTACGGGTGCATTTGAGCAACAGATTCAACAAACGTGTAAGCCAAGTTACCGTAATCATCATAAGCACGCCACATTAGACCTTGCATGATTCCTGATACCCACATCGCAGTAATATAAACAGCTGTACCGATTGTCGCCATCCAGAAGTGTAAATTAACTAACTTAACAGACCAGATTGTTGTGCCCCATAGACGCTCTACCATATGATAAATAGCACCAATAGAAACCATGGCAACCCAGCCTAAAGCACCAGCATGTACATGACCGATAGTCCAATCAGTGTAATGTGATAAAGCATTAACTGTTTTAGATGCCATAACTGGACCTTCAAAGGTCGACATAGCATAAAACGCAAGTGACACAATCAAGAAACGCAAAATATAATCGGTACGTAATTTATCCCATGCACCACTTAAGGTAAACATACCGTTAATTGCACCACCCCATGAAGGAATGATCATGGCTAATGAGATAGCGGCACCTAATGAACCAGTCCAATCAGGCAATGCCGTGTATTGAAGATGATGTGCGCCTAACCATACATAACCAAACGTTAACGCCCAGAAATGGATGACGGATAGACGGTATGAGTAGATTGGACGATTTGCTTGCTTAGGAACAAAATAATACATAATGCCAAGAAAGCCAGCAGTTAAAAAGAAACCTACCGCATTATGTCCCCACCACCATTGAATCATCGCATCTTGTACGCCTGCGAAGATTGAATATGATTTAAACAATTCAACAGGGATAGCTAAGCTGTTGATCACATGTAAATAGGTAATCATTATCATCATGGCTAAGAAGAACCAGTTAGCAACATAGATGTGTGAAACCTTGCGTATAGACAACGTCATAATAAAGTTAAAGCTATATGCCAACCATACAACCGCTAATAAGATATCTAACGGCCATTCCATTTCGGCGTACTCTTTAGACTGAGTAAGACCAAGCGGTAGACTAATGGCAAATCCTAATATAACTAAGTTCCAGCCCCAGAAAGTAAACCAAGCCAACTTGTCACTCCACAGACGTACACCTGATGTACGTTGTACGATGTAATAAGCCGTTGCCATTAGTGTTGAGCCACCGAAGGCAAAGATAACTGTATTTGTATGCAGTGGACGTAATCGTCCAAAAGAAATATATGGATTGTCAAAGTTCAAAACTGGCCATGCCAATTCAGAAGCAATGTACACCCCAATACCCGTACCTACCACTAAGTATACGACCGCCATATAGGCGAACCACTTAACTATCTGAAAACTATATTGCTGTTGTTCCGCTTGCATAGCGACCACACCTTCTCTCTATGAAAAACACTATCTCAATCTCTAAACTTAGAGGTCTCGACTCCTTCCCATCACATTACTAAACTTAAACATTACTGAATTTTACAGCAAATGTAGACCCGGACTCTCATTGCTTGCCTGATCTAGATCAAGAAACACGCTAAGAGATAAAGATTAGCTGTAATTTGTCTTAAATTTATAATCGTATCGGACAATTCTCCTTACTTCACAGTAAAGGGTCAAGCTTCCCAAACAGTGAACTAGTATATTTACTTATAAAATCGACTAAATATCATTAACTTATCTAACTTTCGCATGTAATCGAGTTTGACATTTTTTGCATAAAATCGCTATTATTTGAGCGCTACTGTCTACATAGTGTCTACATGGGGCCCAAAGGGATTTTTTACAAAGACTAGGATTCAAACACGTGCAAAAACCTTCATACACAAGCCATATCTTATTGTTTTTAAATGAAA
>CAXBIM010000012.1:0-62059 GCA_963975785.1 uncultured Methylophaga sp.
GGAACAAGCAGCAGCAACGGCATCTTCATCATCACCCACCACATCAATCATTAATACCATTTTTGGCAGTATCGAACGAGGCGCTTTTGTGGTGTAACCAACGGCACGCACATAACGCTCGTCTAGATGTTCCATCCCTGCTAACAATACGTTTGGATTGTTATCTATAATATCTTTAGTTTCAACAATAGCAGGCACGGCTTTACTTAAATCGTTACCGAAAAACTCTAGGCAAACAGTACGGGTAAAATCAGACATACGATGCAACACAAACACTGCAGAGGTAATTAAACCATCACAACCTTCCTTTTGAATTCCTGGTAAACCACCCAGAAATTTATTAGTTACATCCTTACCTAATCCAGATTTACGCAGTTCATTTGCAGGTATAGCTAAATATTCTGGCTCACCTATAACTGTTTTTCCATCAGCTTGATATTGAGTAACTCGGAATCTCGCTGTTTCAACATCATGGATCTTGCCAAGATTGTGATCAAGTCGTTCAACTTCCATCCATTTTGCATCGGGTGTTACCATGCGCCATGAAACGAGGTTGTCTAATGCGGTTCCCCACATTACGGCTTTTTTCCCGCCCGCATTCATCGCCACGTTACCACCGATAGTGGACGCATCTTGTGATGTAGGATCAACAGCAAAAACCAGCCCGCTACGATCAGCAAGATTCGATACTCGGCGTGTAACCACACCCGCTTCAGCACGAACGGTAGCCACTTCACCTTCACGGTCAGGCAAGGTGCGGTAGATAACTTCGCCTAAGCCTTCTAATTTTTCAGTATTTACAACAATACTATCAGCAGTAAGAGGAATAGCACCACCGGTATAACCCGTACCACCGCCTCGAGGGATGACCGTTAAGCCTAATTCAATTGAAGCAGCGACAACTGCGGCCATTTCTTCTTCGCTATCAGGCGTGGCAACCGCTAATGGGTACTCAACACGCCAGTCAGTAGCATCTGTAACATGTGATACGCGTGATAAACCATCAAACTTAATATTATGTTTTTTTGTAGCTTTAGATAGACGGCGTATAACGCTACGACGACGTTCATCAATACTTAATAAATCACGTTCAAATTCAGCAACTGCATGGCGTGTTTTAGCTTCCAGCTCTAACGCTAAAGTATTATTATTTTCCTGTGCGCGTTCGCGAACCTGATCTAAACGATGATGTAGCGCGTGAGACAGTGAATCCCAACGCTTACGATTTTCAACCAAATCATCTTGAATGAAAGGATTACGCGAAATAACCCACATATCGCCTAAGACCTCAAATAGCATCTTGGCACTGCGCCCAGTTTTACGCTGGTCCCGCAATGTTTGTAAAATGTCCCAAGCATCTGAACCTAAAAATCGAATGACGATTTCACGGTCAGAAAAAGAAGTATAGTTGTATGGTATCTCGCGAATTCGGTTTGGCATGATTTCTCGGAAAAATTATTAATGGATGAATCTGTTAAATATTACCACGAACCACTGATAAAATATGCCCAGTAAACGCATGCCTTTTATACACACTATTGACTGATTAAAATGGTTAACAGCTATTTTAATCGTCATGAAACTATATATTTTATAATGCCTTAGGCGAATATTCCTTATTCAAAGTTCTGCAAATTTGTTCTCATTAACTATTATTAAAAAATAGTCTAAATCGAGACTAGAGTAAGGTGTATACCTCCTCATTGTTGATCGAACTGCGGTCGCTATCTAGTCACTATCTATAAAGTAGGGGCAATTATTTAATATAGATCGGTCAGCAACACCCATGCCCAGTGAACTATCGACTCAACTTGTACACTTAATTCTTAATTTGGTTAATGAAACTGATTACTAAAATTTAAGTCATTAGACAAGAGTCGTACCTCAGATCTAGTTGTCGCTCATTCAATGCGACAACTATCATATATGTCTTCAATACCTGTTATAATACGAGAGATAGATTAAAAGCACTTGGACTCATTCAATATGACTTCAATACAAACTACTTGCTGCTAGTGCAAAATTGTCCGCAATTACCGCTTACGCTACAGTAACTTACTGATTAGTAAATTACTCGAACAGATAGTTACGTGCCCATTTGTTGCCTGTTATCAGGCATTACACTTGTCTTAATTATTTATGTCGTGAAGGCAGTTGACAGTCTTAACTTGATTGCGTAACATGCTTCCTCTTTATTTAGACCCCGCCTGCGTAATATTTTTCAGGAGCAAACTGCGGAATGAAAACCACTTTAAAAACCACCACGTTAAGTGCAAAACCAGCTGAAGTTCGTCGTGACTGGTTCGTGATTGATGCCAATGGCAAAACTCTAGGCCGTATGGCTACGGAAATCGCGCGTCGCCTACGTGGCAAACATAAAACCATTTATACGCCTCATGTTGATACTGGTGATTATATCGTCGTTATTAATGCTGAAAAATTGCGTGTAACAGGTAATAAATTGAAAGATAAAATCTATTATCACCACACAGGTTACATCGGTGGTATAAAATCTATCTCTCTTGAAAAGCAACTAGATAAAGCGCCAGATCGTGTTATCAAATCAGCTGTAAAAGGCATGTTGCCAAAGAATCCATTGGGACGCACCATGTTTAGTAAACTTAAAGTTTATGCTGGTGAAGAACATCCTCATACCGCTCAACAGCCTAAAGTGCTGGAAATTTAATCGGACATATTATGGCAGATTCATACTACGCTACAGGTCGTCGCAAAAGCTCAACAGCTCGTGTTTTTTTAAAAGCAGGTAGCGGCAAACTAACCATTAATACACGCTCATTGGAAGAATATTTCGGCCGCGAAACATCTCGCATGGTCGTACGTCAACCTCTTGTTCTTGTTGATATGCTAAGCACATTTGACTTAAACATCACTGTTCGTGGTGGTGGTAACAATGGTCAAGCTGGTGCAATTCGTCACGGTATCAGCCGCGCATTGGTTGAATACAACAGCGAATTAAAATCAGAACTACGTAAAGCAGGTTTCATCACTCGTGATGCTCGTGCTGTAGAACGTAAGAAAATTGGTTTACACAAAGCGCGTAAACGCCCACAATTCTCTAAACGTTAATATTTCTGCTCTATGGTTACTACTTTGGTTTAGCTTCAATGTTTTAGCTACAATCTTAATAGCGTAACCTTGCAGAACAAAAAAACCGGTATCAATTAAGTTGATACCGGTTTTTTTATGTCTATAAATAATCTCCTCTCTACCCCCTATTAGAAAAAGTGACTCTTTCAATCACCCATTTGTAACAACATTTTTATTATTGATGATGCTCTAGCCATTTTTAGCGATGAATTTAAAATAACACTTCCTAAAACACCTAACTATGGTTATAATCTGTCGCTTGAATATTGCCGGGGTGGCGGAACTGGTAGACGCGCCGGATTCAAAATCCGGTTACGAAAGTAGTGTCGGTTCGATTCCGACCCTCGGTACCATTCAAACCTTCACAGCGAATACATTCGTATCAAATCCTAGTTCAATTCCAATCCCCGCCACCCAATAATTATTGTAATAACATATTACGACTGTCGACATATTTGATTGTATCCACTTGTGCCGATAACTGAATCAACATCTCAGCCTCCGCTAACGCATGACCATAATTCGATCCCAGTAAAACATAGCCAAAGCATATAGTTTTATCAATATACTTGTCTCCATATCTATCGAATTAATTTAACCAGGTCCTTAGCTCGCCAGATAGAAATATTTCCCTAACCCCTCTCAATTCTCGTACTCTAAAGTAGCTAACACCTGTATTTTATTGTCCAGCAACAACATAGTAATAACGAATATGCTACAAACTGCCAGCGAGATATGCATGACGACTTTTCATTCAGAATAACCATTCCATCTACAAAAATAGTTATAAAATGCATTTAAAATAAACCTAGCAAAGAACGGGCTGTTAGACTGTAGTGCTGAACTTATTATCGTGCAAAATTATCCATATGAAGCGATAATTCGACGTAACATTGTTCATGGAGTTATATTTGAAGCTAATCAGTCTGTTATTCATACTAATAAGTCTACTTATTGCTTGCGATGAGGCACAACCGCATCTAGAAGAAATTCGTGAGAGAGGTGAGTTGCGTGTGCTAACGCGTTATGGCCCCACTACCTACTACGTAAAAGGCACCGAATTAGCAGGCTTCGAATACGAGTTAGCTCAACGATTCTCCGAATATCTCAATGTTAAACTTAAAGTCATCGTGCCTGATAATCTTGGGGATATGTTTAAACTGATAGACAACGGTAAAGCAGATATGGCTGCAGCAGGCTTATCAATCACCGTGCAGCGTAAAGATCGTTTTCATTTTGGTCCAGTCTATCAAGAAGTAACTCAGCAACTGGTATATCGAAACGGTAATAGAATCCCTGAAAACATTACCGATCTATTTAATGGTCAACTTGAAGTAGTGGCAAATAGTAGTCATGTTGAACAGTTAAACTCCTATAAAGAAGATATTCCTGAACTAATTTGGACAGAAAATAAGGAGCTTGATAGCAGTGGTCTACTAGAATTAGTAGAGCTTGAAATGATTGATTACACAATTGCAGATTCAAATGATTTAGCTGCTAACCAAACCTTATTTCCAGAGCTACGCGTAGCCTTTGATCTTTCTGAGCCAGAATCATTAGCGTGGGCAATGCCATTAACTGAAGATGGTTCACTTTCAACTGAAATGGTAAAGTTTTTTGAACAAATTGAAGAATCTGGTGATCTGGATCGTTTAATAGAAAAATACTATGGTCATATCCGTCGTTTCGATTATATTGATACTCGAACCTATTACCGGCGTATCCAAACAAGGCTGCCTCAATATGAACCCCTGTTTAAAAAAGCTGCAGAAGAATTTGGTTTTGACTGGCGTTTACTAGCTGCAATTTCCTACCAAGAATCACACTGGGATGCACAGGCCGTATCCAGTACCGGTGTAAGAGGCTTGATGATGCTAACCCAGGCAACAGCGCTAGAAATGAATATAGATGACCGAGAAGACCCTGCACAGAGCATACACGCTGGTGCGGGATATTTAGCTTCCATGCTCTCACGACTTCCTGAACGCGTGAATGAACCGGATAAAACATGGATCGCGCTAGCCGCATATAATATAGGCCTAGGTCATGTTGAAGACGCACGCATACTCACTGAAAATAATAGTAAAAATCCAGACTTATGGCCTGATATAAAAGAACATCTACCTCTTTTAGCAAAGAAAAAATGGTACGTACAAACCCGTTATGGGTATGCTCGAGGTGGTCAACCAGTTCGTTATATCGAA
The DNA here is from genome assembly GCA_963975785.1 of uncultured Methylophaga sp. Lineage (GTDB taxonomy): Bacteria > Pseudomonadota > Gammaproteobacteria > Nitrosococcales > Methylophagaceae. Next base: position 5,313 of record CAXBIM010000012.1, read on the forward strand.
AATATTCGACGCTACTATGACATTTTATTACAAGATAACGTTGTCAGTGATGAAGTTGTACCTTTAGATAGTATCCATAACACTACAGCTCCAAAAACACCGGCAGCACTTTAGACGGTCAAGGATTGAACTTATGGCGGATGACATTGCATCGCAGCAGCTAGAGGAGTTTAAGCAAAAATATTATGCATCACTCACCTCTCTTGAACAGCAACAAGATTATGATGAGCTATTACAGCGTAGTTTAGGACGCTTAGCACTCGCAGCACAAGGTTTAGACCCCGCGTTGGATACGCAACTTAAATCATTACGAGATGTGCTGCGTGGTAAACAAGATCAGCAAAAAATGCAGTTTGTTCTTAATAAAATGGAAAAAGCCATCACTCAGATGGAAGAAGGTTCTACGAAAGGAGGTAGTGAAACGGCCGGCAAAATTATTGCGAAATTATTATTGTCATTAAAACTCGTTAAACCCTTTAAATCAGAAGCGAAAACATTAGCAAAGAAACTGACATCTGCAACAAAACAAACTTTACCAGCCTTAATACCTGAAGCACAGTCACTATTTGACCGTCTTTTAAATCAAAACCCAGCAGAAAAATCATCTAGTTTCGGCTTCAATATCTTTGGTAAAAACAAACCATCAAAAGAAGAGTCTGCTCGCGATCATGAAACAGAACAGCAGATATCATTAGCTGATAGTGATGTAGAGCATCCTTCCCCGAATAAAATACCTAATCATCGTGTGCTAATGGACTTACTTGAACGCCTTTCACTTCCCACTGATTTGAGTAAGAAAGCGACAGACATTCGTCATCAAATAGAATTCGGAATTGAAGATACACAATTACCAACTGTCATTAAAGATATTGCAAATATTGTTAGCACACTGGGCTCTCAAGTTATAACTGAGAAACAAGACTATGAAGAGTTTCTTAAATCACTGACTTCGCGGTTAAATGAATTAGACCAACATATCCGTGCCACAAGTACTGAAGATGCCGAAGCATATGAGCACCGGAAAACGATTGGGCAAGCAGTTGAAGATCAAGTAATTGGTATTCGTAGAGAAGTAGAAGATGCAGATGATCTTGATTTCCTTAAATCGACCGTCAATGAGCGTCTTGACATGCTGAATCAGCACTTTGAAAGTTACCGCCAATCAGATCACGATCGCTTTATTCAGTCACAAGAACAAATAAAAGTACTACATGCTCGTCTAAACGACATGGAACACGAAAGCATTGAATTACGTCAATCGACCCAAAAATCACGTGAACTAGCACTCAAAGACACCTTAACAGGCATCTGGAATCGACAAGCACTCAACGAAGATTTAGAAAGAGAGTTTACCCGTTGGCAACGATACCAAAGCCCTTTAAGTCTTATTGTCTGGGATATCGATTTGTTCAAACGTGTTAATGATGAATATGGTCACACAGCTGGTGATAAAGTGCTCAAAACTATCGCACGTATATTCATGCAAGCAACGCGAGATGCGGATTTCATCGCACGCTTTGGTGGAGAAGAGTTTGTGGGGGTTTTCCCTGAAACACGTTTAGAAGATGCTCTCATATTGGCCAATAAAATTCGAGAAAAAATTCAAAAGTCGAAGTTTCATTACGAAAATAAACCTGTGCCGATTACAGCCTCAGCAGGCTTAGCGACTTTTAGACCGAATGATACAATTAATGATGTACTAAAACGAGCAGATACTGCACTATCTAGAGCAAAAGAAGCGGGACGAAACTGCTGTCTTGCCGATTAAAAAGTGGGTTCGGAATTACGCCGACCCCACTATATATCCTTCTAAATTACTTTATTTCGATTCTTGTTGAATCAAGAAGTCTACTACCTTAAGTAACTCAGACATTCCACCAGCCATCGGTGCATCAACAATATATTTACCATTAACGATCATTGATGGTACACCAGTAATTCCTGATGTTTGGCTCATTAATAATGCTTTTTTCACTTTTCCTTTCACAGAAAAAGAATCCATTGTTTTAGCAAACATTTCACGATCTATGCCCTGTTCCGCAACAAAATCTAATAACTGCTCTTCCGTTTCTAAACGGCGTTTTTCTACATGAATCGCATTAAAAATGACCGAGTGTAATTTTTCTAAATCGCCCGTTGCTTCAGCGGCGTAATATACTCTTGCCAATTGCAACCAACTATCACGAAAGATCGCAGGTACATGCTTAAACGTTACATTTTCTGGCAAGGTTTTTTCCCATTCTTGCACTTGAGGGTCCAGGTTAAAACAATGCGGGCAACTATAAGAAAAAAGTTCTACTACTTCCACTACCTTCTCATCACTAGTAGCAATACGTTGAGCTGTCGGTTTGTAATGTACGCCTTCAACATAGGCTAATGGTGTGGCCATCCCAGCTAAAGGTAACAAGCTGGCACCCAATATAAGTATCGCTTTAATCATTTTCTTCATTTGAATCTAATCCTTATTATAAAATCAATTTACAAAGTGCCGTAGGAATGCAACCCTGACAAAAACATATTCACGCCCAAGAAGGCAAATATCGTCACAAATAAGCCTATTACAGCCCACCATGCCATAGGTCTACCATGCCAACCTTTTGTCATTCGCATATGTAACCAGGCTGCATAATTTAACCAAACGATTAAAGCCCAAGTTTCTTTAGGATCCCAAGACCAGTATCCACCCCATGCTTCGGCTGCCCACAATGCACCTAAAATAGTTGCTAATGTGAAAAATGCAAAACCTAAGGCAATGGATTTATACATAAGATCATCCATCACCGTCATGTCAGGTAATGTCGTGGCTAATAAACCTTGTGGTTTTACTGATTGACGCCATGATTTTAATAAATACGCCACACCTATCATTGCAGCCATCGCAAAGGCGCCATAACCCACAAAATTTGCAGGTACATGGATCTTCATCCAGTAGCTTTGTAAGGCGGGTACTAATGGCTGAATCTCATGCGCCTGACGTTCAAACGTATACCAAAGCTGAAATGCCACCGCAGAACTAATAACAAGTAATACAAAGCCACCTAAAGCACGTGTTTGATAGCGTCGCTCATAAAATAAATAAAGTATTGAAGTGATAATCGCAAATAAGATGAAGACTTCATATAAATTGCTGACAGGAATATGTCCTACATCAGGACCTATCAAATATGATTCCTTCCAGCGAACCATCAAGCCAATCAAACCCATTGCACTTGCTGACCAAGTAAGTGCTGTCCCTATTTTCAGGGTAAATTCAGAGCGCAGAAACAAGCCTGCAAAATACGTTACTGTCGCCATTACAAACAAGGCGCTCATCCACATAAAAGAAGATTGACTAGCTAAGATATAATTCAAAAAGAAGTCACTATTGGCCAGAGAAAGGTCGTTTGCATAACGATCAATGGCAAATAAACTAAGAAGTCCAACCACGATAATATACCAGCGGATCCCCATCCAATTTTGACCTATCAATGCCATACCAAAAGCGGTCAGCACTACAATACCCACTTCATAATAATCAAAGATATCGTAATACATCTTCAATAAGATAACAGCGGCTAAGATCATTGCGCCACGCCACAACCATTGTGCGAGTGGACTGCTTGTTTCAGTTAACATTGTCCCTGCTAGTTTATTCATTAATGACTCTTCATTTATCTAATACACAGTTAAGAACCCTAGCGAGGGCCAGAGTTCCCCGAGGTTTGTTTTAATTCACCGCCAATTTGTTCAAAATAACCATCAAACTCGCGAGGATTACGATTGCTCATTCCCGCCAGCAAGATATCTGTTTGACGGCCATTTGCTTTCACTAAAGCCCAGAATCGACGCTGCGGTAAATAAAATAATAAAAACACGCCAAGAATTAACATCGCGCAACCGAAATAAACCACAGGTTTACCTGGTGAGTGTGCGATTTGTAGTCCACTTGCTTCTACGTGTTCATAGTCTGTAAGTAAAAAATAGACTGGTGAGTCATAGCGAGGCAAGCTACCTATGGCATCGACAGCATCTTGTAAAAATACTAATTGCGACTCACTAGGCGCTTGTTGTCCTGGTAAGTTCAGTCCATTAACATACACACGCGCTAATATTTCTCGCAGCATACTCAAATAAGCAGGGCCTAAGGTAGCGCGCTCCGCTTCTGGTAATGTCGTTTCGATAAACATCGTCACATTAGAAAAGCCTCCTGCCACAAACATATCGACTAACGTCATCAATGTACTGTGTAAGCTTCCTGCTAGTTTTTCGTCACTATTTTCCACCGAACTCAATGTTGTTAATGTCATTTCATGAGCAATTACATCGACTATTTTTTTATCATGTAAGCGTTGCAAAAAATGACTGAATCCAGCCAAACCACCCTCTTCATCGATAGGCAAGTACAAATATCCAAACTCATCTGAAGGGCTTGAACGTACACCACTCAAATAAAAGTCACGCCCATTACGAGTCACTGGCAACATGTAGTTTTGATATTCTAGTGCCTCGCCAGTATTTGAACGAAGTTTAAACTCAGTGCTCGGACCAAAGTTTCGTACGTTATTAGGATCATCCTCAGTAGGATCGGGATTAATATTAAACGGGCGGAACGATGTTATTTCGAGTTGAGAAGAATTATCTCCCCAATGCATTTTTCTTCGTTCAAATACTTTTGTCTCAAAGCTGAACGGCTCACTGCCAGCTTGGCTATCTAATGGCCAAGCTTCAAGCGATAAAGCTGAACCACCGTCACTAAAACTAGCTTGATATATCGCATAGCCTTTGTAGATCAAAGGGTGATTTACTGAAATTGTGGTCTTCAAAGGTTCGGCCAAATCATCATCGTAAACGACTAAATCAGATTCGAATGATTTGGGCTGTCCGGTAGCATAATGTTCAATACGAAAATCTTTTACTTCTACTTTAAAGGGGAGATTTTGTACTAAATAACCATCTCGCATGGCTACAAATGCCACACCTGCTGACTGACCTTCTGGAATATTAACACTGCCACGAAATGCCTGTGAGCCTACTGCTAGTTTGCTTTTTGCTGGGATCTGGCTCAATGGCAAGTCTCGCGTTTCTATTTGTATCCGCCCCTGCCACTCAGCAAATTTCAAAGGCAAATTACTATCCATTAAGCCACCCAGACAAATTACTACAATCGCCAAATGCGTTAATAGATAACCTAGCCTATTCATTCCGCCACGCATAGCAGACACCAACACTTCGTCAGTTTTAGGCGTTTGTTTTACCCTAAAACCAAGTTTAGAAAAGTGGCTTTCTAATTTCGTCACAGTCTCTTCAGCCGGAAACTCAACGGCCCACGCTGCATTATGTCGCATGGCGTGTAACGATTTACGCTGTACGTGTGTACGCAAATTCCACATATCACGAAACATTGAAGGTCCATTTCTGATGACGCAAACAGAGGTAGATGTCACCAATAAAACGAGGATAGATAGAAACCATATGGCACTGTAAACATCGTACAGGCCGGCTGATTCAAATAACTCAAACCAAAATGGACCAAACTTAATAAGATAGTCTGAATAAGGTTGATTTTGTTGTAATACGGTACCGATAATCGATGCTACGGCCAAAGCTAGCAATAGCGTAATCGCAAGATCCATCGAGCCTAAAAAAAGAAACAGGCGTTGACTGAATGTTTTTCGAGATGAAGGTAAGGGGTTGGTTTCAGACATATCGTTATGGAACCCAAGTTTTTGTACGTGAGGGTGGGGCTATATAGAAAAGCCGCACAGTCTTCACTATGCGGCTATATCTTCAAAAATTAAATCACAAATTTAACTACTCAGTGTAAGCCAGCAATATAAGCAGCAACGGCCTTCATTTCTTCAGCCTTCATTTTTGATGCAATATCACGCATCATGCTGTTTGGATCATTGCTACGAGTACCATCTGCAAATAATTTTAATTGAGCTTCAACATAAGCACTGTGCTGACCTGATAGTGCAGGCCATTTTGCAGCAGGGATGCCAGCACCAGTAGGCCCGTGACAGGCCATACATGCAGGTAATCCAGACTCTTTATTCCCCGCTCGGTATATTTTTTGGCCCGCTTCTAATGAATCTTCTGAGACTGCACCTGGTGTCACTTTTTTACTAGAAAAATATGCCGCAACATCGGCCATATCTTGATCACTTAAACTTGCGACCATTGGTGCCATAATTGCGTTGCTACGCACACCACTTTTAAACTCCATAAGCTGTTTGACAAGATATGCTTCACCTTGACCCGCTATCTTTGGAAACATGTCTGATGGGCTATTGCCATCAACACCATGACAAGCCGCGCACATAACCGCTTTAGTTTTACCTGCGGCAATATTTCCAGCGGCCATCAAAGAAGTAGACATGGCTAATGTCATACCTATTACCGCCATCAGTAACATTTTCTTCATCATTATTCCTAAAATTCCACTTTCATTAAACAAAACTCTTGGTATGCTACCTCTATTAGCTTAATTTTGCACCTACGAGTTCACCACTATGTCACAGTTTTATCGCCAAGCGCATTACACTATCAGCGCTACTCAATTATCTGAATTACCAGCCGATATCGGTCTCGAAGTGGCTTTTGCGGGACGATCCAATGCTGGCAAGTCGAGTGCCATTAATACGATAACCGATCACAAAGCACTCGCCCGTATCAGTAAGACACCTGGCCGAACTCAAATGATCAATTTTTTTGCCTTAGATGACACCCGCACATTGGTCGATTTACCAGGGTATGGTTACGCTAAAGTACCCGAACAAATGAAGATTCGCTGGCAACAAACCTTAGGTCAATATCTTGATACCCGTCAGTCACTTCAAGGGCTGATGATCATGATGGACATCCGACATCCACTCAAGCAATTCGATATTCAGATGGTTCGCTGGGCAAATCAAAAGAATTTAGATGTACATATTTTGCTCACCAAATCAGATAAGTTCAAACACGGTGCCGCGATGGCAAGCTTGCATAGCGTATTGGCTGAACTAAAAAAGTTGGAGCTCAATGCCAGCGCACAACTTTTTTCATCGCTCAAAAAAACAGGTCGAGATGAAGCCATCGCCAAATTAGATAGTTGGTTTTTAGTCAATGAAACATCATCAGAGCTAGAACCCACCAGCGAATAATTCAAGGAATACAATATGAATAAGCCCACCGATAGTCGCCGAAAATTTTTACAAAAAGTCGCTCTAGGTGGTGCTTTCGCTGGTACCTTCAGCCTACCGGTTTGGGCTGAACAGAATAAACTCAACTTACCCGAGTCGATGCTAAAACCTGGACAAGATTTTAGCAATTATGGTCAACCCTCCCCTCATGAGCAACAGGTTATTCGTTGGATTTCAGCTAATCCAGATGCGCCTGGTAATGGTATCTCATGGACCCCGTTACATGACTTACAAGGCACGATCACTCCTAACGGACTTCATTATGAGCGTCATCATAATGGTGTTCCTCAAATTGATCCTGCACAACATCTCTTACTCATAGATGGTTTAGTTCATAAACCTCTCAGCTTTAATGTAGATAGCCTACTGCGTTACCCTATGGTTTCACGCACCTGTTTTATAGAATGTGGTGGCAACAGTAATAGCGGGTGGCGTTCAAATCCAATTCAATCAAAAGTCGGTTATGCACATGGCTTAGTTTCTAATGCAGAATGGACGGGGATCCCGCTTAAACTTTTATTGCAAGAAGCAGGCATTAACACAGATGCTAAATGGGTTATTGCAGAAGGTGCTGATGGCTCGGCACTAAATATCAGCATTCCATTAGAAAAATTACTCGATGACGCTATACTTGCACTTTATCAAAATGGCGAACGATTACGACCTGAAAACGGTTATCCGATGCGTTTAGTCTTACCAGGATGGGAAGGCATTTTAAACGTTAAATGGTTGCGACAATTACGGCTCAGTAAAGAACCTGCAATGTCTCGCGATGAAACCTCGCAATATACAGAATTACAACCAGATGGAACGGCGCGGCAATTTACCTTCATCATGGAAGCAAAATCGCTGATCACTTCTCCTTCACTGGGTATGATGCTACCTGATAACCCAGGTATTTACCAAATCAGTGGTCTCGCATGGTCTGGTCGCGGCAAAATTACTCGTGTCGAGATTTCTGCTGATGGTGGTGAGACTTGGATTGACGCTAAACTACATGGCCCTATCCTCGATCGTGCTTTTACTCGTTTTAGCCTGCCCTGGCATTGGCAAGGCGATTATTCAGTATTACAAAGTCGAGCAACGGATGAAACTGGTTACGTTCAACCTTCGCGCGAAGAGCTAGTGGCTAATCGTGGTCAATATGGTTTTTTTCATTACAACGCCATCGTGAGCTGGGAAATCACCGAGGAAGGAGATATTAATCATGTCTAAGGGATTTAACGTTCTAAGCAGTCTTTTATTCATCGCATTATGTTCACACAGTTATGCCGATACAGAGTATCAATCACTCGGTAAACCCGCTAAACAACTAAGCTCCCAGCCACAATGGAATTTAACCATCACACCAGATGGAAAAGGCTTACCAGTAGGTCATGGCACTGCTGAACAGGGTGCTAAAATTTTTGCGTTCAAATGTGCCGTCTGTCACGGCCCTGTTGGAATAGGCGGTAGCGCTGAACCCTTAGTAGGTGAAGTAGGCTCACTCACCAGTGACTACCCCGAAAAGACCATTAATAGTTACTGGCCTTATGCAACGACATTATTTGATTATATCCGTCGTGCCATGCCTATTGATGCACCCTTTTCCCTTTCTGCCGATGAGGTCTATGCCTTGTCTGCCTATCTATTAAGTGAAGATGATATAATTGCAAAAGACCAAGAACTCAACGAAGAGAATCTGCCTCAGGTCTCGATGCCAAATCGTGATGGCTTTATCGCTATTTACCCTGATAAATATTAATAAACTCTATATCTCAAGGATCTCTTTATGAGCCCACGCTACACTCGTATAGTAAACCCAAGTCCTGATTTATTTGACCTACCGCCATTAGGCATGGACAAAAAATCACTTATTTATGATTTCAAAAACTATTACGGTAATCATCTTGCTCAAGATAAAGGCAATGCATCAGGCCATTATTTATATTCATCGCTAGCAATCACATTGAGAGACCGTTTGTTTGAGCGGATGAAGCACACTAAACATACTTACGCAGAAAGCAAGTGCAAACAAGCCTATTACCTATCCATGGAATTCCTAATGGGTCGCGCAATGGGTAATGCCGCGCTAAATTTAGGCCTTGATGAAGTGTCAACTAAAGCGATGCACGATCTTGGTTTAGACTTTGAAGAATTAACTGAGCTAGAACACGATGCAGGCCTAGGTAATGGTGGTTTAGGGCGCCTTGCAGCATGTTTTATCGATAGCTGCGCAACCCTACAATTACCCGTCACTGGTTATGGTATTCGTTACGAGTACGGTATGTTTCAACAAAGTATCGAAGATGGTAATCAAGTTGAAATGCCTGACCATTGGTTACGTGATGGTAATCCATGGGAACTAGAACGTCCTGAATTCACCCAACGTGTTAAATTTGGCGGTCACACTGAATTCCGTAAAAACAGCAAAGGTCAAATGCAAGTTCATTGGGTTGATTCTAACGATGTTTTAGCCGTGCCTTATGATTTACCTGTACCGGGCTACCAAAACGGTACTGTCAATAAATTGCGATTATGGAAATCAGAAGCTACCGATGAATTTAATCTAGAAGACTTTAACTCAGGCTCATACACTGAAGCAGTTGCATCTAAAAATGCCGCTGAAAATATCAGTATGGTGCTTTACCCAAATGACTCTAGTGAAAATGGTAAAGAATTACGCCTACGTCAGCAGTATTTCCTTGCGTCAGCGAGCTTGCAGGATATTCTTGATTATTGGGTCACTACGCATAGTGAAAACTTCGATGATTTTGCTGAAAAAAACTGCTTCCAACTGAATGATACTCATCCTACTGTCGCGGTAGCGGAATTAATGCGTCTGTTAATGGACGAACATGGTTTAAGCTGGGATAAAGCTTGGAAAATCACCACTAAAACGATGGCCTACACCAATCATACTTTATTGCCAGAGGCGCTAGAACGCTGGTCGGTCAACATGTTTAGTCGTTTACTACCTCGTGTATTAGAAATAATTTATGAAATTAATGCACGCTTTTTAAGTGAAGTAGCAAATCATTGGCCTGGCGATAAAGCACGCCTAGCTCGTATGTCGATCATTGAAGAAGGTCATCAACAAAGCGTCCGTATGGCACATTTAGCTATTGTTGGTAGTTACTCAGTCAATGGTGTTGCGGCACTTCATTCAGAGTTATTACAAAAAGGTTTATTTAACGATTTTTACCAGTTATGGCCGGAAAAATTCAACAATAAAACGAATGGTGTTACTCAGCGTCGCTGGATGGCTTGGTGTAATCCAGAATTGCGCCAACTCCTTAATGACACTATCAGCGATAAATGGATTACTCAATTGAGTGAGCTTAAAAATTTAGCGCCGTATGCCACTAAACCAAAATTCCAAGAACAATGGCGCCAAGCAAAACTAGCCAACAAAAAACGTCTTGCTGATTTAGTTCAAGAAAGCTGTGGCGTAACATTTAATACCGAAGCGATGTTTGATATTCAAGTGAAACGTATTCATGAATACAAGCGCCAGTTATTAAATGTATTACACGTCATTCACCTTTATGACCGCATCAAGCGTGGCGATACACAAGGAATGACTAAACGATGTGTTTTATTTGGTGGTAAAGCTGCGCCAGGTTACGCGATGGCTAAAGACATCATTAAACTGATCAATAATGTGGCTAACGTCATTAATAATGATTCAGAAATTGGCGATTGGCTAAAAGTTGTATTTTTACCAAACTACCAAGTGTCAGCAATGGAAGTTATCTGCCCAGCAGCCGATCTATCAGAACAAGTTTCAACAGCTGGTAAAGAAGCCTCTGGTACCGGTAACATGAAGTTCATGATGAATGGTGCAATCACCATCGGTACACTTGATGGTGCCAACATCGAAATTCGTGAAGAAGTCGGTGATGAAAATTTCTTCCTCTTTGGTTTAACAGAAGATGAAGTAGTTAAAGCTCGCGTGGGTTACAACCCACGGTCAATCATCGCACAAGATGCCGACCTCAAACGTGTTGTGGATTTATTAGAAGGTGGTCACTTTAACCAGTGCGAACCAAATCGTTTTGGCAATATCATTAATGCCTTTACTGATCATAATGATCCATGGATGACGATTGCAGATTTCCGTAGTTATGTGGATGCACAACAACAAGCCAGTATCGCGTATCAAGACATTCCACGTTGGACAGAAATGAGTATTCTCAATTGTGCGCATAGTGGGAAATTTTCTACTGATCGCACAATGGAAGAATATAACAACGAAATCTGGAAACTAACAAAAGTCGCACCCAAAAATAACTAAATGTAAAAAAGCTGCGATGGTTTACTTATAACCATCGCAGTTCCATTTTTTGTCTTTTACTCCTACCTGAAGATTTCCCTCCTAGCAGTCACAAATTAAAGTCAGTATAATTGCCGATTGGTCTAAACGTGGTTCAGCACTAAATATAGTCAACAATGCGCCTGTAGCTCAGTTGGATAGAGTACCAGTTTCCGAAACTGGGGGTCACAGGTTCGATTCCTGTCAGGCGCACCATTCTTTGTATTAATATCCAGCTAAAAATTGTCCTACTCAGTCATAGAGCATTTAAGACAAATAAACTCATATACAACCGTCGCAAGTCTTCCCTTATTACCTCTAACTTCAAAGTATAAAAGTTAAACGCAACTTCCTACTTATAAAGTGACGCTTTTTTCCCCTCACTTTGCGTTTTGAACCGGCGATGAATCCATAAATATTGTGCAGGGGATTTACGTATTTCTTTTTCTAATAAATCATTAATTATTTGTGCATCGGCCACGTCATCACCAGCAGGATAATTAGCCAGAGGTGCAGATAAACTCAAGGTATAGCTACCGTCTTTTTCACGTCTTGGTACAAAAGGAATAACGGCGGCACCACTCATTTTAACCAGTCGAGCAGTAGCGGGGACCGTTGCAGCAGGCACGCCAAAAAACGTGGCAAACACACTCATCTTTCGACCAAAATCTTGGTCAGGTGCATACCACACCACTTTATTTTTCTTTAAAGCTCGAACCATAGGCCGGGGATCATCACGCAAAACGATACCTTCGCTATGATGTGTTCTTGCCTGCATCATGACCGAATTAAATAATTGATTATTTAATTCACGAAACATGACATAGCATGGTTTTTTTAACATGATCAACCGCCCACCTAACTCCATACTAGTAAAATGACCGGTTAATAGAATTACGCCTTTGCCTTTTGCTAAAGCAGCTTCAAGATGTTCTAAACCTTGATATTTCACTCGTTTCTGCAAACTAGCATCACTCGCCCACCAGCTGAGCGCTGTTTCGATCAACATCATGCCCATGGTACGAAAATTTTCTTCCAATAACTCCCTACGTTCTTTCTCAGATAACTCCGGAAAACATAACTCCAGATTGCGGCGGGCTATTTTTTTTCTAGACTTCATGAGCGGCATCATTATCCATGTAAGTCCTTTCCCCACCATTAATTGAGCTTTAACAGGAAGATAAATGGATAAGCGCATAAATAACAATCCTAACCAACTGGGCCAGAAGCGTGGATGCAAAAATTGTCTTTGGAATATTTTCATAGTGGCTAAGGATTTAAGTAAACTTCGCCTATGCTATCATTCTCACTGTTTTGTCGCTTGAACAAACCGTCTTAAACAATCCGTGTAGCCGAGCCTCATTTGAAATTACTTTATAGCATTCTTTTTTATATTGCCTTGCCTTTCATTCTTATTCGCTTGCTCTGGCGCGGCATCCGCTCACCAAGCTATTGGCAACGTTGGCCTGAGCGATTTGGCTACAGCCCGCTAATGTCTGACCAAAAACCAGTGATTTTGATTCATGCCGTATCAGTAGGTGAAGTTGAAGCTACGCGACCACTCATCAAAAACTTATTTGCTGAATATCCTCAACATCAAATCATTGTCACGACTATGACGCCGACAGGTAGTGCGCGCGTTAAACTTTTATATGGCGATTCAGTTATGCATTGCTATTTACCCTATGATATTTCGTTTGCTATTCAGCGTTTTCTAAAACGCACCCATCCGCAGTTCGGCATTATCATGGAAACCGAAATATGGCCGACGATGCTATTAACTTGCGAACAATTAAATATTCCTCTGGTGTTAGCCAACGGTCGTATGTCAGAACGTTCAGCTAAAGGTTATGCTCGTTTTTCTGGTTTTACAAAAACCATATTACAAAGTTTATATTTCATTGCCGCACAAAGTGAAGACGATCGCCAACGTTTCAAACAATTAGGTGCTGACATCACAAAAGTACATGCTATCGGTAACTTAAAATATGAAATTAGCCTACCAGCGGGCTTGATAGAGCAAGCAACAGCCATGAGAAGTTTATGGGGTAGTCATCGCCCTACTTTGATTGCTGCCAGTACTCATGACGGTGAAGAAGCGATTATATTAAATGCTTCCCGCCAGATTCGTGCCGCCTGTCCTGATCTATTGTTGATTATTGTACCTCGTCATCCTGAACGCTTTGACCGAGTAACAGCGCTTTCGCAAAGAGCCGGTTTCAAAACTTTACGCCGTAGTGAACATCGCCCTTGCCCATCAGATGTGAAAGTACTGGTTGTAGATACGATGGGGGAATTACCGTTATTTTATGCCGCAAGTGACATCGCCTTTGTTGGTGGTAGCTTAGTGCCGGTAGGTGGTCATAATATTCTCGAACCAGCAGCATTAGGCCGACCAATCATTACCGGCCCTCACTTTTTCAACTTTAACGAAATTACCAAGCAATTTCTCAAAGCCAATGCAGCGATGCAAGTAAATGACACTGAAAGCTTGGCAGAAACAAGCATTAAATTGCTGCAAAATTCATCACAACGTGTCGACATGGGCGATGCAGCCTTGCAATTAATGGCCAATAGTCAAGGCGCTAGCAAGCGTCTTGTAAACCTTATTAAACGTCATATTAGTCATCATGCACACTGATGACTATTGGATGGCACATGCCTTATCCCTAGCTGAACGTGCTGAACAACAAGGGGAGGTACCTGTAGGTGCAGTGCTCGTTCTCGATGACCACATTATTGGTGAAGGCTGGAATCAACCCATCACTAATAACGACCCCACCGCTCACGCAGAAATTCAAGCCTTACGTGCCGCTTGCCAGAAGCTTAGCAATTACCGCTTACCCGAAGCCACACTCTATATCAGCTTAGAACCCTGTGTTATGTGTGCTGGCGCGATAGTCCATGCCCGCATCAAACGCGTCGTATTTGCCACTAAAGAACCTAAAACCGGAGCAGCAGGAAGTTGTTTTGATATTTTTAATACTCCCCAACTCAACCATCATGTCGTTTGTGAACATGGTGTACTCGCTGATGAAAGTAGCACCCTACTACGCAACTTTTTCCGAGCTAGACGTTAGTCATAAGTAACACTTATTGCGATTAAAATCCCCTGAAAGCGGGCATTATTTGCTAGAATTCGCACCTTATATAATTTTATAGTTAATCGGTATAATTTAATGCTTTTAATGATCGACAATTATGATTCTTTCACCTACAACCTTGTCCAATATTTTGGCGAGCTAGGCGCTGATGTCCACGTACATCGTAATGATAAAATTACCATTGAAGAAATCGAGGCATTAAACCCTGAAAAGGTTGTTCTTTCACCTGGACCATGCACGCCTAATGAAGCGGGTATTTCACTTGAAGTCATCAAACACTTTGCAGGTAAAAAACCTATTTTAGGTGTTTGCTTAGGTCATCAAGCTATTGGTCAAGCCTTTGGTGGTGAAATCATTCATGCCCGCCAGATTATGCACGGTAAAACATCACCCGTTTATCACAAAAACTTAGGTGTATTTGAGGGCTTAAATAATCCTGTGATTGCGACACGTTATCACTCATTAGTCATCAATAAGCATGCGTTACCAGACTGCTTTGAAGTCACAGCTTGGACTCAAAATGAAGATGGTAGCTTGGATGAGATCATGGGCGTCCGTCATAAGACCTTGCCAATCGAAGGCGTACAGTTTCATCCTGAATCTATCTTGACTGAACAAGGACATGCCTTGTTGAAAAACTTTCTCGATCGTTAAACGAGCATTATTATGAATTTACCAACAGCTATCAAAGCAGTCATTCAACGACAAGATTTGTCTAGCGAAGACATGACTGCAGTCATGCAACAAATAATGACTGGCGAAGCAACTCCCGCTCAAATAGGCGGCTTTTTAGTTGGCTTGCAAATGAAAGGTGAAACTATCACTGAGATTGCTGCTGCTGCCAAAGTAATGCGCAGCCTAGCAACTCCTGTTGAAATTAGCGGTGATAATGTTGTGGACACCTGTGGCACAGGAGGTGATGGAGCGAGCACCTTCAATGTGTCGACTGCCAGCGCCTTTGTCGTCGCCGCTGCTGGTGCTAAAGTGGCTAAGCATGGTAATCGTTCTATTAGCAGTAGCTCAGGCAGTGCCGATGTATTAGAAGCTGCAGGTATCAATTTAGATATCAGTCCCGCAGACGTGAAACAAAACATTGATAACATTGGTGTTGGCTTTATGTTCGCACAAAAGCATCACGGTGCGATGAAATTTGCTATTGGTCCCCGCCGAGAGATGGGGGTACGTACTATTTTTAATCTACTTGGTCCATTAACCAATCCCGCGCAAGCTAAACGTCAGGTTTTAGGTGTCTATGATCGCCAGTGGGTTGAGCCTATGGCACATGTGCTAAAAGAACTCGGTAGTGAACACGTTTTAGTTGTTCATGCCGAAGATGGACTAGATGAAATTAGCATTGGCTCTAAGTCCTTCGTTGCGGAATTAAAAAATGGTGATATCACCAGTTATACCGTTTGTCCCGAAGATTTTGGTTTGCAGCGTCATGATATCTGTGTGCTTGCTGTATCCAATGCACAAGAAAGCCTAAGTATCATCAAGGATATATTTACAGGTAAAACAGGGCCAGCAAGAGATATCGTAGTCTTAAATGCCGGAGCCGCTATTTATGCTGCCGATATAACAACAACACTTGCCGAAGGGATTCAACTCGCGCAAACACAAATAGACAATGGATCTGCTCAACAAAAACTCGATGCACTTATAGCCTCTAGTAACTCATAGCATTTAAAGAAACTAAATATGACTACAAATACGCCTGATATCCTAAAAAAAATCATTGAACGCAAGTATCAAGAAATTGCTGAACGCAAAGCTAAAGTGACACAACTTCAATTAATTGAAGTTGCTGAAAAAGCCGATGCACCACGCGGATTTGTGGCAGCCATTGAAGCTAAAATTAATGTTGGACAAGCAGCCGTTATTGCTGAAATTAAAAAAGCCTCGCCAAGTAAAGGCTTATTACGTGAGAATTTTGTGCCTGCTGATATCGCCAAAAGTTATGAACAGCATGGCGCTGCTTGCTTATCCGTATTAACCGATCACGATTTTTTCCAAGGTCATGAGTTTTACTTACAAGAAGCACGTGCAGCATGCTCTTTACCTGTTATTCGTAAAGACTTTATTGTCGATCCTTATCAAGTGTTTGAAGCTCGGGCGATTGCCGCTGATTGTATTTTATTAATTGTTTCAGCGCTGAGTGATCAGCAATTACTTGAGTTGAGTGATTTGGCAATGCAGCTCAACATGGACGTGTTAGTAGAAGTACATGATCTTGCCGAACTTGAGCGAGCATTATTTTTGAATTTACCGCTTATCGGGATTAACAACCGCAATTTAAGTACTTTTGAAACATCGCTAGATACAACATTAGATCTATTAGGACGTATTCCTGAGAATCATACGGTCATTACAGAAAGTGGTATTCATACTGCCGCTGATGTCGCTTTGATGCGCGAACATCATGTCAATGGCTTCTTAGTAGGAGAAGCCTTTATGCGTGCTGAAGATCCAGGGCTTCAACTTAGTACACTTTTTAACAGCTGATCAAAATACTGCTCGACGAACATAGAATAACGGCCTACTTAACTTTACTTAGTATCATCGAATAAAATCAAGGTTTTGCCATGAGACCACAAGACGCCGTCGTTTTGCAGTTGTTTTAAAACTCGGCCAGCCATTTCACGAGAACAACCAACCATCCGGCTGATTTCTTGTCTTGTAACCTTAATTTGCATGCCATCTGCGTGCTTCATGGCATCAGGCTGTCGAGCCAATTCATTCAGCGCAGCCTCTACCCTACCAGCCACATCCAAAAAGACTAAATCACTCATTTTTCTAGTCGTGGACAATAAACGCCTAGCCATTTGCTCAGCAAGAAACTGCAATAATTTTGGGTAACATGTTTTTAATTGCGTCTCGGATAACAACTTCAATTGTTGGTATGAAATTTCTTCCGTTTTACAATCAGTCCTAGCTCGAACGGTAACACTGCGATCCGCAACATCCGAAAATAAACCTACTTCACCTAAAAAATCCCCCTGATTAAGGTAGGCAAGTATCAGCTCCTCACCTTGATCATTTTCCATGGTGATGGACACTGAACCTTCACGCAAATAATACAAACTACTCGCGGCATCGCCTGGGCGAATCAATATAGATTTCGCCGAATACTGCTTGCTGTGACAACAGTGAAAGAAGTCCGCTAAGCCTTCCTCTATCGCTTTATACTTTAAATAATCCATAATTTTACCTGTGACATTAAGTGGATCCACGTCGCTATATAACCATCAATAATAAACTAACACTGCCTTCAAGTAAGCTAATATGGCAAAATCAATCATATTTACTATATATCAGAGTGCAAAATAATGAAGGCAAGAGTCAAATGGGTTGAAGATGTGATGTTCTTAGGTGAGTCTGGCACAGGACATACTATTGTGATGGATGGCCCGGAAGAAATGGGCGGTCATGGCACAGGAATGCGGCCAATGGAGTTGTTATTATTGGGCTTAGGTGGCTGCACATCTTTTGATGTGGTGCAGATGCTAAAAAAATCGCGACAAAATATTAGTGATTGCGTGGTCGAAATCAGCAGCGAACGTAGCGAAGAGATTCCTAAAGTATTCACTAAAATCCATGTTCATTATAAAGTCACAGGAAAAGATTTAAAAGAAGCGCAAGTTAAGCGTGCGGTAGAACTATCTACTGAAAAATACTGTTCTGCTTCGCTCATGTTAGGTAAAACCGCTGAACTCACGCATGATTACGAGATCATCGATGTCGACTAAAACAAGTCAAGATACCTTCGAGCGTATTCAGAAAAGCTATCTAGCAACTTGGAGTCGTTTGCATCCAGAAGCAGCATTAGATGCAGGCATTGATGACTACGCAGATAAACTAAGTTCTCATGATGATGAAACAATTGGCATTCAAATTGTGCTCAATGAAAAATGTCTGGTGGCTCTCGATGAAATAAATATCAGTGAACTCGACGCTGAGCACCAAATCAATTATCAAATATTGTATAGCCAAGCTAATTTAGAACATCATGCCTTAATGGAGCATGACTGGCGACATCGTGACCCCACGCGCTTTTTACCTATAAACGCCCTAGATCAACTTACTCTCAGGCCCGTTAAGAACTTTCAGCATGCATTAAAGTCACGTCTAAGCGCGATTCCTACTCATATTCGAGATGCAAAAAACCTTTTAGACACTGCGCCAGCGGTTATTCCACAAGTGTGGTTAGACATGGCCTTGGCCGAGGCCGAAGCAGGCATTAATTACTGCCATCATATGCATCAACATCCCTTAGTTTATGACGCACTCACTGAGGATGGTGAAATAGAACAAGCTATCGCAGATGCTAGCAAATCTTTGGAAGGCTTTGTGCAAAGCTTAAAACGTCTGTTACCACTTAGCGAAGGTGATTTTGCATGTGGACGCGAACACTTTGAGCGCCTGTTGCATCAGCAACATTTTTTGCCAATTAACACGCAATCTTTACATGCTTTTGGTCTGCGTCTATTCAAGCAAACCCAAGAGCTATTAACCGCAGAATTAGCTAACAGCAAACTGACTTTAGCCGAAATTCAACAGCAACATCCTTCTGCTGATCAATTACTAAGCAGCTATCAACACGAAATGAAGGCAGCGGAAGCGTTTGTTCGTGAACAAAACTTAATCACGGTTCCAGAAGAACAAACACTTAATGTCGTTGCCACACCGCAATTTTTACAGCATCAAATTCCCTTTGCTGCTTATTTAGATCCCAGTATTGTCGATCCCTTTCAAACGGGCTATTACTATGTCTCTCCGACCAAAGATGATGCTGAATTAAAAGAACACAACCTAGCAGCAATTAGTCAAACAAGTGTTCATGAGGCATGGCCCGGACATCATCTACAATTTGTTACCGCTAATCATTCGCCGGAAGGTTCTGCACTACTCCGTAGAATAAACCCTAGTGCCACACTGTATGAAGGCTGGGCGCTTTATTGTGAACAAATGATGTTAGAACAAGGCTTTGAACGTCATGCAGGACAACGCATCGTCATGTTGCGTGATCGGCTCTGGCGAGCATTACGTATAATAATTGATGTAGAAATTCACACTCAGCAATTGTCACTTGCAGACGCTGCACAAAAGATGGTTGATACACTCGGTTTCAGTCACGATCAAGCTATGGGAGAGCTTAGTTGGTATAGTCAATCACCGACCACTCCGATGAGTTATGCTGTCGGCTGGGCACTCATAAACGCCTTGCGTGATATTGTTAATCCTAGTGATACTGCCGAATTAAAAGCCTTTCACGATAAATTATTAGCGAGCGGCTCTATCGCTTTACCGTTAGTAATTCAGCATCAATTTGGTGAAAATACGTGGTTGAAATGTTGTCAACATGTATTTGGAGAACAAATGTGAAACGTCCTCCAGCTACCGGCGGTCTGCGTCATATTGCGGTGTATGTCCACGATCTTGATGCCTGTGAGCATTTCTATGTTGAATTACTCGGCATGAAGGTCGAATGGCGGCCCGATCCCGATAACGTCTATCTAACATCTGGCAATGACAACCTTGCTTTACATCGCGCCAATATAGAGTTTGATACTAGCGGCGCTCAAAAACTTGATCATATTGGTTTCATTATCAAAACAGCAGAGCAAGTTGATGAATGGTTCGCATTTTTAAGTCATCATGCTATCGTCACACGTCAGCCTCCACGAACTCATCGTGATGGTGCTAGAAGTTTTTATTGTTACGACCCTGCTGGAACTGTTGTCCAAATCATTTATCACCCACCTATTTCATAAGACAAATACTATGAACGCATATATTTATAAAAGTAGCCGTAAAGCCGAGCTATATATCTACATCACTCAAAAAGATGACTTTTCAAACGTGCCTCAAGCCTTATATGACACGATGGGTAAAGAGCCTATCTTTGTAATGGAAATCGAACTGACACCTGAACGTAAATTAGCACGTGAAAATGTCGATACAGTCATTAAGAACTTAGAAACAAAAGGCTTTCACCTTCAGATTCCACCTCCTATAGCTAATGTTATTGATTTTAAAGAGCCGGCTAAATACGTGAGCTAAATCTAACTTTTATCCTTTGAATTTACCTTTATCTCGCACATAAAAAAAGCCCCAATCATAAAGATTGGGGCTTTTTTATTTAATCTACCTACTCTGATTTACAGAGTAGGATTTACAATTAATATCTTATTGAACAACGAAGTCAACACGACGGTTAGCAGCACGACCCGCTTCAGTATCATTATTAGCTACAGGTGAAGTTTCGCCCATACCAACAGCTTTCAAACCATGGCTTTTCACGCCACGAGAAACTAAATAAGCAACTACTGCTTCTGAACGTTTTTGTGACAACGTCATATTGTAAGCATCTGAACCAAGGCTATCTGTGTGGCCTTCAACGCGTACTTCAATTACTGCATCTGTATTTTTCAATAGTGCAACAGCTTCTTCAAGTACGTTTTGAGCATCTGAAGTTAATACTGCTTTGTCAAAAGCAAAGTTAACACCAGTCAAAGACAAGATTTTTTCACCGGCTAGTGGGCAACCAGTTGGGTCAACGATAGTGCCTAATGGTGTTCCAGGACACATGTCTTCAAAATCAGCAACGCCATCTCTATCAGAGTCTAATGGGCAACCAACACGATCTACAGTAACACCTTCTGGTGTGTTAGCACATAAATCAACACCATCAACTACGCCATCAGAATCAGAGTCAAAAGCACAACCTTGCGCATCTAGTAAAGCGCCTGGTGGCGGAACGTCAGCACATACAGGTGCAGCTTCAACCGGTGCAGCAACAGCTTCATCAGAAGGACAAAGCATCAATGCTAAAGCAGCACCAACAAGTGCACCACCGACTGCGCCTTGGCCACCAGTGGTCGCGCCAACAGCAGCACCAGCCACTAAACCACCAGAAATAGCGCACAAAAGGTAGTTATCATCTGCTTGTTTACTTGGGCCAGCACAACCGGCCAATAGACCAGCTGTAAGTGCAACAGCTGTTAACTTCATGGATATTTTCATTAATGTTTTCCTTTACAATTCAAAAAGTTCATGAGTTATCTCATGAGGGTTTGCATATAAGACTATCATTTACCAGTAATAGTTACTAATTTTTTTATACTTTTCAATAAGTACAGATCCATTTATCTTTTAAAGTAAGGAGTGCATGTTATCGGCGGAAAATGTTCGTTTCATCATCATCTGATTGCAATGCCATATTTTCATCTATAACTCCCCCAGTGTCAGAGCCTAACTTAATCATCAAACGTACTTCATTTTCTGAATCTGCATTTTTCAATGCTTCTTCATAAGTGATCTCGTCTGCCAGATACAATTTATACACTGACTGATCAAACGTTTGCATACCGAGGTCGCCCGAACGTTTCATCAACTCTTTAACTTCTGATACCTTACCTTTTTCAATTAAATCTGCGATTAGAGGTGTGTTAATCAAAACCTCTACTGCTACACAACGACCTGTTCCATCTTTTTTAGGTATAAGCCTTTGTGCAATCACCGCTTTCAAATTGAGCGATAAATCCAACAACAACTGTTTATGTCTTTCGTCAGGAAAAAAGTTAATAACCCTATCCATTGCCTGATTAGCGTTGTTCGCATGCAAGGTCGATAGACATAAATGGCCAGTTTCGGCAAAGGTAATACCATATTCCATGGTATCTTGAGCTCGAATTTCGCCGATCATAATCACATCGGGGGCTTGTCGCAAGGAGTTTTTCAATCCGATTTCATAGGACTCCGTATCAATGCCTACTTCACGTTGAGTCACCACACATCCCGCATGTTTATGATCGAACTCAATAGGGTCTTCAATGGTCAGTATATGACCTGTGCTATTTTGATTCCGGTAACCAATCATAGCCGCCAAGGTAGTTGATTTACCTGAGCCCGTACCACCGACGAATATAATTAGCCCACGTTTAGTCATTGCTAATTCTTTAATGACTTCCGGAACATGCAACTCTTCAATCGTAGGGATTTCCTCTTTGACCCGGCGCAATACCATCGCTATTTTATTGCGCTGATAAAAGGCACTCGCCCGAAATCGTCCCGCTCCTGCGGTACTTACCGCATAGTTACATTCTTTGTCTCGCTCGAAATTTCTTTTCTGTTCGTCATTCATCGTACTTAAAACCAACTCACTCGCTTCATCATCGGTCAAGATTTCTTGATTTAATGTAGCTAATCGCGCGTTTACTTTTAAAGTAGCTGGTCGACCTGCAGTTATAAATATGTCCGAAGCATCATGCTTAACGGCTGCCTTAAGAATTGTTACAATATCCATTATTTTCTCCTAGCGGAATAAGTCTTTATTCACTGCCATTGGCAATGCCGTTGCCTTCGTTATTTGTTGTCGACGAACAAGATCTTGTAGACATTGATCTAATGTTTGCATGCCCACTGCGCCCCCCGTTTGAATAGCTGAATACATTTGCGGCACTTTGTCTTCCCGAATCAAGTTACGAATCGCAGCAGTACCAATCATTATTTCATGAGCAGCAACTCGTCCGCCGCCTACTTTTTTCAACAAAGTTTGTGAAATAACTGCACGTAGTGATTCAGATAACATTGATCGCACCATTGATTTTTCTGCAGCAGGAAATACGTCGATGATTCTATCAATTGTTTTTGCCGCTGATGAGGTATGCAAAGTACCAAATACTAAATGGCCTGTTTCTGCCGCGGTCAATGCTAATTCAATCGTTTCTAAATCACGTAATTCACCCACTAAGATAATATCGGGATCTTCACGTAGGGCAGATCGTAGTGCCTCACTAAACCCAAGTGTATCCCGATGTACTTCACGTTGGTTAACGAGACATTTTTTACTTTTATGAACAAATTCAATTGGGTCTTCGATGGTCAAGATATGTTCATTTGATTTCTCATTCTTATAATCAACCATCGCAGCCAAGGTGGTCGACTTACCTGATCCTGTCGGTCCGGTAACCAACACAATTCCACGAGGATTATCGGATATTGTCTTGAAAATGGCTGGAGCGCCTAATTCTTCTAGCGTCAGCACTTTAGAAGGAATCGTTCGAAATACGGCTGCAACCCCACGATTTTGATTAAACGCATTTACACGAAAACGCGCTAGGCCGGGTATTTCGAATGAAAAATCCGCTTCTAAAAATTCTTCAAAATCTTTGCGCTGTTTATCATTCATAATGTCGTACACCATCGCACGTACTTCCGTGTTATCCATTTCAGGCACGTTGATTCGGCGGATATCGCCATCCACCCTAATCATCGGTGGTTCGCCTGCCGAAATATGTAGATCTGAAGCATTATTCTTTGCACTAAAGGTCAGTAATTCAGTAATATCCATGTATATTCCTAATCATTTTAAGTTGTAGACCGACCTCCAGCAGGAAGTCTATAACGTAAAGGTATCGCGCCCACAGCAGGCTTGCAACATGACAGAGTTAAATAATCGACTTCATTCTATTTTAGAAAGTATTAATCTTGCTGAAAATCAAGCAGCAATAATACCGAATTCAGTACAATTACTCGCTGTCAGTAAGACTCAGCCAGCAGAAGTAATCAGGCAAGCAGCTGCAGCAGGTCAACGCTATTTTGGTGAAAATTATCTACAAGAAGCGCTCATTAAAATCAACTTGCTTGAAGATCTTAAGCTTGAGTGGCATTTTATTGGTCCAATTCAATCAAATAAAACCAAAGACATTGCGGCCAACTTTGATTGGGCACACACCGTTGACCGTTTAAAAATAGCGCAACGCCTTGATAATCAGCGTCCAAATAATCTCGGTAAATTGAATATTTGCATTCAGGTCAATATTGATAATGAATCAAGTAAATCTGGCATTGAGGCTACCGCACTCTTTGAGTTAGCTGAAAAGATATCTCAACTTAATAATCTACTGCTACGTGGTCTAATGATTATTCCCACTCACACTGATGACCGACAACAACAGCAACACTCATTTCACCAAGCACATCTATTATTTAAGCAGCTTGCTGAGATTTATCCATCAGTAGACACCCTATCAATGGGTATGTCAGGGGACATGGCCATGGCAATAGCGGAAGGGAGCACGATGGTACGTATTGGAACTGCACTTTTTGGCCAGAGACTTACATCAGCCCAACGATAACAAGTAAACTACTCGCTACAACTCACAGCAATATGGAATTGAACATGAAAGACTGCAACATTACATTTATTGGTGGCGGCAATATGGCTCGCAGCCTAATTGGCGGACTGATTTCAGATGGTTTTGACCCCAGACATATTCATGTATCAGATCCTGAACCACTTTGTTTAGAGTCCCTCACCAACAAATATCCGGTTCATACCTATAGCAGTAATATTGAAGCGGCTAAAGCTTGTGACGTATTGATTTTGGCTGTTAAACCTCAACAACTACAAGCAGTGGTCCGGCAACTGGCACCGCATTGGCAAACCAATACATTATTAATCTCTATTGCTGCCGGCATTCGTATTAATGATATTGCTCGCTGGTTAGAACAAGATGAAGCCGCCATTGTTCGCGCAATGCCTAATACACCATCATTAGTACAAGCAGGTGCAACGGCTCTATCAGCTAATAGTTACGTGAGCACACAACAGCATGAATTGGCAGAGTCCATCCTACGTGCCGTTGGACTCGCACTATGGGTAGATGATGAAGGAAAAATGGATGCTGTCACAGCGTTATCAGGCAGTGGTCCCGCTTATTTCTTCCTTGTAATGGAAGCCATGGAATTTGCAGCTGCAGAAATGGGACTAGATGCCGAATCTGCACGCCTACTTTGCCTACAGACAGCCTTCGGTGCCGCCAAAATGGCACTTGAAAGCGATGAAACAACCAAAACATTGCGCGAACGGGTAACGTCACCAGGCGGCACAACTGAACGCGCCTTACATGAACTAGAAGATGGTGGCATTCGTAGCTTATTTGAAAACGCTCTAGTGGCCGCAGCTTTACGTTCTCGTGAATTAGCAAACCAATTAGGGGAAGATGATGCCTAGTGGTTATTTTAGCCAGCCAATTTTATTTCTAATAGAAGTTTTATTTGGGCTCTATATGGGTATCGTCGCATTGCGCATTATCATGCAGTGGGCGCAATGGGAATACCACAATCCATTAGTGCAATTAATCATCCGTGCCACCCAAATACCCGTTAAGTTTCTGAGACGTTTTATTCCGCCTATCCGTCGATGGGACAGCGCAACTATCGTTTTACTTGTTGTATTAGCCATTGTAAAACTATTACTCATGGCACTCTTAATACCGAGTCTATTTAATTTAATCGTTATTTTACGTTTGGCAGTGGCTGATATTTTTTCACTCTTCATTACCTTGTTTTCAGCCGCCATTATCATTCAAGTCATTCTAAGCTGGATCCAGACAAATAATAGCTACAATCCAATTACACCTCTACTCAGTCGTATGACTAATCCATTGCTGCGCCCTATTCGTCAGCGATTACCAGAAACCGGCGGCTTAGATTTATCACCGCTCGTCGCCTTACTTGGTTTACAGTTGTTAAACATGCTTGTTTTACCTTTACTTACTGGCGGACTCTGAACAATGATCTTTTCAATGCTTATCGCATATAATAAGCATTAATTCATGAAGGAATAACAGCAGTATGCCGGAAACGATACCAGCCGATTCAGTCGGATTGGTCAGCCCTAAAACGCTACACATAGATTCGCCACTACTCCTAGATTGTGGTCGTACATTATCTAGTTACGATCTTGTTTACGAAACCTATGGCGAATTAAATTACGCTGCGTCAAATGCCGTACTAATTTGTCACGCTTTATCGGGTGATCATCATGCGGCTGGTTACCACAATGCTGAAGACAAAAAGCCCGGTTGGTGGGATTCAGCGATTGGTCCCGGAAAAGCAATTGATACTAATAAGTTTTTCGTGGTGTGTCTCAATAATTTAGGCGGTTGCAAAGGCTCCACTGGCCCTACGAGTATTAACCCAGATACAGGCAAGCATTATGGACCTGACTTCCCTATTATCACGGTCGCTGACTGGGTACGTAGTCAAGCGGTACTCGCCGACCATATCAAAGTACAACAATGGGCTGCCGTTGTAGGTGGAAGCTTAGGCGCCATGCAGTCTATGCAATGGGCTATTAGCTTGCCTGAACGGTTACGGCATGTGCTTATTATTGCCGCCGCACCAAAGTTATCAGCTCAAAATATAGCTTTTAATGAAGTCGCAAGAACCGCTATCAAATCTGATCCTAATTTCCATGAGGGTTATTATGCTGAGCATAATACATTACCTCGTCAGGGTTTAGGTTTAGCCAGAATGCTCGGCCACATTACCTACCTCTCGGATGAGGCAATGGGAGAAAAGTTTGGTCGTGAATTACGGAATGGAACTATTAACTACGGCTATGATGTAGAATTTCAGATAGAAAGTTATCTACAATATCAAAGCAGTAGTTTTGTCGAACGTTTTGATGCAAATACCTATTTATTAATGACTAAAGCGCTTGATTATTTTGATCCAGCCGAAGCATTTAATCACGATCTCGCAGCCACTATGGCGAATATTCAGGCTCGCAGTTTAGTTATTTCATTTACTAGCGACTGGCGATTTTCACCTGCTCGCTCACAAGAAATTGTCGATGCATTACTGAGCGCCGGTAAAAATGTCACGTATGCTGAAATAGAAGCACACCAAGGCCACGATGCTTTTTTAATGCCGATCCCTCGCTACATGGAAATAGTGCAAACCTATATGCAACAAATCGCTACCGAGTGCCAGCCATCATGAGTTTACGTATTGATCTACAAATTATTAGTGACTGGATCCCTAATGGCGCACGAGTACTTGATTTAGGTTGTGACAATGGCACTTTATTGAAACACCTTCAACAACGTGGCATTACCGGTTACGGCTTGGAAATAGATAATAGTAAATTTGCCGCATGTATCGAAGCGGGCTTTAATGTCATTCAAGCCGATCTCGATCAAGGTCTGCCTCAATTTGCCGACCAAAGTTTTGATTTTGTCATTTTATCGCAGACCTTACAGGCAATTAATCATCCTGATTTTTTATTAGATGAAATTGTCCGTGTTGGTAAACAAGCTATCATCGGCTTTCCTAATTTTGGTCATTGGCAATGTCGCTGGCAATTAGCCTTTGGCGGGCGCATGCCGGTTTCAAAAACCTTGCCTAATGCTTGGTTCGACACGCCAAATATTCACCTTTGCACAATTCAAGACTTTGAAAAAATATGTATCAGCAAACAGATTGACATCCAACAACGCAGCATCGTTAATCATGCCCATAAAGATACTTTAGGTACTAAACTGTTGCCTAATCTGTTTGGACAAACCGCACTTTATCAACTGAATAAAACATCATGAAACCTTATCAACAACAATTTATCGAATTTGCACTAGAAACTGGCGTATTACGTTTTGGATCATTTACCCTTAAATCAGGACGAACTAGCCCCTACTTTTTCAACAGTGGCTTATTTAACACCGGTGCCAGCCTTGCTCGACTAGGCCGTTTTTATGCACAAGCCATCACCGAATCCACCTTAAATTATGATGTATTGTTTGGCCCAGCATACAAAGGTATTCCTTTGGCATCGACAACCGTTATTGCCTTAGCCGATAATCATCAACGTGATGTGCCTTATGTCTTTAATCGAAAAGAAAAGAAAGATCATGGTGAAGGTGGTCAATTAGTGGGTGCCGAACTTCAAGGTAAAGTATTAATCATCGATGATGTCATTTCTGCAGGCACCTCAGTACGTGAGTCGGTTGAGATCATAAAGACTGCTAATGCCATACCTGCCGGCGTTATTATTGCCCTAGATCGCCAAGAACGAGGTCAAGATAGTCGTTCAGCCATCCAAGAAGTAGAAGCGGAACACAAAATCCCTGTGGTGAGCATTATTGGCCTGAATGATTTACTCACCTACCTACAAAATAATGCTGAATTAGCCAAATATTTACCCGCTGTTGAAGCTTATCGTCAAGAATATGGGGTCGATGCATAATTTACCGGCCATTTAATCTAAATACATTTTGGTGAAATTGTTAATAAAACTAAGCTGCGCTGTTAGTTAAAAGGGCTCGGTAATTAATGTACATTATGCTTTCAATAATGAAAGCATAATCCCTATCAATTTAGATTCCCGCCCAAATAAGCTTAATCGAAATTAGCAAAGTCACCACTTCAAATGAACGTTTAATCCAACGGTTACCATGTTTAATCGCTAGATGAGATCCCAGATAACCACCTAGCAACGATCCCATTAAAAGCGCGGGTAACCAATCCCAACGAATTTCGCCTAAAATACCTAAGGTGATAGCGCCGGCACCATTCCAGAATATGCCCACTAAAATAAGCGTGTATGCCACCGCACGCTGGTAATCTAGTCCAAACCATACTACCAGCCAAATAGTTACAAAAAGGCCTGTGCCTGAGGTTAATGAACCATTCAAAATACCTAATAGAAATAACATGCCACTACCCAGAATGTAACCTAATGTATCGCGATGTTGTGGCGAATCTATCTGCCCTAAAGCAGGTTTAAATATAGAGTACACACCTAGACCACCTGTTAATATTCCCAGTGCAATAAGCGCAATATTTTCTGGTACCAATAAAATAAAACTACCACCTAAAACAACACCAGGCACACCAGCACATATCATCATTAATACAAATTTGCGTTCTAAGTGACTCGTAGATAGGTAGCGTAATATCGCACCCAAGCCTAAAGCGACACTAGCTACTTTATGTGTTGCTAGAGCGACAGAAAAACTGAGGCCTAAAAAGATGAGCAATGGAAACTGAATAAGCCCAGCACCGCCACCACTAAAAGCCGAGAACGTATTTGCAACTAATGACACTAAAAACAAAACAAATTGCTCTAGAGGGTTCACCTTTGTTCAAACTCCTTATAGAATGAGACTTATGAAAAAACTAAATATTTACACTATTTCGCTACTGACCATAGCATTATCGCTATCCAGTCTCTCATCTTACGCCGGCAACATATACCGTTTCCAAGACGAAAATGGGGTGTCTACTTTAAGTAAAGCATTGCCACCTTACGCCGCGCAACAAGGCTATGAAATATTGGATGATAAATCTTTCCGTGTCATAGAACGCGTCATGTCACTGGAAGAGTCTATAGAAAAGCGTGAAACGGAACAGGCTTCTGCTCAAGAAAAACAGCAACAGCAAGATTTGCTAAAACAAGAGCAACTAAAACAGGCACAGCGAGTCCTGTTGGAAAAAGAACAAAAAATAGTTGATCAAAACTTACTCGATATCTATCCAACCGTTCAAGATCTTATTCAAACCCGAGATGATTATCGTGCATATATCAATAAACAAATTGAAAATGCAATTGCACAAGAAAGTCATATGCAAGAAAAGCTGCATCAATTACAACAAACTGCAGCTATGCAAGAACTTAGTGGCCAGGCAGTTTCAAACAAGGTAAATCAGGATATTGAGGCAACACAAAAAGAAATTGTCGATAATCAATTACATCAAGAACGTTTAGAGAGCGATAATATAAATAGCAGTCACCAGTATGAGCATGACTTGATTCGACTACGTCAATTACAAAGCAAGCTCCGAGAAGCAGACAGTCAATAACTAAACTAGAGTGTCCATCACCGCTAATAATTGTTGATTTTCTTCTGTGGTTCCAATTGTGATACGTAAATACTGCTCAGTTCTTTTTTGTTTAAAGTGACGCACAATCACCCCTTGCTTACGTAAACCGGCAGATAATTCTGCAGCATCATTTTGTGGATGTGTTGCAAACACAAAATTGGCCCCTGATGGTAACACCGTAAATCCTAACGCTTCCAATTCACTCGTCACCCATTTACGACTACTGATAACTTTCTGGCAAGTCTGTGCAAAATAAGTTTGGTCTTCAAATGCTGCTACGCCAGCATTAATCGCGAGGCTGTCTAATGGGTAGGAATTAAAACTATCTTTGATTCGTTCCAGACCAGAAATTAAATCTGGGTGACCGACAGCAAAGCCAATTCTCAATCCAGCTAATGAACGCGACTTAGACAATGTTTGCGTAACTAACAAATTGGGGAATTTATCGACTAATGCGATAGCTGTTTCACCACCGAAATCAATATATGCTTCATCAATCACAACCACAGAACCCGTATTTTTTTGTAGTAATTTTTCAATTGCTACCAAATCTAGTAAACGACTGGTTGGTGCATTAGGATTCGGGAAAATGATGCCACCATTCTCGCGGAAATAATCTTCCACTTTAATTTCAAACGCATCCGTCAATGGAACTGTTTGATAAGCAATCTGATAAAGCTGGCTATAAACCGGATAGAAACTATAGGTGATATCTGGAAACAATAACGGTGCTTTTTGCTGAAAAAAGGCATGAAAGACATGCGCTAAAACTTCATCAGAACCATTTCCAACAAATACTTGGTTCGTTGATACCTGATGGTAATCTGCAATCGCTTGTTTTAAGTCTGTTGAATTTGGATCGGGATATAAACGCAGGGTATCGCTAGTAGCAAGTCGAATAGCATCCAATACTTTCGGCGAGGGTCCATAAGGATTCTCGTTAGTATTGAGTTTAATTAGATTAGCCATTTTGGGTTGTTCGCCCGGTACATAAGGTTCTAAATCATGGACAATTGGGCTCCAAAAACGACTCATGCTTTAGTCCTTAAGACGATATTCTGCTGATCGCGCATGCGCGGTCAAACTTTCACCACGGGCTAACACCGATGCAATCTGACCTAAGGTCTGAGCGCCTTGTTCTGATACCTGTATCAAACTCGAACGCTTTTGAAAGTCATACACACCAAGTGGTGAGCTGAATCGAGCTGTACGTGACGTTGGTAATACGTGATTCGGACCAGCACAATAATCACCTAAAGCTTCAGCAGTGTAACGGCCCATAAAAATAGCACCTGCATGACGAATTTTTTTCGACATTGCCATGGGATCTTCAACTGAGAGTTCTAAATGTTCAGGAGCGATAAAATTCGCCACTTCTACCGCTTCATCCATGTCATTTACATGAATTAAAGCGCCACGATTGCCGATTGAAGCACTGATAATCGCTTGTCGCTCCATTGTTGGCAATAAACGTGCAATCGCCTCTTTAACTTGCTGTAAGAAGTCAGCATCAGGTGAAATTAAAATAGATTGAGCATCTTCATCATGTTCAGCTTGTGAAAATAAATCCATCGCAATCCAGTCTGGATCCGTCTTACCATCGCAAATCACTAAAATTTCAGATGGGCCAGCAATCATATCGATGCCAACCGTGCCAAAAACCATGCCTTTCGCCGTAGCTACATAAATATTGCCAGGGCCTACAATTTTATCAACTTGTGGAACCGTTTCAGTACCATATGCCAATGCAGCAACCGCTTGTGCACCGCCGATGGCAAAAATACGATCAACACCAGCAATAGCAGCGGCAGCCAATACGAGATCGTTCACTTCACCGTCAGGCGTCGGAACCACCATGATCAGCTCATCTACACCGGCAACTTTTGCTGGAATAGCATTCATTAATACCGATGAAGGATAAGCGGCTTTACCTCCAGGCACATATAATCCGGCACGTTGGATAGCCGTCACTTGTTGACCTAGAACAGTGCCATCCGCTTCCGTATAAGTCCAAGAATCTTGTTTTTGGTGTTCGTGATAAATGCGCACGCGATCTGCCGCGGCTTGTAATGCTAAACGTTGATTTTCAGGGATCGATGCTAAAGCAGCTTGCGCACGAGATAGTGGTATTTCTAATTCAGCCATAGACTGCGCTGTTAAACGATCAAAGCGGCGACTATATTCTAAAACGGCTTCATCACCTTTGCTTTTCACATCGGCAAGGATAGTTTTAACTGTATCACCGATTGCGGCATCCGAGACGGCTTCCCATGCAAGCACAGCTTCCAGCTGTGTCCAAAAGTCACTGTCATCAAAGTTAAGTTGCTGAATTTCAATCATTGTTTTGCTCTCTTACTGCCTTGCGGATATCATCAATAAACTGTTGAATTCGCGCGTGTTTCATTTTCATCGAAGCTTTGTTTACCACCAAGCGTGAACTTATATCTGCAATCAGTTCCATAGGAACTAGACCATTAGCTCGTAACGTATCTCCCGTATCGACGACATCCACAATACGGTCAGCCATACCCACTAGCGGTGCAAGTTCCATTGATCCATAAAGTTTAATAATATCAACTTGTTGACCTTGTTGCGCATAGAATCGGCGTGTACTTTCAACAAACTTAGTCGCCACTTTTAATCGGCCATTTTTAACAGGTTCGTTTATCCTACCAGCCGTCATCAATTTACAGCGAGCGATCTTAAGATCTACTGGCTCATACAATTCAGCATTTGGATGTTCAAGCAATACATCTTTTCCTGCCACACCAATATCTGCACCACCATATTCAACATACGTTGGGACATCCGATGCACGCACAATAATGATCCGCACATCTGGCTGAGTTGTATCTAAAATCAATTTACGGCTAGTTTCAGGATCATCAATAGGTTCGATGCCTGCAGCCTTCAATAAGGGCAATGTATCTTTAAATATGCGTCCTTTAGATAAGGCTAAAGTCAAAGTATTCGGCATTTTAATCTCTTGTAGAACTTGGGATGCGGCGAAT
The DNA here is from genome assembly GCA_963975785.1 of uncultured Methylophaga sp. Classification (GTDB taxonomy): domain Bacteria; phylum Pseudomonadota; class Gammaproteobacteria; order Nitrosococcales; family Methylophagaceae. Next base: position 38,554 of record CAXBIM010000012.1, read on the forward strand.
ATTCGCCCCTAATTGCTGTAGTTTTTCTTCAATACATTCATAACCACGATCAATATGGTAAATATGTTCTACTAGCGTTGCACCATCAGCAACGAGTGCAGCCAGTACTAGACCCGCAGAAGCGCGTAAATCTGTTGCCATTACAGGTGCAGCAGTTAGTTTTTCTTGTCCTGTACATAAGACGGTATTGCCTTCTATCTGCAAGATAGCGCCCATACGTTGCAGTTCTTGCACATGCATAAATCTATTTTCAAATACCGTTTCTACAATAGTGCCTTGGCCTTCAGCAACACTGTTTAAAGCAGTAAATTGTGCCTGCATATCTGTTGGGAATGCGGGGTAAGGTGCCGTGCGAATACTTACCGCTTTGGGGCGTTTGCCATGCATGTCGAGTGAAATCCAATCATCACCCACTTGAATATCAGCACCGGCTTCTTCAAGTTTTAATAACACAGCTTCTAAGTCTTTAGCATTTGTGTCTTTTAGTTTTACTTTGCCACGCGTCATGGCTGCGGCAACTAAATATGTCCCCGTTTCAATACGATCTGGGAGAATATTATAAGGAGCACCATGTAAAGCTTTGACGCCTTCAATGACTAATGTTGCCGTACCAATGCCAGTTATTTTTGCGCCCATATTATTAAGATAATGTGCTAAATCAACGACTTCAGGTTCACGGGCTGCATTTTCAAGAGTGGTTATACCATCAGCTAATGTTGCTGCCATCAATAAATTCTCAGTACCAGTTACGGTAACCTGATCTAAGAAAATATGTGCACCTTTCAACCTACCATCAGACGTAGCACGGATATAACCATTTTCAACTTTAATCTGTGCGCCCATTTGTTCAAGCCCACGAAGATGCAAATCAACAGGGCGTGAGCCAATGGCACAACCACCTGGTAATGACACGTCAGCCTGTCCAAATTTAGCTAATAGCGGACCCAAAACTAAGATTGATGCACGCATAGTTTTAACCAAGTCATAAGGTGCTTCTGTCTCAGTTAATGTTGAAGGGTCAATAACTACTCCAGAACGCTCGTCTACCGTGATAGATACGCCCATGCGTCCTAATAACTCAAGCGTAGTCGTAATGTCGTGTAGATGCGGCACATTGCCAATTCTGACTGGCGAATCAACTAATAAAGCGCCCATGAGAATAGGTAGCGCAGCATTTTTAGCACCAGAAATACGAATTTCACCATTTAAGGCGACTCCGCCATTGATAAGTAATTTATCCATGCAGTCTCTATTTTAGTCGCGCAATCGAACTAACGAGGCGCTGAAGTCTTTAAAGATAGTGCGTGTAACGCACTTTCGAAGCTATTACCTAACGTGGCATAAACCATTTTATGTTGAGCGAGTAGTGGCTTCCCTGCAAAAGAAGGACTAATGACTCTTGCTTCAAAATGTTGGCCATCATCGCCCAATACTTCTACTGTTGCATCTGGCAACCCTGCTTCTATCAACTTCTGAATATCTATTGCTAACATCTGTTATTTCAACTTATTAAAAATTATTGTAAAGGTAGTAAGTCATCCAAGCCGCTGGCATGTGCCATGGCTAACATCTGAGGAGGTATGTTATGAAACACGATGTTTTTACTATTCTGTGTAGCTGAGCGCATCCACTCAATCAACAGTGCTAGTCCAGCACTATCACTACAAGTTACGTCAGCCAAATCAATATCTAATACTTCGATAGGCGCAAAGACACGTCGGGCAGAAACTAACAAGCCATTCACTGTCGTAAATGTCAAATCACCACAAACATTAATGTAGCCGGTTTCTGCATCAAGTTTTAACTCACATGCTTGGCTCATACTTTTACTTTTTCATTCTTACTGGCAAGGCGTTCAATTAACGTATCAATGCCATCATTACGAATTTCCGTAGCAAAAGTAGAACGATAGTTCGTTACCAAACTAATCCCATCGATTTTGACATCATAAACTTTCCAGTCATCGCTTTTATTTTGATATAACGACAATGACATTGGAATGGCAGGGCCTCCGTTCTGGATTATCTCCATATCCACTTGAACTCTTTTAGTTTTAACGTCATCACGGAAAGGTAGAAAACGAATTTCTTCATCCGAATATTCCAACATTGCCGTGGAATAAGTTCTGATTAATAACAGTCTAAATTCATCAGTAAACCTTGCTTGTTGTGATTCAGAAAGCCCGCGCCAATTTTTACCTAATGCCAATTTAGCCATTTTTTCAAAGTCAAAATGAGGCATTAACACATCAGTTACTAGACCATAGATAAGTTCAGGATCAGCTTCTAGTTGAACCTTATTATCTTTCAATGACTGCATCATTTTATCTGATGATGCTTTAACTAAAGCTTGTGGTGCAGGCATTTGATCCGCCACCGCAAAAGACGACAGTCCAATCATTGAAAATAGCGCTACTAACGCAACGATTACCTTATTAATTGAATATTTATGTCCACGCATTATTTATTCACCTTCCGCTTTACTAAATAAAAATTGACCTATGACTTGTTCTAGCACCAGAGCAGGCTGCGTTAGGTGTATGACATCGCCATTTTTCAAAAATTCATCTTCTGCACCAGCGTCCAAAGCAATATATTGCTCACCTAATAAACCAGCTGTAAAAATACTCGCCGATGTATCTGTAGGTAAGGTACTGAATTGAGAGTATAAATTTATCGTTACTTTCGCATTATAGTTACTAGCATCAAGTGAAATATTAGACACGCGTCCAACACGTACACCGGCCATCGTTACAGGGGAACGTACTTTCAATCCACCAATATTGCCAAATTCAGCCACAACTTCGTAGCCAGTATCATCAGTAAAATCAGTAAAATTACTCACTTTCATTGCCAAGACAAATATAGCGACAATACCTGCGGCCACAAACATTCCGACTGTAATCTCGGTATTTCTTTTTTGCATCACTTATATTCCTCCAAACATTAGTGCCGTTAGCACAAAGTCTAATCCTAAAATTGCGAAGGCAGAATGTACTACCGTTCGTGTTGTTGCTCGACCGACACCTTCCGATGTTGGAACAGCATCATAGCCTTCAAATAGTGCAATCCAAGTAACAACGACACCAAATACTACGCTTTTGATAACCCCATTAAGCACATCATCATACCAATCAGTTTTAACCTGCATTTGTGACCAAAAGGCACCATCATCGACGCCTAATAGGCCATAACCGACTATAAATCCGCCATACACGCCTACAGCACTAAATATTGCAGCAAGCAATGGCATTGAAATAATACCGGCTACAAATCGTGGGGCAATAATGCGGCGAATTGGGTCAACGGCCATCATCTCCATGCCTGACAATTGCTCCGTACTTTTCATTAAACCTATTTCTGCGGTAAGAGCTGATCCTGCGCGGCCTGCGAATAACAAGGCACACACTACAGGCCCTAATTCGCGCACTAGAGATAAAGAGACTAAAACACCCAATGACTCTTCAGCACCAAAATCAACTAGGGTATTGTAACCTTGCAAGCCTAGCACCATGCCAACAAATAAGCCTGATACTAAAATAATCATCACGGACCTTACGCCCACTGATTGTAATTGCTGGATAACTAGCGAAAAGCGAACAATTACTTCAGGAATACCTCTTACCATGTACCACAAAAACAAATGACCACGGCCCAAGCGTTGGAGGGTATCTAATCCCCAACGACCTAAGCTCCGAATGAAATCAATCATGCCGACACCTCAGAACTTAATAAATCGTCAGCAAAATCCGCGCCCGGAAAATGAAACGGTACGGGGCCATCAGGTAGGCCTTGTATAAACTGTTGAACCCACTGTGAAGACGAACGTTTTAACTGAACAGGCGATCCCGATTCAATTACCTTGCCTTCTGATAACAAATAAATGACATCGGCTATTTCCGTTGTTTCCACCACATCATGCGACACAACAATACTAGTCAAGCTCATGGCATCATTTAAGCGATGAATTAAGTTAACGATTGTTCCCATAGATATAGGATCTTGTCCGGTAAACGGTTCATCATACATAACCATCATAGGATCAAGCGTCACAGCCCTAGCCAAAGCAACTCGTCTCGCCATACCGCCCGACAATTCAGCAGGCATTAAATTACGAGCATTGCGCAAACCCACGGCTTGTAATTTCATTAACACTAAATCGCGAATCATACTTTCTGGTAAGTCTGTATGTTCTCGTAATGGAAATGCGACATTGTCGTACACAGAAATATCTGTCAGCAATGCGCCACTTTGAAATAACATACCCATGCGCTTACGTAACTCGTAAAGGCCAGCATGAGAAAGTTTATGAACGTCTTGACCATCTACTTCTATGGTGCCGCTGTCCGGACGTAATTGTCCGCCGATTAAGCGCAACAATGTTGTCTTTCCGGTTCCACTTGGCCCCATAATTGCGGTGATTTTTCCGCGCTGAATATCAATATTCACCCCGTCAAAAATAGCTCTATCACCACGATAGAAGTGCAAATCCCTGATTTTTATCAGTGGCACTAGTGTCTCCAAGCGAATATAAAAGAATAAAAGGCGTTAATTTTCGAGAATATGGACTAGTAAGTCAAATCTGCTTGTGGAAAATTTTAGTCTGTTCGGCTAGAGTGTCCCCACCAGATTCTGGTCTTGGGAACTTTTCATACACACAATCGTTCTTAGTTTGTGCAAGTTCACAACAACAATTACCGCATTAATACGGAGAGAAATAATGAAGAAATTTTTACATTTAATTGCAGCAATGATGATCGCTGTTCCTATGCTAGCCGCTGCACATGGCCCAAGCCGCCAATTGGTCGAAGAAAAAATATTCATTAAAGCTCCGCCAGAAAAAGTATGGGCGATGGTTAAAGATTTCGGTGGTTTTCACAAATGGCACCCAGCGGCCTTAAGCACCGAATTAACAGATGAAAAAACTCGCGTATTAACATTGGCATCTGAAGGTAATCCAACAATTACTGAAGAATTACTTTCATCTAATGATGAAAAAATGACATTTGTATACAAAATCACTGATATGAGCGTTGTTAAAACAATTACATTCAACAGTAAAGACACACCTTATTTCACGCTACCTGTTGCTACGTATAAAGCTTGGTTTTCAGTTAAGGCCGTTGATGGTGGTAGTGAAGTGAAATGGAAAGGTAAATTCTACCGTTCATTCATGGATAACCCTCCAGTACCAGAAGGTCAATCAGATCGAGATGCGGTTGATACGATTAAAGCCGTTTACACTTCAGGCCTAGAAAACCTTAAAACTATCATGGAAAAATAAATGCCAAAGCAGTATTGCTTAGCATTTTTAAAGGCGACCTTTCTAAAGGTCGCCTTTTTTCTTATATGTATGAACATACTTACCGCCTGTTCAACACCTCCACCACCCTCCTACGCGTTTATTTCCAATCAACTGAGTGACAGCGTGAGCGTTATTGATATCACGACACACAACATCGTGAAGACGATTGCTATCGGAGAAGGAAAGCGCCCTGCCGGAGTTGCCACGAGTAAAACAGGACATCAGGCTTTTGTTGCAAATCCTGAAGGCATGGAGATTGCCGTTATCGATACGGCTACATTAGAAGTAACTAATCACATTCCAGTTGGTGCAGGACCAGTCGGAATTGCAAGTAATGCTGATGGAACCCGAGTTTACATTGCTGACTGGTATCAAAACATTATCAGTGTATTTAATGCTGAAACATCTAAAATTATCGCTACAATTCCTGTCGGAAAATCACCTGCGGGTTTAATTGTCGACGATTATCAGCACCGCCTTTATGTCGCTAATCGTGATGACAACACCGTGATGATTGTCGATACAAAGCATTACGGCGTATTAAATACCATCAATGTTGGCACCGCGCCGTTTGGTTTAGCCTTATCGCCTGATGGCAAGCTTCTATATAGTGTCAATGTACGCACCAGTGATGTCAGCGTGATTGATACTCAACAAGCTGAAGTCGTTGATACCATTACCGTTGGTGAATGGCCTTACTGCGCCGCACTGAGCCCTGATGGCCACACACTTTATGTAACAAACCAAGATGACAGTACTATTTCGGTTATTGATACACGTAGCAGTAGCGTGATCGACACTATCGACGTCGGCGATTCACCAGAAGGCATTGATGTCACCGAAGATGGTCAATTTATCTATGTGGCAAACTGGGGAGATGGCACCGTTTCCATCATCAACAGCGCAACCAATAAAGTCATCTCAACCATTGAAACAGGCAAAGGGACACGTGCCTTTGGCCAATTTATAACTAAATCACAATAATGAGTTTAGATCTTGCATTCCCTTTCTCCATCAGCACCGATTCAAATGAACAGTTCGCTGCGGCTGAAGCATTAGCACACAAATTAAATTTGCCCTTGTCCCCGATCAATAAAGAACACATTCAACTCGTGCTGACACCGCACCACATCGAAATTCGAGCTCCGGAGCTCGGCAATCCTATTTTGATTGATTTTGAGGAAGGTAAAAACGCCCACCGCAGACAATTTGGTGGTGGTCGAGGTCAACCTCTCGCCAAAGCTATTGGCCTAAAAAAAGGCGCCAATCCAAGTGTTATTGATGCCACCGCAGGTTTTGGCCGAGATGCTTTTGTTTTAGCTAATCTAGGATGCAAAGTCACCTTGATTGAGCGAAACCCATTGATAGCCACCTTGCTTGATGATGCACTACAACGAGCAAGTGATAATAAAGATATTAGCGAAGTGATTACTCGCATGTCATTAATCAACCATGATGCAACGTCCTATCTCAACACGCTTGAACAAATGCATTATCCAGACGTCATCTATATGGATCCAATGTATCCCAGCCGAGATAAGTCAGCCCTAGTCAAAAAAGACATGCGTTTATTACACCAACTAGCGGGGCCAGATACTGACAGTGAGCAACTACTCACTTCAGCCCGAGCAACGGCACTAAAAAGAGTCGTTGTTAAACGCCCTAAATCTGCGCCTTTTGTAGGCAACCAAAAGCCCACCACCAGCCTCGAAAGCAAAAACACTCGTTATGATGTTTACATTAACTTACCAATATGATGTTTTACCTCTTATCTTCAATTAAAATTTTAAGGTATAGTTAGTTCTCGGCTTGTAAATGGATAAGAATTGCAGAGAATCATTCTTCCCGTTAACAATAAGTTATGCATTAATTGTAGTGTGAATAAAAATGCGTTCTGAAGAATTTAATCCATTAAGAATGAGGCTTAGCGAGGATGTCACCTACTTTAATATACGTTTAGGTGACGAAACAAATAAGAATATAATACGAAGATCTTATGTACGAGCTGTCTTTGCTTTTATAGAAGGCTACCTTTATGCGTTTAAGCAAATTTCTCTCAGGATATCGGAAGAATCTGAGGGCATTAAGCTCAGTCCTGAAGAAATTATTGCATTGAAAGAAGTAGAAGTATCAATCGATGATAGTGGAAATATAAAACAAAGGTCGAAATATATCCCTGCTAGAAAAAGTCTGGTCTTTTCTATCGCGTCAATTGCGAAACAACATGAAGCTGACTTTATTTTAGATAAAGGTGGACAAGGATCGGAGGCTTATCAGGTGGCACTAAAAATTAGGGATAGACTCATGCACCCGAAAAGCCATAGAGAATTAGAATTAACTGACATTGAACTTGAAAGCGTACAAGTTGCATATAATTGGTTTACAAATGAATTGAGTAGACTGGAAGTAAAAATAGGAGAAGCAGCGACTCAAAATACATAACGATGCAGTACAGTATCGTTGGGTTAAAGCTTGCTATATGTGAACATTAAATTTTAATGATGACTGAGGCTTCTTTTGAATAATAATCCTGAAACTATAGATCCCACTCTATGCCCCCTGTGTAATAAGGACAATCAATGTGGGAACATATCTACTTGTGACTCAATACCAACTTGTTGGTGTCGCTCACCTGACATAACGTTTCCTAAAACCTTACTAAATCAAGTCCCAAACGGCGCTAAAAACAAAGCCTGCATATGCAAAGCTTGCGCTGAAGCTTACCAAGAGTGACTCTACACATTAGTCCTTCACCAAACCCTAGGCTAAATTTACATAATGCGTAAAACAGATAAGAAACTAGAGAATCAACTTCGACTTATACTCACTGACGTGTGTGAAACGGCGCTGAAGGAAATTCATGGCTTTCAGTGGCTCACCCACTTAGTTAATTACGCACACTTTCCTAAAAGTTTAAAAGTGGTGTGCATTTTCGACACTAATGAACACCTTGCTGACTTTCTATCGGAAGTAACGAGTAGAAAAGGCCTTGAATCGCTCATGCAAAAAAAGCTTACTGAAATAAGTATCAACGTGAAAAACATCACAGAGCAGATTGCGTATGACACAGAAGAAAACTGTGAACGTGAGCATAATGGAAATTGGACAGTGAGGCTGGGTTAAAATGCTAGCCACACAAACAGTTCATTAGTCGCCGCTCAACATGTTTAAGCGATAGAGGTATGTATGTCCAAGATTAAAAACGGATTGAAAGCAATCGCAGTTTTGGAAGCGTCAAAAGGCATTATTGCTCTGCTCGTTGGGCTAGGCATTCATGAATTAGTAGGTAAAAATATTCAGCAAATGCTGGAAACATTAATGACTCAGTTGCATTTAAGTCCCGCCAGCTATTTGCCAGGTATCATTCACCATTACGCCGACTTTCTAAGCAATTCCAATTTAACATTAATCACATTCGGTGCTGTAGCCTATTCAGCTATAAGACTTGTCGAAGCTTATGGTTTATGGAATGGACTCCTTTGGACCGAGTGGTTTGCTTTGGTAAGTGGTGCCATCTATCTCCCTTTTGAAATTTATGAAGTCATCGTACACACCGGAGTATTAAGTATTCTCGTACTATCAATCAATGTCGCCATCGTTTGGTACATGTATTCACTACTTAGAGGCAAGCATAGGTTGGCCTAACAGGCCGTTTTTCTCTCAATTTAAGCCACTCGCAGTCAATATGTCATCAATCTTAACTAAAACTCAATGCCAATAGATAAACCCGATATCAATGAAATAATTTGGCAAATTGTCGCATCGATTCCTAAGGGAAGCGTGGCAAGCTATGGTCAAATAGCTAAACTTGCTGGTTACCCAAATCATGCCCGGTATGTCGGCGCGACACTAAAAAAGCTGCCTGCAGATTCGGCTTTACCATGGCACCGCGTTGTTAATGGCAAAGGAGAACTTTCTTTCCTCTTGGATAGTGAGCAATATCAAAAACAAAAAGCATTACTTGAGGCCGAGGGAATCGAGTTTAAGTCACTGAAAATTTCACTGAAAATCTACGGGTTACATACCTAGGCTTATCATTACCAGTTCATCTCCAACTAAAGAGCTACGCATGCACAGCACACTAAAAAGACTATCTGAAATTGTCGCCAAAGCAAATGACGTGTTCGATGCCTGCCACAAAAGTGTCGGCACAGTGTTAGGCATAATGGATCAAGCATTACGCAAACAAGGTATTAATGCTGATGCAGTGACGATTGATTGCATTCAGTTGAATAAAAAAATAGTGCTACTAATACACGATGAAAAGCCCGATAGTGTCGATATTGCGTTAGGTAACAAGGAGGGAGATATACATTCATCTTCTACATATGACTTAAACCAACTAACTCAATCGACTGTCGTGAGTATTATGGAAGATAATTTTCTGCCATAAATATCCACTCCCCCTGTACTAACTAGTAAAATTTAGATGCAATAAAAGCTGCTTCACTTAATTTATTTGATTTGATTAAGGGAAAACCTCCCTATAACCATAAACCCCTTTTAAAACATAACCCTATAATGTATAAATACAAAATAACGTATTACTTTTAATTCACAACTTAGGAATAGTTAACTTAGATTTAAGTAACACTGCATTGCGTTGGCCAAAATCCATTTTGTTTGCTACTGGGTTTTATCTTGCAAACGCGTCCTTTCAACTTAATTGTCCGTCAATGAGTCAAAGGAGTGTCAAACCATGTTACGCATACTAGCCGTACTCTATGGCGTACTTAACTATTTTATTTTTTTAGGCACATACATTTATACGGTTGGTTTTGTTGGAAATCTAGTTATCCCTAAGTCAATTGATGCAGTAGCAACAGTGCCATTCAACCAAGCACTGATAACCAATATAATGTTACTCAGCATATTTGCGATTCAACAACGTGTAATGGTGCATCCTGCTTTTAAAAATTGGTGGATTCACGCCATTCCTCAAGTAATTGAACGTAGCACCTATGTGTTACTTTCAAGTCTTGCATTGATCATAATCTACTGGCAGTGGCAGCCTATGAATGGCGTGATTTGGGATGTCAGCAATCCAATCGCCAGCTCTATTTTATGGGTGTTATTTATCCTAGGCTGGTTAATCGTAGTATTCAGTACATTCTTACTTAATCATTTTGATCTATTTGGACTACGCCAAGTCTATCTATATATGAAAGGTAAGGAATTAATATATATCGATTTCAACATGCCACTGATTTATAAAATCGTGCGTCACCCGATTATGCTGGGATGTATTATTGCCTTTTGGTCGACACCTTATATGTCGACCTCGCACCTTCTTTTTGCCTTAGCGGCCACCGTGTATATTTTGATTACCATTCAGTTAGAGGAGCATGATTTCAATATGATCTATGGTGATGAAGAACAAGAGTACCGTCAGAGTTTATCTCTGACCTGGCCATTTACATTAGAAAAATAAATAACAAGTAGCCTTTTTAAAGTCATGGTAACGCCATAATATCAATTATATTTGAATTACATCAAAAGCCAGCGCGATAAGCTGTAGTATTATGTACGGTGTCATAGCGTGTTGATGACCACTACGCTTTTCTATAATATTTGCAACGTCATTTTTTTCAACCATTAACCGTTCCATTTAGTTGGGGCTCAGGAATTACAATGAAAATTATCGGACTTATCCTACTGGTTATCGGTGCTGGCTTAGCATTATGGGGATTCCAATTATCTGAATCTGTCGGTTCGCAAATAACACAAGCAGTTACAGGTTCAGATACAGATAAAGTAATGACCCTGTATATTACTGGCGCGGCCAGTTTTATTGTTGGTCTATATCTTTTTAAAAATTAAACTGGAGACATCATGAGTATAACGAGCTTGATAATATTTTTAGCCATTGGCGGTTTGGCAGGTTGGTTAGCCGGCAAAATAATGAACAGTAGAAGGTTTGGCATCGTAGGTAACATTATTGTGGGCGTTGTGGGTGCGGTATTGGGTGGTTTCGTGTTTAATTTACTCGGTTTCCATGCCAATGCAGGCGGCTTACTAGGCGCGATTGTCACAGCTACGGTCGGCGCTGTTATGTTGTTATATATAATTAGCATTATTAAGAAAGCATAGTTCAATAATAGCTAAATATCTCAGTGGGATAAATCTATTCCCGCTGAAATATTTAGATGTTCTTTAAGCCTCAGCCTTTAGTCTCGAAAACATCTAAAAGTAAACATTCACTTTTGCTTACACACCTAGCAGCAGTCTTGAAAATTTAAATATTTCCAAGATATTTGCAGCACCTTTTATACGGTCACCTGAACCCGTTCATTATTTATCTCTTGCTTACTTAATACTAAATACTCAATATATGCATCAAATTTATGCTGGCATAGATAAATTAAAACCTTGCTCTATCGATGTCATTCTAGTTTTCAAAAAGGTTAAACGCGATGCGGTTAGTATCATTTGATTATTTTAGGGGCGTTGCGATTCTATTTATCGTCGCAGGCCATTCCTTCGGTACTTGGTCGATCGATACTTTTAGCGAAAAAGTGATCGCAAATATCGTTTATAGCGGTACGGCACTATTTGTATTTATTTCAGGCTTTTTCTTCCATCATATTTTCTATAAAGATTTTGGGATGAAAATATTTATGTCGAAAAAAGTAAAGAATGTCTTAATTCCTTATTTGATTCTATCGACATTAGGCTTTATCTATTTCGCCATATCATCAAAACCATTTCCCTTTCTCGATCGGTTAATCTCAACGGATGGCTCATCATGGATGGACTATATACAGTTGTATGTGAGTTATCTGTGGACGGGACGGATTATGTACGCCTACTGGTACATTCCCTTTATTATGATTATGTTTTTGCTCTCGCCGCTATTCATATCCTATATCCGCTTATCTTTAGCCGCGAGATTAACGATCATGCTGATTTTGTTAGTATTTTCGGCTTTGTTTGTACATCGGCCAATCTTAAATATGTCGCCGATTCATTCGGTTATTTATTATATTCCGGTGTACTTAATAGGCATTAACTGCTCAATAAATCGTGAACAATTTGAACCGTTTATTAAAGGAAAAACACTTTTCTTCGGACTCACTGTCATCGCATTAGCCGTCATACAATCAATGTATTTTAATTCCAGAGGCGCGCTATCTAAAGCAGACATATTTTCCTATGGCGGTCTAGATATTAATATCTTTCAAAAAATAGCCCTGTGCTTCTTTTTCCTTTCATTGCTGCATCACTATGAAAACAAAACAATACCGGGATTAAAACTTTTGGCTTCATCGAGCTTCGCCATCTACTTTTTACATACTTGGGTATTACATATAATCAACCAGTACCGTCCGTATAGCTTATTTTCAGGTACTCCCGAAGTTCTAGTCTGGCTGGGGATTATCGCCGTGACAGTATCGATGAGTCTGCTTATCGCTTATTCAATAAAAGCCGTTTTAAAACACAATAGTCGCTATGTGATTGGCTGGTAAACACTTAAGTTTATGTTATTTATTCGCCTGTTGATCTAGCACTTTCAGACGAGCTAACTTTTCAGCTATCTTAATTTCCAAGCCGCGGTTAACGGGCTGATAATAGTTTCTTGGTGTCATATTGTCTGGGAAGTAATTTTCCCCCGCCGCATAGGCATCGGGCTCATCGTGGGCATAACGATAGTCTTTTTTATAGCCTAATTCTTTCATTAATTTTGTTGGGGCATTACGTAAATGTAACGGCACTTCTGCTGAACCTTGGCTACGTACATCTTGCATCGCGGCATTAAACGCCATATAAACCGCATTACTTTTCGGTGCACTGGCCAAATACATTACAGCTTGAGCAATCGCTAATTCGCCCTCAGGTCGGCCTAATTTATCAAAACTTTCCCATGCATCTAATGCGATACGTAAGCCGCGTGGATCCGCGTTACCAATATCTTCACTCGCCATACGCACAATACGTCGCATTAAATAAACCGGATCACAGCCGCCATCAAGCATACGACACAACCAATATAATGCTGCATCAGGCGCTGAACCTCGAACTGATTTATGCAAGGCTGATATTTGGTCATAAAAGGCTTCACCGCCTTTATCAAAACGGCGTAAAGTGCCGGTTAAAACTTCAGCGAGATCATCTTCATCAACACTCGTTTGACCTTTGCTATCAGCTAAATCAACGACTATTTCCAATAAGTTAAGTACACGTCTACCATCACCATCTGCGGCCTCTGAGAGAGTGTCCCGTAAGGCATCAGGAAACTCAATATCGCGATCAGCTAAACCTACTTCTCCATCACTCAACGCACGATCAATAATCTCCCGTAAATCTTTCGCTTCGAGTGATTTGAGTACATAAACTCGCGCCCGCGATAACAGGGCATTGTTTAATTCAAACGATGGGTTTTCAGTGGTGGCACCAATAAATGTAAAAGTGCCATCTTCAACATAGGGTAGGAAAGCATCTTGTTGTGATTTATTAAATCGATGTACTTCATCGACGAATAATAAAGTGCGACGACCTTGTTCTTGTTGTAATTGTTGTGCTCGCGCTACAGCGGCACGGACTTCTTTAACGCCCGCCAATACGGCTGATATTGTGATAAATTCCATATCACAATAACCCGCAATCAATTTACCCAAGGTTGTTTTTCCAGTGCCTGGTGGCCCCCAGAAAATCATTGAATGAGGATGACCCGAAGCGATAGCCTGACGCAATGGTTTGCCTTCACCCAGAAGATGGTGTTGACCAATATAACCATCCAATGTTTTTGGACGCATTCTATCGGCGAGTGGTCGCCCAGCTAGATCGTCAATATTGCCAAACAGACTCACAAGCCAGTATCACCTACCACGTCCACACCTGGTGCAGGCGTGAAGACAAACGTATCTTTTTTCAGTTTAGGATTCTCTTCTGCCTGCCTGAAAACCAATCTGGTACGTTGATCAAAACTATCTTTCATAATCATAGTGCGTAAGCCATATTCGTCAAAGGCCAACGCAATCGTTTGAAAGCTAGAATCAACATTTCTAGGTATTAGCTCTACCCACAGCATGCCATCTTCAGAAGGGATATCTGTAATTAAGTATTTATCTATTGGTAGAGTATTGCCAGACAATAAGGTTGCAGGTGTATCGGTAAGTGCTTCTTGTTGCGATTTCACAGTTACTTGCTCAAGATCAACATCATAAAACCAAATACGTTGTCCATCCGCCACAATATGTTGTGGAAAAGGTTCTTGATAATCCCAACGGAATTTACCCGGACGCTCTAATATAAACATCCCTTGTGCCTGTTCCATGACATTACCTTGTGGATCCAATACCGTTTGCTGGAAGTTCGCTTTATATGTCACAACGTCCTTCACAAATGCATTTAGTTTTTCTGATGCTAACTCTGCCGCCGACAGCGAAAATGACAACAACATTGCCAAAACAACAATGCCATATCGCAGAAGTTTTTTGTTACCTGTCATACCGAGACTCCAATTTTTTCATCGAGTCACGCTGACTCGCTGTAGAACTACGACCATCATTTGTTATGAATCGTTGCTCAATATCTATATAAATAAGAAAAGCTTAAGGTGACTTGCACTACATCACGCAGATCACCGTTATCAGATGAGCCTAATAATCTCCCCGCGGCGGCGGTGCCAATACCTCACGACTACCATTGCCTTGCATGGATGATACGACACCAGCGGCTTCCATCGCTTCAACAATACGTGCTGCACGGTTATAACCAATCTTTAAACGGCGTTGCACGCCTGAAATAGAAGCTCGTTGGCTTTCAGTTACGATTTGTACCGCTTGATCATATAACGCATCTTGCTCACCATCACTCGGATCGCTCAGATTGCTGCTATCGTCATCATCTTCTGGCAAACCACGAGTAATTTCTTCTAAATAATTAGGCTGAGCATATTTCTTCAAGAAATTAACCACTTGATGCACTTCATGATCATCCACAAAAGCGCCATGAATACGTTCTGGTATGCTGGTTCCTGGAGGCAAGAACAACATATCACCCTGCCCTAATAACTGCTCGGCGCCCATTTGATCCAAAATTGTCCGTGAATCAATACGTGACGATACTTGGAATGCCATTCGAGTAGGAATATTGGCTTTAATCAAACCTGTAATAACATCTACCGATGGTCTTTGCGTAGCTAAAATCAAATGAATGCCTGATGCACGGGCTTTTTGCGCCAGACGAGCAATTAATTCTTCAACTTGTTTACCCACCACCATCATCATATCGGCAAGCTCATCAATAATGACAACAATGAACGGTAGTGGCACCAATGTTTCCGGCGGTTCGCCATCGACTAAATCTACGGTGGGATCAATTATTGGCTCACCTCGATCAATGGCATCTTTAACCTTTTTATTGAAGCCCGTGATATTCCGCACACCCATTGCAGCCATTAATGGATAACGTCGCTCCATTTCAGCAACACACCAGCGTAGAGCATTGGCGGCTTCTTTCATATCCGTTACAACCGGGGTCAATAAATGAGGGATATCTTCATAAACAGATAATTCCAACATTTTTGGATCAATCATGATCAGGCGAACTTGTTCAGGTGTTGCCTTGTAAAGCAGGCTTAAAATCATCGCATTGACTGCAACCGACTTACCCGAACCAGTCGTCCCTGCCACCAATAAATGTGGCATTTTTTCTAGATCAACCGAGACCGGACGACCTGCAATATCTTTACCCAATGCCATCATCAGCACCGATTTATTGTTTTCGTAACTTTCTGAACCTAAAATTTCACGTAGTCGGACGATATCGCGATTTTCATTCGGAATTTCTAACCCAACAACCGGTTTACCGGGGATAACTTCAACAACACGAACGCTGCTGACCGATAAAGATCGAGCCAAATCTTTTGCCAATCCAGAAATACGACTTACTTTTATACCGGCAGCGGGTTGCAATTCAAAACGCGTAACAACAGGGCCTGGTTGCACTTCAACAACTTGTACTTCAACGCCAAAGTCTTTTAACTTAAGCTCGACCAGACGTGACATAGCTTGTAAAACTTCTTCGCTATACCCGCCAACACTCGCTGTCGCTAAATCAAGCAAAGCCAATGCCGGCATGCTGTTTCCGCCTTCTTCAGGGGTTTCAAACAGGGGTACTTGGCGCTCTTTCTCTTCACGTTTGCTCGGGGCTGCCGCTTCTATTACCGGCTCAACACGAACCTTAGGTTGTGATTTTATTTTTTCGTTTTGTTCGCGGAACGTTACTTCTCGTCGCTGCTTGGTTTCTTTTACGACTAATTTTTCTCTAAATTCACGAAGCCAACGCGCAGTCCGAGTCATAATTAATAACGCTACCGCACCCAAACGGTCAATCACCATCAACCACGACAAACCAGTGTACAAAGTGACACCCGTTAGAAATACGGCCAAGAGTAATAAGCTGGTACCTGACGCACCAAATATTGAAACAAATCCATTGCCTACGACTTCACCTAAAACACCACCGGCACCTAAAGGCAATAAACTAGCGTAAGTAGTCAAACTTAAGGTTGATAAGCCACTCGCGGCGGAAAGCGCCATCACTAACCCAACCGCTTTTAAAATCCAGAAGTGTAAAGCGCCTTCAGAATCTGCCGTTTTACCCCAGCTAAATAATAGCCAGCCGCTAAACCCGAGCATTAAAGGCGATAAATAAGCTGGAAAACCAAAGCCATATAACAAGGCATCGGCCAACCAAGAGCCAACAATGCCACCTCGATTTGAGATCGCATCATTAGTACCCGTCGTCGACCATGCTGGGTCGGTCGGCTGATATGTCAACAATGACAGTAACAAATAACCCGCTAATGCCAGCGCTAAAATAAGCGCTGCTTCACGTAAGCGAAAGCCTACGGCACTAGACATTACTTGTCGTTTTTCTTTATCGTTCACTCGTGTCGCCTGAGCCAATGTAATATTTCCAATAAAGCTAATAAATTAACGTCTGATTTTAACACAGCTTTTCAACTGATATGCTTTACCAAATGCACAGCAGTGAGTACCCTTGTATAAATTCAAGCAAATTAATTGGAGATCAAAAACATGGCTGACAGTAAACATTGCCGCTTACTTATTCTTGGTTCAGGCCCAGCGGGTTACACCGCCGCAGTCTATGCTGCTCGCGCAGCACTCGAACCAGTATTAATTACCGGCATTGAGCAAGGTGGACAACTAACCACTACTACCGATGTTGATAACTGGCCTGGTGATGATCAAGGTGTCGAAGGCCCTGAATTAATGCAGCGGATGCAGCGTCATGCCGAACGTTTTGGTACCGATATCATCTTTGATCACATTCATACTAGCGATCTCACTCAACGCCCATTCCGACTAATCGGTGATGCTGGCGAATATACTGCTGATGCATTAATCATTGCCACCGGTGCTTCTGCGCAATATCTAGGTATGGAATCTGAAGAAGCGTTCAAAGGCCGCGGCGTTTCTGCTTGCGCAACTTGTGATGGTTTCTTCTACAAAAACCAACCTGTTGCTGTAATCGGCGGTGGTAATACCGCGGTTGAAGAAGCATTATATTTATCTAATATCGCATCAAAAGTAACGGTTATTCATCGCCGCGATAAATTTACTTCTGAAAAAATATTAAGCGCACAACTTCTGAAAAAAGCCGCAGAAGGTAATGTAGAAATTTTATGGAACTCTCAGCTTGATGAAGTTTTAGGTGATCAAGCAGGCGTAACGGGTTTGCGCGTCAAAAATAATCTAGACGACAGCATGCAAGACGTCCCTGTACAAGGTGTGTTTATTGCCATTGGTCATAAGCCCAATACCGACATGTTTGTCGATCAACTGGAGATGGAACACGGCTACATTACGCTGAAAAAAGGCACTCAAACTAGTATTAAAGGTGTGTTTGCAGCAGGTGATGTTTCAGATCCTATTTACCGCCAAGCGATTACGTCCGCTGGTGCAGGTTGTATGGCTGCATTAGATGCTGAGCGATTTTTAGAAAGTGAAAAATAACGCAATAAAAGCTTAAACACAAAGGGCGGGTACTTTACCTGCCCTTAACTTTTATGAGGTACAAGTCTCATGGAAAATTATCAACATATCCTTATCGCCGCTGACTTTTCCGAGCACAGCGCACAAATTATAAGTCGCGCTCAAGAGCTCGCTGGGCTTTATCAAGCAAAACTCAGTATTTGTCATATTATCGAAGACTTCCCAATAGCCGATTTTGCTTACGAACCGATGATTAGCATTGACCTAGACATGCGTGACGCCATGCTCGATTCAGGTAAAAAGCACATCGCTGACATTGCAAGAAAATTTAACATCCCAACTGAAAATCAATGGGTAGAATTTGGCAGCCCAAGCCTTAACATTGTGAGCTTAGCTAAAGAGCATAACGTCGATTTAATTGTTGTCGGTTCCCATGGTCGCCACGGTATAAAATTATTACTCGGCTCGACAGCTAATGGCGTGCTTCACCATGCTTTATGCGATGTCTTAGCTGTAAGACTAACTCAAAAATAATTCAGCTCTCAAATTTTAGGTTTTATTTACTAACTGTTCAAATAAGTTGTATTACCAACGTTGCACGTGATGATTTCGACGAGGATATTTAGTCGCTTTATCTAAGGCATATAATTTAAGATGTCCCCTAAGATTTTATAGTGCTAGAGCGACCCATGAACTCACTTTTCAAAACAACGGGCTTTTTTGCCTTCATATCAATGATTTTCCTAAATGCTTTTGTCGATTTGGGCCATAAAATTATTATTCAAAACACTGTTTTCAAAATCTATGATGGCTCGACACAAGTTATTTTAACAGCCATTATCAATGGTCTTATTTTATTACCCTTTGTACTATTATTTACGCCTTCCGGTTTTTTAGCCGATCGCTTTAAAAAACCTAAGATTATGCAATGGGCTGCCGTGGCTGCAGTCGTATTAACCTTAATGATAACAACCTCATATTATTTAGGCTGGTTTAAACTCGCGTTTGCCATGACCTTTTTACTCGCAGCCCAAAGTGCATTTTATTCACCCGCTAAATATGGTTATATTCGTGAGATTGCAGGTAAAAACCATTTAACCTTTGCCAACGGTATTGTGCAATCGGTTACTATCATTGCAATATTATTAGGTATGTTTGCATTCTCAATACTCTTTGAAAATGCACTCGCTGGACATGAGTTTTCAACAGAAGCCGATATAATTAAGGTGATTGCCCCGATTGGCTGGTTGCTGGTTGCTGGTAGTTTAATTGAGTTGTATTTCGCCTTGCGTTTACCCAATATCGAACACCCCATCAATGCAGCCCCTTTTAACTGGAAAACATATCGTTCCGGTATAACACTGCGAAATAACCTTAAATTGCTACGTGTTGATCCTGTTATTTGGTTGTCAATTGTTGGCCTGTCCGTTTTTTGGGGCGTATCACAAGTAGTGCTTGCCATCTTCCCTGCCTTTGTAAAAGAAGTATTACTGATGAATAACACCATTGTTATTCAAGGCTTATTAGCCTGTTCAGGCATCGGGATTGTCGGCGGTTCATTATTAGCAGGGAAAATTTCTGACCGATACATCGAATCAGGGCTTATTCCGCTTGGTGCGCTCGGCATGGTCATCACTTTATCCTTTTTACCGCAGCTCACTTCAACCACCCTATTCGCTGTGGATATTCTTGCTTTCGGATTTTTTGGTGGCTTATTTATCGTGCCACTAAATGCACTCATCCAGTTTCATGCCAAGGCACAACAGTTAGGGATCATACTCGCGGGCAATAACTGGATTCAAAATGTTGTGATGCTGACATTCCTCTGTATCACGATTGCTTTTTCAATGGCCAATGTGTCGAGTGGGGCCTTACTCAATCTACTCACTATTGTCACCCTTGTTGGGGCAGGTTACACGGTCTGGAAACTGCCGCAATCGCTTGTTCGTTATATCCTCGGCATAGTGTTTGCCAGTAAGTATCGTATCAATGTACAAGGTTTTGAGCATATGCCGTCACAAGGCGCGGTGTTGATGTTAGGCAATCATATCAGCTGGTTAGACTGGGCGATGATTCAAATCGCAAGTCCTCGACCCGTTTTATTTGTGATGGATAAAGGCATTTACCAAAAATGGTATTTAAAATGGCTGCTCGACTTATTTGGGGTGATACCGATCTCAGGCACCAGCAGCAAAGGCGCACTCGCCACTATTAACCAGCATTTAAGACAAGGTGAGGTCGTCTGTTTATTTCCTGAAGGTTCGATTAGTCGAACTGGCCAGTTAGCAGAATTCAAACAAGGGTTTGAACGATGCGTAGAAGATGTTGACGGTATTATTTTACCTTTCTATCTACATGGTTTGTGGGGCAGTCGGTTCTCACGTTCCAGTAGTAAAATGCAGTTACTTCGACAAAGTCGAATGCGTAGAGATGTCATAGTCGCTTTTGGAGAAGCCATGACTGTTGATACCCAAGCATCTGCCGTTAAAAGTGCCGTTTTTGATCTGTCTATTGATACGTGGTGTAGCCATACTGAAAGCTTACCCAGCTTGGCACACTCATGGATTGATCGTGCTAAGCAAAACGGTCAAACAAACTGTATAACTGATATTCAAAGTAATGTTTCATTATCTTGCCGTAAGGCATTGGTAATAACGCTGCTATTTTCACGGCGCTTTAAAAACCAAAGTCCTGAGCAGAACCTTGGTTTCTTACTACCCACCAGCAGTGCTGGGCTTCTCGCTAATATGGCAGCTTTTATTAGCGGTAAAACAATCATCAATCTCAACTTTACCGCCAGTGTTGATTCATTATCATCCGCTATAAAGAAATCGGATGTAAAAACGATTTATACCTCACGCCGATTTATAAAAAAGCTACAAGAAAAAGGCATTGAACTTGATGTTTTATTTGAGCAAGCATTACCTATTTATCTAGAAGATCTACATGAAGACTTCAAAAAACCAGAACAAATAATGACTTTGCTTGCTAGTTACTGTTTGCCTACTAGCCTACTCATTAAATTATTTGGAAAGTCAGTCAATATTCACTCTCCTGCGGCAATATTATTTTCAAGTGGTAGTGAAGGCGAACCGAAAGGTGTCGTGCTGAGTCATCAAAATATTATGGGTAACATCAAACAAGTCTCCGATGTACTCGATATTCGTGATGAAGATATTATGGTCGCGAGCTTACCGCTGTTTCATGCTTTCGGTCTAACCGTCACGGGCTTATTGCCATTAATTGAGGGAGTACCCGCTATTTGTCACCCCGATCCAACCGATGTACTCAATATTTCTAAGGGTATTTGTCTACATCAAGCGACAATTTTCTGCGGTACTTCAACATTTTTACGCCTATTTACTAAAAACAGTCGCATACATCCTCTAATGTTAGATTCATTACGTATTGTGGTGGCAGGAGCAGAACGACTTAACCCAGAAATACGAGATAATTTTAGTCTTAAATTTGGTAAGTCTATATACGAAGGCTATGGCACAACAGAAACTACGCCTGTTGCCACCGTCAACCTTCCTGACCGTATTGGTATTGATGACTGGAAAGTACAAACTGGCGATAAAAAAGGTACGGTCGGCTTACCATTACCAGGTAGCAGTGTGCGAATCGTTGATCCTGATTCCTTAGAGAGCCTAGCTATTGAGGAAGATGGCCTGATACTAATTGGTGGCACTCAAGTGATGCAAGGTTACTTAAAAGATCCACAAAGAACCGCCGATGTTTTGGTCGAGATTGATGGTCACCAGTGGTATAAAACAGGCGATAAGGGACATTTGGATAAAGATGGATTCTTGATTATTGTTGATCGCTATTCACGCTTTGCCAAAATTGGTGGTGAAATGATTAGCCTTGGCGCTATTGAAGCGAGTATCAATACTAGCCTACCCGATGATATCGAAATTTTAGCGACCACCGTACCCGATGATAAAAAAGGCGAAAAAGTCGTGCTGCTTTATTCAGGTGAAATTGAAGATGCAGAATTAAAAGCCTGCATTACCAACTCAACACTTAATAGCATCATGATGCCTAGCTTATTGATCGAAGTTGATGCCATTCCCAAATTAGGTAGTGGTAAAAGCGATGTGAATAAAGCGAAACAAATCGCCCTTGATCAAGTTAGTTCGTCGACAGCAGAAAAATAAGTGTTACGGCAACCTATATTGAAGGAGCTGTAACACCTTCATTTATGATAACTCATTAAACCTCAACTAACAGTGATGCTAGCCTAGGTTTAATTGGCGGTTATTTAATTCTTATAAATTCTGAGCAGCGTATTGCAGCATTTGATCGGCTGTTGAAATTGCTTTTGAATTCATTTCATAAGCACGTTGCGTTTCGATCATATTTATGAGCTCAGTCACCACGTTTACATTAGATGTTTCAAGCGCGCCGCCAATAACAGAACCTAGTCCAGTAAGACCCGGCGTACCGGTAATTGGGGAACCACTAGCACCTGACTCTTTAAATAAATTTTCACCAATAGCTTGTAAACCTGTTGGATTAACAAAGTCTGCTAGTTCCACATTACCCACAATCGAAGGTGATGCTTGTCCTGCTTGTAATACGCTTATCGCACCATCACTACCAACGGTGATACTTAAAGCATCTTCAGGAATAGTGATTGATGGTTCTAAGGGGTAGCCATTCGACATGACCATTTGACCTGTGGAGTCAATTTGGAAAGTACCATCACGCGTATATGAAAGAGCACCATCTGGCATCAAAATCTGGAAAAACCCACGACCTTGAATCGCGATGTCCATCGCATTGCCTGTTTGCTGAATATTACCTTGGGTATGTAGTTTTTCAGTTGCAACCGTTCTTACACCCGTTCCTAGCATTAGCCCTGATGGTAATTGTGTATTACTAGATGACTGAGCTCCTGGTTGACGTATTGTTTGATAGAGTAAGTCTTCAAACACCGCACGATCTTGTTTAAAACCAGTGGTATTAACGTTTGCTAAGTTATTTGATATAACCGACATCCGTGTTTGCTGAGCATCGAGTCCTGTTTTGGCAATCCATAATGCTTGATTCATGGGATACCTCCTACCTTAATTTTGACGCGTTATTGCGTACTTACTAGTTGAATTGCAACATACGTGCCGAAGCTGCAGCATTATCATCGGCAGACTTCATCATTTTGACTTGCATTTCATATTGTCGTTGTAATTCGATCATATTGACCAAGGCGCCGACGGCATTAACATTACTGCCTTCCA
>CAXBIM010000013.1:0-60692 GCA_963975785.1 uncultured Methylophaga sp.
CGATAGTGCCTCGCTCTTCACCAATTGCGGCGGCAAGATTATCTACCCCAACGGGACCCCCATCAAATTTTTCAATAATTGCTCGTAATAATTTACGATCGAGCATGTCAAAACCATTGTCATCGACGTCAAGTAGGTTAAGCGCTTGTCTAGCGACTTCGGCGGTGATCTCTCCATTAAATTTTACTTCAGCGTAGTCGCGTACTCTGCGTAACAAGCGGTTAGCAATCCGTGGCGTACCTCGTGAACGTCGCGCAATTTCATTTGCACCGCTGATATCTAGCTGCACGCCAAAAATACGTGCACTGCGTTGCACAATAGTGCTTAGATCGACACTAGAATAAAACTCTAATCGCTGCACGATACCAAAACGATCACGTAATGGTGATGTTAGTGAACCTGCTCGGGTTGTTGCCCCCACCAAGGTAAATGGCGCTAATTCTAGTTTAATTGATCGTGCCGCCGGCCCTTCACCAATCATAATATCTAACTGATAATCTTCCATTGCCGGGTATAAAACTTCTTCGACTATCGGGCTTAATCGATGGATCTCATCAACAAACAAAACATCGTTGGGCTCAAGATTTGTGAGTAGTGCGGCTAAGTCACCTGGTCGCTCTAATACCGGCCCAGAGGTTTGTTTAAGATTAACGCCCATTTCATTAGCGATAATATGTGCCAAAGTAGTTTTACCTAACCCCGGTGGACCAAAGATTAAGGTATGGTCTAAGGCTTCATTACGATTTCTAGCTGCCGTAATAAACAGATCCATTTGTTCTCGAACCGCAGGCTGACCAATATAATCTTTTAATGCCGCAGGACGAATAGCACTGTCTTGGTATTCTTCATTCATTTTAGCGGTCGCGTTTACAAAACGATCATCCATGACTTATTTACTCTGTAAGGCTAGGCGGATAAGTTCTTCTGTCGTCAGGCCATCACTAGCCAGCATCCGAATCATCTTATCGGCTTCGATCGGCTTATAACCCAATGAAATCAGAGCTTCTATCGCCTCATCTTTTGCCCCAGCTAAACTGGCAGCTTCTGAGACAACAGGTTTTAAACCCATTGCCCCACTGATATCTTTTAGACGATCACGCATTTCAATAATCAAACGTTCTGCCGTTTTT
This sequence comes from uncultured Methylophaga sp., assembly GCA_963975785.1. Classification (GTDB taxonomy): domain Bacteria; phylum Pseudomonadota; class Gammaproteobacteria; order Nitrosococcales; family Methylophagaceae. The sequence continues at coordinate 1,131 of CAXBIM010000013.1, forward strand.
TTACCGACACCGGGCAGCCGCGTCAAACTATTCGCATCACCTTCTTGCACGCTGCGAGAGAAATCATCGACATCGCTTCCCGATAAAATAGTGAGTGCTAACTTTGCTCCCACACCATTGACTTTTAGTAGGCTACGAAATAACAATCGTTCACGGGTGGTTGCAAAACCATATAATAACTGGGCATCTTCGCGAACGATTAAATGGGTAAACAATGAGACTTCTTCATTAATGGCCGGCAAGCTGCAAAATGTCGACATCGGCGCGGCGACTTCATAACCAACACCCTGCACATCCAACACCAAATCAGGCGCTTGTTTTTCTAAAATAATCCCACGTAAACGACCAATCATCGGCTGTAACGACCTCCACGGCGAGAAGTACGCATACCTTCAGGCAGCTTACTTGCTTGACTGCCACCAATGGATGCAAAGTTAGCATGAGTTATCGCACACGCTAAGGCATCAGCAGCATCTTCTACCGGTACTTCTGGCAAAGTTAAAATGAGCGACATCATATATTGGACTTGCTCCTTTTGAGCGTGACCGTTACCCACAACGGCTTTTTTAATTTGAGTAGCCGTATACTCATGAACACTCAGGTTCTGACTCACGCCAGCACAAATTGCTGCTCCGCGGGCCTGACCTAGCTTTAAAGCCGAGTCCGCATTTTTATGTAAGAATACCTTTTCTATTGCCATCATATCTGGTTGATAACGCAGAATAATATCCGTTAAACCTTCAAATATCTGCTTTAAACGGCCTGGGAAATCACCATCTCCGACCATCAAACGACCATTAATCACATGTGTTATTTTTCGACCATCTAGCTCAATGATGCCAAAGCCCGTTTTTCGTGAGCCTGGATCAATGCCTAAAATACGCGACATAATAAATGAAGTTTTTTAATCTTCATCCAGCTGCGCCATTATCTCATCAGAGAAATCAGCATTAGAATAAACATTCTGTACATCATCAAGATCTTCAAAAGCTTCGATCATGGCCATTGCCTTACGGGCATCATCAACCTCTAAACTAGTTGTTAGCTCTGGATGCATCGTCACTTCGGAAGATACAGGTTCTAACTCCGCCGCCAATAATGCGTCTTTTACCGCATCGAATTCTTCGGGGCTGGTAAAGACATCAACTGAACTATCAGCATTAGTCACAATATCTTCTGCGCCGGCATCTAATGCAGCTTCCATTACAGCATCTTCATCGGTACCTGCAGGCAAACTTATAATGCCTTTTTTATTAAACAAGTATGCAACTGAACCATCGGTGCCCATATTACCGCCACGTTTACTAAAGACATTACGTACTTCAGCAACCGTGCGATTTTTATTATCTGTCAAGCAATCTAGCATAATGGCAATACCGCTTGGACCATAACCTTCGTAACGAATTTCTTCGTAAGTCACACCTTCAAGCTCACCTGCGCCGCGTTTAGTCGCACGTTCAATAACATCACGCGTCATATTACCGCTTAGGGCTTTATCAATGGCAGTACGTAAACGTGGATTATTGACAGGATCACTGCCGCCTTCTTTGGCTGCAACACTGATTTCACGGATAAATTTAGTAAACAATTTGCCGCGTTTGGCATCTTGTGCACCTTTTCTATGCTGGATATTTGCCCACTTACTATGACCTGCCATTAATCTTTACCTCTAAATTTTTAACTATCGTAAATTGAATAACATCTTCAACTTACTTAACTACTTTACCAACGTATTCCAATTTTTATACACATCACTACGACCATAAACTTGATCAAAGTACATGCTTTGTAATTGTTCAGTAATCGGACCACGACCACCGTTACCGATAGTGCGATTGTCTAATTCACGAATAGGTGTAACTTCTGCTGCTGTACCGGTAAAAAAGGCTTCATCAGCAACATAGACTTCATCACGAGTGATTTGTTTTTCGACTACTTTCAAGCCAATATCTTCAGCTAACGTCATAAGCGGCCGTAATACTAGGTGTATACAACACACCATCACGTATCATAAAGAAGTTCTCGCCACTGCCCTCTGCCACAAATCCGCTCGCATCAAGTAGTAATGCTTCATCATAACCACACTGAACAGCCTCTTGTAAGGCCAGCATAGAGTTCATGTAATTACCATTTGCTTTAGCTTTAGTCATGGCGATATTGACATGATGGCGTGTGAATGAAGAGGTTCTGATGCGAATACCTTTTTCCATATTCTCAGCACCCAAATATGAACCCCATTCCCATGCGGCAACCATCACGTGTGTTTTCAAATTATCGGCACGTATACCCATGCCTTCACTGCCATAAAAACACATTGGACGTAAATACGCTGATTCAAGGTTGTTTTCACGAACAACAGCTCGCTGCGCTTCGTTTAACTCTTCTTTACTAAACGGCATGCCCATGCCCAATATTTTAGCTGAGCGGAATAAGCGATCAGTATGCTCTTGCAGGCGAAAAATAGCGGGGCCTTGTGAGGTGTTATAGGCACGAACACCTTCAAATACACCCATGCCATAATGCAGAGTGTGCGTTAACACATGAACTTTTGCTTCTCGCCACGGTACCATTTCGCCATCTACCCAGATAACACCATCACGATCAGCCATTGTTGTTGGTATAGCCATAATTACCCTACTTTAATCTTTCGTTAAACATATATATTAAGTTTCTGTTAACCATTGCGCCCAAAGCGCCTTCACCCGAGGTTGATATTCACTCACCTCAGTCATGGTCACAACTGTCGGCATTTCCTGCAAAACACAGTGATTTGCCAGTTTGCGATAAAAACGATACGCATTTGCCAACAACGTGCCGTCTTCTTCGCTTAATTTACCCGTGGCCACTAACGCATCTAAAATCCGAATGTTATCAGTATAAATTAATAATTCGGGCAAGCTAGTTGACCACGCTAGAACAGCATATTGCACCATAAATTCGATATCGGTGATTCCACCGACACCCAGCTTAAGATCAAAAATCTGTTCTGTACTTTTATCTAATTGACCGCGCATTTTAGCACGCATATCACGGACTTCCACTGCCAATGCATGATGATCACGCTGTTTTGCCAATACTAGTTGACGAATTGCCGTTACTTGTTGCGTCAGAAGGGTATCTCCAGCGACACATCGCGCTCTCACTAAGGCCTGATGTTCCCATGTCCAGGCATCATCGGTTTGATATTCTGCGAACCCTGACAGGCTCGTGACCAGTAATCCCGAATCACCATTAGGACGCAATCGCATATCTATCTCGTACAAAATGCCGCTTGATGTCACGGTGTTCAGTAAATTGATCATCCGCTGCGCCAAACGAATATAAAACATTAAGGCATCGATAGGTTTCAGGCCATCGGTTTCACCTTTATTTCGCGTATCGTCATAAATAAACACTAAATCAAGATCTGAGCCATAGCCCAACTCTAAACCACCCAATTTGCCATACGCCAGCATTGTAAAACCACATTCATTGATATCATCGCTTTGTGTGCACGGTGGTCGCCCATGTTTTTCTACCAAGTGTGCCCATGACAAGTTAAAGACCTGCTCCAATAGAATTTCTGCAAGCTCACTCAACCTGTCGCCCACCCGCATCAACGACAATAAATCAGTTACATCAACTGCTGCGACATGCAGGCTGGCCGCTTGTCTAAACTCTCGTAACAAGTTCATTTGCAACTCTAAATCATCGTTACTAGCCGTATTTAACGTCTGCGATAACAGAGCCGCTTGCTGTTGTCGGTCTGGAACGGCATACAAAGTCCGTGGGTCGAGTAACTCATCTAACAACACTGGAAAACGTGCTAACTGACTACTGATCCATGGACTTGCCGCGCACAATTTAATAAGTTGCGACAATGCCAGTGAATTTTCGACCAACAAGACCATGTAGGATGAACGACGCATGATCGATTCAATAAGCGGCATCAACCGTGACACGCACTCATTAGCATTCGGCATACTGGCCGCTGCCTGAACTAATAACGGCAGAAGCTTTTGCAAGCGAACTAGTCCGGTATGACTTAAATTACGACAAACGTGGTTATTTAATAATCCCGATAAGGCCGATAAGCAGGCATCAGGATCGACAAATCCTAATTGTTGTAAATACAGTAAAATATCTTCATCACTACTGTTAAACAAAGAAATACTCTGCGCAGGAGCCTCATCAGCTTGAGGTGAGGTCAATAATTGCTCAAAGTGACTTTGTACCAATTGTCGATGATGCTCTAACTCAACAACAAAGCTATTCCAATCTGAAAAACCCATTAAAACTGCAATACGAGTACATCCAGCTTCATCTTTAGGTAACAAATGTGTTTGTTTATCGGCCCATGCTTGAATTCGGTGCTCAGTCCGACGTAAAAAGTCATAGGCTGCTTTTAAGTCTTTAACCACATAAGCTGCGAGGCAGTTTCGCTCAGCTAATAAATCTAAAATAGTCAAAATTGGACGTTGTTGGAGCGGCTTGTCACGACCACCATAAATAAGCTGAAACACTTGACCTATAAATTCGATCTCACGAATTCCACCAGCACCAAGTTTAATATTGTCCTCCATCCCTTTACGCTGTAATTGGTTAGCAATCATGCTCTTCATTTCACGCAGTGAATCAAATACGCCATAATCTAAATAACGTCGATATACAAAGGGCTGGAGTAAGTCCATTAACTCTTTTTTCGCGGCTTCTGCGCCAGTAATTGGGCGCACTTTAATCATCGCATAGCGTTCCCACTCCCGCCCCTGCGTTTGATAATAATCTTCTATCGCGCCAAAGCTAGCCGCCAGCGCACCACTCTCACCAAAGGGTCGTAATCGCATATCGACACGGAAAACAAAACCATCAACAGTGAGATTATCTAGCGACTGAATTAGCTTTCGCCCTAGACGAGTAAAAAATTCTTCATTACTTAAACTTCGGGGGCCATCTTGAGTATTACCATCATCTGGATAAACAAAAATCAAATCCACGTCTGACGATAAATTAAGCTCGCCAGCGCCCAATTTGCCCATGGCCAAGACGATCAATTGCTGACTTTCTCCGTGGGAATTTGTTGGCTCACCAAAGCTAGCTGCAAGCCACTGATGCAGAATCGCTAATGATTGTTGAATACAGGCATCAGCCAATGCAGATAGTTCACGTACCGTTTCAGCTAAATCAGCCCAACCCGCTAAATCTCGCCAAATAATTCGCACCATTTCACGTTGGCGGAAGTAGCGTAATTGTTGGTGCAATGTCGTCTCATCAACCACATCTTTCATTAATACCGCTAGTTGTAGGGAATAATGTTCAGGATCATAAACCCGAAGTACATCACCTGAATTAATAAGTTCTGATGCCCGTTCCGGATGGCGCTCCCCCCACTGAACGACATAATCGCTCCCTGCCAGCACCAGTTTGGCAGAGTCAATCAGCTCATTGCCTGCTAACACTTGCTGCCATGATGCTGAAACTTGATCGCTCACTACTGATGTGCTCACACTAATTAATTTATATCTTTAGAAGTAATTACAATCATCTTATCCACTTGCATATCTTCCATAGTGTAAGGAATGCCGCCAGTGCCAAGTCCCGAATGTTTCAAGCCTGCAAACGGCATCCAGTCAACACGAAAAGCGGTATGTTCATTAATCATTACTGCCGAAGCATCTAATCGATTAGCCACATACATTGAGGTATTGATGTTTTGGCTATATACCGACGCTTGAAAAGCAACGTCAAGTGAGTTGGCAGCAGCGATAGCCTGATCTAAATCATTAAATGGATAGATACACACTACAGGGCCAAATATTTCTGCCTGAGAAATCTGACTATCTTTGTTTGGGTTATAAAGCACTGTTGGTGCATAACAGTTATTTGGAAGTGAGTGCCCACCACACAGCAATTCGGCGCCATCACTAACGGCATCGTTCACCCATGCGTCAACACGCTCTACTTCTCCGCTTCTAATTAATGGTCCCACTTCAGTCTTATCTGATAATGGATCGCCCACCACCATATTTTTTGCCGCATCGACTAATCGAGCTGCAACATCTCGAGCAATAGACTCGTGAACATAAAGCCGCTGTACAGATACACAAACTTGCCCAGCATGATAAAAACCACCTTTAGCCAGTCCAGGTATAGCTGCCGCAATATCGGCATCTTCAGCCACGATAACTGGCGCAACACCACCATGCTCCAAAGCACAGCGAGTACCAGCGGCTAATTTGGAGCGTAAATACCACCCCACTTTAGCACTGCCTATAAAACTAAAAAATGCGACTCTTGGATCTGTAACCAGTTTTTCAGCGATTTGATGATTTTCTGGCATAACAACCTGGCACCACTCAGGCGGCAAGCCGGCTTGATGAAAAATCTCAACTAAACGAAAACATGATAACGGTGTATTTTCAGCAGGCTTCACTATAACAGGGCAACCCGCAGCGATCGCTGGACCCACTTGATGTGCAATCAAATTCAATGGATGATTAAATGCGCTGACGGCAACAACCACACCGATAGGTTCTTTATTCATAATCGTCATTCGATGTTGTGAAGCAGCATTTGCCCCCATCGGAACCGGCTTGCTGACGTCATGGCGTAAAGTATCAGCACAAAGACGAATACTATCGATACAGCGAACCATTTCAACGTGAGAATCCATCAGCGGTTTACCGCCTTCATGAGCAGAGCCTCGCGCTAAGGTTTCCGCCTGTTGCTCCATCAGCACAATCGCCCGTTCAAGAATTGCTATGCGCTGTGGTTTTGGTAACCAATTACTACGATCTGCAAATAAACGACTCGCAGTGCCTAATGCATAGTCGATGTCGCTAACATCAGCTTTAGCTACCGTTCCTAACAAAGTGCCATCAAAGGGTGATGTAACATCAAAAGATTCCGAGCTTGTTTTAGAAAGCCCCGCGATCATCAACGGAAAATGTTGAATGGTATTCATGACTTATTTGCCCTTATAAAATGCAGATTTTTTCTTTAAGACTTTGATTCAAAATCACATGGTTCAATGAATAATCCACGGCTAGATCAATTAAATGTACGCCTTTTGAATTGAGTGCTAATTTGAGTGTGTCTTTGAACTCTTCATGGCTAGCAGGACGATGACCTGTGGCACCATAGCTTTCAGCATATTTCACAAAGTCGGGATTCGCATAATCGAGCCCAAAATTGTCAAAGCCCATACCTTGCTGCTTCCATTTGATCATACCGTAAGCATTGTCGTTCAAAATAATCACGACAAGATCAAGATTCAGACGAACGGCTGTTTCCATTTCTTGTGAGTTCATCATAAAGCCGCCATCACCGCACACACTAACGACATTACGATCCGGATTGATTAGTTTTGCCATCATGGCAGAAGGTAAACCGGCTCCCATTGTTGCCAAGGCATTATCCAACAACAGTGAATTATTTTCGTAACATAGGTAATTACGAGCAAACCACACTTTGTAGATACCATTATCTAAAGTAACAATGCCATCTTCGTTTAATTCTTCACGAATGATTTTCACGGCACTTTGGGGTAAAACCGGAAAGCGTTCATCTTCACTATATTTAGCTAAACGATAAGCGACCTCTTCTTTCACTCTATAAAAGTAAGAAAAGTCCCAATGAGGCTGTGGCGTCAATGCATCTCGTAGTCGATTAACTGTTGTAGCAATATCCCCGACCACATCCAATTGCGGAAAGTAAACTTGATCGATCTGCGCAGAAGAGAAATTAACATGTATGACTTTAGGTCCCCCATCTTTCATAAAGAATGGTGGCTTTTCAATAACATCATGACCAACATTGATAATCAAATCTGCCCTATCAATCGCACAATGCAGAAAATCATTATCAGATAATGCAGCCGTACCTAAATAATTATAATGCCGCTCATCGATTACCCCTTTGCCCATTTGGGTGTTAAAAAACGGTATACCCGTCCTCTCAATAAATTTAGTCAACGCTTTACTTGCTCGCTTCCTATTGGCGCCAGCCGCAACCAATAACAACGGCATTTTGGCTGCTTTAATCATTTCAACAGCTTCTTTAATCGCATGATTATCAGCGTCAGGACGTCTTATTCTAGCGACAGTAAAGAGATGGTCATGTACTTCTTCCGCTGCAATATCTTCTGGCAATTCAATATGCACGGCACCAGGACGTTCATCCATGGCAATACGAAATGCTTCACGCACTATTCCTGAAATATTATTACCATGCACTACCTGTTTGGTGTACTTGGTGATTGGATGCATCATGCTGACAACATCAATAATCTGGAACTGTCCCTGCTTACTCGTCTTAATGGGCTTCTGACCAGTAATCATTAACATCGGCATTCCGCCTAACTGTGCATAAGCTGCCGGAGTAACAAGGTTCGTAGCTCCTGGACCAAGGGTTGATAAGCAAACGCCTGGTTTACCGGTTAAGCGACCATAGGTTGCGGCCATAAAACCCGCGCCTTGTTCATGCCGCGTAAGAATCAATTTGATCGATGAATGTTGTAGTGAGTTAAGAAAATCCAAATTCTCCTCACCGGGAATGCCAAAAATAAATTCGACCCCCTCATTTTCTAATGCCTTCACAAATAGATCTGAAGCTTTCATTTGGCAAATTCCTTTATTCTGGGTTCCAAAGATGAGTCATCATTTTTAAGATGATAAATTGCTATCGAGAGTTAATGTTTTGATACTGTTTTTACCACATTTTTCACAAGCATGTCATCTATCAAAGAACTCACAATTATTTTCATACTAGTTAAGCTATTTCATCAGTGCATCGGCAAAACTTTGTGTTAGTAAATTTAAGGTACTTACTCGCTGATAACTGGGCCGCCAAACCAGGCCTATTTCACGCATGGGTGACTTTTCATTTGTCGCAAGAGGACGTATACAGATGTCATTATGACGTACTATATCGGTGTGAATAGCCATCTCTGGAATGAGCGTAATTCCTAAACCGCCTGCCACCATTTCTATTAAGGTATATAGGCTAGTTCCTTCTAAAGTCGCTCTATTCGTCGTGGTCGGTAATTTACAGGCTGTTAATGCATGTTCACGCAAGCAATGACCTTCGGCTAATAATAACAAATCAGTCATGGCCAATTCCGTCACATTGACCGTGTCGTTAGATGCCAGCGGATGGTTTTTAGGCAATGCTACCCAGAATTGTTCCTCGGCAAAAATTTGGTGACTCAAATCACCTATATCGAACGGAAAAGCAAGAATTGCCACGTCAATTTCACCAGATCTAAGTTTTGTTAATAATCGCTCTGATTGGTCTTCGATTAGCACTAACTCAAGTAAAGGTAATTGCTTGCGGATCGACGGTAATGCTTTTGGCAACAAAAATGGACTTATGCTGGGTATGACACCAATCCGTATTCTGCCTTGAAGTGGATCGATCTCGGAACGTGCTAAATCCACTAAATCACCAGATAATGACAAGATCTCCTGAGATCGGGAAGCAATTTCTATCCCTAATGCTGTTGGCATTACTTTACGATTCGTCCGCTCTAATAGCGGTATACCTAATATACTTTCAAGATCCTGAATACCAGCACTTAATGTTGACTGAGTTACAAAGCAATGCTCTGCTGCTCGCCCAAAGTGCTTAAGCTCAACTACCGCGGTTAAATACTGAAGCTGTCGAAGTGTTGGTAAATTCATTATCGGAAAACTCACTTATAAATAACGTAATAACTCACTAGCTCTAAATTACCATAAATCATACTATCCTTTCCAATATGAATAGTACGAAGAATCTAAGGAACATGCTCCAATGTTTGTTAAAATACTTGAGATAGCAGAAAAGCGATTTGCAGCATTTTCAAGATGCATGAGATATACAACAAATAATTTTAAATCTGGAGAGTAATTAATGAGACAGTGGGAATGTACAGTATGTGGTTTTATTTATGATGAAGCCAAAGGTTTACCTGAAGAAGGTATTGCACCAGGTACCAGCTGGGATGATGTACCAGATGATTGGGAATGCCCAGAGTGTGGTGTAGGCAAAGATGACTTCGACATGGTACAAATCTAAAAAAACACCATTTGGGGAAGGAAAAGTCGTCTTTCTTCCCCGATTCATTTTATTCAAGGTTTAAATTACATCATGCATCCAATAATTATTATCGGTTCAGGTTTTGCTGGTTACACTCTTGCTCGTGAGTTCCGCAAGCTCGACTCCACTAGCCCATTAATTATTATTACATCTGATGATGGTCGTAGTTATCCAAAACCAATGCTCTCGAATGCTCTAAGCAAAGGCAAAACTGCTGATCAGTTATCCCTTTCTTCTGCGGAAGCAATGGAAAAAACATTAAACGCTACTGTCATTACGGACAGTGTCGTTGAGCATATAGACCCACAACAACAAACCGTTACCATATCTAATGCCTCCCCACTCCACTACAAACAATTAGTCTTAGCCCTAGGTGCAACGCCGATACGCAACGTACTTGACGGCAATGCTACTAACAATGTGCTGTCGATCAACAATCTTAGCGATTACAGTACATTTCGCAAGCAACTTGTTGACGCAAAACATGTAACTATCATCGGTCCAGGTTTAATTGGCTGTGAATTCGCCAACGATTTAATTAATTCCGGAATTACCGTGTCAGTTATTGGGCCAAGCAAACTCCCTATGGACACACTATTACCTGCTCCTATCGCTTCAGAGCTTAAAGCAACACTAAGTAAAGCCGGTGTTGATTGGTATCTTGAATCGACGGTCATAGCAATTAATCACGCCACTTCGTCGGATTTAAATATGGATGGCTACCAATTAAGCTTATCAAATGGTGATTTGATTCATGCTGATATTGTCATTTCTGCTATCGGCCTGCGTCCAGACATAGAGCTTGCCAATGCAATGGGCATCACTGTAAACCGTGGTATCGTCACTGATGAATACTTACAAACTAATCAGCCCAATATTTATGCCTTAGGTGATTGTGCAGAAGTGACAGGACATAATTTACTTTATATCGCCCCGATTCTTGCTGCAGCTAAAGCTTTAGCAAAAACCCTGTCGGGTCTAACTACCGCAGTTAAATACCCAGCAATGCCTGTTGCCATTAAAACACCTGATTACCCACTTGTCGTTGCGGCACCAGCACTAGTTGAAACTGGTTCGTGGCAGTTTGAATCAGCGCCATCTGGTTTTGGCATCAAAGGTGTTTTCACTAATGACAATAACGCCCTGCTTGGCTTTGTGTTAAGTGGCGATATGGTGTCTGAAAAACAGGCTTTGACTAAACAACTGCCTGATATCATAGCTTAAGTAATAACGGTTTATGTGCACTAACTTTTCCAGTAAAGTGGGCAACTTTCCTCCCTTATGGATCTGCTGGTGCTAAACCAACTCACCATTTCAAATCTTCGGAATATCACTGAATTAGTCATTCAGCCTTCAACAGGTATCAATCTAATAGTAGGCGATAATGGATCGGGTAAAACAACAATACTTGAAGCAATACACCTACTTACATTAGGGAGATCTTTTCGGACGCGATTTTTGAAAAATGCAGTACGATTCGGAGAGCAGAAATTTCAGGTTATCGCTAAAACAACAAATGATACACCCGTGGGATTACAATTTGATCTCACGCAAGGCTTACAAATTCGCCTTAACAGTCAACCTTTAAAGCGGCTTTCTGATCTTGCAACTCAACTGCCATTACAACTCATCCCAGCTAACTGTCATCAATTCTTTGAACAGGGTCCTCGCTATCGACGTCAACTACTCGACTGGGGTTTGTTTCACGTGGAACCGAGCTTTAATTACGAGTGGCAATCATATCGGAAAGTAGTACAACAACGTAACTCTGCATTACGTCAACATAAAAAAGATCAAGAAATTCAACTTTGGGATCGTCACCTTGCTGAGCATGGTGAAAAGATAACTCGCTTACGAGTACAACAATTAAATGAAATACTAGAAAAATTTAAGGCTATATTTCCTCGCTTATGCCCAGAGTTTAGAGATGTAGATTTTTCATTACAATTTAAATCAGGCTGGTCAAAGGAGCATTCATTAATTGAAGTACTAAACGCCAACTTAGAACGTGATAAAAAACTAGGTTATACACGTTCTGGTAGTCATGCTGCAGATTGGTCATTTAATATAAATGGAACTGACCCCGCTGAAATATTTTCACGTGGTCAACAGAAATTATTTGTTTTAGCATTGAGTATGGCACAAGCGAGAATCACTTTAGACAGTGCACAGCACACACGAAGTATTTTGTTGATAGATGATATAAGCTCTGAACTAGATGAATTCCATCAACAAATAATTCTTACCGAACTAGCTAAATTACCGGTTCAAACATTCATCAGTAGTACAGATTATTCCTTAGAGTCATATTTAGAAACTGATGAATCCGCAAGCGTGTTTCACGTGAAACATGGCGTTATAATCAAGGCCGAAAATGACCAACTATCAACAAAATGATATAAAGAGTAAAATGGTCGCTTAATGCAAAAACATCCTGTATAGCCAATGGATTAAATATGACAACTGAAGAAAAAACGTATGACTCAACCAATATTAAAGTTCTAAAAGGACTCGATGCAGTACGCAAACGCCCCGGCATGTACATTGGTGATACAGATGATGGCACCGGCTTACATCACATGGTTTTTGAAGTTCTAGATAATTCCATCGATGAAGCGTTAGCAAATTACTGTAGTGAAATAAACGTTCGAATACATCCTGATGATTCTGTGTCAGTTTCAGATAATGGTCGCGGAATTCCCGTAGACATTCATGAAGAAGAAGGTGTATCGGCGGCTGAAGTCATCATGACGGTATTACATGCCGGTGGTAAATTTGATGATAACTCATATAAAGTTTCAGGCGGATTACACGGAGTAGGTGTTTCTGTAGTTAATGCATTATCTAAAAAGTTAACACTAGAGATAAGACGTAACAATAAAGTATATCGTCAAAGTTACACCGATAGCGTACCAGATGCTCCGCTTCATGAAGATGAAGATAGCGAAACAACAGGTACCAAGATTCAGTTCTGGCCGAGCACGGAAACATTCACAAATGTCATAGAGTTTGAATATAAAATTCTAGCAAAGCGGATCCGAGAATTAGCCTTTTTAAACTCCGGTGTGCGCATTGTATTAACAGATGAACGAGACGAGCGTAGTGAGGTCTTTTTTTACGAAGGTGGGATTAGCGCATTTGTTGAGCATCTGAATAAAAATAAAACTCCTGTCCATGACAAAATAATCACCATTACGGGTGAAAAAGATGATGTAGTTGTAGAGTTAGCAATGCAGTGGAATGACTCCTATCAAGAGAACCTATATTGCTTTACCAATAATATTCCACAGCGCGACGGCGGAACACATTTAGCAGGTTTTAGAGCCGCATTAACGCGTACGCTAAATCAGTACATTGAATCAGAAGGCTTGGCTAAAAAATCCAAAGTTGCACCTAGTGGTGATGACGCTCGCGAAGGTTTAACGGCCGTATTATCCGTTAAGGTTCCAGATCCAAAATTCTCATCACAAACAAAAGATAAATTAGTTTCATCAGAAGTGAGAACAATAGTTGAATCACTGGTAAATGAATTCTTCCACGACTACTTAGTCGAAAGTCCAGCTGATGCAAAATTAATTGCTAATAAAATGGTTGATGCAGCTCGTGCTCGAGATGCTGCCCGAAAAGCACGTGAACTAACACGCCGAAAAGGTGCATTAGATATTGCAGGCTTACCAGGGAAGTTAGCAGATTGTCAGGAACGTGACCCCGCATTATCCGAACTATTTTTAGTAGAGGGTGACTCAGCGGGAGGTAGTGCAAAACAAGGTCGCGATCGTCGCACACAAGCAATCTTACCTTTGAAAGGGAAAATTTTAAACGTTGAGCGAGCTCGTTTCGATAAGATGATTAGTTCAGCTGAAGTAGGTACGCTAATTACTGCCTTGGGCTGTGGTATCGGCAGGGATGAATACGATCCTGACAAACTACGCTACCACCATATTATTATCATGACCGACGCCGACGTCGACGGTTCACACATTCGTACTCTATTGTTAACTTTCTTCTATCGTCAGATGCCAGAATTAGTAGAACGTGGTCATATTTATATTGCGCAACCTCCTCTCTATAAAATTAAGAAAGGTAAACAAGAACGCTATGTAAAAGATGATGCCGAAATGGAACGATACATCACTGAGTTAGCATTAAATAACGCTGAGCTTTTCCCTAGTGAAGCAGCCGATGCCATTACAAATAGCGCGTTGACACTATTGGTTGAGGAGTATCAAATAGTAACGACTGTTATCAATCGTCTGAGCAATCATTATTACCCTCCTTTCTTAAAACAATTGATTTTCCAAGCTGCCATTCCAGAGTTGACAGATGAAGTCGCAATGACAGCATGGTTAAGTGAAATAGATCAACGCTTGAGTAAAGATTTACCTACGGGAACTAGCTATAAATTGTCTGTCTTGAAAAAAGACAATCAACCGACATTAGATATTAACGTCAGTTTCAGCCGTCACGGTATTAATACTGATTATCATATTCCAGGCGAATTTTTTGCCAGCTCTGAATATCAACGAATTCTGAGTTTCGCAGATAAAATTAATGGCTTATTTTCTGCCGGTGCCAGAATTCAACGTGGAGAACGTAGTGAAGCTGTAAGTGACTTTACACAAGCAGTAGCTTGGCTAATGGCAGAAGCAAGACGCGGCCAAAATGTACAACGCTATAAAGGTCTAGGTGAGATGAATCCAGATCAATTGTGGGAAACCACAATGGATAAATCAAAACGCCGTTTGCTACAAGTTAAAATTGAAGATGCTATTTCAGCGGATGAAACATTTAACACGCTAATGGGCGACAATGTTGAACCACGCCGTGAGTTTATTGAAACCTACGCACTGAAAGCAACGAATTTAGATATTTAGCTTAACGCAATAAACTCGCAGGAATTATTCCCAATAACAAAGGTCGTAATATTTATTATTATGACCTTTTGTTTTACTGGATGACACTCTTTATGGAGAATAAGATGACAAGCAATACGATTGCGAAATACGACCGTACACAGATAGTTTTACACTGGTTACTCGCGGTAATTATTTTAGCTATGATAGGTCTAGGCCTATATATGGTTGAATTGCCTAAGCAATCAGAATTACCACCAGGCGAAGAAAGCGTACGTGCTTTTTATTTTTTACTGCATAAATCCTTAGGACTGACTGCGGCAATGCTGATTGTGTTACGCATAGTCTGGCGATTAACCCATAAAGCCCCTGCACTACCTGATACAGTTAGTAAATGGGAACAGAAGGCCGCAGGGCTTGTTCAGGGCCTATTATATGCGGTGATGATCGCTATGCCAGTATCTGGATATTTACAATCCATGTTCAGTAGCTACGATACAAAGTTTTGGGGTATTGTACTTCCAAGACTTGCAGAAGCCGATAGCGGAATGCGTGAAACGTTTACTGAAGTTCATGAGATCCTAGCATTCATCTTTATTGGATTAATTACCTTACATTTAGCGGCAGTAATCAAACATCATATTGCGAAATCAGGCATCTCTGAGCGCATGTCCTTAAAATAATTACCGTTACATTTCCATATAAAAAAGGCCCTTTCGGGCCTTTTTTATTGAGCGAATTTTGCAATCGCAGGCGCTATTGTAAATTCTAATGAAGTTTGATCTTTGGGTGTACACTGCGACGGAATAGGTGAGACAGAGATAACATACCAACACGAAAGATACCGAACAAAGCTATTTGGTGCATTTTGTATAAAGACAAATACATTAAACGAGCCATAAGGCCTTCAATCATCAAGCTGCCTTTACTCAAGTTCCCCATCATATTACCAACTGTACTGTACCTTCCTAGTGAAACAAGTGAGCCATAGTCGTGATACGCATATTCAGTAACTTCTTTACTCGCCATGCGACGCAATATTGATTTATAGACATGTGAAGCCATTTGGTGAGCGGCTTGTGCCCTCGGTGGTACGTTTTCATCGTGACCCAACCACTTACAAGCACTGCAATCGCCGATGGCATAAATGTCGTCATCAAGTGAAGTCTGTAATGTTTGTTTAACGACTAATTGATTCATCCAGTTAGTTTCAAGTCCAGCAATATCTTTAAGAAAATCTGGCGCTTTAATACCTGCAGCCCAAACTTTAATTGCTGCCGGAATAATCTTACCGCTTTCAGTTTTAATTTCATTCGCAGTAACTTCAATAACACGCTCATTAGTTAAAACCGTAACACCTAACTTAGCCAGCTCTTTTTCAGTAGCAGCAGATAAATTCTCAGGTAAACCAGGCAATACACGGTGGGCAGCTTCAATAATACTGATTTTGACATCGGTAGGTTTAACTTCGTCTAACCCATAGGCAGTAAGCAAATGAGATACTTCGTGCAATTGTGCACTCAACTCAACGCCAGTAGCGCCGGCACCTACAATGGCAATATCTAACTGGCCTTTATCAACAGGTTTACCTTGAGTATGAGCACGTAAGTAAGCTTCAATTAATTGAGACTGGAAATGCTCCGCCTGTTTAGTTGTATCCAAAAACAGGCAATTTTCAGCGATACCTTTAATTCCAAAATCATGGCTGATACTACCAACAGCAATGATTAGATAATCATAAGCAAAAGTACGTGCAGGAATAATTTCAACACCAGCTGCATTAAAGGTCGCAGCAACATTGACTAGTTTATTCTCGCGGTCTAAGCCTTCCATACGGCCTAAGCGGAAACGAAAACCACTACACATCGCTTGGCCAAGATATTCAAGCTCATCTTCATGTGAATCAAGTGTACCAGCAGCAACCTCGTGCAATAACGGCTTCCAGATATGAGTGTGCGTACTATCAATTAATGTAACTGAAGCTTTGCCCTTTTTACCCAGTTTTCTTCCTAAGCTAGTGACCAATTCAAGTCCACCAGCACCACCGCCCACGACGACGATCTTAGGAATTGTATTATCTGTTGCTGCCATAGTAATTAAGCTCCATAATTGCATAATATTAATAAGGTAATTCTATCGCAAAATGACTTACCTTAACTATCTTATTTTTACTAACAAGCTTGAGTCTGGCAAAATTACTGGACTAGCTTGTTAATAAGGTTTCAATAATGCAGTCAGCACCAGAAAAACCACGTCTCGCTTGGGCCGTGACAGGATCAGGTCACTATCTAGAAGAATGCTTAGATATCGTGCGTGAATTAGACGATGTCGACCTGTTTTATAGTCGCGCCGGTG
This sequence comes from uncultured Methylophaga sp., assembly GCA_963975785.1. Classification (GTDB taxonomy): domain Bacteria; phylum Pseudomonadota; class Gammaproteobacteria; order Nitrosococcales; family Methylophagaceae. Next base: position 18,392 of record CAXBIM010000013.1, read on the forward strand.
AAGAAGTGCTTCGGATGTACGGTCACGACCCTAAAGATATCAACAGTAAAAGTCGTGTATATCGCGATCGTGCAGCAAGTGCGCCGCCTGTAGGTTTGTTTTATCGAGGTGATTATCATACCTTAGTAGTTGCGCCAGCGACGTCGAATACGGTCGCTAAAATGGTCTTAGGCTTATCAGATACTTTAGTAACAAATGTTTACGCTCAAGCAGGAAAATGCCGCATACCTAGCATTGTATTAGCCTGCGATACTGAACAAGAAGTAGATACACCGGCCCCTGATCGCACTGTTAGATTGTGGCCAAGAGAAGTTGATCTTGCTCATACCCTTAAATTACGATCATTTGAAGCGACAACAGTAGTCGAAAATCCTGAAGGCTTAATGGCAGCAATCAAACTACGCCTCGCAGAAATTAATAAATGAGCGAAAAGCTACTCTTTCTGACCGGCAAGCTTGCTGAGCCAAGCTTACATAAAGTCTTACAAGAAATGATGCCCCTACCATTTGATTATCGGGTGCATCAACTAGGCTTATCGGTCGCTGCACTGATGACAGATAAAATGATTGGCCGTCGCTTAAACAAAGAAATAATTGCAGATAGTGATCAAATCATTGTGCCAGGCAGGTGTCGTGGTGATTTAGAAGCTCTGAGTCAACAGTTTGGAGTACCCATTATTCGTGGGCCGGAAGAAGTCAAAGATCTGCCGATCTTTTTTGGTCGCGAGCGCAAGCAACCGGATTTAAGTCGCTATGATGTCAACATCTTTGCTGAAATAGTTGATGCGCCAGATCGTGATATTGACGGGATCTTAGAACGTGCAAACTATTACCGAGACAGTGGCGCCAATGTTATTGATATTGGTTGCCTACCAGAAGAAAAATTTCCGCACATGGAAGAGGCAATCGCCGCTTTACATGAAGCGGGGTTTAAAGTCAGTGTTGATTCCTTAGAGATAGATGATTTACGCCGTGCAGGCAAGGCTGGGGCAGACTATGTACTAAGTTTGACCGAGAAAACTTATCACCTTGCAGAAGAGATGGATGCCGTACCCATCATCGTTCCCGCAGAGCGTGGTTCGCTAGAGTCGCTAGAACGTGCCATGGAGTTGATGGACAAAATAAATCGACCTTGGATTGCCGATCCGATCATTGAGCCTATTCATTTTGGTTTTACAGATTCGATTGTACGTTACCATGAATTACGACGCCGTTACCCTGATGCCCCAATGATGATGGGCGTGGGCAATTTAACCGAACTGACTGATGCCGACACCAGTGGTGTTAATGCATTATTGTTTGGAATAATTTCAGAACTGCAAATAACGAACGTGCTTGCAACCGAAGTGAGTCCTCACGCTCGAAGAGCAATAAAAGAGGCTGATATCGCACGTAGGATGATGTTTGCAGCTCGAGAAGATAGTAGCTTGCCTCGTGATTTTACTGCTGATTTATTGGCAACACACGAACGTCGCCCCTTCCCAGACACGACACAGGACATTGCAGAGTTAGCGAGCAACATTAAAGATCCCAACTACCGTATCAAAGTCGCTGAGCAAGGGATCTATGTGTTTAATCGTGATGGTTTAATGCAAGATATTGATCCCTTCGCATTCTATCCTCAACTCGATTTGAAAGATGATACTGGACATGCTTTTTATCTAGGAGCCGAACTAGCAAAAGCACAAATCGCGTGGCAACTAGGTAAACGCTATACCCAAGATGAAGAGTTAACATGGGGCTGTGCAACCACTAAAGTTGAAGAAGATTTAACGCAGCAAACAGCTGAAGGCACAACGATAACGACGGGGAAAAAATGTGGCACTGCTTGAGAGTAAAATTCACGAAGTGATCGTGACGACATTATCGACTGATGGAAAAACACATTCAGCACCAATGGGAATATCGGAAGTAAATGGTCACTTTCTAATTAAGCCTTTTAAACCATCAACGACGTATGAAAACTTAAAACGTCATCGACAATGCACTATTAATTACACGGATGATGTTCGCGTTTTTGCTGGTTCACTGACAGGCCATCGAGATTGGTCCACCCTACCCTGCCAACAAATTCTCGGTCAATATCTGAGTCAAGCTTTAGCCCACAGCGAATTAGAAATTATTGCCTTTGATGATGGCAGTCCTCGAGCAAGTTTCAAAGGGATAGTGGTTTACGAACATACCCATGCACCGTTTCGAGGCTTTAATCGTGCTCAAAGCGCAGTCATTGATGCGGCAATATTAGTGAGCCGCTTGTCAATGTTACCTGTCGAAAAAATTCAACAAGAAATTGCCTATTTAACCATCGCTATCGAAAAAACAGCGGGGCCACGCGAATTAGAGGCGTGGGGATGGTTAATGGCCAAAATAGAAGATGCAGGTATTAAACTTAATGAGTAAATGGTTAGCCAGCGTCCAATCGCTAGAAGAAGCAAAAATCCTGCTACCGGTACTGCCCGATATTCTAGATATGAAAAATCCATCTCAAGGCGCCTTAGGGGCATTGAGTGTGGAGAATGTCAGTGAGATAGTTTCGCTCATTAATGGCCGCTGCCAGACCAGCGCCACCATTGGTGATTTACCAATGCAAACTAAGTTAATCAAACCTGCCATGTTCAAGATGGCAAGTTCTGGGGTCGATTATGTGAAAATTGGTTTATTTCCTGATGACAATTTACAACAGTGCATCACAGAACTGGCCGACACCGTTAAAAACCTTTCAACACCGGTTATCGCCGTCATTTTTGCCGACAGATCGCCTGATGAAAATTGTTTACCCTTATTAAAAGCCAGTGGCTTTTATGGCGTCATGGTTGATACTGCCATAAAGAATGGGCAACACCTATTAGAGCATTGGGATTTAGAAAAGTTAGAACAGTTTATTGCTGCCGCTAAACAACAAGACTTATTGTGTGGATTAGCCGGTGCATTACGTCTTGAAGACATAACTGTATTACGTCCTCTTGCTGCAGATTACCTAGGATTTCGTAGCGCCTTATGTTCACAGCGACAACGTACGTCCAGCTTACAGATAGATTTAGCCAAACAATTACAACAAACCATTAAAATACAGTGATGATCTCAAGGATCATCACTGCCTAGCTCATTTATCTTATTGACGTAGCTTCCCGTAATAGTTGGCTTGCTGTAACCATCGCTATCAATGCCGGTTTAACTTCTGCCCAAGCACGTGTTTTCAGACCGCAGTCCGGATTAACCCACAATCGTTCTACAGGAATTCGTTCTGCCGCCTTATTCATCAAGCTCATCATTTGGTCTACCGTCGGAATATTGGGTGAATGTATGTCATACACACCTGGTCCAATTTCATACGGATAGTCGAACTCGTTAAACACATCTAACAATTCCATGTCAGACCGAGAGGTTTCTATCGTAATCACATCAGCATCCATCGCTGCAATCGCGGCGATAATATCGTTAAACTCCGAATAGCACATATGGGTATGAATTTGGGTTTCATCTCGAACGCCATTGGCGCTGATCTTGAAGCTACGTACAGCCCAATCTAAATAAGATTTCCACTGTGATCGGCGTAATGGCAAACCTTCGCGTAATGCCGCCTCATCAATTTGAATAATATTGATGCCTGCTTGTTCTAAATCAATGACTTCATCTCGAATCGCGAGTGCAAGTTGCAAGCAGGTTTCAGAACGCGACTGATCGTCACGAACAAATGACCAGTTGAGCATAGTCACAGGCCCCGTTAGCATGCCTTTTACCGGTTTATTACTAAGTGATTGGGCATAGACAGCTGTTTCAACCGTCATCGCCTTAGCGCGTTCAATATCACCATAAATGATCGGTGGTTTAACACAGCGGGAGCCATAAGACTGTACCCAACCCAGTTCACTAAAAGCATAGCCTTCTAGTTGCTGACCAAAATATTCAACCATGTCATTACGTTCTGCTTCGCCATGCACTAATACATCTAATCCAATAGCTTCTTGTTCTATTATAGAAAATTTTATTTGCTCTCGAATGAACGTTTGATAACGTTCAGAACTTATTTCACCTACCCGGAATTGTTTTCTAGCTTGTCTAATTTCTGGTGTTTGTGGAAATGAACCAATAGTTGTAGTGGGAAATAAAGGAAGCCTAAAACGTTGCTGTTGTAGCTTCGCCCTTTTTTGATAAGGGTTTTGGCGCTCCGCAATATCAGCATCTAAAGTCGCAAGGCGTGTCTGCACTACAGACTTATGTACACGATGAGACTGCTGACGAGATTTAACAGCCGATGCATTATCCTGTAACTGTGCCGCGACTTGCTCTCGTCCAACATTTAATGCTGTGGCAATAATATTCAACTCCGCCAGCTTTTGTACCGCAAAAGATAACCATGACTTTATCTCTGGATCGAGTGCTTCCTCAGATGCCAAATCAACGGGGACATGAAGCAAAGAGCAGGAAGGCGCCAACCACAATCTATCATTTAGTCGTGCCTGTAAAGGCTCGAGCCAGTCTAGTGTCGCATTAAGATCTGTTTTCCAAATATTTCGGCCGTTAATCACCCCTAGTGATAAAACTTTATGTGCTGGCAACCAATCTACGATTTGATTAATTTCAGCATAAGCATTGATAGCATCAATATGTAAACCGGCGACCGGCAACTCACAAGCAAGGTGCAAGTTCTCTTTTAACTCACCAAAATAACTGGTTAGTAACAATTTAACGGGTGCTTTGTTGAGCAAAAAATACGTGTGTTTAAATGCCTGCTGCCACGAAGAGTCTAATTCCGTGACTAAAATAGGTTCATCAATTTGCACCCATTCAACACCATGCTCAGCCACCTTAGTCAGTAACTGCTCGTAAACAGCCACCAAATCATCAAGTAAAAGGAGTTTGTCGCTATTATCTTTTGTTTTACCCAGCCATAAATAACTGACAGGACCAAGGATGACAGGTTTGATATTGTTATGTTGTAATTTTGCTTGTTCAATTTGTGAAATTAAATCAGCCGCGTGTAATTCAAAAGAGCTATTGCCATCAAACTCAGGGACGATATAGTGATAATTAGTATCAAACCACTTGGTCATTTCTCCTGCAGCAACATGCTGGCAATGACTGCTTGCATGAGATTGACCTCGAGCTACTTGGAAATATCGATCCAGAGCACTGGCAGCCGAGTCACTTCGTGACGGTAAATTACCCACTAAGGCGCTAGTATCCAATACATGGTCATAAAATGAAAAATCGCCCACAGGCAAATAATCTAAATCATCTTGCAACTGCCAATGTGCTTGTCGAAGTGTTTGACCGAGTTGCTGTAAATCAGTTTCGTTGATGCTGCCTCGCCAATAAGATTCTAAGGCAAATTTAAGTTGTCTATGGCTACCTATCCTAGGGAAACCAAGATTATGCGTTTTAATCATTGTGCAGTCCTTCATGTGCATTTAAAAAATACTATTGTAAAACGCACAACTCATGAGCAATAATGATGTTTTTTTAACAACCAATTAGTATTTCTAATACATGATTGAACGATCTCACTTAAAAATTATTCAAGCTTTAGCGGATAACGGTACTCTGACAGCTGCTGCCAATGCCTTATTTTTGACCCAGCCCGCCCTATCGCATCAGATTCGCTATTTAGAAAAGAAACTTGAGGTATCACTCTGGCAACGTGATGGTCGGCAATTACGACTGACTCAGGCCGGCGAACTATTACTACGTGTTGCGAGACAAGTCTTGCCGGTGTTAGAGCAAACAGAGAAAACCCTACAAGCCTTCGGTGAAGGCCGGATGGGAGTATTGCGTCTTGGCGTTGAATGTCACCCATGCTATGAATGGCTCAAGGGTATTTTGGCCAACTTTTTAGTCGCGATGCCCGATATGGATGTTGATATCGTTAACAAGTTTCAATTTTCTGGCTTGGAAGGTTTGCTCAATCATCATGTTGATTTGCTGGTCACACCCGATGTAGTGACCATGCAGGGCGTAGTTTATGAGCCACTATTTGACTATGAATTAGTCTTGTTAGTGACAGACTCGCATCCCTTAGCAAATGATAAGTTCATTGTTCCAGAACAATTATCCAATGAAAAATTACTGACTTTTCCAGTGAGTCATGACCGACTTGATATTTTTACTCAGTTTTTATTGCCCGCAGCCATCAACCCAACAAGCAAGGCGATAGCATCGCTCGACATAATGGTTCAAATGGTCGGGCTTAATCGAGGAGTAACCGTTTTACCAAGCTGGCTAGCCGATGAGTATTGTCAAAAGCTGCCTGTGAAAACGGTACGTTTAGGGAAAAAGGGCTTAGCTAAAACGTTGTTTGCCGCAATGCGAGAAAGTGACGTGGATATTCATTATATGCAAGCTTTTATACGATTGGGTAAACAGCATAAGAGTGAGCCTTAAGTACGTTCATCCAAAACTCGATACAAAATCTCACGGATAGATTGCGGTTCAAATGGCTTATCACAAACAGCAGAAACCCCAGCTTGTTGCACATGACCAAGCCTAGCTTGATCAGCCTCACTGGTCACCATTAAAATGGGCACATAAGTATTACCCATTTCATTACGGACAAACTCAGTGAGTTGTTGACCATCCATCTCAGGCATATTTAAGTCCGTCACAATGAGATCAAACTCAGCGTTCCTCAAAATTTGAACCGCTTCGACACCATTATTTGCGGTTTGAATATTTTGAATGCCAAGGCTGTTCAGAACGCGTTTAATATGATTTCTTGCCGTGACACTGTCGTCCACTAACAATACATTTAGCTCCGTAATGTCGTAGTTTTGCAGTTCCATTTCTTCTGGATCAATATAGTCTACTGTTGTTCGCAAAGCGCGGCGTAAATCACCGTGATTAAATGGCTTAGGTAAAATAGCCACTACGCCGGCCTGCCGAATGGGATCAAGTGCTTTGAAACTTGTTTCACTGGATACCAACATGAAATTGATCTCATTCAGCGATTCAGTCGTTCGAATAATGCTAAGTAAGTCCGTCGCCGTCATATCCGGCAGATACATCGAACTGATAATAAGATCGGGGACATAATTTTGTAAAAGGTCTAGGGCAGCCTCACCCGTTTCTATGCCATCAACCTTACTGACACCTTCTTCCATTAAATACGTCAAGATAAGCTTTCGCTGCATAGCTGAAGGCTCAACTAACAAGATAGATAGATCAGTTAAACTCATCGAAGACATAGAGGCTCCTAAAATTCGCTTTTAAAAAACAGAGCGAGCCAAACCAGCTTCAACCGTGTCTCTCGTAGTTTTATTGCTTAAATATTCAATAATAGTCAAAGCGAAATCCATAGCCGTACCAGGTCCCTTAGACGTTAAAACATTGCCATCAATAACGATAGCGTCATCACTGAATGTAACTTCAGGCCACTCACTAGCGAGCAACACATCAGGATAACAAGTAATGGTCCTGCCATTAAGTAATCCGGCATGTGCTAACACCAAGGGCGCAGCACAAATCGCGGCAATTGCTTTGTCGGACTGATTTAATCGCTTTAGAATTGCATGAATTCGAGGATCGTCATCAAGATGTGTAGCGCCCGACATCCCGCCGGGCAAGAGCAACATGTCAAAATCATCGTACATCACATCATCAAGTCTGACATCAGCAACGACACGTACACCACGACTACCCAAAACTTGTTGTTGCTCCGTTAAACTTGCCGTGATTACAGTAAAATTAGCACGTCGCAACACATCGATTAGCGTAACAGCCTCTAGCTCTTCATATCCTTTCGCTAATGGAATAAGAACGATAGGCATAATGGAACTCCTATGGTCTAGGGTTCAGAATATTAATTCCTTTCAGTAGATTTAACGCTTCTGATAATGCGTAGTCTTTCACAGCTAAAGGTGTTGTATCTTCATCTTCTTTCGTTGCAGGTACTACATCGACTGGCTCGTCAGTTGTAGCATTAGGATTATCAAGATGTTTTGTTAAATCTTGTTCACGTAGCAATGTAAAGTTAGTCTCATCACCATTTGAGATTTTGACTGCATCAAGTTTAATGTCAGGCACAATACCTTCAGCCTGAATAGAACGACCTGATGGAGTGAAATAACGTGCTGTAGTCATTTTAACCGCAGTATCATTCGTTAATGGCATCACTGTTTGTACAGAACCTTTACCAAACGTTTTAGTACCTAAAATAATCGCACGCTTGTGGTCTTGTAATGCTCCCGCCACAATTTCCGATGCTGAAGCCGAACCACCATTCACGAGCACCACTAATGGAGCACCTTTTAAGTAATCATCAGGTTTCGCATTAAATTTTTGAGAAGAATCTTTGATACGTCCTTCAGTATAGACAATCAATCCTTTTGTAATGAAGGCATCTGATACTTCAATTGCAGCATCCAGCAAACCACCTGGATTGTTACGCAAATCGAGTACAAGACCTTTTAAATCGCCGTCATTTTCAACTTTTAATGCACTAATAGCTTCTTTTAAGCTCGAACCAGTTCGTGATGCAAAGGTACTAATTCGAACATAACCATAGCCTGCTTCCAAGGTTCTTTGTTTTACGCTTTTAACTTTAATAATCGCACGAGTTAGCTCAATTTTAAGCGGCTTATCAGCACCTTCACGAATAATGGTTAGTAACAACTTACTACCAGGCTCGCCCCTCATAATATCTACAGCATCATTCAGGCTCATACCTTTAACCGGGGTATCATCTAAACGAATAATTAAATCGCCGGCTAAAACTCCGCCGAGGGCTGCAGGCGTGTCATCAATAGGTGAAACAACTTTAACAAAGCCATCTTCCATCGTTACTTCGATACCTAGACCGCCAAATTCACCTGAAGTGCCCTCACGCAATTCCTTAAAGTCCTTTAGGTCAAGGTAAGTTGAATGTGGATCTAAGCCTGCCAACATGCCACGAATAGCATTTTGTAATAGCTCTTTATCATCAACCGGTTCAACATAATTGTTTTTTATACGACCAAATATTTCAGAAAATGCACGCAGTTCATCTAAGGGCAAGTCTGGTTTGGTATCAACTTTGTCTGCAAAGACCATTTGGCCAAAAATTAGACTCGCACCTACGGCAGCGCCAGTAACAATTAACCCAAAATCACGTTTCAAAAAACTCATTTTTTTTCCTTAAATTAATGCATTTTAGCTTTGTTTCCTCAACCATTTCATTGGGTTGGTTGGGCTACCTTTGTATCTAATTTCGAAATATAAACCGGCCTGTTGACGCACATCATTTTCACCACTATGAGCAATGAGATTGCCCGCTTCCACTTCCTCGCCAACCTCTTTAAGTAGCGATTCATTATTTCCATATAAAGTCATATATTGATCGCCATGATCAATAATTAGTAATAGGCCAAACCCTCGCAACCAATCAGCAAAAACAACACGCCCTGGCGCAGCAGCAACAACATTGTCTCCGGATGACGCCGCAATCATAATTCCTTGCCAAGTGAGTTTACCAAGATTTCTTGGACTGCCATAGTGTGCTAGTAGTTTCCCTTTCACTGGCCAAACCAATTCGCCAATATTTTTTGCAAAAGCTTGCTGTTTCTTGGGCTTAGTCAGTGTCGGACGATTCTGATTTTTAGGCTTATTTGTTACCTGCTTTTTAGGTTTATTCAATGACTTCAATAAAGCCTGCAGCGACAACTCTTGTTCGCGTAGTAACTGTAAGCGAGAATCTTGGCTGGTAATTTTCTTATCCAGCATACTGAGTGTCGCCTCACGTTGCTGAGCCTTTGCTTTAAGCGTCGTTCGTTTTGATTCTTGCTGAGCATAAAGTTGTTGCTGTTTCTTTTGAGCAGCAAACAGCATTTTTTGATCTTCCGTTAAGTTTTGTAGTGTTTCCGTGATTTTACTGAGCTGTTGTTCGCGTGCTTGATGAAAATAACGATAATAAACGGTACTACGCGATAACGTCGCGGGATTTTCTTGATTTAACACAACTTTTAATACGCTCGGCTGCCCACTAATGAAGGCGGCACGAATTTGCTGATTAAGTGCTTCCAACTGTTGACTATGCGTTTTCTGCTGTTGCTGTTCTTTCAAAGCTAGTTGGCTTAATTCAGTCGATAGCTTATTCATTTGTTGCCCGAGTACATTCAGCTCTTTATTAAGCTCAGATACAGCAAGGCTTTGTTGCTTTAATTGTTTAAATAAACTTTCTTTTGATGCTTTGTTTAAATTTACGTCATCACTGAGTAATTGAATTTCTGTTTTAACCGCCTTTAACTCTTGTGCTGGCGCGACGGTTGTCTCGGCACTTGCCACCGAAGCAGCTCCTGCGAATAACAACGCAAATACATAAAACCGCATTAACACCTCAAAACCACACCAAAATTACTTGGTAGGTTTCAACGTAACAAGTAAATGTTTACTCATTTCAGCTGGAATAGGTAAATCCATCAAACTAAGCATCGTCGGCGCAATATCAGCCAAAGTGCCTTGTTCAGCGCATTGCGCAGCTCGCCCCGCATAGATAAATGGCACAGGATTACTAGTGTGAGCAGTGTGAGGCTGCTCCGTACTGTCATCTCGCATTAATTCCGCATTACCATGATCAGCAGTAACCAGCATCTCGCCACCCGCTTCTTTTAAGGCTGACCACACTCGACCCAAACAATTATCTAATGCCTCGACAGCTTTCACAGCGGCATCAAAATCGCCTGTATGTCCAACCATATCGGCATTAGCAAAATTACAAATAACGACATCGTACTTGCTGCTATGAATCGCTTTCACAAGCTGCTCAGCGACTTCTGGCGCGCACATTGCGGGCTGTTGATCATAGGTGGTTACATTCGGTGATGGCACTAGAATTCGGTCTTCGCCTTCAAAGGGTTGATCGCGACCACCATTAAAGAAAAAGGTGACATGAGCATATTTTTCGGTTTCAGCAATCCGTAACTGCCGTAAACCTAAGGACGAAAGATGAGCGCCCAGCACGTTATTTAACTTTTCAGCAGGAAATGCAACTGGCACATCAAAGTCTTTTTTATATTGAGTCAGTGTTACAAATGAGGCTAACTTGATTTTACGTTGGCGATTAAAACCTTCGAAATCAGCATCGATAAAACTTTCCGTTAATTCCCGCGCACGATCAGAGCGAAAGTTCATAAAAACGATGACGTCATCATCTTCAACTAAAATAGGGTTATCACCTATTGTCGTTGCTTTCACAAATTCATCCGTTTCTTCACGGTCATACGCCATCTGCAGAGCAGAACTCGCGTCAGCAGCATGAAACTCACCTTGGCCTTCAGTGATAAGGCTGTATGCTTTAGCGACCCGATTCCAGCGCTGGTCTCGATCAAGCGCATAAAAGCGACCGACTATCGAAGCAATTTGTCCGCCACCTAACTCTGCAAATTTTTTCTCAAGTGCGTCAATTGAACTTTGTGCGCTTTTAGGCGGTGTATCACGCCCATCTAAAAAGGCATGTACATATACTTTTTTCACACCATTTTTGAGTGCTAGCTCGACCATTGCTTGAAGATGTTCTTCATGGCTATGAACCCCACCCGCAGATAACAACCCTAAAATATGCACTGCTTTATCATTTTTCTGCGCAAGTTCTACCGCGTCAGTTAATGTGCGGTTAGTAAAAAATGATCCCGTATCAATAGCGCGACTGATGCGGGTAAACTCTTGGTACACCACTCGACCGGCACCTAAATTCATATGCCCCACTTCTGAATTACCCATTTGATCGCCGGGTAGTCCAACGCCAGCACCAGAGGCGCTAATTAACGTATGCGGATAATCCTGCCATAAGCTATCCCAAACAGGGGTTTTAGCGGCAAGTATCGCATTATATTTAGGGTCATCACTGTAACCCCATCCATCAAGAATAATTAGCGCGAGTGGGCGATGTGGGTGGCTCATTAAGTTGTCCTTTTAACGTGAAAACCTGTCGTTTAGCGGTCATATTCTACGGAATACATGCAAATCATTGAAAATCGCGTGTATTATATGGCCTTTTGTGACTAATTACAGTCACTCAACTACTGAGTAATATTTGTGGCTCTAGCCGAAAACATTGATCTTATCGAACATGATAGCGATATTGAACGTGCTGCGTTTGCTTTAAAAGCGATGTCGCACCCTTTGCGTTTGAAGATTTTATGCGCAGTGGGTGAAAAAGAGTTAGCCGTACAAGATATTGTCGATCGTGTTGGCACGACGCAAAGTAACGTCTCACAACATTTGGCAAAATTAAGAGATAAAGAAATTCTCGCCTCACGACGTGATGCCAATCGAATTTATTATCGCGTTAAAGATGAACGTACATTAAAGTTGATCGAAATGATGCGCGATGTATTTTGCTCTAACGGGCAGTAATTAAAGGTTTAGTATGGAAAATGTAGGTAGTTTTATTGTCAACCATTGGCTATTAGTCACACTTTTTGTTGTGCTGTTAGCGCTAATTTTATCTGATGCCTTAAGTCGCAAAATATCAGGTATCAATCCTGTTGGCACAGCAGAAGCAATTCAAATAGTGAATCAACGGGATGGTCTCTTTCTAGATATTAGAGAAGCCGCTGAATTTAAAAAAGAGCATATTGCGGAATCGATGACCCTACCGCTATCAACACTTGAAGCAAATATTGCAAAATTGAAGAATCCTGAGCAACCAATTATTTTAATTTGCGCCAGTGGTCAGCGTTCACGCACTGCGGCAAAGCAACTTCGTAGTAATGGGTTTTCCAATGTATATGTCTTAACAGGCGGTTTAAATGCTTGGAAAGATGGCAAATTACCATTATTCAGTTAAAAACTCACAATCAATTTAGGTAACTAAAACGTGGCTAAAGTCGAAGTATATTCCTCCATGCATTGCCCTTACTGTGTAATGGCTAAGCAACTATTGGATCGAAAAGGTGTGGCTTATACCGAAATCCGCGTTGATTTAGATCCTGCAAAACGACAAGAAATGATGACAAAAAGTCGGCAACGTACTGTGCCGCAAATTTTTATAAATGACGAGTCCATCGGTGGCTACACTGATTTAGTGGCTATTAACAACTCTCAACGTCTGGATAGTTTATTAATCCAGTCTTAAATATTAAGGTTAAGGAACCAAATCATGGCTGAAGAAAACGCATCAACAGAAAAAGAAGCGGCACGTTTTGTAATTCAAAAAATTTACACAAAAGATATCTCTTTTGAAACACCAAACACACCTGATATTTTTCGTGAAGAATGGAAACCAACATTAGATTTACAATTGGGTAATGAATACAAACGTATTGATGAAGACAACCATGAAATCACTCTAACAGTCACTGTGACAGCAAAAGTTGGCGATAAAGTAGCCTTTTTAGCTGAAGTAAAACAGTCTGGCGTATTTTCATTAACGGGTTACTCTGATCAAGAAATGGGACCATTGGTAGGAAGCTACTGCCCAAATACTTTATTCCCGTTTGCACGCGAAGTAATTTCAGACATCGTTATTAAAGGTGGCTTCCCACAATTAGTACTAGCACCTGTGAATTTTGATGCTTTATACATGAATCAAATTGAGCAAGCTAAGCAACAAGCCGCCGCTGCTGCAACTGCAACAACGCACTAATTGTTTAGGTTATAAGCCGTGTCAAAAATTGCTAGTCACTTGTTTCCTACACTTGTAATTGGCGCAGGTGCATGGGGCACGGCTTTAGCGATTGCAATAGCTAGAAATGGTCATGAAGTACTGTTGTGGGGTCGAGACACACAACAGTTAAATGCCATGCAAGTAACACGCAGTAATGAGCGTTATTTACCAGGATTACCTTTTCCTAAAAGCTTGAAGACCTGTGCTGATTTTGAACTTGCAATTAAATCAGCCAAACATATTTTGATCTCTGTACCAAGTACAGTATTCAGCGACATGCTGTACAAAATCAAACCATTGATTACAGACGGTACGCCGCTGAGTTGGGCAACTAAAGGTTTAACACCTGAAACCGGCCGTTTTTTATATGATACAGCAACAGAAATATTAGGCGATTCACACCCTTTAGCTGTGATTTCAGGTCCTTCTTTTGCCGCAGAGGTGGCAAAAGATTTGCCGACAGCTATTACTGTTGCCTCGCCTGATGCTGAATTTAATCAAGCGCTAGCATCGGCATTGCATAGTCCCACTTTGCGTGTCTACACCTCTAATGATGTATTAGGCGTTCAAATTGGTGGCACGGTGAAAAATGTATTAGCAATTAGCGCCGGTATATCAGATGGTTTAGGATATGGTGCTAATGCACGCGCCGCTTTAATTACTCGTGGTATGGCAGAGATTTTACGCTTAGCAGCAAGTTTAGGCGCAAGAACGGAAACCATGTTTGGTTTATCAGGCATTGGTGATTTAATTTTGACCTGTACCGATAATCAAAGTCGCAACCGCCAGCTTGGCCTAGCGATAGGTCGCGGCTTAAATGTTGAACAAGCTGTTGCTGAAGTCGGGAAAACTGTTGAAGGCATGTATGCTGCTCGAGAAGTATTAATTCGCGCCCAACAAGCAGGTGTTGAAATGCCTATAGTTGAACAGGTATGCAAAATACTATTTGAAGGGTACGATCCGCGTGAGTCAGTACAAGAATTACTTTGTAGGGAACAAAAGCCTGAAACTAGCCCTCCTACTCAGATCTCGAATAACTAATTAAGGAAAACCGTATGCGCACTATTGTTAAATTAAGCGGTATTATCGCTGTCAGCATAGCATTAACGGGCGGCTTGACCGGCTGTGGCATGCTATCTAGGGATAAACCTGCCACCGATGCTGACATCTTAATGGGTCAGGAAGGACGCACCTTATGGGAGTCAAACCTACAATATGTAAAAATCGTTAACCGTGATGTAGCGAGCGGCATTGCAAATGAACACCCTGCAGCCATCAGCAGTGATGAACTTCGTAGTGTGTTAGCTGCACTTTATGTCAATGAACGCACAGGCTTTACTCAGTCTGAAAATCCACTATTTTCCTCTAGTGAATTACAAATATTAAGCACCGCCATTGCGAGTGGTTTGAGTCAAGCAGCACCTAATGAAGATGTTAATTTTGTCAGTATCGGATCCTTCAAAGGGTTGATAGCACAAGAACGTAAAACCAACACTGGTCGAGTATTTATGAGTGAAGGCCGCTTAAACATTGTTTTTGGTCTAATTCATGATCTATACAGAGACAAAGACCTTGCTACAGGCCAAGAAATTGATCGCCGAATTAATCCTTTATTACCAGGAAAACGTAAATCCGATTCAAACTTAGCAACACGTGTAGCATTAGATTCAGGCCAATCATATTATCTTGATCCGGAAACTGGTAAAGAGCGTAGTGATTGGTTAATCATTGATATAGCGACCGTGCTGGCAACAGCAAAAGAACGTAAAACAGGTGATGATGGCACGGTTAGTCCTGAATTATTAGAAGATGTTGCACGCAGTAAACAAGAAACCGGCAATCTACGTCAAGATGTCGGCAATATGAAAGAAATATTGTTTGACATGAGTGGTGAAATTGATCGTTTGAAAAAAGAAATTGAAGACTTAAAAGCTAAACCTTAAGTCTGCAAGTTGATAGATTTAAAAAGGGAGCTTCGGCTCCCTTTTTTGTTTACGCTTATAAATTGTAACGCCGATCGCCCAGTTTTATACGCGGTAATAATTGGTCGAGTTTTTTAGTTAGTGTTAGCACTTTAAATGTTTCACCCATTTCAGTGGGTAAGGTCAACCGTTTAATTTCAGTTGCCTGTTGCAACAGATGGAATGCATCATCTTTATCATCAAAAGAGCCAAACTCTGCAATACCACCAGCAAGCAAAAAATCAGCTTGTGACTGAAAACCGGCTACATCAAGACCATTATTCACCGCAATTTGTGCTAGTGAGGTGAAATCAACATGGGCAGTAATATCTTGTAGGCCTGTTAGCATCAGAGGGTCGTCATGGCCTTGTTGCTGGTAATAGCACATCATAGTGCCATTGCTACGTTGAGGGTGATAATAGACAGCTTGTGGGTAGCCATAATCAATAATGAAAACTGCACCCCGCTGTAAATTGTCCGCCAGACTAGTAAGCCAAGCTTCGGCCGCTAAATTTACTTCTGTGAAATAATCAGTATCGCCGATGAAGGATTTTATGTCACTGGCCTTACCGATAAGATCTGTTCGTGATAGCTCGCCATCACACCACTGTAATTGATTGTCATTATTGACGATATAACGTTCGTAACAAACGCCCTTATAAAAATGTAAGCTATGCACCGGCATAGCATCACAAACTTCATTAGCTAACACTACCCCAGAAAAATTTAGGGGTAGACTATCAAGCCAAATCACTTTGGGTTCGAGATTAGGAATAGCTTCATGTATTGTGTTTTGCTGCCTTTGGCGTAAGTCAGCACTTGCTTCAATAATATAATAGAACTCAGGAAGGCTTTGCTTTACTTCTAATTCACGTAAAATATCTACCGCCATTTTGCCACTGCCCGCACCAAATTCTAGAATGTTACCTTGGTCAAGCTGACGCAATACATCTATAAGCTGATGAGCCAAACTTCGCGAAAATAATGATGATATTTCTGGCGCAGTAGTAAAATCCCCGCCATGACCGATCTTATAGCTACCTGCACTGTAATAACCTAATCCAGGGGCATAAAGACATAATTGCATATACTCAGCAAAACTAATCTTGCCCCCTGCTTCTCTTATTTTAAGTTTAATAAGCGCCAGCAGTTGTTCACTGTGTTGTTGTGCAATACTATCTGTAACAGGTAGGCTAGTCGTTAAAGTCATGGGAGTTCACGTGTTAGAAAATGCAATATTAGTCACCGGAGCCGGTCGTCGAATCGGCCATCATCTTGCCCTGCGTTTACATCAGGACGGCTATACCGTACTCGCCCATTATCGTACGCATACGGCTGAGATCCAAGCTTTACGGGATATGGGGATAAGCACCATTCAGGCGTCGCTTAGTGATAGTCCAGCTATTTTATCGTTTCTTGATGCATTAAAAAAACAGTGTAGTAGCTTTCGAGCATTGATTCACAATGCTTCATCTTTTGAAGCAACCTCTGAAGATTTGACCTTAGCAGCAAAACAATATGAACAATTTTTTAATGTGCATATGATGGCGCCATTCCTAATCAACCAAGGCTTGTCACCATTATTAGTCGGCGAGCATGATAAGCCTGCCGATATTATTCATATCACGGATATTAATGTAGAGAACCCAACACCACGTTTTGATATTTATGGCACAACAAAAGCGGGTTTGCACAATATGACTTTAGCGCTTGCCAAAAAACTTGCACCTTTAATTAAGGTCAACGCCGTCGCACCTGGACCCGTTTTGTTTACCGAACAACATTCGGCAGCCGTACGCCAACAAATGCTTGATGAAACCTTATTGGCTAAAGAAGGCGGTGCTGAACCCGTTTATCTAGCCGTGAAAAGTTTATTAGATAATCCTTTCATTACCGGCGCTAGCATCCCTGTCGATGGTGGTCGCCGTTTGTCCAAACGTTAAATCATCTACAGTAATTTCTTCACCTCTCTGTTGCGTTGTGTAGTCACGGTTTGATAAATAAGCATTGATTTCTTCTAGTAAAGGATAAAGAAAGTATTCATCGGTAATACTGCTGACTAGGCGGTTACCATCATCTGGAAATCTCGCTTTAGTCAGAATATCTAGATCGGCTGTCCTATCTTTCGTTTTACGAGCAGGATCGTGACGGTCTCTACCTAATGTTACTTCTATATCATTACAAATAGTTTTGAGCTCAATTTCCGCCATCTCAGTTTCAACAAACACCACAACATTGAGAAAGTCTCGCTGACTATTCATGCCTATAGGTGGGATCTTAAGCACTCGGCTTAACGATAGCCGAGGAAGCTTGCGAAATAATAATTGAATGATTTTGGCTATATTAGCCTGTGGTTCAATATTACTACCGATCCCCAATAAATACCCAGAATGACTAGCCGTCATTTTTTGCTGCGTTCAATAACAATTTTTGCGAGATTTTGGCCATGAAGTGCTACAGGCTTACTTAGCGTTAATTTGATCTTAGACATAGGGTAATTTGTTAACAACAAAGTACAGACATCTTCAGCCAAGGTTTCAATAAGTTGATAACGGCTTGCCTCAACAAAACCAACAATACTTTGAGCAATTGCGCCGTAATCTAAGGTATCGGCAATATCATCGCTAGCTGCCGCTTTCGTGATGTCCCAATCCATCTCCAAATCAAAGCCCAGCGTTTGTAATGTTTCACGTTCCCAGTCATAAATACCGATAATTGTGTCTATTTTAAGGTCGTTGAGAAAAATTTTATCCATTATGCTCTATGTCTTTAAAGTGTATAGGGGTAGAAATAACTACGAACAGCCTTATAATGCTGTAAATCATATAAAGGTGCATCATACCATGCTAGAAACACTTTCTTTACCGCCGATTGTACTAATAGGGGCGTATTTAATAGGTTCATTATCCAGTGCAATCCTATTATGTAAATTAGCCGGCCTCCCCGATCCTCGCTCACAAGGCTCAGGAAATCCCGGTGCAACTAATGTATTACGATTTGGTGGTAAAAAACTAGCCGCAACCGTGTTAATCATTGATGTGCTTAAGGGTATAGTCCCTGTTGTTATCGCCCGTTACCTTGGTTTAGATATCACTTTGCTCGCAGCAACTGCTTTTGCCGCATTTCTTGGTCATTTATACCCACTATTTTTTGGCTTTAAAGGTGGTAAAGGTGTTGCTACAGCATTAGGTGGATTTTTGGCTTTGTCACCTGCACTTGCAGGCATTATATTACTCAGTTGGGTAATGGTATTTTTAGCGAGTCGTATCTCATCATTATCTGCGATTATCGCCTCTGCTTTAGCCCCCGTTTTCAGCTTATGGCTCATCGATGATGTGAATGCACGCTGGATTATTTTAGTGATGGCGGTCATGTTATTAATTCGCCATCGTGGCAACATTCAGCGCTTACTCGCTGGCAAAGAAAGTAAATCTAAATAAGGTAACAAGCTCACTATGGCTGGCTCACTACAAGATCAATTACTCAAAATCGGCGTCGTTGATAAACAAAAATCGAAAAAAGTTCAACATCAGCAACGCAAAGATGGCAACAAAGCACGCCAAGCAGTCAAGTCTGGCAAAAAAGTAGACTCTCAAACGCTAGTAGACCAACAGCAATTGGCTAAAGAAAGACATGACAAAAAAAGTCGTGATTTAGAACTCAATAAACAGCGTGATGCAGAACGAGCTGAAAAAGCTATCGTAGCTGAAGTTCAGCAAATCATTCAACAACACACAGTGGCTATCCCTAAAGAAGCCGATGTTGCCTATAATTTCACGCACCAGAATAAGGTGAAAAAGATCTACGTCTCTAGCGAACAACAGCAACAATTAACATTAGGACAACTCGCCATCGCGAGCATTGGTGAACGTCAGACACTCATTCCTGACAAAATAGCCGAGAAAATTGAAGCTAGATTGTCTAGCAGTGTCATTCGTATTCATTCAGAAACCAAATCGAATGATGATGATCCCTATGCAGATTATGAAATTCCTGATGATTTAATGTGGTAAAACGATACAGATCATGGCTACGGCGGGCTAAGTTCATCTAAAGGCCAGCGAGGCCGAGCAGAAAAAGTCGGTGCCACTTGTTTGATCATCGCCGATTGGCGCATCGCACCTGCAAACGCAATCATCGCACCGTTATCACTACAAAACTCTGGGCGTGGATAATAAACATGGGTGTTGGGCATCGCATCAAGTCGTATTCGCAAGGCCTTATTGGCACTAACACCTCCGGCAACCACTAAAGTCTGGCGCCCGGCTTGTTTTAAAGCGCGTTTACATTTTAAGGCTAATGTTTCCACCGCAGCAGTTTGAAAAGCCAGTGCAACATCGGCTTTATCTTGATCCGTTTGCGCACTATCGCGCCATGTATTCATCGCAAATGTTTTTAAGCCACTAAAACTAAAGTCCAATCCTGGTCGATTAGTCATCGGTCGTGGGAAAGTATATTTATCAACAACACCTTGTTCAGCCAGTGCCGCCAAAATAGGCCCGCCTGGGTAACTAAGACCAAGCATCTTAGCCGTTTTATCAAAGGCTTCGCCTACTGCATCATCAATTGATTCCCCCAATAACTCATATTGACCAACACCCTGAACGTCAATCAGTAATGTATGGCCGCCAGACACAAGTAAGGATACAAAGGGGAATGCGGGAGGGTTCTCTTCCAGTAGAGGCGATAACAAATGACCTTCCATATGATTGATGGCAAGCGCTGGGACATCTAATGCCCATGCAATGCTGCGACCAATTGCTGAACCAACCAATAATGCGCCAACCAGACCGGGTCCAGCGGTATACGCTACTGCGTCAATATCAGCACGCGTTAACTTAGCTTCAATTAATACTTCGTTAATCAGCGGTAATGTTTTACGAATATGATCACGAGAAGCCAATTCAGGTACTACACCACCATATTCAGCATGAAGCGCTATTTGACTATATAAAGCATGAGCTAATAAGCCATTTTCGGTATCATAGAGCGCAATACCTGTTTCATCACAAGATGATTCAATGCCTAATACTCGCATGTGTGTTCGTCTCCGCTCGCCATTAAAGGCCATTATTATGCCTTTTTTAAAATAAATTTGATTCAACTCTTTGCTTTCCTTTCGGAATTTCGTACAATTGCGGGTTCTTCCATCTAAATATGTTTAGGAATTATTAATGCCATCAGTACGTTTAAAAGAAAACGAACCATTTGATATCGCTCTACGTCGCTTCAAACGCGCATGTGAAAAAGCCGGCACAGTTACCGATGCACGTGCTCGCGAAGCTTACGAAAAACCAACAACTGTACGCAAACGCGCTGCAGCAGCTGCCGTTAAGCGTCACCAAAAGAAAGTATCACGTGAAAGCGCTCGCCGCGTTCGCATGTACTAAAAAACGATTATCATGCCAGCTGAATCAAGCCCATTAAAGCTTAACATCACTGATAACGTTAAAGCCGCGATGCGCGCTAAAGAAAAAGAGCGCCTTGCGACATTACGTCAAATTACAGCGGCAATTAAGCAGTATGAAGTTGATAACCGTCAAGATCTTGATGATGACGGTATTATCACCATCCTGACTAAAATGTGTAAGCAACGCCGTGATTCATTAAGCCAATTTCAAGCAGCAGGACGCGATGATTTAGCTGTGATAGAAATTGCAGAACTCGCGATCATTGAAGAATTCATGCCGACAGCGATGACAGAACAAGAAATTGCTGACGCCATAAAAGCTGCTATTGATGAATCTGGCGCTTCTAGTGCTCGCGATATGGGTGCCGTAATGAATATATTACGTCCTCAGCTTCAAGGTCGTGCTGATATGGGTGCTGTAAGTGGTCTGGTTAAAGTGGCGCTTTCTGCGTAACGCAGATAAACGTGCTACCAAAAATATAACTTGGCCATAGACATCTGTCATGGCCGGCCAAATACCTACACAATTTATCGATGACCTATTAACTCGCGTTGATATCGTCGATGTTATTGATCCACGTGTCCCCCTAAAAAAAGCGGGTAAAAACCTTACCGCCTGCTGTCCATTCCATAACGAAAAGTCTCCCTCATTTACCGTCAGTCCTGACAAACAGTTTTATCATTGTTTTGGTTGTGGTGCCCATGGTACTGCTATCGGATTTTTGATGGAATACGACCAAATGAGCTTTCCTGAATCTATTCAGGAACTGGCTGATCTCGTTGGAATGACCGTACCAACAACACAAGCTTTATCGCCAACACCCGCCAAACAAAATCTATATGATTTATTAGATAAAGTCAGTCAGTACTATACACATCAACTCCATAATCACCCACAAAAAGCTGAATTTGTAAGTTATCTCGAACAACGCGGTTTATCTGCAAAAATTATAGACCAATTCAATATCGGAGTAGCACCTGAAGGTTGGGATAATGTACTGAAAACCTTTGGTACTTCAGAGCAAGCACGTCAACAACTAGATGAAGCCGGTTTACTCAGCAGTAATGATAATGGCCGAACCTATGACCGTTTTCGTAAGCGCATCATGTTCCCAATTCGAGATCGTCGTGGACGAGTAATAGGTTTTGGTGGACGCGTTTTAGATGATAGCGCGCCAAAATACTTAAATTCGCCAGAAACACCCATTTTCCATAAAGGAAACGAGCTTTATGGCTTATTTCAGGCACGTAAAGCCCACCGCAAACTAGAACGCATTATCATTGTCGAAGGTTATATGGATGTCATTGCCTTGGCAGAGCATGACGTAACTAACGCTGTTGCCACATTAGGCACGGCAACTACACCAGAACATTTACGACAATTACTTCGTAGCACGCCTGAAGTTGTATTTTGCTTTGATGGCGATCGTGCAGGAAGAGAAGCCGCATGGCGAGCAGCAGAAAATGCATTGCCGCTACTAGGTGGTAACCATCAACTAAAATTCATGTTTTTACCTGATGGCGAAGATCCCGATAGTCTGATCCGCCAACAAGGGGCAGTGGAATTTAATAATTTAGTAGCACAAGCACAGGATTATTCTGACTTCTTTTTTGCCTCCTTAGAAAGCAGAGTCGATATTAGCTCAATGGATGGTCGTTCACGGTTAGTAGAAATTGCAAAACCCTATCTACGTCATATTCCAACGGGCGTTTATCGCGACATGATAGAACAGCAATTAGCTGATAGGGCACAAACAAGTACATCCGTACTGCACAAGCATTTAGAACAACCACCAGAAATCAAGCAGCGACAAATCTATAAAAAAGGTTCAGCTTCAGCAAACTCAGCTATTTCACCAGTAAGAATGGCCATTACCTTGTTATTACAACATCCAAAGCTTCATCAGGACCTAGGACCTTTTGACAAAATAACAACATTAGATTTACCCGGAATAAAAATTTTAGTACAAATACTTGAAACTTTGCAGGAAAATCCCCATATTAATACTGCGGCACTATTAGAGCGATCACGCGGTACAGATTCCGCTGAACATTTACAACGATTGGCTCAACAAACTTTACCTTTAACCGCTATAGAATTAAAACATGAATTAGTAGGTATTGTGCAACAGCTTCAAAAACAAGCTGTTGAACAAAGAAAAGCTTATTTAGAGCTTAAACATCCGAGTCAATTAAGCGATGAAGAGAAGGCAGAAATACGAAACCAATACCATTAAACACGACTTTTTGCATACATAATGCTGTGCAATATTAGAGGGTTGCGTTATAATGTCCGGCTACATGCAGCAATGCATCTGACGAAAATAGAGGTCGAATGAAAGATCAACAGTCACGAATTAAAGCGCTAATCACACTTGGGAAAGAACGCGGCTACCTCACTTATGGTGAGATAAACGATCACTTACCTGAAAACTTGGTTGACGCCGATCAAATCGAAGACATCATCGGCATGTTCAGTGATCTCGGTATTATGGTCCATGAAGATGGTATGGATACCGATGAGATGGAGCGGCTAGCTGAAGCTGCCACGAACAATGATGATGTTTCTGCTGACGAAGCCGCCGCCGTATTATCTAGTTCAGATGGTGAATTCGGTCGCACAACTGATCCGGTACGTATGTATATGCGTGAAATGGGTTCGGTTGAATTATTGACTCGTGAAGGCGAAATTGTCATTGCTAAACGCATTGAAGCCGGCCTTCGCGAAAGTCTATTAATGCTGACGACTTATCCTCCATGCATTAGCAAGTTTCTTAGCTTGTACGAAGCTGTTGAAGCTGGCGAAATGCGTCTGAATGAGGTCATTAAAGGTTTCATCTTACCGGAAGACCTGAATCCTGAACCTGTCGTAGCTGGTCCTCCAGCAAAAGAAGATGACGATGACGATGACGAATCAGCCGTTGGTGTAGATCCTGAAGAAGCTAAAGAGCACTTCACAGCACTTCGCGCGGCAGTAAGCCAAGCAGAAAAAGCAACGGACGATGAACTTGAAACAGCAAATGCTCTAGTTACCGATCTATTCATGGAATTCAAGCTTACACCAAAAACATTGAATCTCCTGAATAGCTTGATGCGTGACACCGTTGCCATTATTCGTAAACAAGAACGCACGATTAGCAAAATCATCGTTGAAGAAGCGAGAATGGAACGCCGTGATTTTATTGAATCATTCATGGGTAATGAAACTAACCTTGAATGGACAGATAAGCACATTCGAGCCAAAAAACACTATTCTTCAACCATCAAGAAAAACCTTGATCAAATCATCAATGCGCAAACAAAATTGGCAGAAGTATCTTTAGATCGCGGAATGGAAATTCCTGAGATCAAAGAAATCAGCCGTCAAATGACTATTTCTGAAGCAAAAGCACGTCGTGCAAAAAAAGAAATGGTTGAAGCGAATTTACGACTTGTTATCTCGATTGCAAAAAAATATACTAACCGCGGTTTACAGTTCCTCGACCTAATTCAAGAAGGTAATATCGGCTTGATGAAGGCTGTTGATAAGTTTGAATATCAACGTGGTTACAAATTTTCTACCTACGCTACATGGTGGATTCGTCAAGCAATTACACGTTCAATTGCTGACCAAGCACGCACAATTCGTATCCCAGTACATATGATCGAAACGATCAATAAACTGAACCGAATTGCACGTCAAATGTTACAAGAAATGGGTCGCGAGCCAACGCCACAAGAATTGGCTGAACGCGTAGATATGCCGGAAGATAAAGTACGTAAAGTACTTAAAATTTCCAAAGAACCTATTTCAATGGAAACACCAATCGGTGATGATGAAGATTCGCATTTAGGCGACTTTGTTGAAGACACCAATGTTATGTCTCCACAAGATTCGGCCATGATTGAAGGCCTACGAGAAGCAACACAAGGTATACTAGGCGGTCTTACTGAACGAGAAGCAAAAGTATTGCGAATGCGTTTTGGTATCGACATGAATACCGACCATACCTTAGAAGAAGTGGGTAAACAATTTGATGTAACACGTGAACGTATTCGTCAAATTGAAGCAAAAGCACTACGTAAACTTCGCCATCCGACACGTTCGGATCAATTACGTAGCTTCTTAGATACCGATAACTAGAAAGTTTCGGGCCTATAGCTCAGTTGGTTAGAGCAGGGGACTCATAATCCCTTTGTCCAAGGTTCAAGTCCTTGTAGGCCCACCATATACAGCAAAGCCTCAGCACTCATTCAGTGTTGGGGCTTTTTTGTCAGATCAATGGTGAAATGAAATACAGTCGTTAATCCACCAGCAAAACCATACCAAGTAGTAATAAATTAGCAGACATAAAAAATCTTACACTTTCGGAATAGGCCTTTTGTTTCTTATCCTGGACTCAAGTTAGTTAGCTTAACAGCCGCAACTACTTCCAAATTTTCGTTTCATATCCATCAAATGCTGAGTAGCTACAAACTCGACATCACCGGCAATGATTTGCTTAACTTTAGTAACCGTCACTCCTAAATGTTCGGCGGCCGCTTCATTGCTATATTCAAATTTCTCAATTAAATCAGCAACATCTTGCGCATGCTTTTTACGGATGATAACGGTGGTTATAGCTGCCTCCATTTCTGCTTGTGTCTTTGTCATGAGATAGCTCCCACCATACTTAGTTTAATTTTAAAATAATAATTTAGGCGTCTCTTCGTTTACGCTGAGATTAATTAATGGCTACAACTTGTAGCATACTCCTCAAATCTGTTCCTTTCGCAAAATAATTTTTAGTTTTTTACAAAACCAAAGCCATCGTAAAACGACTAATATTAATAGACTTTAATTTCGTCATGCACATCTATCAAGCAGGTCCTTACAATCGCTGTCATAATGTGAGTGTTCACTTCTATAAGTAATGAGTGAAGGCTAATCATTTATGACAATCCCACCTCTGATTCAAGCTCAAAATACTCATACCCATGAGCCTCGGCGACAGCTTGATATGTAACGTGGTGTTTATAAATATTAACGCCCGCCCGTAAATGTCGGTTGTCTTGCAAGCTTTTCTCAATCCCTTTATTTGCCAATTCCATAACAAACGGTAAGGTTGCATTAGTTAATGCAAAGGTCGAAGTTCGGGCAACACCACCAGGCATATTCGCCACACAGTAATGAATAATGTCATCCACAACATAAGTCGGCTCGTCATGAGTCGTCGGTCTTGATGTTTCAAAACAACCACCTTGGTCAATAGCAACATCGACTAATACTGAGCTAGGCTTCAAGTTTGCTAACATCAGTTTTGTAACTAGTTTAGGTGCGGTTCGGCCGGGCACTAATACCGCGCCGATGATCAGATCTGCATGGCTTAATGCTCGTTCAATCATATCTAAGGTGGAGTATAGTGTTTTTAGGTGGGGACCAAACTGTTCATCTAGAATTTTCAATCGTGATAATGACTTATCAATAATCGTGACATTGGCACCTAAACCCATCGCCATTCTCGCCGCATTGATACCAACAACACCGCCGCCTAAGATCACCACATTCGCAGGTGCAACACCAGGTACGCCACCTAATAAAATTCCCATGCCACCTTGTCTTTTTTCTAGGGCATGTGCGCCAACTTGCACAGCCATTCTGCCAGCGACTTCACTCATTGGTGCTAATAATGGCAAGCCGCCACTGTTGTCGGTGACAGTTTCATAAGCAATGCAAATTGCACCTGATGCCATCAACGCTTTGGTTTGTTCCAGATCGGGAGCTAAATGCAAATAGGTAAATAAAATTTGATCGGGTCTCAGCATTGCCCGTTCAGCTAGCTGAGGCTCTTTGACTTTGACAATCATGTCCGCTTGGGCAAATACATCACTGGCTAACTCTACAAGTGTTGCACCCGCTTGTTGATAATCGGAATCAGACAATCCTATACCCGCTCCAGCCTCATGCTCAACCAGTACCTGGTGTCCAGCATTAACTAATTCACGAACACCCGCTGGCGTCATGCCAACGCGGTATTCATTGTTCTTAATCTCTTTAAGCACGCCAATTAACATGACATTTCTCCTTTATTTGTTGCTGCTTTTTCTGCTGTAATGACTCTGTCATTAATTTTTAGCAGATGAATTAGCTGTAGCAACAAAACATCACTCTTACACTGTATCCGATTTACAAGTCGATAATCAGTTTATTCAATAATTTTTCAGCAGATACTTTCCCTGAGAGCCGCCTTCAATACGGTTCATATTCTTTGTATCACTTCCAATTATTGACTAGCAACTGAACTAAGAAATATGCGTTTTCTAACCCCCTAATCTCATAACTAAATTATAGGGATTTTTTATATTCTTACACTCCAGATAATAATCTGAATAAATATTAGCTTTATTAGAAAATGATTTTTCCGCATGATTGGAGCATAATTAAACCATAAAGTTTCTATAGAGGAGCTTGGCAATGATTAAAGCAATTTTGTTTGATATCAGCGGTGTACTCTATGAAGATAACGAGCCAGTCATAGGTGCTGTCGATACGATAAATCAATTGCAGTACTCAGGAATACCCTTAAGGTTTGTTACAAATAGTTCTCGCTCAACAGAAGCAATGATTTTAACTTCACTGCAAAAAATGGGCTTTTCTATAAACAATTCTCAAGTGTTTACCGCTCCTAGTGCAATTAAGCATTTCTTGCAGGCAAACAAGCTCAGACCATACTGTTTAATACATCCAGATTTGGAACCAGAATTCACAAGATTTAATCAGTTAGATCCAAATGCTGTTGTCGTGGCAGATGCTGCTGAACGCTTTGATTACACTCATCTGAATATCGCTTTTGAATTACTTCTTAAAGGCGCGCCGCTTATTGGTATTGGTCGTAACCGGTATTTCAAAAGTGGTGGAAAATTATGTTTAGATGCAGGACCATTTATTCAAGCACTGGAATATGCCGCAGGTGTTGAAGCCCAGATTATGGGTAAACCAGATCCAGCCTTTTTTATGGCAGCTATAAACTCGTTAGGCTTTAAGCCAGAAGAGGTATTAATGATTGGCGATGATGCTGAGGCCGATATAGAAGGGGCGCTCAGTGTAGGCTTACAGGCCTGTTTAGTCCAAACAGGAAAATACCGACAGAGCGATGAATCTAGAATTCTATCGCTGGGCGGTGAATGTGTGCCATCTATCGTTGAGGCAATTACACCTTTTTTGCACAATTGACGTTATTCTCCATAGAATATTTAGTAAGATAAATTGAGTCTCTTACCTGTAGTATCTTGTTATTAAGACTTAGCAAATGTCCCATCTCTAATAATGATTAACACTATCAGCAGTGAAAATAAGACAATACAAATAACGCAGATATAATCACTAATTTAAAACTATAAAAGGAGCTAATTTGAATGGCTAGAAATAAATTCAAATTCAATGATGTTGGTTTTTTATCCGATGAAAGTAGTACAAACCATATTGCCTTAGAGGTGATAAATTCAGAATACTTCACTATTTGTAATGATCTAAATGTGCTGGCGCATTCAGCATTAAATAAAGCAGTAGTCCATCCAGATAATCGGAAAGAAGTGTATGTCATGCTTTATTTCCAGCGTATGTTATCCCACTACCAAGCAATGATTATCATGGCAGAAAGAGGCATGGTGCACCAAGTAGAGATCATGCTGCGCTGTATGCTAGAAACCTTATTCGATCTAGTCGCATTCCATAAAAATGATGAGTTATTTGATGCTTTAGTCTTCGGTGATGATGACCAGCGCTTACAATTACTGATACACATCAGAGAACAGCAAAAGATTACAGCAACGTATACGCAGGATGAGATCGAAGATTTAGATAAGCTAATTGCCAATGCTGAAGATCTCAATCGAGAAGACTTTAAGATCTATATGAAAGCAGACATGGCGGGAATGCTTAATGACTACCGCACCACGTATCCCTTACTTAGCCAATCAGTACATACCAGCATACATTCAATAGAAACCGACCTTATTTTTGATGATTATGGCGATGAAATTATTGGTATAAATGCCATTGTTCAAAAAATAGGCGACATGTCATTATTGCTTATGACAAGTGCCAATTACATTGCTATAGGGATAGATATGCTACTAATTGCTTTCCCTAACAATGAAAGTAAAGATGAGTTAACGCAATTAAAAGCTAATGTTCAAAAAGCATGGGAAAAAGTGATTGTCGCCGTGCAACATAGATGATGCAATAACGTCTTACTGACACTATTTACTTTGCAGCACAAATTATGGACCTTTATGCGCTGTCCGTTCAATTGAAAGGGCAGCGATATAATTATAGTAGTATGAAAGACTTCCTTGGCACGACTCATTTATATAGATATAAGGTTGGCTGTACGTTTCTATGAACATGCGTTTATCACCACTTATTTTAAGCCATCTGCTCATAGCCCTAGCTTTAGGGTTAATCAGCCTACCTAGTCTTGCAGATGATCTTGAGGAGGGCATCACCGCCTATCAAAACCAAGATTATAAGGCCGCAATCAATGCTTGGGATCGTGCCGCACAACAAGGCGATCCCGATGCTGAATATAATTTAGGTCAACTGTTCCGCCTAGGTCAAGGGGTTCAATTAGACTATCCCACAGCACAATCGTATTACTTAAAAGCAGCCCAAAAAGATCACCCGCTTGCCCAACTCAACTTGGGCACAATGTATTATTCTGGCTCCTTAGGACCCGATCAAGAAGAAAATGCCTTTTATTGGCTTCAGAAAGCGGCAAAAAATGATAATGCGGATGCTCAATGGATGATTGGTGTCATGCTGTTTAATGGCCAAGGAGTGAGCCAAAACAGCATCGCTGCTTATTCATGGCTCACGCTAGCAAGTGAGCAACTTCACACACAAGCAACACTCGATCAAGCAAAATTGAAAACAGGACTCAGTGCTGTGGAACTCAGTCTTGCTGACACCTTAACCAATGCTTTTAAGCAAGCCAAAATGGCTAAGATTGCAATCCAGAAACAAGAAGAAGATGCCTTTTATTGGCTGCATCAAGCGGCAAAAAAAGGGGATAGTCATTCTCAATGGATGATTGGCGACATGCTGCTAAATGGCCAAGGAGTGCCACAGGATGTTGTCGCTGCTTATTCATGGCTTACCTTGGCAAGTGAGCAACTTCACCCGCAGGCTAGTCTCAAACAAGCACAACTCAAAAGCAAGCTTAGCGCTGAGCAACTAAACCTTGCCAACACCTTAACGACTACTTTCAAGCAAGGTCGCACAGTTATCTCCCCCCCCGTTCAGAAAAAAATTGTCACGAATGAAACACAATACCGTGTACAAGTTGGTTCGTTTAAATCACAACAACAAGCGACTACGGCATTAACTGAACTCACTAAAAAGTCGCCTGAGCTGCTAGAGGGACAGGTATCAACTATCACTCAGCCCAACCCAAACTCAGGCAAAGCTGACTTTTATCGTGTTCAATTAGGGGCATTTGGCGACAAAGATGATGCGAACAGATTATGTCAGCAGCTAGCAAATAACAAACAAGCTTGTTTTGTAGTAAAAGTAACGGCTCAACAGTAATTTACAGTCGGTCAATTCAAAAACTGCTGCTTACGATCGTTTAGCGTGATTATGCATAAGTAGGGGAATTCCTGTTATCCTAAAGCCATACGAAACACCGTGAAACAAGCTAATCCACCTCATTTGGTAACAATATTATGCGCGAAGAATCAGGTAAATTGTACATTGCATTGCTCAGTATTCATGGCTTAATACGTGGCCATGATCTAGAACTAGGTCGAGATGCAGATACCGGCGGACAAACGCTCTATGTGCTTGAACTTGCTCAAGCCCTAGCTTTAGAACCTGATGTGGCAGGTGTTGATTTGTTTACGCGACGAGTCATCAATGATGTGGTCGACGATGATTATGCCGAACCTATCGAAGTTATCACCGACAAATTACGTATTATTCGAGTTGATGCAGGCCCAAACGAATATATCGCGAAAGAACAATTATGGGATTATCTCGATATTTTTTCCGACAACGTTGCTGCTTTTATGCGTGATGCTGGCAAATTCCCCGATATTATTCATAGTCACTATGCTGATGGTGGGATTGTCGGTGTTCACTTGGCGAACTTACTAGGTATTCCACTTGTTCATACAGGCCATTCGCTAGGTCGCGTTAAACGCAGTCGTTTATTAGCGAGTGGCTTGAGTGCAGAGCAAATAGATCGTGTTTATCACATGTCACGAAGAATCGAAGCTGAAGAGTTAACCTTAGCAACGGCTGAACGTGTAATTACCAGTACTCATCAAGAGATCGAAGAGCAATATGAAATCTACGATCATTACCAACCAGACCAGATGCGAGTTGTCCCACCGGGTACCAACCTCAAACAATTTACAGCGCCAAGCGGCCAAGAACTTGAGTCGCCATTATTTGCTGAATTAACTGAGCATTTAATCGATCCTAACAAGCCAATAATTCTAGCCTTATCTCGACCAGATATGCGTAAAAACATAGGTGCTCTAGTAGAGGCATTCGGTCAATCTAAAGAATTACAGTCATTAGCTAACTTACTCATCATTGCTGGTAACCGTGATGATATTGAGGATCTTGAAGAGGGCGCACAAGAAGTTTTTCATACTTTATTAGTGGCTATAGATCGTTACGACCTTTATGGCAAAGTAACAATGCCCAAGCATCATCGCCGAGATCAGGTGTCTTTGATTTATCGAATTGCCGCGGCAACGGGCGGTGTCTTTGTTAATCCCGCCTTAACAGAGCCTTTTGGCTTAACCTTAATTGAAGCGGCTGCATCAGGCTTACCATTGGTTGCAACAGAAGATGGCGGCCCAAGGGATATCATCGGTAATTGTAACAATGGCTATTTAATTGACCCTCTGGAAAGTTCGACGATTACCAATGCCTTATTGTCATTACTGCAGGACAAACAACACTGGCAAGATTTAGTCGATAAAGGTTTGCAAGGTGTCAAACAGCATTATTCATGGGATGCTCATGTAAAAAGCTACCTGAAAATCATCAAGCCTATCGCTCAACGCTCAGAATACTTAGTGCGTCAGCCCGTTACTCGCCGTTCATCTCACAGAAATGAGTATGTTGTAATCACTGATCTCGACCTTAATTTAATCGGTGATGACGCAGCATTACAACGCCTCATCATATTGCTACGCCAGAATCGTAAGATGGTTAAATTTGCTGTTGCGACCGGCAGACGATTTGATATAGCATTAAAACTGTTGAAAAAACATAAGATTCCAGAGCCTGATATATTGATCACTAGCGCCGGAACGGAAATTTACTACGCACCTAAATTAACCCCTGACACAGCCTGGGTTAAGCATATTGATCACTTGTGGTCACCTCACACGATCAAGCAATTACTAGATGATTACCCTGGCTTAAAAAGACAGCCTAAATCTGAACAGAGTCGTTTCAAGTTGAGCTATTTTATAGACCCCCAGGTCGCAGACATTGAAGAGATGAAAAGCATGTTGCACCGAGAAGAACAATCAGTACACACTCAAGTAGCCTTTGGACAATACCTCGATATCACGCCGCTACGGGCATCAAAAGGGATGGCACTTCGTTACGTAGCAGATCGTTGGCAGATACCGCTTGAACATGTATTTGTAGCGGGTGGTTCAGGTGCTGATGAAGACATGATGCGTGGTAATACCTTAGCAGCGGTAGTATCAAACCGTCATCATGAAGAGCTATCTCAACTAGCAGACATAGAACGCATCTATTTTGCGAATAAACCGTATGCTGAAGGTATTTTGGAAGCCTTGGAACATTACGATTTTTTTAATAAAACCAAACAGTCTCAGGCTCATTAACTGATTTATGAATTTACCAAAATTACTATTATGTACAGATATGGATCGAACCGTTATTCCAAATGGTTTCGAACCCGAACATCCCGATGCCCGTAAGCGCTTTAAACAATTTTGTTCGAATGCAGGCGTGACCTTGGTCTATGTCACCGGCCGCCATATTGCTCTCGTCAAACATGCCATACATAACTATGCCTTACCTGAACCCAGCTATGTTGTTAGCGATGTCGGCACAAAAATTTATCGTCTGATAAAAGGTGAATGGTCAGAAATGACTGAGTGGCTAACCGAAATTGAAAAAGACTGGAAAGGCCATAAGCCGCTTGATATAAAACTGGCGCTTAATCCAATTAGCGAATTAATTTTGCAGGAAAGTAGTAAGCAAAATACCCATAAATTAAGCTACTACCTACCTCTCTATCTTGATAATGAAGATGTTATCCGCCGAATGGAAAAAGTATTAGCAGACATCAACATTGATGCCAGTATTATCTGGAGCCTTGATGAACCCAAAAACACCGGGTTAATTGATGTGTTACCACGTCATGCTACCAAATTACATGCCATAGAATTTTTGCAAAAAAAGCTCCAATATTCACACGAACAAGTTATCTTTGCAGGAGACAGTGGCAATGATCTGCCTGTGCTAAGCAGTCAAATTAATGCGGTTTTAGTTGATAATGCTTCCAATGATATTAAGGTTGAAGCAAGGCAGTTAGCTTTCGAAAATGGCAATGCCGAGACGCTTTACATTGCTAATCGCTCAGATTTAGGAATGAATGGAAATTATTCTGCCGGTGTTTTACAAGGTGTATGGCATTACACACCACAATTTCGAGATATGCTGAATATTAAGGAAGAATAATGACTAGACAAACTAAACTATTGATTTTTGGTGAAGCTTTATTTGATTGTTTTTCGTCCAATGAACAGGTATTAGGCGGTGCTCCTTTTAATATTGCTTGGCATTTACAGGCATTAAAAGATGATGTTCTTTTTCTGACTCGTGTTGGTAATGACGATCTTGGCGATACTATCATTGAAGCTATGTCAGATTGGGGAATGAATTTAAGCGCAGTCCAAATTGATGATGATCATCCGACAGGACGGGTCGATGTGAACATTATTGACAATGAGCCAAATTACAGCATCGCGCCCAATGTTGCTTACGACTTTATTAAAGCCGATGATGAGCTAAGTATGCAGTCGGGCGAGTGTTTGATCTATCACGGAACGCTAGCATTACGAAATGAGGTATCGCGTCAAACACTGACAGAATTGGTCTCTCAACCCAATTTATCTGTTTTCCTAGATGTTAATTTTCGTGATCCTTGGTGGTCGATAGAAGAAACCCATAACTGGTTAAATAATGCACGATGGGCTAAAGTAAATCACCATGAACTCCATGCTCTAGGCTATGACTCCGTCGATATGAAACAGGACATGCTTAAATTTCGCACTAAATTTGGTTTAGATCACCTTATTGTGACACGCGGCGAAGCCGGTGCCATAGTGTGTGACCAAGAAGGACAGTTTTATGAATGCATTCCTGAAAAAGTGTCAGATTTTATTGATACTGTTGGTGCCGGCGACGCCTTTACGGCAATGTATATTCATGGCTTAGCATCTGGCTGGTCTATCCCTCAAACATTGTCATTAGGACAGCAGTTTGCCAGTCAAGCATTATCCATTCGTGGGGCCACGTCAAAAGATCCTGAATTTTATAAGGCATTTATAGAGTAAGCATCGTTTTACGCTTATTTTCAGTATCTATTATCCATAAAAATATTAAGGAAACGCATGTACGAACAGCTATCCCATTCATTGCTTAACGATATTCTTAATAAAATTGAGCCAAAAATTGCTAAGCAAGATTTGCGCTATTTTTATACTCGATTGGGTGCTAATTTCTATGCCATTCATTCCTTATTTGAAAAACTGTATGGCGGTCGAAATGACTTCGAAGAACAAGCCCAAGCACTTGTTGAAACCATGGCCAAACAGTACATTAGCCGCCCAGAAAAACTGAGAAAGCTAGATATTGATCGTGAATTAGATTACAACTGGTTTTTAAGCCAAAAATGGGTGGGAATGACCTTATACTGCAATGGTTTTGCAGATAACCTCAAAGGCATGCGTAACAATCTTCACTACTTTCAGGAGCTAGGCATCAACCTTGTTCACATCATGCCGATTTTACGCTGTCCAGAAGGAAGCAGTGATGGTGGTTATGCAGTCAGCGATTTTAGAAAAATTGATCCACGTGTGGGTACATTAGAAGATTTACAAAACCTTTCCGACGATATGCAACAACGTGACATCTTATTAACGCTTGATGTTGTACTGAACCATACCTCAGATGAACACGAGTGGGCGAAAAAAGCCCGTGCTGGTGATAAAAAATATCAAGATTATTTCTACACATTTGGCTCGCGCACTGTGCCAGATATGTTTGAACAAAACATGCTGGAAGTCTTCCCTGAAACTGCGCCTGGTAATTTCACTTGGGATGAGGAGATGCAGCGTTGGGTGATGACCGTTTTCAATAATTATCAATGGGATCTGAATTACAGTAATCCCGCTGTTTTCATTGAAATGCTCGATGTAATTTTATACTGGGCGAATATGGGTGCCGATATCCTACGTCTCGATGCCGTCGCCTTTTTATGGAAAAAAATAGGTAGCACCTGCCAAAATGAACGTGAAGCCCATTTAATTCTTCAGTTATTAAAAGATTGTTGCCAAGTAGTCGCGCCAGGCGTGTTATTTATAGCCGAAGCCATCGTCGCACCGCTAGAGGTTACCAAATATTTTGGTGAAGATGCGATCATCGCCAAAGAGTGTGAAATAGCATATAACGCAACGTATATGGCCTTGTTATGGGATGCTGTCGCAACCAAAAATGCTAAGTTACTAAATCAAGGGATTAAAAATGTACCCGTTAAGCTTGAACGCGCCACTTGGTTAAATTATGCACGATGCCATGATGATATTGGCCTAGGTTTTGATGATAAGGACATCGCTTTGGCAGGGTATGAACCCGTTAATCACCGTAAGTTTCTGATTGATTATTACTCAGGTAAATTTGATGACTCTCATGCCCGCGGCGTATTATTTGGTGAAAATGAAAAAACGGGTGATGCTAGAATATCTGGTACCTTAGCATCACTAGTTGGACTGCAACACGCTATTGAGATAGACGATCCAATCGCCATTCAAAACTCAATAAAACTCATCTTGTTATTCCACAGTATGATTTTATCATTTGGCGGTATTCCATTACTCTATTATGGAGATGAACTAGGCACCATTAACGATGATTCTTACGTCAATGATCCTATTAAAGCAAGTGATTCACGTTGGGTGCATCGACATGTTATTGATTGGAAAAAAGCAGAGTTACGACATACTCGCGGAACCGTCGAACATTCCATTTTCACCGCCTTAAAACACATGATTTCCGTACATAAAGAGACGGGGATTTTTGCAGACTTTAATAACCGTAATTTGATCGAAGTGGAAAACCCACATTTATTTGTTTTTGAACGCTACGATATTAATAGAGTCAGTGAACGCGTGTTGGTGGTTGCGAATTTTGATGGTAAACCACAGAATTTAGACCTAGATTCACTTGTTTCTTGGGGCTTACCTCATTATGGGCAGCTAGTGGATTTATACACAGGTCAACGTCCAGAAATTTTTAAAAACACATTGGTCGTGCCAAGTTTTGGTTTTTATTGGTTATATGAAGCGTAAACTTCAAAGCTATTAAACAAAATGAAAGGGCCGAGATGATAATTCAGCTCGGCCCTTAATTGTAGTAATTACATACATCAATTTATAGCTAGTTGCTTTCTAATAATAAATTTCAGAAAGCTTCCTTTTCTTTATACGGTTGTATGTTTTCCATCACAAAATGGTGCATTTGCAGTTTGCTTACATGCACATAAATAAGCAGTGCCATCCTTTTCTGCAATGAATGGTTTCGGAGCGAATGAACTACCCTGATGTTTGCCATCGCAATAAGGTTGGTTTGCCGACTGCCCACAGGTACAAAAATAATATTGTTTACCTTTTTCTAACTCAACACTGACAGGTTTGTTATCAGCAACGATTGGCTTGGTCATATTCTTATCCTAAAATATTCTAGCGCGCCAGAAGAGCAAGTTAGCTATAAATTACTTGCGAACACCTTCGATGAAAAGTTCAAGCTCTACATGTGTTGATGCAGGACCCAAATTATAATCAATGCCGTAGTCTGTAAGTTTTAGTGTCGTTTTACCACTGAAGCCTGCTCGGTAACCACCCCATGGATCTGTACCTTCACCAATTTTTTCGATCGGGAAGCTAATCGTCTTCGTCACACCGTGTAATGTAAAATCACCCGTTAACGTGCCACTGTTTTCATCAATAGCAGTGTAGTTTGTACTTGTAAACGTTGAAGTAGGATATTTGCTAACATCTAAAAAATCTTCGCCTTTTAAATGTTTATCACGTTCAGCATGGTTAGAGTCTAGACTTGCTGTTTGAATGACTACATTGACCTGTGATGCATCAGCCGTGCTTTGATCGTAGCTAAACTTACCATCAAAATCATTAAAACGTCCTGTCAGCCAGCTATAACCTAAGTGTTTAATTTTAAAGTTAATAGAGGCGTGAGTACCTTCTCTATCTATATTGTAGTCAGCTGCATAAGTGAATCCTGAGAACAGCGTTGCAACGGTAAGCGTACTAGCTAATAAAAAGTTTTTCATAAAGCTCCTAGATATAAAGTTATTTAAGTGTTGAGCGTTAATTTAAGGTGTCGGCTTTAGTATACGTTTGAGTGTGTCATCTTTATTTATAAAATGATGCTTGAATGCAGCCAATGCATGAGCTGCTGACATAGCAATTAAAAGCCAAGACAAAATGGCATGTATTTCGCCGGCAATATCTTCTTGATTTTCAATGTGCCATGGTAATGCAGGCACATTTAACAGGTCAAAAATGACGATAGCTCGTCCATCTGCAGTGGATATTAGGTAACCACTCACCATCAGTAATAACATAACAAGATATAAACCATGATGCATCCAATGCGCCATAACTTGCTGCCATTTAGGGCCAGCTAAAACTTTAGGCTGAGTATTAATGACACGCCAAAAAAAACGAAGTATTAATAATCCTAATAGCACCATACCTAAGTTCTTATGTAAGTCCAGCGAACCTTTATACCATGCGTCGTAATAAGTCAGCTCCACCATATAGAGACCTAGTCCGAACACAAAGAAAATGGCGGTTGCCATGATCCAATGAATAACAATGCTGATCCATCCGTAAGACTTGCTGCTATTTTTTAACATATGGCTACTTTTTTAAATTATTGATTGGTAGAGTAATATTACATCATTGCTATATTTTTAAATTCGAGAGATATCCATTGTACTGTTCTTGTAAAATTAATAAATATGCATAATAAGAATATTATGTTCTTATGTTTAGAACAATAACAGCGTTGATGCAACGTAAGGCACGAAAATAAAAATGAACCAACTGGAAGAAATGAAAACGTTCATTCGTATCGTTGAAGCGGGCAGTATCACTAAAGCCGCAGAACAAATGAATACCGTTAAATCGGCCATCAGTCGTCGATTATCTGAACTAGAAAGTCGTTTAGGCATCAATTTATTAACTCGAACGACCCGCAGCCAAACACTGACGGATTCAGGTGAACAGTTTTATAAACAATGCATCAGGATCATTGATGATATTAACGAAGCTGAATCTTCCCTCGGTAACGAAAATACCGCACTTTCAGGTCGAATTAAAATTGCGGCGCCGTTATCGTTTGGTATCGCCAAGTTATGCCCCGTTCTAAAGCAATTCCATGATCTCTATCCTGACATTGTGTTTGATATTGATTTTAACGATCGTCGAGTCGAGCTTATTGATGAAGGTTTTGATCTCGCTATTCGTATTGCCAATTTAACAGACTCATCCCTCATTGCTAGACGCCTCACTACGGTGAAGTTGATACATTGTGCCAGCCCTGGGTATCTGCAAAAGCACGGCCGGCCTCTAAGTCCTGAAGATCTGCTGAATGGGCATATCAAGCTTCAATATCATGCCGCTCCAGATAACTGGCATTTCAAAGATAAACACGGAAAACACTACAGCATCAAACTACCCAAGAGCATGACCACTAATAATGGTGACTTTGATTGCCAGGCTGCTATTAGCGGTTGGGGCATTACTTATTTACCTGACTTTATTTGCTCAGCAGCAATAGAGGAAGGAAAATTGGTACCTATTCTTTCAGATTATATGGATAACAATGAAATAGGTGTTTATGCCGTTTATCCTCAAACACGTCATTTATCTCAACGAGTTAGCAGATTGATCAGCTTTCTATCTGAACATTTCAAAAAAACAAATTGAGAAAAACAGCAGTATAAGTTGGGTAAATTGTGATCTTAAGGATCTCTGAGATTAGGAATCAACTAAGTATCTGAGCATAAATAATTCGCCGTGTAGTGATTTAATGGTGACTTTTAACTATTCGTGTTGTCTATCTGGAGTAAGACTTTTAATAAAGGAAATGTTATGAAGTTTAAACATGCATTAATCACACTTTGCATTCTATTCTTAACCGCTGCATGTAGTGTTAACCCCACAATTCGCTCCAACTACAACCAGGCTGTTGATTTAAGTCAATACAAAACGTTTGGTTTTTTTCAACCGCTGGATACAGATACCCGCTATGAATCCTTAACTAGTCAGTATTTAAAACAAGCCACGGTGGTTGAAATGACCCGACGTGGCTTCGTGTTAAGCAACAATAAATCTGATTTATTAATTAATTTTCATCGTGACATTCAAAATAAGCAAGATATCGGTGAGATTCCAGTAACAGGCTACGGCGGTTATCATCAATATCGAGGCCACCTTTATTATGACTCTTGGGTAAGCTACAGAACGTATGTCGATAATTACCAGGAAGGCTTACTTAATATTGATATCGTCGATAGCAAGTCAAACAAGGTTATATGGCAAGGCGAAGCGATAGAACGCATCACCGAAAGACAATCGAATAACCTGCAAGCCGCGCTGCAAAAAACAGTATCACAAATGTTTACACAATTTCCTATTAGCACTCAGCCCTAAATCAAATTCAACGATAAATAGCTTCACCACATTGTTATTCAAGAATGTCTGTAAAGGCATATCCTTTAGGGCATTACTCATCGGCTAATAATAAGCTATGAGTTGAAAGAAACCAGCTTTTATAGCTGCTAGCTGTGAGATCGATAAACATGTTCGTAATTTTAAGATGAGCTACGACATAAGCTATATTTATAGTAAACATAAATATCTCTACATATTAATTATGGGTAAACTCAATTACACTTAAATATTGACGATGCACTCTTAAAAATCGCACTCAAACATACAAACTATTCAATCATGTGCTTAATTTTAAATAACATTTATTAAACAAGGTGATCATATGGCTTTAATATCAATGCGACAATTATTGGATTATGCAGCAGAACATCAGTTTGCCATTCCAGCATTTAATGTCAGCAATATGGAGCAAGTACAGGCGATCATGCAGGCGGCTAATGCGGTTGATAGCCCAGTTATATTGCAAGGCTCAGCGGGATCTCGCCAATATGCGGGTGAACCTTTTTTACGACACTTAATTTTGGCTGCTATTGAAGAATACCCACATATTCCGGTTGTGATGCATCAAGATCATGGCTCTGCACCTACGGTATGTGCACGATCAATTCAATCAGGTTTTAGCTCTGTCATGATGGATGGTTCATTAATGGCGGATATGAAAACCCCTTCTTCATTAACCTATAACATCGATGTCACACGCACGGTTTCTGATATGGCGCATGCCTGTGGCGTATCAGTGGAAGGTGAGCTCGGCTGTTTAGGTTCATTAGAAACTGGCATGATGGGTGAAGAAGATGGTCACGGTGCCATCGAGAAGCTCGATCACAGTCAATTACTCACCGATCCTGATGAGGCGGTTGAGTTCATAAAACAAACACAGGTTGATGCTTTAGCGGTGGCTATTGGGACCAGTCATGGCGCCTACAAGTTTACAAAACCACCTACAGGTGATGTTTTAGCCATCAGCCATCTCCAAACATTGCAGCAACGTTTACCAAATACCCATTTTGTCATGCATGGTTCTAGCTCAGTCCCACAAGATTGGTTGGAAATTATCAATACTTATGGCGGTGATATTGGGCAAACCTATGGCGTGCCTGTCGACGAGATTGTTGCAGGCATCAAATTTGGTGTACGCAAGGTTAATATTGATACTGATCTACGGATGGCCTCAACGGGGGCAATTCGTCGCTATTTAGCAGAAAAAGAAAATGCATCAAATTTTGACCCTCGCAAATTCTATAAGGCTGCCACCATTGCAATGCAAGCCATTTGCCAAGCACGCTATGAAGCATTTGGCAGTGCAGGTCATGCCAGTAAGATCAAAGTTATCTCTCTCAACCACATGATGGAACGCTATGCCAGTGGTGAACTAACATCGGCTATCTATAAGTAACGATTTGAGATCAAAGCCAGTGCAAGTAACCCCGTACGGCTGAAATTAATTGGAGAAACGATAGCATGAGTATACAAAGAACATTTACCCAGTTCATGATCGAGCAACAACGGGCACTGCCAAATGCAACGGGTGATTTAACTCTGCTGCTTGTCGATATAGCTAATGCTTGTAAACGAATTTCACATACCGTTAGTCGAGGTGCAATGACAGGCATGTTAGGCAGTGCGGGCACTGAAAATATTCAGGGTGAAACACAAAAGCAACTCGATATCATTACCAATGACATTATGGTCGAAGCATTAGAATGGACAGGGCACTTATCTGGCATAGTTTCAGAGGAGGTTGATGACTTTATTCCGATTCCAGAACAATATCCTAAGGGTAAATATTTAGCACTATTTGACCCATTAGACGGTTCATCAAATATCGATGTTAACCTGACCGTCGGTACCATATTTTCAATTCTGGCTGGTCCCGAAAATGTTAATGCCACACTAAATGATTTCCTACAAAAAGGCGCTGAACAAGTATGTGCTGGTTTTGTACTGTATGGGCCAGCCACCATGATGATCCTAACAACAGGTCAAGGCGTTAATGGCTTCACGCTTGATCAAGACGTTGGTGAGTTTGTACTCAGCCATCCCAATATGACCATTCCTCAAGACACCAATGAGTTTTCCATCAATATGTCGAATCATCGTTTCTGGGAAGCACCAGTACAACGTTATATTGATGAATGTATGCAAGGTGAAGCAGGGCCGCGTGGTGTTAATTTTAATATGCGTTGGGTGGCTTCAATGGTGGCAGAAGTCTATCGTATACTGACGCGAGGCGGTATCTTCATCTATTCTCAAGATACACGTGACACCTCTAAATCAGGCAAGCTTCGCCTAATGTATGAAGCTAACCCAATGGGCTTTATTGTTGAACAGGCTGGCGGCCAATGCTCTACCGGTCGTG
>CAXBIM010000014.1:0-53326 GCA_963975785.1 uncultured Methylophaga sp.
GACAATTTTACGTTATGTTGTTACATAATCACAAGTTACGTTGTCTAAATGCTTCAAATAAACACACACCCGCCGCCACTGAAACGTTCAAACTTTCCGCTCCACCTTGCATAGGGATATACATGACATGATCGCAACACTCACGAGTCAAACGTCTAATACCGCGGCCCTCAGCACCAAGTACA
This sequence comes from uncultured Methylophaga sp., assembly GCA_963975785.1. Lineage (GTDB taxonomy): Bacteria > Pseudomonadota > Gammaproteobacteria > Nitrosococcales > Methylophagaceae. Next base: position 186 of record CAXBIM010000014.1, read on the forward strand.
ACGGCTAAAGGTCCCTTCAAGTCAGCCTCATAGAGTGATACATCACTTTCGCCCGACGTACCTACCACCCAAATGCCACGCTGTTGCAAATCGCGCAAAACCCGCGCCAAATTGGTCACCTGTATAAAGGGTAAACGCTCAGCAGCACCGCTTGATACTTTTAATGCAGTACTCGTTAAGCTTGAAGCGCGATCTTTAGGCGCTTCAGCCGATCTCATACAAGCACCTAAATTATGAGGATCTTGCACGCCATCTAATACCAATAAAAATGGGTTGCCTTTGAGATCATCCAGAATTTTATCAAGATCTGTTTCATCTAAATCACGCAACGGCGTACAACGAGCAACACCGCCTTGATGCCTAGCATCTGGCGCCATTTCATCTAGTTGATCACTATCTACTTTGTGGATTGAAATATCATGCGGCTTTGCAGCTTCAACGATCGCATTAATCCGATCATCATGACGTTCATCCGATAACCAGACCTCGGTTACACGCGTTACAGGCATCTCAAGTGCAGCCTGTATCGCATGTAAACCAAAGATCAGATCATTGCGTGATGAATTGCTGTTGCTCCGATCATGATTAGTACTGGCTGCTTTGCGGTGTTTGGAATGCTTTTGATTCTTGCCCTTCGATGATGGGTTTGACATATATTTCTACTCGACGATTTAATTGACGACCGGCTTCGGTATCATTAGTTGCTCTCGGTTCAGCTTCACCACGACCTACTGTTACCAGACGATCAGAAGGAATACCACGAGAAGCAAAATAATTGACTACAGAGGCAGCCCGTTGTTGTGAAAGCTGCATATTATAGCTGTCTGAACCAACACTGTCCGTATGACCAACCACATGAACAACCGTATTTGGATATCGGTCTAAAATATCAGACACTTTCATTAAGGTCGGCATAAACGATGATTTTAATGCCGCGCTACCAAAATCGAAAGAGATCTCACTCGATACATCAATCTTCAGGCTTTCATCTTGTAAGCGTTGCACCTCAATATTATGCGCCGCTTGTTCAGATGCTAATGCTGCTTCCATCTCTTGTTGTTGCTTATCCATATAGTGGCCAACACCTGCTCCAGCCATTGCACCAATGGCAGTACCGATAAGCAATCCTTCTTTATCATTTCTGATTGAATGCCCAAGTAAAGCACCGGCAACAGCGCCTACAGCGGCACCTGTTTTAGTTTTTTGATTTGGGTCATTTGTAGCACAAGCTGCCAAACTGACACTTACTGCTGCAACTAATAATAATTTTTTCATAACTAATATCCTTGTGTTTAATAATAGACCATAAGACATAGCCCGATTATACTGCTACACCTACTTATAATGCTGAGTTATATCTTATGGAACGTAGCTTCATCCCAATAAACATTGCCCTACTCACCGTGTCAGACACTCGTACCTTAGATAACGATACATCGGGAAAAGTTCTCCGCGAAGGTTTATTAAGCGCAGGCCATCAACTTGCCGCGCAACAAATTGTCCCAGATGACACTTATCAAATTCGTGCCATTATTTCACAATGGATTGCCGATCCAGATGTTCATGCAGTCATTACCACTGGCGGTACAGGCTTAACCGGCCGAGATGGCACGCCTGAAGCAGTTCAAGTATTGCTGGACAAAGAAATTGCTGGCTTTGGTGAATTATTTCGCCAGATTTCATTTCAAACTATAAAAACATCGACCATTCAATCTCGGGCTATTGGTGGCGTAGCGAATGGTACCTTCATTTTCTGCCTTCCTGGTTCAAGCGGCGCATGTAAAACCGGCTGGAATGATATTCTTAGAGAACAACTCGATGCTCGCCATCGTCCCTGTAACTTTATCGATCTTATCCCCCGTTTATTAGAAAAATGACCACGCTAATTCTTTATACCACCGCAGGCTGCCATTTATGTGAACTTGCAGATACGATATTGCAAACTTTAAGCTCACGATATGAACTCAGCATAATACCCACTGAAATTGGCGATGATGATCAACTTGTTGAGCGTTATGGGATTCGTATTCCGGTAGTAAAGTTTCCTGATAACTCAGACATCGGGTGGCCTTTTGACCAATACGACATCGAAACAAAACTGACACAACAGCAATAATATTTTCTAGCGAAGGTCAGCATTTATTAAAGCCGTTATACTGTACCCTTTATTTTCAGCAAGATTTTCTTAACAATGACAGTTCAATACATCGATACCGCCGCCGAGCTCAGTAGCTTTTGCCAACAAATTGCTCACACCACATGGATGACAGTTGATACTGAATTCTTGCGAGAAAAGACCTATTCACCTCAATTATGTCTAATTCAAGTAGCCACCGAAAGTGCTATTGCCTGCATTGACCCTATTGCTATCACTGATTTAACTCCGATTTTAGATCTTATCTATAATCCTGATATCGCTGTTGTCTTTCATGCTGCACGCCAAGATCTCGAGCTGTTATATTTGATTCGTGATGAGCTACCGACCAATGTATTTGATACTCAACTTGCGGCAACAGTTCTAGGTTATGGCGATCAAATTGGATATGGCAACCTCGTCAAACAGTGTATCGACGTCGACTTAGATAAAGCACATTCACGCACCGACTGGACTAAACGACCCTTAGATCCAGATCAAATTGATTACGCCGCCGATGATGTCCGTTATTTACGTGATGTATACAAATTACTCAGCCAACAACTTGCTGACAAAAAACGGACACATTGGCTAGATGATGATTTTGCCACTTTAACTAGCGTTGATACATACCTAGTTAAACCTGACACTATGTGGCGTAAAGTAAAAGGCTTTGGTCGTCTAAAAGGCGTTCAGTTAGCCATATTGCAACGACTAGCTGCCTGGCGCGAACAACGTGCAGTAGCATCAAACCGTCCTCGCCGCTGGATTTTAAAAGATGATGTACTACTCGATCTAGCTAAATTATCCCCTGATACTCTAGATAAATTCAGTATGATTCGCGGTTTAGAAACAAATACTATCAACCGCCACGGAAAAGACTTGCTTGCTGAAATAGCCTTAGCAAAAGCATTGCCCAAAGAGCAATGGCCAACTATCAAAAAAACTCAGCCACTCACCCCACAACAAGATTCTATTGTTGACGCTTTGATGTCATTACTCAGAAAATATTGTATTGAACAAGAGATCGCCCCCACGGCTGTTGCTTCACGCAAAGATGTGGAGAAGATGGTGGCAGGTGAAACAGAGATACCGTTTTTACAAGGTTGGCGCAATGAAATAGTCGGTCATCATTTAACAGCATTCCTAAATGGTGAGCTCAGCATTAGCACCGACCAAAATCAACTTAATACCCAAGAAAAAGGATAAATTTATGTCAGCACTCATTTGTGGCTCATTCGCCTATGACACTATTATGGTGTTTCCCGACCAGTTCCAAAACCACATCATGCCTGACAAAGTACACATGTTGAATGTGTCATTCTTAGTCCCAGAATTACGCCGTGAATTCGGTGGCTGTGCAGGTAACATCGCGTATAACTTAAAATTGTTAGGTGATGAGCCCGTACCCATGGGCACAGTAGGTACTGACTTTACAAGCTATGCTACATGGATGGATCAACACCAAATAAGCCGTCGCCATGTTCATGTCAAAAAAGGTAGTTATACCGCCCAAGCTTTCATCACTACTGACATGAATGACAATCAAATCACTGCATTTCATCCAGGTGCAATGAACTTAGCTCATGAAACAAATATTAGTGAAGCAAAAGATATTACCTTAGCTATTGTTTCTCCTGATGGTCGCGACGGCATGATTCAACATGCCCAACAACTACATGAAGCAGGCATTCCATTCATCTTCGATCCAGGTCAAGGTTTGCCAATGTTCAATGGTGAAGATTTAATTCTCTTTGCCCAACAAGCCACCTATATCACTCTAAACGATTATGAGGCCCAACTATTCCAAGATCGTACAGGTTTATCACCAAATGAAATTGCTGAACATGTTGAAGCATTAATCATCACCCGTGGTGGTGAAGGTTCACACATTTACACAGATGGTAAACGCATAGACATTCCATCTGCTAAAACATCTAAACTTGCCGATCCAACGGGTTGTGGCGATGCTTATCGTGCAGGTTTAATACACGGCATTATGCACGGTAAAGATTGGGAAACTACAGGTCGAATTGCCTCTTTAATAGGCGCGATTAAAATTGAGCAGCACGGTACTCAAAATCATAGTTTCACAGCTGAAGAGTTTGCATTGCGATTTGAACAGTCTTTCGATAGAAAACTCTAAACTAGAATAAATATTCTAAACCTACAATGAGGGTACTTTATTACCCTCATTGTAGATTACCGAAATCAATTATCAAGATATAAGGTTGCGTTACAATCTTGCTCAGAACCCGCAGGGAGTGACTGGCTTGCCACCCTTTGATTTCCAGTATAACCATATGACACCATACCATATTCGGGTCCACGCTCATTCCATACCTCGCCAGAGTCAGATTTAACCTTAGTACCAATATAGTTGCTAACTGTACATCGTAAAGTACAATCTTCATTAGTATAACTACCCGATAATGTTCCTGACGTACATAAACGCTCTTCATTTGGACAGGTGGCGCTGGAGCTAGACTCATAGGCAGTTATAAATGCACCATCGGCGATATCTGGACCATTCCAAGGTGAAGTACAATTTGCTGATAGCGTTAAAGTACAGCCAACAACAGGAAAGGCTGTAAGATCAACATTACAACTAGTAACTAACGTCCCATCTGTAGCCGTCACTGAAACATCATTATCGTGGGTGGCAACAATGCACGAATAAGAACCAATGATTAGAATAGAACAGCTACCATCTTCTACAGTAACCGCTGTCGCTGAAGTATCTACCCCCCCCGTGAAGATATAAGTTGGTCCAGGTAGAGATTCAAGAATAGCTAAAATCTCGGCAGCAGCAGCAGCAGCTATTTCTGCTTGAGCGGCGGCTTCTGCGGCATCTCCTCTATCCGCTGCTTCTTGGGCATCTATAGCAGCCTGTTCCGCAACAGCTTTTGCCGCAGCAGCATCTGCTTTTTGCGCATCAGTCGCAGCCGATGATACGGCCACTTGAGCTTCGTATGTAGCAGCAGCAGCAGCATGCGCAGCAGCTTGGGCTGCACTTTCTGCCGCAGTATCAGCGACCATAGCGACTGAGGCAACAACCATACCGGACTTAGCGGGTTCTATCTCTGCAATTTCAGAAGTTAACTCAATATTAGAAGTCGTACCATCAATACCCACCCATGCCACTTTTACAGAAACTTGTTTACATATCACCGAGTTTGGGCAATCACTAATAGTCCATGTTCGATTAAAGGTAGCGTTTTCGCCCACAGTATCTGTGCCAATAGCGTTGGTCGCATAAGCGGTATAAACCGACTTATTTGCATAGTGCCTAAATTCTTCAATTTTTTCTTGTGCTAAATTCACCGCATGCGTTTGCATGCCACTTTCAGCGCTATTTAACATGGTTGTGCCCTGTATCTTAGCTATTCCAAGCAAACCGACACCTAATACAACAATTGCAATTAGTACCTCTAGCAAACTAAATCCAAGAATGTTTTTTTGTCTTTTAAAAGACATATTTAAAATCTCCGTAGTCTCAAGTGTTCTATATTCTCAGTCACTAGAAATCAGCCCATGTGCCAGGTAATTTCGACGCGTCAATAGGGATCTCATTTATAGCTGTCATACCACTTCCATCACCAACACCATGTATTTCTAAATTGGCATTCATTTTATGAATCCCGCCATTTGCACCGACAGAACCATATACAGCAACGTTGCCCCAGCCATTCATCGGATCTGATACACATCCATTTTCTTCGGCATAGAAGATAATGCCATAAATAGTGGTATTCCCTGTAGGTTTAGGACAGCCATTTTCAAATACAATAATAACGGGGTTAGATATTGAACCATAAGTTCCGCCGGCCCAATTTCCGGTGCTCGTAACATAATATGCCCCAGCAGCAGTACTTAGCGTAGTTGAAGCTGCTGCTTGGTATTGGGCAGGACTAACATCAAAGTAATACTCCCATATTGTGCCATCGCCATCTCCATCATTATCAGGAAAAGCCTCGTTATTATTCGTAGTACCGTTGTTTAAAGATAAATGTGACTTGTCAGTATCGGTTGTTGAAGGACAGGTTCCACCACCGGGACCACAGTAATCTAAGCAATAACTACCGGCAACATTCTCTGGTTGAGATGTAATGATGGCCTGCCCCATCTCATTATCCACAACGCCGTTACCATTACTATCAGTCCATTCACCAGGATCCTCTATTCCATCACCATTTGCATCAGCCCATTCATTATCATCCCTATTACCATCACCATCGATATCATTCCAACTAGGGTATATATCTGGCGTACCAGTTGTTGACGTCATACAGCCGTCTAAAACTAAAGGTGGAGGGAATCTACCCGAAGAGGTCAATAAACCTCCCGGCTTAATATAAACCGCCGAAGTAGCGGTAATACTGGTGTCAACAGTGGCTTGAGACGTCGATATAATACGAATAAAATCTGAGGTTACATTCGCTCGAGTAAAAACCAATGAACTAATTGAATAATCTTCGCCGGAGAATGATGAACTTGAACTGCCATTATAAAGCGCCGAAGTCAAGGTGGGACAGCCGACAGCTCCTGGACAAATCATGCTATTCCCAATCCAAGAAATCGAATTTTTTGCCGCCCAAGCGACACCATATTCCAATCCAGATTCAGCCGCTTCTTGGGCCTCTCTGGCCCTAACATCATTCCCCGTCATTTTTTGTTCCATAATGCTATTACGGTTCACGGTTAACGTTATGATGGTCATAAGCAGGAGTAGGATAACCACGATTAGAAGCGTCGCAACACCTTTTTGTTGTGGGAATTTTACCAAACCTAATTTTTGTTTTTCTAAAGTAATCATATCCCAGCCTTGCTCCCTAAAAAGAAGTACATAAATGTTTAATGAACTTCTTCAAATTCATCATTTCTAATCCGTATTTTTTCTGTAATAGTTCGACTTGTTCCATCAGCCAGTGTCCCAGTCAAACTTACGGCTACATCTTGTGATGTTAGGCACTGATTACCAGCATCACAGCCATTACATGCCTCACCGACATTGCATGCGCCATCAGCATCAGCAAACATTTCTGTAATATCAATTTCTTTTTCATTCAAAGTATAGGTAACTGAAAAAGTCACATCGGAACCACTGATCGATTCCCAGATTCCTTTCCCTAGCCCTGTTTCACAAGTGGCTTCAGTTCCCCCACTGACTTTCATCTGAACAGCCCCGTTACTCACTCTGAAACCTGCTCTGTCAGTCGATTCTATAGTACAAATATTTCCTGATAAATCATCGTCCACATTATAAGCAAAAACGATACATGAAGACCCAGCTACAGCAGTCCCGGATGTAAACAGTCCTATCTTATTAAATGGATTTACTTTCAAACAGTTAAAGTTATCATCTGGATTAGAGGTGGCAAACCCCGCTCGCCGGATATCTCTAACCATTAAATCAGCTATCGAACGCATATCTTGATTTAAACGCATGAGCTGAATATTTGCTGTTTGTGTCTGTATGTTTTTAACGTAGACAGTGATGGCTGCAGTTGAAACTAAAAGGGCTAAAACTAATGTAATCATTAGCTCAATTAAATTCATACCTTTCTGATTATGCTTATTTCTTAACATGCGTCAACTCCGCCGACGCCAGTCGAAGAACAGATACTAATCCGTCCTAAACCACTCACTCTGACATCTATTGATAAATTAGTTGATGTCAATGTGACATTCCCACTATCCGTGGATTTCCCTCGAACAGGTTCAAAACCCGTATCGTTTCCAGCGAAGTCATCACTATTAAGTACTATACCGCTGAAGTCAGCAAAGTCAGAACTTGATACTGTTTTTGTCGGAGTGGTGGGAGTAATGGTATACCCCCATGTGCCACCAGCCCCATCGGTGAAATCAACAGTCAATTCTTGATTTTGCTTTATTGATTCTGATCGTGCCCATTTCAGATCAGAACTTACCATTTCTGCAGCAGATATTATTTTTCTTTTTTCAATATTGCTCATGAATGACGGCATTGCTAGAGCGGCTAAAATCCCAATTATGGAGAGCACTATAAGTAGTTCGACTAAAGTAAATCCATTTATGAATTGTTTTCTCAAATGGCTAAAAGGCTTTTGCTCTACAAGTTTTCTGTCCCTGATAAAATACTCCATAATTGATTTTCGAAGAAACCCTTAGTTATTTATTTGACCAAGTCCCAGAAACATTGCTCTTATTTTGTCAACATGCCATATTAAGTTTAATATGTATTTTAATTATAGGCCAAAGGAAAAAAGCAATATGCACACAGAATATACCCCTAAAAATGGTTTTACACTAATCGAACTACTCATAGTGGTCGCCATTATAGGCATTATTGCTGCCATAGCACTCCCTTCATATCAGGATTATGTGAGAAAAGCACACAGAGCTGATGGTAAAGCTGAGTTAATGCGTTTAGCACAAGATCAAACTAAATACCGAGTTACTCACACCAGCTATGACTCTACCGTTCCAGCCAGTACTCCTTATTACACTATAACTCTCCCAGTCAGTACTGCTTCTACATTTACTATCACGGCAACAGGTATAAATGGTCAACAAAATGATACTGGCTGCAGTATTTTAAGCATTAGCGAATCAAATGTTCTCAATCCTACAAACTGCTAGATATAATACAAATGCCATCCAGAATATAAGCTTGCTCGTGAAAAAAATCACCTCATTCATAGATTATAATTCAACTGCTTAAGCATAATGCTCGCTATCACAATAATACTCGTCGATTGGTGATGCCTTCAGGTAGACGATATGTTAATAAAAAAATTGTGAAACTGTAGGTTAAACTGCTTTCTTAAAATTAAACTGTATTGAATATTATCGTGCCCAAAAAATGCTACTCTCGTCAATTTAAAGGGCGGCATGCCTAATTAAAGCATGACTAAATTAATCGAGTCTGAGCCAATCACCCCTTTTAATCATTAGGGGTAACCTGAACTCCATGCACACAATGATGGAGATGAAGCTGAAATGTTACTGGCTTGTGTCGTGTCTATAATTAAATTGCAAGTTCTGAAACTTACGGGGGTGGCTGGATCCGTACCTGCTGGTGTAGGTATCGAGCTACTACCTCCATAGAGAGTCCCTGAAACATAATTTGAAGGGACTACACAAGCATAGTTTTTGTTAGCTGCGGAATTGGTTCGTACATAACAACTGCCAATTTCTGGGGAATAAATGTGTGGAATATCACCCGACCAAGTTGTTTTGACTGTAACTGCAGGCATCGTACCATTGAATGTGTACGTAGCCTCAACTGGATTTGTTGCTGGGTTATCAGTTCTTATCCTCACTATGTTTCTAGGTGCTAATACATAGGTCAAAGGTTCCGAAGTGACAGCCTCGTAACAGTTTTTGTATTGATCTGCATTGTTGGTTCTATTGACCAGCAAGAAATTGTGATTACGATATGATTTATTAATTCCTTCTGAGCGCTCTTCTCCATTACTCAGCATTCTGCGAGTCACATAGCTCCGAGCAGTTACAGGGAACAGGTAAGATTCGTTGTATTGCTTTTGCCCTCCAGGAAGGGAATCGTATTTACCACTGAGAACGTTTTTGCTATTATTCCAGTCAGATGTGCCTTCAAGGTAGCAAACCTGATCACCACCATTACTGCCATCAAGCCCAATCAGCCCCAGATTACCAAACTCTCCTCCAGATCCAACGCCCTTTGCTGTAACATCAGCAGCAGTGACCCCTTGTTGGCAGCTAGCTACACTATCTTTACAGTTACCGGCGTAAACACATTCATAAGGCATTGTCCAGACACGGTTTACACCTAAACCTGTCTGCGTCACAGTTCCTCGATAACATGCTGTGACCTCACTAGAGGACCAGACAGGTGTGATATTAGATAAATTATTATTGGTGTTTTTAGCTGAGAAAATCTTACCTGATGTTGACAAGCTGATCCCACCAAAGTGGTTTTGTATATACCTACAACCTCCTAATGCAATTGAGTCACAAACATATACTGCGAGGTTACCATCACCAAAATAGGTGTTGTAGTAGCGAGAATCATCTGCAATAGCTGTCAGAGTGTATGGCACGGGCGTATCATCAGTGCTATTGACAACAAAGGTTTCAGCCAGCTTTGATGCTCTTGAAAGATCCGTGGCAACTGTTCCTCTGGCAGGTAATGGTGTCTCTGTTGGTGATATCACATCATTCGGGTCAACAGTTTGTGATGCCGGTTTTACATCCTCAGATGCACTTTGCCTTGGACTTGGAACGGCTATTGCTGCAGAGTCATTGGTATTAAATGCACTTTTCTGGATGTCCTGAAGCGAAATTTCGGACATTAGTGTGATGTTATCTGCGGTACCAGTAGCATCTACCCATCTAACATCAACAATAACATTGATAAGAGTATTTACGGCTGGGTCATCCAAGTCCACATCCACAGTGTATTGAGCATTTGTACCATTAATAACTTTATCAGCTGGAGCAGCTGGAATGGCTTGGAAATCAGCCGTATTAGTTGCCGCATAACGAATCATTTCAATCTCTTGCTGGGCGATACCTATTGCTTCCGCTTTTGCCTTATTACTTCCACTAGAACTTAGTAAAACACCTTCAAATTTAGCTAACGCCAGTAGCCCAATTGACAGCACCAAAAGAGCAATAAGCACCTCGAGTAAACCTATTCCATTTTGTTTTAAAAATTTCATATTCATCGTAATGCCCCGCAGAGGGTTAATGTAGTTTTACCAATCACGCCAAGACCCTTCTATAACGGATGTTAGCCCTGGAAGAGGTTGACCATCACCATTCAGAAAGTTTTGCCAATACACTAGGTTAAGCGTGCCATTCCCTTCAAACCCAGTACTTGATGTTGACCCACCTTCGTTTGCCACAATGCTTGAACCCACGACTGAAGGTGTACCAGCCACATCCATTTTTCCGACAACATACACAAGTCCATAGATAATGGCATTACCACCAAAGTCAAAATCTCCATCTACGATGACTATTGCAGGTGAAGCTGGGGAGCCAATGGTGCCCCCTGTGAGCTGCTGATTGCCAACCGCATATATTAGACCTGATTCACCCACAGCATTACTTATATCATTATAGGAATGACTTGCTGCTTCCGCGAGCGTTTGAAGTGTAGAACGTTGATCTGAGGCAAAAAAATTCCCAAAGAATCCTGCACCTAACCTTAGTGATGGATCCCCTGAAATGATATCTGCACCATTGCCTAAATTACGATTGGACACTAATTGTGTATCGATATTTTCATTTACATTTAAGTAATCAAATCCTACAGAGCTAGGATCGACACTTGGGTCTCGAATATAAGTACCCATACTGGCACCAGTAATAACAACATCATCAGCAGACCAGATGTTAGTATTTGTGTAACGGTTGATGATATTCGCATTACCGGTAGTATCGATACGTGTTCTTGAAATTAAAGGAATTTCAGGCCCTTCACCATTAATGATGCTTATTGGCCCTACACATTGGCCCATTGTTCTGGTTGCAACACCGTCATCACTAAACCCTGTTGCTGTAACTAAACCATTTTGCCAAGAAGCTGTTCCTCCACACCTATTAGCATCTGTAACAAATTGAATTTGAGCGGTTGTGACTTGCCCTCCGCCACCTTGTGTTAACGTTAAAGGCGCTGTAACTGGGCTATCAACCACATCATCATTACCTGCGATCGCCGGCGAGACTGTCTCGTCCAATCTATCAAAGCCTCCTAGGTCAAAATAATTAATAGCAAAATCAAGTCCATAATTAGCAGCTGAAAAAGCCTGTGCCGCTCGATACGCATTTGCTTCGACTTTAGTATCTTGCATTACGATTTTGGCTGTAAACAGTGTTACAAGTGTTATCGAAAACAACAACACAATAGCAACAAGAAGTGTAGCCGCTCCAGTTTGTTTATTTTTGAAGTTTTGAATCATATATCAAATTCCTCCACCATATACTCTCTAACTATCATGGCACGATTAGGTTATTTCTAATTTTGACAAACTCATTCAAACTAGCTGAAATCTCATCATCAGACTCAACCTCGCCATCGATAGTTATTTCAATCTGACGAGCAGTAACGGTGTTACCTGAACTGTTTGTTGCAGTGTTGTCTGCAGTCAATTCGAATAATAAATTGGTGATGGTGAATTGATCAGAATCTGTTGCATTCACCCACACCCCATCACCACATGCTGGTGCGAGAGATGTTGTCCCACTGGTTTTTATTTGAATTGCCCCATTGACAAGCCTAAAACCATAATATTCGTTAGCAGAAGGAGCAATACTGTCCGTATCAGGGTCATAAGGAGGAATGGTGACTTCCCATGCATCTGCATCGTAGGAATACGTTATACAATTACCACTCAAGGCTCCTGCTGTAGCGCCAACATCTCTTACCATCACATCTGTAAATGGATTTGTAGTTAAGTTTGCATCGATAATGGCGCCGCCCCAATAGCCAGCTCGACGAATATCATTAGTCATGATCAACATCACAACACTGATATCTTGGTTCAATCGAGCTGACTTCACCGCGTTTGAACTACCTTTAATGGTAATGATATAAATAGATATAACTGCCGCCATAACGATTAAACCAATTAACATTGCAATCATTAATTCGATTAATGTAAATCCATTCTGTCTTGGGGTTTTATTCATCATCAGGTTAACACCCTTCATAAGCATTAATGGCAGAACTATTCACAGGATTACATATTCTTACTCTTCGACCATTATCAATATCTACAGTTACTTGATAATTACCAGTTGTCAATGTAGCTCCTGCCGTTTCTGCCCCACCACGCCTAGAATCAAAAGTCACAGTATTAGCTGTAAATGTTGTAGCCGATAACGTTACTGTGGGTGAGGTAGATGTAACTGTTTTGGCTGTACCTGTGCATGGTGTCATAACATACTGCCAATTCGAGCCTGTAGTGAAGACAATAGAAACATTACAGCTCTGTTTAATTGACTCTGATCGTGCCCATTCAAGATCAGACTTCAGTCCTTCCGCAGCTTGCTTTAATTTATTTCGTTCAATCATGTCTGCAAATGATGGAGCAGCAATGGCCGCTAAGATACCAATAACAGCGATTACAATCATTAGCTCTATCACTGTAAAACCTTTCTGCCTTAATAACGCCATTGATAGTGACTCCATGCTTTTCTTTGATTATAGACCCTAATTATATGTTATTGATAGTGGAAATATCCTTATATCATGGTAACTTGTGAACGAAATCGCACTATTTTAGGTGACGTATTGTAAAATTTAGTCTATCTTCTAACGATGTAAGTTTCATTTTATAGAGTAGGTGTATTATGAATTTCAAGCAAAAAGGCTTTACACTTATTGAGCTAATGATTGTAATCGCTGTTATTGGTATCTTAGCTGCAATTGCATTACCAGCTTATCAGAATTATGTGACGCGGGCTAAAAGAGCTGATGCTAAAGCTGCGCTCTTATCAGTACAACTAGCTGAAGAAAAGTGGCGAACAAACAACACTAGTTATACAGCCTTGATGACAAATTTAGGCTACCCAGGTGACACCGCACAAGATTCACCAGACAGTAACTATAAAGTTACAGTAACAAACGCCACAGCAACTACATATACGATAACTGCTGTACCACAAGGTTCTCAAGCAACTCGAGATGCGGAATGCGCTAATTTCATCACAGATCAAGATAACACTGCGAATATTAGTGGAACAGGGCTCGCTCAAAATTGTTGGAATAGATAATACTCAACTGCATTAAAAGCACCTGGTACTGACTCACGGGCATGTTAATGAATCGCCATTTGCATCGTCATAAATGCCATCACCATCAGAATCATTGGGAAACCGCACCCGAGCAGTTTTACTTATAACTACTGCCCGAGCATATTTTGTAACGTTATCAGCTGGACACAGTTTAAACGTACCGTTTTGAGATAACGTCAAGCCATTTTGGCTAAAACGAATATAGTTATTTGAACCAAATGCTGTCCAACTAAGTTGATAGCCATGGCCTATCGTTCCGGATGAAATTAAGGTTTCTCCAGCATCTCGACTGCCGTCTTTATCATCATCTTGGAAAACGATCCAACCATCTGACCAAGTGCCACCGCATTGAGCTGCATTATTACTTTTACAGATAGTGACGATACTGTTTCGTTTGATAGCTTCGCTGCGGGCAAGATATATTAAAGAAAATAGTACATTCGCTTCACCAGTAACTTTCTGTCGACGAATAACGTCCGTGAATGATGGCACGGCAAGTGATGCCAGTATTGCGATGATACTAATAACTACCATCAATTCAATGAGCGTGAATCCTTTCGCGTTCATATTGAAAATCCTTTTCAAATGTGAGCGCTGCTAACATTGCCTTATTTTTTAGTTATTTGCAAAATATTTACTAAAACTGAATCGTCGGAAAAACTAAATATATCCATTGAACGCCTACTAATGCAAATACACCAGCAATTACATCATCAACCATTATTCCTAAACCACCATGAATAGCTTTATCGGCAAGGTTAATAGGCCATGGTTTTAAAATATCGAAAAAACGAAATAATACGAAGCCAAGCACCATCCACTGCCAGCCACTAGGTGCTGCAATCATCGTAATTAAATAACCGACAATTTCATCCCATACGACAGCTGAAGGATCGTTTTGTTGCAACCAATCGGCCGATTTCTGACAAATCCAAATACCAGCGATAAAAGCAATGACGACAACCGCTAAATACAGCGCTAATGGTAAATCCTGCATCAGCCAATAAATCGGCACGGCAGCCAATGTACCAAATGTTCCAGGTGCTTTAGGCGCTAAACCCGAACCAAATCCTAGCCCTAGAAAACAAGCAGGACGCTTGAGTAATTCTCGAAAAGTAATTCTAGACGGGGAAGTGATCATAACCAGTACCTTTTAATGCAATCAACGCATCATCGTCAATAAAATACATACCTTCATCATCAGTAATAGTGCCAATGAAGGTACATTGCTCTTTAAAGCTTTGTTCAATTTCATGGGAATATTGTGGGGGTACAGTAAAACATAATTCATAATCATCACCCGATTGTAGGGCAAAAGATTCCGCCATTTTTCTATCCACTTTCGACATGGCTAACGATAATGGCAGTTTTGCTAAATCGAGCCTTGCACCAACACCACTTTTATCCAGGATATGACCTAAATCTGCTACTAAACCATCTGATATATCAATCGCGGCAGATGCAACACCAGCTAATTTTTGGCCAACTTCAAGCCTTGGTGTGGGTTGCTCTAATCGCTGACGAAAATAGGCTTTATCTTCAACATTCAACGCGGCACTGCCCCACTTCTGCAACTGCAATTGTAACGCAGCACCAGCGTCACCAAGCGTTCCGGTCACGTAAATAAGGTCGCCGACTTGAGCGCCACTACGTCGTAATGCCTTTTCTGGTTGAACAAAGCCATGAACTTGTATGCTGATAGTAAGTGGACCACGAGTTGTATCGCCACCAACTAATTGAATATTATGCTGTTTGGATAATTTGGCTAAACCTTGAGAAAAGCCTTTTAACCAGCTTTCATTAACTTCAGGAAGCGTTAGAGCCAAGGTAAACCAAGCCGGTTGAGCACCCATCGCCGCTAAATCGCTCAAACCAACAGCCAGACTTTTATAACCTAAATGTTCAGGATCAACATCAGCAAAAAAATGAATATTTTCAACTAAGGTATCAATTGATACGGCAATGACGTGTTCGGCCGGACATTGCAATAAAGCGCAATCATCACCAATCCCTAATAATACATCTTCACGAGATGCCGTTAATTGCTGGAAATACTGTTGAATTAAAGAAAATTCGGAGAGTGCGGGCACTTATATTGATCTCTTTAATCTGTAGGGAATCCTATCTACAGCTGATTTTAATGCTGTAGATAGGGTTGTAACCATAGAAATATTTACTATTTATTGGCGCGACGTGCTTTTGAAGCTTGGTATTCAACAGCGCGTAACTTAGAGCCCATTTTATCTAAAACGCCATTAACATACCGATGACCTTTTTCGCCACCAAATGCTTTTGTTAACTCAACGGCTTCATTTAATACAACGCGATAAGGGACTTCTGGACGGTGGATAAACTCATAAACAGCCAGCCTTAGCACTGAACTCTCGACAGGATCAATTTCTGATAAGCTACGATCAACGGCAAAAGCTAATTCATTATCCAAAGTAACAAGCTCTTTCGATACGCCTTCCACTAGTGTGGTGAAATACTTCTGATCCATCTTGTCTGAATTTTCTGCACTAACAAAATCTAGTGCATCCTTAGTAGTAGGTACTTGACCATTAACTAAAGCTTGATACAAAGCCTGCACAGCGGCACGGCGAGCATGAGAACGAGGTAGTCCACCTGCCATATTATTTCCCAGCCTCAATCTGACGAAGCACATTAACCATTTCAATCGTGCCCATTGCAGCTTCAGCGCCTTTGTTACCTGCTTTTGTGCCGGCACGTTCTATCGCTTGTTCGATGCTATCAACAGTCAACACGCCAAATGCAACAGGAATATCAAGTTGTAATGTCAATTGACCAAGACCTTTTGAACATTCACCAGCTACAAATTCAAAATGAGGTGTGCCGCCACGAATCACTGCGCCAAGCGCAATAATGGCATCGTAGTTTCCAGTACGGCCCATACGCTGAACGGCTAATGGAATTTCAACTGCACCAGGAACGCGTGCTAGGTGAATATCACTTTCGCTAGCGCCATGGCGAACTAAACAATCAATAGCACCTGAAATCAAATTATCGACGATAAAGTCATTAAAACGGCCCGCTACGATACCGACTTTTAGCCCTTTGGCTGAGAAGTCACCAGAAAATGTTGTGATATTTGTCATGATTATTAAAAACCCGATTTACGTAAATGAAGGATATTGTACTTTGTTTAATAAATTAAACCTAACAGAACACGATTACTAAAACTCATATTAAACGGTTGCTTTGTTTTTCGCATGAGGTAAACCTTCTGGATCCGCATCTACAGTAAACCATTGATAAGGTTCGACATCAATACGAACAGCCGTTAACTTTTCTCCCCACACTGCGCCACTATCTAATGAGAAAACATTGCCGTATTGACCTGTACCTAATGTAGACCAATGGCCAAAAACAATTCGGTCATTTTCAGAAGCTCGATTCGGCATTTCAAACCATGGCTTTTGATCGACGGGTTTATGTTTAGGTGCACCTTTGAATTTAAGTGCTAAACGCCCATCTTCGTGACAATAACGTAAACGCGTAAAACAATTCGTGATAAAGCGTAATCTATCCCAACCCTCTAACTTAGTCGACCATGCTTTTGGCTTATTGCCATACATATTGTTGAAAAAATCGCGCCAGTTATCACCCTGCATAACAGTCTCGACTTCTTTGGCACGCTCAATAGCTTCGGCTATGGACCATTCCACTGGCAGGCCAGCATGTAACATACTGAATCCCAACTGACTATCGTGGTGAAATAAGGGTTGATGACGGAGCCAAGTCACGAGTTGTTCCCGATCATCTGCAAGCAATACCGAATCCATCGTATCCATACGGTGTTTATGGTCCATGACTCCTGCGGCATTCGCCAACAAATGGAGGTCATGATTGCCTAAAACTACTTTGACTTTTTCACAGCCTAAGTCCATCGCAAAACGGATGACATCTGCCGATTTAGGACCGCGATTAACGAGATCTCCCGCAAGCCAAATTTGATCAACTACCGGATCAAACTCAATTCGATCCAGTAGTTTAAGTAGCTCATCAAAACAACCTTGCAGATCGCCAATCGCGTATACAGCCATTTACGCTAGCGTCGACGGTATAACGGTTCTGGTTTTAATGCGGTCGTTTGGTAACTTTCACTGAAGTCGTTAAACGCAAGTAAAGCATTTTCCATTTGTTCTGGATTCGCTAATTCAAAACTGTTGATGCCTGACTGTGACATATAAAACAATTGGTCATGCAACACATCACCTTGAGCACGTATTTCACCAGTGTAGTGATAACGGTCACGTAATAATCGTGCAAAAGAGTAACATCGACCATCTGTAAAAGCAGGAAAAATTAGCACCATCAATGAAAATGCAGCCAAGTCCGGTACGATTTCTTCTAACGGATCTTCGCCAGTCAATCGCAAGCCTAAACCGCCTTCATGCTTAGACAAAGTGTCATGCTGTTCTTGCCAACGAGTAAGCGATACAGTGATATTGCCGGCAACCAACGCCGCTTCGTCATCTAAATGCAGCCAATTGTCTTCAACAATTACGCGATCTTTAATTATCTGCATATACACGCTCCTTAAACGGGTCAATCCCAACACGACGTACTGTGGCTAGAAATAATTCATCTTCATGACGAAGCTCTTTAAACACTTCCAATAAAGTCGCAACCGTATCAACGACTTCATCTTTAGGAATAGCACGACCTAAACGCTCACCTAATGAAGCATCTGCTTCTGAGCTACCGCCAAGCGTGAATTGATACCACTCCTCGCCTTTTTTATCGACACCAAGAATACCAATATGACCGACACTTTGATGTGCACAACCATTCATACAGCCAGATATCTTAATTTTGATATCACCCAAGTCATACAGGTAATCTAAATTATCAAAACGTTCATTTATTTCTTTTGCCAATGGAATAGATGTCGCATTAGCTAAACCACAGAAATCCAAACCTGGGCAACAAATCATATCTGCCATTGTATTGATGTTAGCCGTCGCTAAACCTTCTGCTTGCAAGCGTAACCACAAGGCATATAAATCACCTTGTTTAACATCGCTCAACAATAAATTCTGATTATGGCTAGAACGAACCTCGCCCATGCTGAACTCATCGGCTAAGTCTGCAACTACATCCAATTGATCCGAAGTCACATCACCAGGTGGAACTAGCGGCGCTTTAAGTGAAATATAAGCCACTTTATAACCTGCCACTTTATGATCAACGACATTTTGTTTCACCCAACGGGCAAAAGCGGCATCTTCAGATTGCATTTGAGCAAAACTGACATCATCAGCGGCACTAACTTCATAAGCAGGCTCTGTGAAATACTGTTTAACACGTGCAATTTCTTTATCGTCTAACACTAATTGTTTGCGAATATGCACCCACTCAGCTTCGACTAATTCACGAATATGGCTTAAGCCATGTTCGCGCACGGTAATTTTAATACGTGCTTTATATTTATTATCACGTCGTCCTAAGCGGTTATATACACGCAAAATAGCTTCAAGATAAGACAATAAGTCTTTCTTCTCGAGGAATGGACGTATAACTTGACCCAATATTGGCGTGCGACCTAAACCACCACCAACGAGTACTTCAAAGCCGGTTTCACCTTCGTGATTTTTAACTAAATGTAAACCGATATCGTGCAATTGTGTTGCCGCACGATCTTCTTTAGTACCAATGACGGCAATCTTGAATTTCCGTGGAAGATAGGCAAACTCTGGATGAAATGTTGACCACTGACGAATAATCTCACACCAAGGGCGTGGATCTTCAATTTCGTCCGCACTCACACCAGCAAGCTGATCAGAGGTAGTATTACGAATACAGTTACCACTACTTTGGATGCCATGCATTTGCACAGTAGCTAATTCAGCCAAAATATCGGGCACGCTTTCTAAAGTCGGCCAATTCAACTGAAAGTTTGTACGCGTAGTGAAATGGACATAACCTTTGTCATATTTGCGTGATACATCAGCAATTTTACGCACTTGCTTTGATGACATCAGGCCATAAGGAACGGCAATCCGCAACATTGGCGCATGGATTTGCACATACAATCCATTCATTAATCGTAATGGACGGAATTGTTCTTCTGTTAATTCGCCTGCTAAAAAACGACGTGTTTGGTCACGGTATTGTGCTACTCGCTGTTCAACCATCGTCTGATCGTAGTTATCGTACTGATACATCTAAGCTCTCTAAACTAGATAAATGACCTACCATTATAGCTGTCCACAACTAATAACAGAACCACAATCCACAACATTACTACTTACTAATTAACGCTTAACGGTCTGAAACTGAGATTCATCAAGCAATAACCATTATTAAGTGGCTTCATTGATAAAATTAAATTTTGATTTTGAATGTATCCCTGCGCCATTTTCTGTCATTAACGTTTGGACAGTTTCTTTTATCAAAAATTCTGTTGACTAAACAATGAAACTTAAATATTCAAAGTGGTACAAATAATTAAGACACCGAGCAAAATTATTTTATTTACCGAAGTAAATATTAAAGCTAATTTAAATATTTTGAAGATATCTTACTCCCAAGGTAAGCTTGATGACTATCTTCAATTTGTACAGGCGTTATCTTATGTCTAAAGCAACCCGTCAGAAACACCGCATCTGGCTCATCATAGCCTTTATTGTCGTTGGTTATGGTGCGAGCAAATACTCACCAGAACAAAACGTCGTAAGCACAATATCAACTAGCCATATAGAACAGGCTTTTGAGCAACATCAAAGCAACGTTCAATTAGAAGTAACCGGCAAAGTCATAAAATTGCTCGCAGATGACCTAGACGGAAGTCGCCATCAAAAATTCATCGTTAAAACATCTGAAAGTCATACCATCTTGGTTGCACACAATATTGACTTGGCACCTAGAATTGAGGGACTGTCAACAGGAGACTTCGTCACGCTTTATGGCGAATATGAATGGACTAAAAAAGGCGGTGTGATGCATTGGACGCACCATGACCCGGCCAAACGTCATGCAGATGGGTGGATTAAACATCAAGGCAAAACATATCAATAAATGACCAATACTCTGCCATTAAACCTCAGTTTCCCGCCTATTGCTGCCAACAATGCGAGGATTTTAATTCTAGGTTCAATGCCCAGCGTAAAATCACTTGAACAACAGCAATATTACGCACACCCACGTAATGCCTTTTGGTTGCTCATGTCATCCATTTTCAATATGGATAAAGAATTAACTTACCCACAACGCTGTGAGCATTTATTGGCAAATAAAATCGCCGTGTGGGATGTAATTAAAACCTGTCAACGTCAAGGAAGTTTAGACCAAGATATCGTTCCTGCAAGCATGATCGCCAATGACTTTAATTCATTTCTACAACAACACCCAACCATTCAACAGATCTGTTTTAATGGTACAAAAGCAGAGCAAGTATTTAATCGCTATGTGTTGCCAATACTTACTGAACACCAAAAAGAAATTGTTCGATGCAAGCTTCCATCTACCAGCCCTGCTCATGCTGCGATGAAGTTCGAACAAAAGTTAGTGTTATGGCAACAGGCTTTCAACCTTTAACTTTCATGTTCCAAACCAAGAGCTAAACACACATTTAAGGTCAAAGTCGAACTGTCCGACTGGTGCCAAAAGCAGTCATTAAAATTAAGAAATCAAGCGTTTTATTCTGACCTTTCGCATCCTGATTTCTCATTGTATGAGAACTGGGGTAATATCTAAGCCGTTGATTTATGGTTGGCAATTATGGATATAACTTCGAAGGAAAAAGCTCAATCTAGAGCAGACCAAATTAGTGCTTTCAAAGCAGAGCTAGCCGCTGCTGAGCATGACGCTGTTTTATCCCTAAGCACTGAACAGCATTCTGCAATTACGCAGTATCACGATGACCTGCTATCTCGACTGTCCTTAAAATTTGATATCGACTCAAGTCATAAGCAAAAGCAACTCAGCCTTGGAATGAAAATAGCTTCCTTTATTGGTGCTATTGGCATGGCTGCCAGTATATTTTTTCTGTTTTATCAATTTTGGGGAGGCTTATCGACAACTCAACAAGTTTTCATTTTATTTAGTGCCCCGGTTATTGGCCTATTCATAACCGTTTATGCTGCTAACAAAGAGAAAACAGGCTACTTTGCAAAACTGTTTGGCCTAGTAACGTTAAGTTGTTTCGTTCTCAACCTGTCGATGTTTGGACAAATATTTAATATCAGCCCAACGCCAAAAGCCTTGCTGATCTGGGCTGTTTTTGCATTTTTACTGGCTTATGCTGCTAATGCTCGACTATTGCTGGCTGCTGGAATTATTTCGATTTCGGCTTTTTTATCTGCCCAGACCAGCACGTGGGGAGGCGCTTATTGGATTAGCTTCGGTGAACGTCCTGAGAACTTTTTTCCAATAGCTTTGCTCCTGCTATTAGTCTCTTATCTTCCACACCAACACTTTGTAGGTTTCCGGCCAATCTATCGTGTTTTTTCGATGCTAATTTTCTTCATACCCGTGTTGATCCTTTCAAATTGGGGAGCAATTAGTTACCTTAATTTATCGACTGCGACTATTGAAATACTGTATCAAATTACAAGCTTTGTAATGAGTGCTGGTGCTATTTCGCTAGGTATAAAAAAAGCGTGGCCTGATATGGTCAATACTGGCAATGTATTTTTCACTATTTTCCTCTATACCAAGATTTATGATTGGTGGTGGGAGTTAATGCCCAAATACCTTTTCTTCTTAGTGATTGGCTTATCAGCAATACTGATGCTGCTTATCTTTAAACGGTTACGCAATGCCGCTATCGGTACTAAAGAAGAGGTCAAGAAATGAAACTGCAATTATCATCTCGTAACCTGTTCACTCTGTGCTTCTTAGTATTACTCGCCACTAATGCTTATGTCCTCACTAGCGTTGCCGCTAATAAAGCTGGTGCACCAGAAGCCTTCATCACTCTTTCTGAACGCGAACTCAGTCTTCCTTACCGCCTGTACAAGGAAAATAGCGGTCTATTTCTAACACTGCAATGGCGATCATTAAATAAACAAGAAGAGTTTGATGAGTATGCTTATGATAATAGAGGAGCACCTGCTTGGTTTGATAGTAAAAAATTAGTGGACTTAGGCTATAACAACGATGAGATTAATTATTACTCATCTAGTTCATATGAACCCCAAAAGCGTAAACCGCTACCAAAAGAAGTCTTCATTGTGCTAGAAAATAATAGCGTTTTATATGATGAAGCACTTAAAAGAGCAGAAGCTATAGTTGAAAATCAAAAGGCGAGATTAGCTAAAAATGCTAATGATCAGCACATAAGTAACAGCTTAGAGCGAGCAGAAAAACAATTGGAGCGTGAACGACTTTCAGCATCCCGTTTATTTGCAGTTGATGCTGGTGTTGAACGATCTGCGTTAAGACAACAATATAGCGACTCAACACGCTTTATTATCGCTAAGGGCTTAATCGAACCTTATTATTCATATAACAATAATAAGGAAAAAAGAAAAACTTATGGTTTTATTCGAGAACTCAGCATTGAGCAGATACATATACCTTTGAAACAGAGAAATTTGTTCGATAAACTTTTGGGACAAAACAAAGTACACAGCTCCGATGTCAAAGCCCCTAGATATCAAGTCGAGCTCGCTTATGGCAGTCGATTAGAACCTTGGGTAGTATCCATTAAGCCAATGAGTGCTAAATAAAAGAGTAAACTGGACAACTTATTATCAACTGCTAGGTAATAATTAGTTGTTCATCATAATTTTAGTAGAATGTTGAACCTGTAAATTAAAAGCTTATAAAACATATCCACTTCTAGCTTGGTACGTTTGGAATAAGTGCGTTTTTTATAGCCTCAACAAATATTCTTTCTTACTTTAGGCAGTATATGGCGGTTAGTAGAATAAAGAGTCTTGAGGTTCATTTACGCCCTTTTGGTGAACGCTGGTAGCGAAGTAAACAGCCACAAGCTCAACACATGGTGACAGTTCAACTAGCGGGTGATTACAGGATTATTAATTAGTTCTTCAAAAATACCACGTACAAACCTTCATGTCGGCCGCATTGACCACGTTCAGATTCAATTTCAGCTATCAAGGTAATGCGTGCTTTGCCCTTTTCTTTTAAAGCACTAAGGAATAATGACAGCTCTTCTTCACAGGGAAAAGAGCAGCTAGCAGTAAAGTCTGCGGTAACGGGCTTTTTAAAATCATAGGCACTTTTTTGAATCACCAAATCATTATTGATTCCCAGTTGCTTTAACTTTAGATAAATCAACGCCCATCCAGTCAAAATACCGATTGCCGCCTGACTGCCACCAAAGGCCGTGCCATGCAAATTCTTATTAGATTCTAAAGGAGCGGTAACGATGATGTTTTCACCATCAAACAGTGAAATATCCACACCCAAATGAGCAGTGATGGGAATATGTTGCTGTATATAAATAAGTTCTTGTTTAAGATCCATTTCAATTCCATTAGACATAAAAAAGCCGGACTAGGTCCGGCTATTCTATATTGAAAATTAAACGAAAACCTCAATGATTACAGCAACTCGCTTAAATCTTTAGCATCCCAATGAGGAAAATGCTTTCTAACCAAGGCATTAAATTCAAGCTCAAATGCCGAGAACTGTTCCGCCGACAAAGCTTGAGATTTTGATGCATTAACGGCTTCGGTAATCATGCCTGCACCAATGGTAACGTTTGTTAAACGATCAATAATAATAAACGACCCTGTACTACGGTTACGTTTATAAGCATCAAATACCACAGGTTTATTTAATGAAAACTCACAAACACCAATTTCATTGATACGTAATTCACTGGCGGTATTTTCAGCTAAGCTATTAACATCAATTTGACTATCAATTGCAGTTAAAACGCCGGCACTATCACTCACACCCACTTTGAAATTATATTGTTTTCCACTGACTAGCGGCTTTTCGGTCATCCAAACTACGGTAGCTTTAAAATGACTCGTAACATGTGGCTGATGGTCACGGTGCACGATCATGTCACCACGGCTTACATCAATCTCATCATTTAATGTCACTGTAATCGCTTGACCAGGAACAGCTTCATCTAAATTCCCATCGTACGTCACTAAGTCCTTAACCGTGCTTTCTTTACCTGATGGCAAAACGGTAATTTCATCGCCAGGTTTCAGAATACCAGAGGCCAAGGTGCCACAATAGCCTCGGAAATCAAGATTAGGACGATTCACATATTGCACAGGGAAACGAACGTCTTGCACATTGGCATCACCGGCAATTTCAACATTTTCTAACAGATTCATTAGAGTCTCACCTTGATACCAAGGCATGTTTTCACTTTTGTTCACCACGTTATCGCCAACTAATGCTGAAAGAGGCACGTAATGTACATCTTCCATTTCTAGCTCACGAGCAAACTCGCTGTAGTCTTTACGTATATCGTTATAAACCTGTTCACTATAATCTTTAATATCCATTTTATTAATGGCAACAACAATATGTTTAATACCTAATAAATTAGCAATAAAGCTATGACGACGAGTTTGTGTTTGCACGCCGTAACGTGCATCAATCAAGATAACAGCAAGTTGGCAATTAGACGCACCTGTTGCCATGTTTCTCGTGTACTGCTCATGACCTGGCGTATCTGCAATGATGAACTTACGTTTAGTCGTTGAGAAATAACGATACGCTACGTCAATGGTAATACCTTGCTCACGTTCAGCTTGCAGACCATCCACCAGCAATGCCAAATCGACGGCTTCGCCTGTTGTTCCTGATTTCACGCTATCTTTAGTCACTGCTTCTAATTGATCTTCATAGATCATTTTTGAATCGTATAACAAGCGACCAATTAGGGTACTTTTGCCATCATCCACGTTACCGCAGGTAAGAAAACGTAACATTTCTTTATTTTCGTGTTGCTTTAAATAAGCATCGATATCGGTTGCGATTAAGCTGTCCGATTGGTAATTATTATCCGTACTGCTCATTAGAAGTAACCCTCTTGTTTTTTCTTCTCCATTGATCCTGACTCATCATGATCAATGGCACGGCCTTGTCGTTCTGATGTCGTGGCCAATAACATTTCTTGAATAATCTCAGGTAATGTTGATGCATTAGATTCAACAGCACCCGTTAATGGATAACAACCTAAGGTTCTAAAACGTACTCTTTCCATTTTAGGGACTTCACCCTCTTCTAATCGCATACGATCATCATCAACCATAATCTTCATACCATTACGCTCAACGACTGGACGTTCTTGTGCGTAATATAAAGGCACGATTGGAATACCTTCCAAATGGATATATTGCCAGATATCAAGCTCAGTCCAGTTTGATAATGGGAAAACACGAATACTTTCACCTTTATTCACTTTACTGTTGTAGGTATTCCATAATTCAGGGCGTTGTTGCTTAGGATCCCAGCGGTGTTTTTTATCACGGAATGAATAGACCCGTTCTTTCGCACGAGATTTTTCTTCATCACGACGCGCGCCACCAAAGGCAGCATCAAACCCATATTTATCCAAAGCTTCTTTCAAAGCATCGGTTTTCATTATGTCGGTATATCGAGCATGATCAAATGGGTTGATTCCGTCATCGATACCCTGCTGATTACTATGAACCAATAAGTCTAATCCAAGGTCTTTCACTCGCTGATCACGAAAGGCAATCATCTCCTTAAATTTCCATTTCGTATCAACATGAAGCAATGGAAAAGGCGGTTTACCTGGAGCAAATGCTTTCATTGCTAAATGAAGCATAACGGCTGAATCTTTACCTACCGAATAAAGCATAACGGGGTTATCAAACTCTGCCGCCACTTCACGCATAATGTGGATGCTTTCAGCTTCCAGCTGTTGTAAATGTGTTAACTGTTTTTTAGTCATAAAATTCTCTAATTATTTCTCTTTAACGTGTAGGCCACATTCTTTAGATTCAGGATTTTCCCACCACCAACGTCCCGCACGAATATCTTCACCGGCAGTAATGGCGCGAGTACAAGGCGCACAACCAATACTAGCGACACCCTGATCATGTAATTTATTATAAGGCACATCAAACGCACGAATATAAGCCCAAACCTCGCCATTCGACCAATCGGTCAATGGACTAAATTTTTGCAAACCAAAGCCTTCATCCCATTCTGAAATAGGCAATTCACTGCGCGTCACAGCCTGCGAACGTCGCATACCTGTTAACCATGCCTTTTTACCTACTAAAGCACGTTTTAACGGTTTAACTTTACGAATGCCACAGCATTGCTTACGTAATTCAACACTTTCATAAAAAGCATTGGGGCCTTGATGAGTCACAAAATCTTCAACATCCGATGCGTCAGGGAAATAGACTTGCACTTCGCGGTTGTAATGCGTTTTCGCCTCTTGCATAACCTCATAGGTTTCTTTTGGCAAACGCCCCGTATCCAACGTGAAAATCTCGATTTCTGGTGCGAATTTACAAATCAGATCCATTAACACCATATCTTCTGCACCATAACTTGATGCCAAAGTAGCAGGTTTATAATCTGCTGCAATTTCAGCCAATACTAGCTTAACGGCTTCGACCTTCGCTGCTAATTTTTCATTAATGTTACTCATATTCTTTTTATTACCTTAACCGTTGTTGTTAACGATTGTTTCGATTCTATCTCACAAACTTGCCCATCTTGACGCAAACTTTTTATAACGTCGTCGACAGCATCGCCATTATTAATTTCAAATAAAACGGCTTGGTCTTGAACCATTTTAGCCACAACTTCTCGCGCTTTAATATAGTGCATAGGACAGCCATATAACGTGAGATTGACGCTTTCAATTACACTAGACATTTAATACCTACTCCTAACAATATTACTGCTAAAAAAGGTCTCATTACATGGTCGGGAATTTTAACGCCTAAATGACTACCAATATAAATGCCCGGCAATGAACCCATAACTAAAAATGATAATAATGACCAATCTACCGTACCGACTGCGGAATGACCTAAACCAGCGATGGCGGTTAAAGGCACTGCATGCGCAATGTCGGTAGCTACAATTTCTACACCTTTCATTTTTGGATATAAAAATAATAAAATTACTGCACCTAATGCTCCGGCACCTACAGATGATAAGGTGACCATTACACCCAGAAAACCACCCGTTAATACGGTAGCCACAGCCTTATGCTTTTCATCCTGCCGCATTCTATATAAAGCACTTACCACGGGATGATCAGCTTGCGCTTTCATAATGCTACCTACCCGAGTTTTTAATAATAAAGCGCTGGAAGTCAAAATTAACGCGATACCTAAGGCAATGGTGATCAATTCACTATGCGCTCCTTTGCCAACACCTGTGGAGTTCAGAGCCCATAAGGTCAAAAGAGTCGTCGTGACACTGCCCATTGCCAAACGCTTAACTACCTGCCAATGCACAACGCCATGCCGCCAATAAGCCCACACGCCGCCCGCTTTAGTTATCGCGGCAAATAACAAATCAGTGCCGACGGCTACAGCAGGTTGAACCGCAAAACCAAAAATTAGAATCGGTGTCATTAATGAACCACCGCCAACGCCTGTCATACCAATCATTATACCCACAGCTAATCCAGCTAATGTATATCCCCATTCCATCTTGTTTAAGGCGCCTGCTACTATATAAAAGGTGACAAGTTTACCATCACACAATATCCTGTCTAATGAATATTATTAACTATTGTTATAACTAAAAAGAATATAGATATGAAGCTACAACAATTAAAATACGCTCGTGAAATTGCCCGTCGTGGTTTAAGTATCTCCGCCGCGTCCAATGCGATGCATACCTCTCAGCCAGGTGTCAGTAATCAAGTGCAGTTACTTGAAGAAGAACTTGGCCTACAAATTTTTGAACGCCATGGCAAACGATTAACCGGCTTAACCTCATTTGGTCAATCGGTTATTGAAATGGCTGATCGTGTGTTGCTGGAGGTGGAAAATATCCGCCAGCTCGCCGCCGATAATCAGAATGACCAACTAGGCACCTTATCTATAGGCACAACTCATACTCAAGCACGCTATGCGCTACCCAATGCTATCAAAGCATTTTCGCGACATTATCCCAATGTACATTTGAATATGGTGCAAGGCACCCCAACCGAAATTGCTGAAATGGCGGCCACCGGAAAAGTTGATATTGCCATTGCTACAGAAGGCTTGGCACAATTCGACGCCTTAGCTATTTTGCCTTGTTATGAGTGGAATCGTTCGATTGTAGTACCACCTGACCACCCCTTATTATCAGAGAAAAAACTCACACTCAATGCCATTGCCCAATACCCTATTCTGACTTATGTAATGGGATTTACCGGCCGAGCACAACAAGATCAAGCCTTTATTGAGAAAGGCCTAACACCTAATGTTATTTTCACAGCAACGGATGCCGATGTCATAAAAACTTATGTAGAACTCGGCTTAGGTATCGGCATCATCGCCAGCATGGCATTTGATTCTATTAAAGATTCACCACTACAAGCACTCGATGTCAGCCATCTATTCAAACCAAGCACCACCCACATGGGTATTCGTCGTGGTAGTTACCTTCGTAGTTTTAGTTATGCCTTCATCGAACATCTTGCACCACACCTCACACGAAAAGTTGTCGAAAAAGCTATCGCTTAAAACCAATGAATAAGGAGTCTCTCATGGATATCTTTGAGCCCATAAATCACTCACAAGCACTGTTACAATCGCTTCCAGTAGCCATTAGTAACAACAATGAATCAGAAATAAACGCCGTCATCAATTCGCTTGTAACCCAGCTAGAACAGATAAAAACAAACTCATCGACTTTACAGCAACAAATAACCCAGCTGAGTAAAAACCAACACGCTGTAATGAAACAATCGCCCATCATCATTGCAAAACCAGAACTAAAATCAGGCTGTTATATCTTTCCAGATGAGAAGGGATTTTTCTGCCCAAGATGTTATGACAATCACGGCAATAAAGTAGCGACCACTCGCCTTAACAGCAAACAGAGAATTTGCCCTGCATGCAGAACCAGTCTCAAATAAATCGATTACAAGAAATCGTCGATTAGTTCCTTGTTCTCATATTTATTGTTCCGTAGCCTAGATGTCCGTTATCCAATAGTCTGGCTGGAGTGCCTTGGCGTATGCCCAAAAATAATTTCAAAGAAAAACGCCAATTTACACGCACCACTATTGAAACGCAGATAAGCTTTACCATCAATGAACATGATGAGGTTTCATACTATGGTACTAGTCAAAACCTCTGTGCCAGCGGGGTCTATCTCACCACGAATCATTCACCAAAATTAGGTAATCACATTAAAATCACGTTCATCAAAAACAATGGTGTCAATTTAATTACCGAAGGCAAGGTTGTGCGCTGCAAATTTGATAAAAAAGATCCTAACTTATTCCATGTCTCTGTCGAATTATCCGAAACCTTTCCATACTTGGAACAAGCCACCACTAACACCGCGGCAAGTGATGCAAACAAACATGGCTAAAAACAGTAGCTTGGCGTATAATCTCGCCGGATATTTGATGGCAATTTAAATTACTGTCAAATTTAAGCCTAGGGGCGGCCAAAATGCCTGAGACTTTCTTCTTTACAGAAAGAACCCTATGAACCTGATCCAGTTAATACTGGCGTAGGGACAGGCCGAGATACTACATTCGCACTTTATAATGAAGCGCATTCAATGAATTATCCCCTGTCCTTTTTATTCCTTAAAAAGGCCAATAATGAAGTTTAAGTTTTTACCTGCTGCAATTGCAGCTCTACTTCCCACGTATACATTTGCTGATACATCTGAAATCGAACTACCAGCAATGGTTGTCAGTGCTGATTTCAGACCCAATACAGCACAAGAAACGCCTATCAGCTTAACAACTATTGGCAGTGAAACAATTGAATCTCGTAGTGCACAGCATATTGAAGACATCTTAAACCTTGCACCAAACGTCAATGTTTCAAGTGGTGCATCACGTGGTCAATACTTCCAAATTCGCGGCATTGGCGAGCGTAGTCAATTTTCAGCACCTATAAACCCTTCTGTAGGTCTAATTATCGATGGTATCGATTTTAGTCGAACTGGCGGTGCAGCAACCTTATTTGATATTGAACAAGTTGAAGTTCTTCGTGGTCCACAAGGCACGCTATTTGGTACTAACGCACTTGCTGGCGTAATCAATATGCAAAGCAAACAGCCTACCAACGATCTTGATATTCATGTCGCAACAGGAATCGCACAATACGGTACACACAACCTTGGTGTCGCTATTGGTGGCCCTTTAGTTGAAGATAAATTACTTGGTCGTGCTTCAATATACAGTCATCAATCTGATGGTTATATGGAAAATGACTTCTTGAATCGTGATAACACTCAAGATCAAGATGAACTCACCGCAAAAGGACATCTAAAGTGGTTAGCAAGCCATGATTTAACTGTTGACCTAAATTTCCTACATATCAACATCGATAATGGTTACGATGCATTTACTTTAGATAATTCACGTCGCAGCATTTCAGACGAACCTGGTGAAGATAGCCAAAACACAAATGCTCTCGCACTTAAAACAGATTGGCGCGCGAGTGATGCAGTACAACTTCAATCTGCAATCACTTATAGTAAATCTGATACTACATATAGCTATGATGCCGACTGGACATATGCTGGTTTTCCTGGCGGCTACACTGGGTTTGAAGAGTTCAAACGTGATCGTGAAAACTATTCCTTTGAGCTAAAAGCATTATCAAATGAAAATGGTCGTATATTTAATAATACAACAGAGTGGGCACTAGGAATCTATCACCTTGCTCAAGATGAAAATCTTGACTTAGCCTCACCTTGGACGCCATTAATAAACCAATATGAAACTGAAAACACCTCCATCTTTGGACAACTTGATAGCCACTTATCTGAAAAGTTAACACTCATTTCAGGTTTACGCGTTGAATATTTCGAAGCTGATTATGCTGATTCAAATAACTTAAATATTGATACAGACGAAGTCTTATTTGGTGGAAAACTAGGTTTAAACTACCAAATCAATAGTGACCAAATGGTTTACACCTCTCTTTCTCGTGGTTACAAGTCCGGTGGCGTTAATAATAATGATTCACTCCCTGATTCTAAACGTAAATTTGATACCGAATATATGTGGAGTCTTGAAACAGGACTTAAATCAATCTGGCTAGATGGAGCAGTAACGACCAATATTGCTGCTTTTTATTCTTTACGCCGCGATGCTCAAGTTAAAAGCTCAGTATTTGTTGGTGGAGGTGTATTTGAAGACTCCATTACCAATGCCGCTGAAGGTACCAATATGGGTATTGAGGCAGACGTAGATTGGTTGGTTAATCACCAATTACGTGTTTTTGCATCGCTTGGTTTATTAGACGCTAAATTTGATAAATATGAAAATCCAGACCTTACTGCAATTAATGTAAATGGTCGTCGTCAAGCGCATGCGCCTGCTTATCAATTCGCTCTAGGAAGTGAAGTTTATCTATCTTCAAACTGGACACTTAGAGCTAATATTGAAGGTAAAGACGAGTTCTACTTCTCAAATAGTAACAATACCAAATCAAGCTCATATGTACTTTTAAACTCAAGTCTTGATTACAGAATCGACAACTGGAAAGTATCAATCTGGGGCCGTAATCTGTTAGATAAAGATTATAGTACACGAGGATTTTACTTCGGCAACAACCCTGCAAATGGTTATGTTGATGAGTCTTACACCCAAAAAGGCGACCCTCGCGTTATTGGTGTAAACCTTACTTGGGATTATTAATAATCTATTTACTAAAAGGGCTCTTATGAGCCCTTTTTTACTTTAATATTTAGGTACAAGAAAATGCGTATTTCAATAGATATAAGTCTCTACCCCCTAATGGAAGGTTATGTAGAACCGATTTTAGCCTTCATCGACAAACTTGAAACCAACCCAAAACTCATCGTCAAACGTAATAGTCTAAGCACACAGGTGTTTGGTGAATATCGTGATGTTATGGATACGATGGATGCTGAAATTGAACAAGTCTTTAAAGTAATGCCACACAGTGCATTTGTATTAAAAATGGTCGGAACAGACCGTGCTGATGTGGTTGATAAATAAATATGTCAGATTGGCTAACGTTCATTGTTGATGCCTTTGCTATGATGTCGGGTTGGGAAATTTTCGCAGCCCTACTCGGCATGGCTTACATTATATTTGCATCCAGAGAATCACAATGGTGTTGGCCAATTGCCTTTACCAGCACACTCATTTACACCATCTTGTTTTGGGAAGGCCAACTTCCCATGCAATCCCTCCTCCACTTCTACTATATGGGCATGGCGATATATGGTTATACCTTATGGCGCAAACATGACAACACTGAAGATAAGTTAGCCATCACCAGTTGGTCGTGGACCAATCAATTTACCTTCATTTTGATGGCGACATTGCTCAGTCTGATTACCGCCTTTTACCTAGAAATAACCGAAACCTCACAAAACCCTTACCTTGATGCAAGTGTGACGATATTCTCAGTAATGAATACCTGGTTAATGGCGAAAAAGATCTTACAAAATTGGCTGTATTGGGTGGTAATTGATGGCGCAGCTATCGTGCTTTATGCTCAATCGGGCTATTACGCGACGGTAATCTTATTTTCTGTTTACACTGTCCTTGCGGTTATCGGCTTTCTTAGCTGGCAAAAACTTTATCGGCAACAAAGCAACTAACTCTTTTTAATAAGGGATACCGATGCAGAACATACAGTCCTTTCAGAATCACCATCCACAAATTGGTGAAGCGGTTTACATTCATTCTTCCGCCAGCGTGATTGGTGATGTTCAGATCGGACAAAACAGCTCTATTTGGCCAAGTACTGTCATCCGCGGTGATGTGAATTACATCCGTATCGGCGAAGGCACTAACGTACAAGATCTCAGCATGCTTCACGTAAGTCATAAATCAAGCTGGCAACCTGATGGCTCTCCCCTTATTATCGGCAATCATGTCACCATCGGTCATCAGGTGATATTGCATGGTTGCACGATAGAAGATGAATGCTTAATCGGCATGGGCAGTATAGTGATGGATAAGGTCGTGGTGCAAAAACAGGTCATGTTAGCAGCTGGTAGTTTAGTACCCGAGGGCGCAGTATTAGAAAGTGGTTATTTATATTTAGGCCGTCCCGCTAAACGTATACGCGCTCTAACGGAAGATGAAATTGCTCATTTCATGTATTCAGCCAAGCATTACATAAAACTAAAAGCTCAATATTTAGCCTGATATAAAATATTAATCAGCATCAATTGAAAGTAATCGCTTCAGCCCCCATCTCATCACTGTAACTCCACTCCCTTACAAAGGTACACGCCATGTTTTATGAATTAACAGTCGTACAGTTCAGCAAGATGCTTACAAACTTAAGTGCTATCCTCGAAAAAGGAGAACAGTTCGCAGAATCAAAAAAATTCAGCGTTGATGTACTCCTTAACTCTCGTTTAGCACCTGACCAATTTACCTTAATCCGCCAAGTACAAATTGCCTGCGATACTGCCAAATTGGGCGTAGCGCGTTTAGTCGGCCAAGTAGATTCGGCACCAAAACATGAAGATACAGAAACCACACTGCCAGAACTTCAAACACGTATCCTAGAAGTATTAGCCTATTTAGCTAGTTTTACACCAGCTGATTTTGCCAATACCGCCACACAAGAAGTATCTCAAGCACGCTGGGAAGGCAAGTATCTAACGGGGGAAGAATTTGCTATTCAACATGCTATTCCCAATATCTATTTCCACGTGACAACGGCTTACGCCATTTTGCGTCACAACGGCGTAGAGGTAGGCAAAAAAGATTACTTAGGTCCAATGCCTTATAAATCGTAGTTTCTCTTTAATGGACAAAAACACACGTCATTAATTGTCACATAAGGTCGTTAAACTGTAGCTGATTGGCACGCATAGATCGTGTCATTCAGCTTGGTGACAGCTTCCACTGCCCGCCGTTATCACCTTATCTTTCAATGAGAATTGTTATGACAGATCATTCCGCTAAATCATCCAAACTCGAGTCTTTGATTACCAGTGCATTGAGTCGTCGACGTTTTATGCAATCAGCTGGCCTTGTTGGCGCAGGCACATTTTTAGCCGGCATGCCGATTACGCAAGCGATGTCAGCGACCCCATCCAAGTTACTCGATTTTGACCCCGTCCCCACCAGCACCAGTGATAAAGTCATCGTGCCTAAAGGTTACCGTGCTGAGGTGCTCATTTCTTGGGGTGATCCTCTTTTTCCGGATGCACCACAGTTTGATCCATCAGGCAAAGCGAATGCCGCCGCTCAAGCTCGTCAATTTGGCGATAATAATGATGGCATGTCGTGTTTCCCACTCAGCGCCGATCGCGCTTTGATGGTGGTGAACAACGAATATACCAATCCAGAATACTTATTTGACCATGACGGCACGACACTGACCGCTGATGATGTAGTCAAAAGTCAGGCCGCGCATGGTGTGTCGATTTTTGAAATTGTCCGACAAGGTGAAACATGGCGCGTCGATCAGCAAGGCAAACTTAATCGCCGTATCACCGCGAATACACTGATGCACATGACTGGCCCTGCCGCTGGCCATCACTTATTAAAAACCGAAGCTGATCCGACTGCAATGCAGGTTTTAGGCACATTTAATAATTGTTCTAATGGTAAAACACCATGGGGAACCTACTTAACTTGTGAAGAAAACATCAATTTCAACTTTGGTAGTACCGCGCCATATCAGCAAAGCACATTAGAAAAACGTTATGGCATTAAAGGCGGAAAATCATATTACCAATGGGAACAACACGATCCACGATTTGATCTCAGCAAAAATCCTAACGAAGCCAATCGCTTTGGTTGGATAGTTGAAATCGATCCAATGAATCCAGATTCCATTCCTCTTAAACGTTCTGCTTTAGGGCGTTTTAAACATGAAAACGCCGCCATCGCCGTTAATAAAGATGGTCATGTCGTAATCTATATGGGAGATGATTCACGAGGCGAACATATCTATCGTTTCATTTCTAAACACAAATTTGATGCCACAAACCCAGAGCAAAACCGTGATTTATTATCAGAAGGTACACTCTACGTTGCACGCTTTAATGGCGAACATGATGCCTTACGTGGACGTGGCGAATGGCTAGAGTTAACCCATGGCAAAAATGGCCTGACGACTGAGGCTGGCTTTGCCTCTCAAGCTGAAGTACTTATTTATGCTCGCCAAGCCGCCAGCATCGTAGGTGCAACGACCATGGATCGCCCAGAATGGATTGCCGTTCACCCCGACAAAACTACGATTTATTGCACTTTAACCAATAACAAAGAACGTGGTTCAGAACGTCAACCGCTCAATGGCCCCAATCCACGGGCAGATAACCATTACGGACAAATCATACGTTGGCGCCCGCTGTTAAATGACCATATTGCAGACGAATTTGAATGGGACCTGTATCTACTAGCAGGCAACCCAAGTGTTTATGATGATGCTCGTGCAGGCACTGCCAATATCACCCCCGATAATATGTTCAATAGTCCCGATGGCATTGGCTTTGATGCCGCTGGTCGCTTATGGATTTTAACGGATGGCAAAGACAGCAATGAAGGCAAGTTTGCTGGCATGGGTAATAACCAAATGTTGTGTAGCGATCCTACAACCGGCGAAATAAAACGTTTTATGACAGGCCCGATCGCCTGTGAAATTACCGGTTTATGTTTTAGCGAAGATAACCAAACCTTATTTGTCGGCATCCAACATCCCGGTGAAGACAACGCCCCCTCCCACTTTCCCGCCGGCGGTGACAGCAAACCACGCTCATCGATTATGATGATTCAGCGTGAAGATGGGCGATCATTTGCTGAATAGTCAGGTGAAATATTGCAATTAAGGAATGTTTGAACCAATGTGTTAAACCTGTCATTGTTTTAGGCTCATCATATTACAAGGATTTTTTGTTCGCATAAAGGTAATAATCACAAGGAAACATTCTTCCTGTTAATAAGCAAGTTATGTGCAAATGTTCTATAAAATAAAGGAGTATTTTTTTGAAAATTTCAAAGTTAGAACTAACCAATTTTCGTGGTTATAGAAGTGTTACGGTTGAATTTGATTCTAATTTTAATGTAATTATTGGAAAGAACGATGTTGGAAAGTCGACAATTCTTGATGCATTGGAAATATTTTTCAATAACGACACAGTAAAAATTGATATTGGTGATTATAATGTTCATGTGGGTAATGAAGATTTTATGGCAATTCAAGTCTCTTTTAAGCCGGAAGAGAAAGAATACACAATAGATACAATACCAACTAATCTAAAAAAGGAATTTCTATTAGACGCGGAGAACAACCTTACAGTAAAGAAAATTTGGAATTGCTCAAAAGATAAATTGTCAGCCGCTTCTTTAAAAACATATTTAATTGCTCACTATCCGTCTGTATTTGACACACCACTTATCACAATGAAGATAGATGATCTGAAAACGTTACTTGGTAATTATAATGATCATCTTGATGTTTCAGAAGTTAAGAAGAATAAAAGTTCTTCTATTCGACAGGCTATTTATGAAGTCGAGACTCTTGATAGTTTTTCTACTGTAGAGATAGCAATAGATCAGCAAGATGGTAAAAAATTTGGGATTCATTGAAAATGGACTTACCACTATTTTTCATTTTTCAGTCAGACCGCGCCAACAAAGATTCAGATAAAGAAGTTCAAGATCCTTTAAAAGCGATTACTAAAACGGCTATTAGCCAGCTTGAAGCAGAGTTAGAAGAAGTAAAAGAGAAAATCAGAATACAAGCAGAACAACTTGGATTTAAAACTTTAGAAAAACTAAAGGAAATGAGCCCTGAAATCGCTGATGTCCTTACTCCTGAAATGACACATAAACCAGGGATTCATTATTCTCTTTTTCCTTTAATTGTGATGATGGCATTCCTATTAATAAAAGAGGAAGCGGAGTAAGAAGGTTAATTTTGCTTAATTACTTCAGAGCAGAAGCAGAGCGTAAAAATTCGGAAGATCGCAATGTTATATACGCCATTGAGGAACCTGAAACTTCGCAGCACCCTACACCCTACTTGGCAAGTAGCTCTATTTAATGCACTTGTTGAGCTTTCTGAAAATGAAAACACTCAAGTGTTAATTACTACACATAGCCCGTCTTTAGCTGGCTTAGTGAATACAGATAAAATACGATTTATTAACCGAATCGAAGGACAACCAGTTATCCAAAAAGGAACGGAAAATAATTTACAAGCTATTGCCGATACTCTTGGTATGCTCCCCAATGTATCGCTTTCAATAAATAATTTGGGAATACAAACTATACTGTGCTTGGAAGGGCCCACAGATGTAGAGTTTTTCAGCCATATAGGTAAGTTATTTGACTTGGACTTGGTTAATGATGAGAGAATTTTGACTATTTTCCTCGGCGGTGGAACTCTAATGCATTGGGTTAATAAGAATTATTTGGCCAAACTTAATAAACCAGAAATTCATATTTATGATAATGATGTGTCCAAATATCAGATTGCAGTAGATCAAGTTAATGGGAGATACGGATCTTGGGCTACGTTGACAACAATGCTTGAAGTTGAAAATTATGTTCACCCTCGTCTAATAAAGGAAATTTATCCGATCGATGAAGATTTCATGCATTCAGAAGATGGTTGGCTCAATGAATGGAAAAACAAAAATATTCCAAAAGATTTATCCACATTTTTGAAAGGTCTAAAAGCTGCAGGTAATAATGAAATATATGATGAAGGGGCAAGTTCAATTAAAAGAATTTTTTCTGAAAGAGCCGCACCACTAATAACAATTGAAGACTTGACGCAGTTGGAAGCTCATGAGGAAGTGAGAACTTGGTTTGAAAAAATCAAAGAAAATTTATCTTAATTGGCACTATTAAGGAGACTTAAATGCCACAAACCAACAAAGCATTCGCATTTATATTAGGTTTATTTGTATTCATGGGATTGTCATCACTTGGTTATCTTTTGGGTGATGCGGCGATTGAATATAAGCAATATGACCGAAGTGTCACCGTTAAAGGCTTATCTGAACGTGAGTTTGAAGCGGATATTGTGATTTGGCCCATTCAGTTTTCAGCCGCGGAGAATGATTTAGATAAACTCTATGATGCCCTTGAAAAAAGCTCGCTTAAAACGAAAGCCTTCTTAAGTAGAAAAGGTATTAGCCCTGAAGAAGTGACATTTTCATCGCCGGCGATAACCGATAAATCAGCTCAACAATATGGCGGCAACATGAAGCCGGAGTTTCGTTATACGGCGTTTCAAACCATCACGGTTTATTCCAGCAATATTACTGCAGTTCGATCTGTAATGGGGTCATTATCAGAACTCGGCAAGCAAGGTATTGTGTTTACGGGTGATAATTACCAATCACAAACCGAATATATTTTTACGCGGCTTAATGAAGTAAAGCCAGAAATGATTGAAGAGGCAACACGTAAGGCCAGAGAAGTGGCCGAAAAATTTGCCACAGATTCTAACAGTAAATTAGGTAAAATTAAAAAAGCATCGCAAGGTCAGTTTAGTATCAGTGAGCGAGACAAAAATAATCCTCACATCAAAAAAATTCGGGTAGTGTCCACGGTTCAGTATTATTTATCTGACTAACACTCTCCAACAGCGCAATAAAGGTGAGGCACGTATGTTACAAATGCCCCCTGCAAACACTAAATCATAGGTAATCGAATAATGGAAATGGATGAGTCACTGAACGTATTTGGCGAGAAATTAGAAGAATGTAGTGGCGAGCCGGTGACGGGCTTTTTCCGAGATAATCTCTGCAATACCTGTAAAGAAGATCTTGGTTCACATACGGTGTGTATCGTAACGTCTAAAGAATTTTTAGAATATTCCCGCTTTAGAGGGAATGATTTATCAACACCCGCGATGGAACATGGTTTTCCGGGATTACGGCCGGGAGATATGTGGTGTTTATGTGCTGCACGCTGGTTAGAGGCTGAAAAGAATCAAATGGCGCCGAGAGTGCATCTTAAAAAAACGCATATCAAGGCATTAGAAATTGTGCCGTTAGCATTACTCAAACAATACGCTGCCGATTTAAATTAGCCTATAACGCCGATACTATGACGATGCCGTCGTACATTAATCCAAGCTGCATCGTTCATTTATCCCACAGATCGCCTACGTTTGTTCTATCTAATTCTATTTTTAGTGACTGACTAGACATTAGAATTTCTATTAAGGATAGAACGAGTGAAATAACCATTGTCACTAAACTCGTGATAAAAAGTATTTCCCCTAAAACCTGCTCTTGCCAAAACAACATCAGCATGGCAAATACACAGAATAAAAAGGATAACACCCCAAACGCTTGCATATATTTAATAAGAATTATGCGTAAATGAAGGTTCTGAATCTGTTTAATTCGATTTTTCCCGTCATCCTTCTTGAGTTCATTATTGAGTGTTCTAACAACACTCGCCAAGGATAAATATCGATTGGTATAAGCCAAAAATAAAAGCGATATACCTGAAAACATAATCGCTGGATCGGTAATACTCAAAATCATATTTGCGTCCATATTAAGGAAGGGTGATGGCATTATTTTAACTAATAGTTATGCCTTACATTGCTATTCTTTAAAAATAAATGGGGGCATTCATCCATTTATTCACATCAGTTTCACCCAAACTATTCATTAGAAA
Source organism: uncultured Methylophaga sp. (assembly GCA_963975785.1). Classification (GTDB taxonomy): domain Bacteria; phylum Pseudomonadota; class Gammaproteobacteria; order Nitrosococcales; family Methylophagaceae. Next base: position 40,817 of record CAXBIM010000014.1, read on the forward strand.
CAACAACAATCGATAACAGTATCGTTGTTCAGTTAAATCGGGCCATTCTGCACTGGCTTGATAAGTTTGAGCAAAAACACCGGCCTGATGCTCGTTTAATTGGTACTCAAGTAAAACTAACTCTAATTCTCTCGGCCCAACCACAAAGGCATCCATATCAACGATTGCTGATAGTTGACCTTGTTGATGTAGCATTTGATCCCAACGCAAATCGAGCATGATTGGAACAAAGATTTCGATGTTTAAATTAGTTGCTTGCTGTAAGGCCTGTTCGAGCACTTGTTTGGGAATAATGCTCGGGTGAACTTCAGCTAAACTACTTAAGGTGTGTTGTAACCTTGTGGACCATTGCGTATTTGAAAACACCACATGATGGAATGCGCCCCAATTTGAGTGCTGTGAGTGATGAAGCTTGGCGATATGTTTCGCCAATTGAATGACCATGTCATCAGACACCTGTTCAAAATCAACATCCTCTCCCGCAAGAAACCTCGCCAATACAAAGGCTGATGCTTCGGAGGCGATGAATTCTGGAACTTGAAGTTCGCCCTCCTCATTCAGAAAATGATGCGTCTTATCAATATGAGCTAATGACGCGGGAAAATCGATCTCAAATAAATCATTTATTCCTAGCCAAAATGTCGATGTTTGAATCGTCTGCTGATTACACAGCTTAAGCACCAGCGGCCCATCGACGGTTTGACAATGCCAAAGTTGATGCGTGCTATCTTCAAACTTGGCAGCAATCAGACTTGCCGGCTGAATTAAGGCTGGCAAGTCTTTTTGTTGGTTTTCGGTCAAGCTTGGATAATTTACCAAGGTAATAAGTCACCATTGGTATGCCAGAATCCGCCCGTCGTTTCGATAGTCAATTCTTCCATTCTCGCCAATAAACCTGATGCAGATTCATCGGTGTCAATTAAGCCATTATGAGAGGTCATATCTGTACGTACCCAACCCGGATGCAAAATAGCTACGGCAACGCCACGCGGTTTCAAGTCGATTGATAATGATTTTCCGGCAGCATTAACCGCCGCTTTTGACATTCTATAACCGTAACTACCACCTGAATCATTATCAGCCATCGAACCCATTCGACTAGTAATAATGCCGACTTTACTGCCCTCACCCAAATTATTGACTAAGCTTTGTGTTGTTAATAATGGACCAAGACTATTCACTAAGAACATGCGTTTGCAACTTTCCACTGCATCATCATCAAGATCATCCATCGCAATGCCATCAGCGATGCCCGCATTATTAATCAGCCAATCAATGTGTCGTCCGGCTAATTTAGTCGTCAAGGCTGAGAGGCTTTTGAGATCACTCACTTCAACATCTTCGATGACTTCTACGCCTAATGCATTGAGTTCTGGCGTTGTTTTTCGACATGTAGCAATCACATCAAAACCGCGTTGTTTTAACTGCGTACATAACTCAAGTCCAATGCCGCGGTTACTGCCTGTTACGAGTGCTGTTTTTGTCATGCTTTACTCCTTTATTTTTAACATTTTTTCTTTTGATGGTGACAGGATAACACCTGCTTCGGTGACAATGGCATCAATCAAACTAGCAGGGGTGACATCAAATGCTGGATTTAATGCTGGCACACCTTCGGGGGCAAGTTGTTGATCATTAATCATCGTCACTTCGTATTCTGGTCGTTGTTCAATGGGGATTTCACTCCCACTATTTAACTGCCAATCTATCGTTGATGTCGGTGCAACAACCATCACTTTCACACCATGATACTTGGCTATTATGGCTAGCATATAGGTACCAATTTTATTGGCTACATCACCATTAGCGGTAATACGATCAGCACCAACTATTACCCAATCAAGTTTGCCTGTTGCCATTAATGCCGCAGCGGCACCTTCGGCTTGTAAGGTAACGGGAATATTGTCTTGTTGCAATTCCCACGCAGTTAATCGCGAACCTTGTAACCAGGGTCGTGTTTCATCGGCGTAAACCTGCACTATTTTCCCATCGGCATAGCCCTGACGAATCACACCCAACGCTGTACCAAAACCACCGGTGGCTAATGCACCCGCATTACAGTGCGTTAAAACAGTACTGTTAGGATCAATGAGTTCTGCACCTAACTTACCCATCGCGTGATTGGCAGCAATATCTTCTGTGTGAATAGCTTGTGCTTCTGTTAATAAAGCCTGCTCGGGCGACTCATTATCCGGCAAGGTCTCATATAAAGCCGTCATCCGCTTAATTGCCCAATGTAAATTAACCGCGGTCGGACGGGACTCAGCTAATATCGCTAATGGTGCAGTCATGACTTGTTTCCAGTGCTCTGTTGCCAAATCCCATGCCTGACGCGCCGCTAGGACAACACCAAAAGCGGCGGTAATTCCAATCGCTGGTGCGCCCCGAACTACCATGTCTTTAATCGCTTTTGCTACATTGTCAGGATGATCATATTCCAACCAAATCTGTTCTGCTGGCAATCGCCGTTGGTCCAACAAAAAGAGGCTGTCATCTCGCCACATAATAGGCTGAATCGATGTCTTATTTTTATCCAATGTCATCTCCTGTCTATGACGGTATAATCTTGGCTATGAAAAATGTTGATCTTATTATAAATGCTCGCTGGCTTGTGCCCGTCGATAGTTCACAACAAGTTTTAGAACACCATGCGGTGGTCATTAATGATGGCCGTATTGTAGCGCTAATTCCCCAAGAACAGGCAAAGCAGAAATATACTGCTACGACGGCTCATCAAATGAATGACCATTGCATTATGCCGGGCTTGATTAATAATCATACCCATTCGGCAATGTCTTTATTTCGTGGTTTGGCTGACGATTTACCCCTCATGACATGGCTGAATGACCATATCTGGCCAGCTGAAAAGCAATGGGTAAGTGATGCCTTTGTTGAAGCAGGCTCAGAACTAGCCATTGCCGAAATGATTCGCGGCGGCACAACTTGTTTTAATGATATGTATTTCTTTCCTGATGCAACGGCACGCGTAGTTGACCAAAGCGGCATTCGCGCAACATTAGGGATGATCGTCATTGAGTTCCCATCAGCATGGGCCAATACGGTTGAAGAATACCTCTACAAAGGTCAGCAATTACACGATCATTATCGTCACCATCCACGCATATCAACTGCCTATGCACCCCATGCGCCTTACACGGTATCTGATAGCAGCTTAGAATCTATCATGATGAATGCTGAAGAATTGGATTTACCTATTCATATGCATATTCACGAAACAGCAGGTGAAGTTGCACAAAGTATTGAACAGTATGGTGTTAGACCATTAGAACGACTGAAAACACTAGGCTTATTGTCACCACGCTTAACAGCAGTGCATATGACCCAATTGAATGAGCAAGAAATAAGTTGGTGTGCTGAATCTGGCGTTCATATTGCTCACTGTCCAGAATCTAACTTAAAGTTAGCGAGTGGCTTTTGTCCAATTGGTCAATTATCCCAACAAGGCCTTAACCTAACGATTGGTACTGACAGTGCGGCTTCGAATAATGATCTGGATATGTTTGCCGAAATACGTCAAGCGGCACTACTTGCCAAAGCGGTGGCACAAGATGCCAGTGCAATCCCAGCCCATACAGCATTAGAAATGGCGACCATCAATGCAGCTAAAGCATTGGGAATTGATACCATTACAGGTTCACTTGAAGTAGGAAAAGCAGCTGACATCATCGCCATTGACTTGAGCAGCTTGGAATCACAGCCTTGTTATGATGTTGTCTCGCAACTGGTTTACGCTACAGGACGTGATAAAGTAAGTGATGTCTGGGTTGATGGCGTGCAATTATTAAAAGATCGTCAACTCACGACCTTAAACAAAACAAAAATAATTCAAAATACGCACGATTGGGCAACTAAAATTAGGCAATCAGATAAATGACAACGACGCATACCAATGTTGATCCAAATGAAGTGGCTAAATTCGAAGCTTTAGCAAGCAGTTGGTGGGATACCGAGGGTCAATCCAAACCCTTGCATCAAATTAACCCCTTACGTTTAGATTATATAAAGACTAAATGCAGTCTTAATAATAAACAGGTTATTGATGTTGGCTGCGGTGGTGGGATTTTATCTGAGGCACTCGCTAAAAATAATGCCACTGTGACCGGCATCGATATGGGTGAAATGCCACTTAATGTCGCTCGACTACATGCACTTGATGCCGGCTTAAGCATCGACTATCAACAAATTACTGCAGAACAAAAAGCACAACAATCAGCAAGTGAATTTGATGTAGTCACTTGTATGGAAATGTTAGAACATGTGCCAGATCCCGTGTCGGTGATTCGGGCTTGTGCTCAATTAGTTAAACCCGGTGGTGATGTGTTTTTTTCAACCTTGAATCGTCACCCAAAAGCTTATTTGTTTGCTGTGGTCGGCGCAGAGTATCTGTTGAAAATGCTCCCTAAAGGCACGCATGACTATAAACGGTTTATTCGCCCATCAGAAATGGCCAGTTGGTGTCGACAAGCTGGATTAGAAGTAAGTCATATTACTGGGCTGAGTTATAACCCGCTGACAAAAAACTATGCCCTCGGTGATGATGTGAAGGTCAATTATTTAATGCATTGCCGGAGATTGAACGATTGATAGTTCATCTTACACCAACGCCACTTCGGCCTTTTTCAGCTATATTGTTCGACCTTGATGGCACCTTAGTTGATACCGCGCCAGATCTCGCTTTTGCACTTAATACATTATTAAAACAAGAAGGACTCGATACTCTCGCTTATGAGGTTATTCGTCCCGTAGCCAGTAACGGAAGTCCTGGTTTATTATTTTTAGGCTTTGGCATTTCACCAGACCATGAAGATTACCCGTCACTTCAACAGCGCTTCATAAAACTGTATCAAGATAATATTACCCGTGAAACCACCTTGTTTGATGGCATGGAAGACGTGCTTTTTGCATTAGAAAAAGCGAAGATGTCTTGGGGTATCGTCACCAACAAACCGGCATTTTTAACCGAGCCATTATTAGACCAATTAAACCTGACGCATCGCGCTGCTTGTATTGTGAGCGCAGATACCACGCCGTTTAGTAAACCTCACCCAGCTCCCATGTTTCATGCCTGTGAAATAATTAAACATCAGCCTGAACAGTGCCTTTATATTGGCGATGCTGCCCGTGATATTGAAGCGGGTAAAAATGCCAATATGCAAACGATTGCCGCGCTTTATGGTTATATTGCTAACGATGACAATCCAAACAATTGGCAAGCTGATAGCAGTATTAATCATCCCCGTGACATTTTACAATGGCTTTAGACTTTAGTTTAATTCAGCATTTTTCCCAACAGGAAAATGGCCTCGCTATATTAATGAGTGCCAGCGGCATCGTGGGTGCAGTAGTCGTATATATTTTCCGTGCTCGTAAAATCAAAGCCTTAGCGGCTGAGAATGCAGCGTTAGTTATGAAGCTCAGCCTAGAAAAACAGGCTAACGAACAGTTCGATGCTATTTTAGATCAAACTCATGTCCAACTTGCCAACACGTTTAACCAACTATCTAATGAAGCATTAACTAGAAATAATGAACATTTTCTCAAGCTAGCCGAGGAAAATCTTAAACGTTATCAAAGTGAAGCCAAAGCCGAATTACATAGTAAAGAGCAAGCAATTGAACAACTCGTGAAACCGATCAACGATGCCTTATTGCAAACCGCTAAACAGATCCACGATATTGAAAAAGAACGTAAAGAATCCTACGGTAATTTAAGTAGCACCATTTCCCAAATGGCATTAGGCCAACAAGCCTTGCAATCGGAAACTCAAAATCTGGTACAAGCTCTACGCCGACCTGAAGTGCGTGGACAATGGGGCGAAATGACCCTACGTCGTCTTGCTGAATTAAGTGGCATGGTGGCACATTGTGACTTTTTTGAACAAACACATACCGTTACTGAAACGGGCAGTATTCGCCCTGATATGATTGTTCGTTTACCCGAAAATCGTGAAATTATTGTTGATGCAAAAACGCCGTTAGATGCTTACTTATCAGCCATCCAAACAACGGATGATGAGGTTCGTAAAAAAGAATTAAAACGTCACGCTCAGATCATTCGCCAACGAGCAAAAGAATTGGCCGCCAAGAACTATTGGGCCGAGTTTGCACAATCACCTGAATTTGTCATTTTATTCATTCCAGGCGAACACTTTTTGTCTGCGGCATTAGAAGTTGACCCTTCATTATTAGAAGACACCATTAAAAACAATATTATCTTGGCCAGCCCAACAAATTTTATTGCCCTACTCAGGGCGGTATCTTATGGTTGGAAACAACAAGCGTTGGCTGAAAATGCCATAGAAATACGAGAGCTTGGCGAAACCCTATATAAACGTCTAAGTATTTTTACCGGTCATTTATCCAAATTGGGTGCTAGTCTAAACAGTAGTGTCGATAACTTTAATAAAACGGTCGGCTCATTTGAGCGACAGGTTATTCCTAGTGGTAAACGTTTTGTAGATATGGGCATTAGAACTAAAGAAGAAATATCCTCTATTTCAACGATAGAAAAACAAGTCCGTGATGTAAAAGTGGATGACAATGACGACTAAGCAGCCTAATTTAGTAGAAGCGTATCAATTTTGCCAAAATTTAGCTGAAAGTCATTACGAAAACTTTCCTGTTGCCTCATTATTGTTACCGAAGCGACTACGCAAACCAATTAGCGTTATTTATGCATTTGCTCGCACGGCAGATGATTTTGCCGATGAAGGCCAAGCTTCAGTAGCAGTGCGACTGCAACAATTAAACGACTATAGCCACGCCTTATTACAAATTAGTGAACAAGATTATCAGGGCAGTGATCCTATCTTTATTGCCCTTGCTGATGTCATTCAAACACACGATTTGCCAGCACATTTATTTGATGACCTGTTATCTGCTTTCAAGCAAGATGTTGTGACAAATCGTTATGCTAATTTTGCTGATGTTTTAGACTACTGTACTCGCTCAGCTAATCCAGTCGGACGCTTATTATTACTTCTAGATGGTAAACCGACTCAAGCACAGCTCGAACAATCGGATGCGATATGCAGCGCCTTACAGTTGATTAATTTTTACCAAGACATCGTTCAAGACTACAATGAACAAGATCGCGTTTATATTCCACAAGATGAATTGGCAAATGCAGGACTGATTGAGGCGGATTTAATTCAGACCGATACGCAAAAAATTGCCCCCCTACTCCGCAGCTTATATCAGCGTACTCACGCGTTAATGCAGCAAGGTTATCCTTTAGGGAATTCTCTGTCTGGGCGATTAGGCTGGGAAATTCGTGCTATGACGTTGGGGGGAATTACGACGTTGAACATACTGATGAAACAAGCAGATGGTGACTTGTTAACTAGACCACGGTTACATAAACAGCAGTTGCTGCTGATCATGTTGCAAAGTGGCTTCAAATATCAATATATGAATATGGTGAAAAACTTACTAAAAAACTCTCCCTAGGGCTCGGAAACCGAGCTCCTAAGGGGAGAAAAAGGAGAGGGAAACACTCCAAGCTGAAATAAAACCTCAGTCACCTCAAAAGATGCTGCGACTGAGGGATAAAACTTTAGAAAGATTTAGAAACTGCAAACATCACTCGGCTATCAACAATTTGGTTGTTATGCTCGAAACCGTAGAAATCATTGTCACCAATTTTGATATCCGTGTCGTGATAACGCACGTCAACATTGAAACCAAATACGTTACGACTGATACCGACATTCCAGTGTGTCCAATCTGCGTCATATTGACTTTCGAACATTTGACGACCTACGCCACCAGATAAGGTAAAGTCATAAGGCAAAGAAATACTTGGGTGAATGGCAACATTATGCGACTGAACACCTTCCACGCCGAACCAATCTGTGATGGTCGGTGAATACTCCAATTTGATATTTACTATGCCAAATTGCTTGTCGATGTAGTTAAACATTTCCAAGTAGTTTGAATCAGTATCACTAGGATAAATATATTGGAAAAGCATACTGTTTAAGTTAATGCCTGTTCCTGCAATATCCTTTGTTGCATAACCGATATAAGGGCCATAAATAGCGTTAATGTTTTCATTGTCACCATCTGCACCGGTTGCTGAAGGGAAAAGGTTATTGGCTGCATAATACCCTAGATAGAGACCGCTCGAATGTGACCATGTAACAGCTGCTTTCAACGAAGGAATTTTACCGTCATTAGTTTCTGACTCACCACGAAATACGTAGTCAGAAGCAAATTCAACCCAAGTACTAAATTTACCACCCAACACTTCCTCACGATCCAAATAATCAGTAAATTGAGTAGACTGTTTTGCTGCTTTAGCTGGGCCAGTTTCTGCTTCTCCATCAGCCCACACAGGTGACATCATCGTTGCAGCTAAAGCAACAGGGAGAGATTTTAATAAAAATTTTGTTGGGTTCATTTTGTGAACTCCTTATCTAGTGATGCATGAATAACAGGACGACATGTGGTAGCTTCAGAAGGCACCATGATGGCTGACAAATCAAGGTTAGGGGCATCAATATAAGACACTGGTTCACCAATCTTATCGTAGCTTAAAGTTACTTCGCTTGGCACATACTGGCTTTGCTCATTTTTAACACCACGTTCAGTGTTATACGGATCTGTGAATTCGCCATAAGTACCAGGCTGCATGTTGTAGGTCACTTCTTTAGTGCCCGCACCAGCATTCGCTAAATACTTATTAGGATCATTCCAGTCACGACCATCTAAGTTTGCGTAGAATTTGATATCAAGTAATACCGAATCACACAATGGTGTCACTTCTTCATAGTTTGTTGGCCAGCCAGAACCACCAGATGTATCTGGGTAACGTCCCCAATCACCACCTTTTAATGGGCAAGCACCACCGCTGCCATATACGGCACGATCAGGGTGATGAACGCCATAAATAGGCAAACCAACTGCTTTAGCTAATTTACCTGACTCTAAATGGAAGCGAGGCTGTGCAGTGACCTTAGTTTTTAATTTAGCACCCTTATCTTTAATTGAATCAAAATAAGGACCTTTTGGACGTACATAGCTATGGTCATTATTGTCTTTATTGTCATAAACTGCTGTGACAAACAAGTAAGGCTTATTGAAAAATGGACGTTCTACTAAGTAATACTCAGCATTCGTTTTACTTTCATCAACAGCTTCCCATTTGACATTAATTTTGTCGCCATTTTTCTCAGCAACATTGACCCACGAACGGCCATCACCCATAGTTTTCAAACGTAATACGCTTGTGTAGTTTTCATTTACATCAAGACCAGCACGCTGACCTAGTGGACCAACTTGATTTGCGCCCTTTTGACTAAAAGCGAAATTCATTGCTTGCTTAGCATAAGCGTAATCATTACCGGACATTGTGCAATACCAGTTTGGTAAATCAATAGGCTGATGCTTTGCGTATTTACCTTGGTATTTTGCGTGCGTGATAGGTAGATCTATAAAATTAAGGTTACCTGCTTCATTCATTTTTTGATCAGGGTATTTATAACCAGACCAGCTTTCATTTGGCAGATAAGAACTGTAATTTTCTTTAATGATTTTCTGATTTTCTGGAGCCGTTAAATCAGCATTGGGAGCGAGACCTTTAGCACCTACTCTTAGGTATTCACGTACGGTACCATTTTCTTGTACACGCCATAGGCCATGTTTACCTTCGCCAACCATTGTAAAGACTTGTTCTACAACATTGACGAAGCGGTACGTAGAATTGGTATTCATATAACCGTAATACACGGGTAAATGAGGTATTTTTGAATGCGTTGTATTTGGTCTACCTACGCCAAGTAGTTCTTTTTGCTTATTATCCGCTTTAATATATTGATCACTGGTGTAAAAGAATGGATCGTTATGTGTAAGATCAGTCAATTCTAAATTTTCAACAGCTTGTACAGCAGCTGAAAAGGCCAGAGGCAAACTTAACGGAATTATGTGAGCTAATGATTTTAATTTCATTTCTCTCTCTCTTTATAGTTATGAATAGACGTCAATAACTGTCCTGACGTCTATTTCCGTTTCAGTATTAGAATAATTTGCGTTGACCACATGCGTATGCCAAACCAGATTCATCTGTAGAAAACGTGATGGTGGCACCTTTAGGGAAGAACAATACGTCACCTTTCTCGCCTTTTACTTTCTGAGTACCATCAGCAAAATAAATGTGACCATCTAAGATAATTTTTGTGTCGTCATAATCGTAGGTATATACAAGTTCATTACCTTTTTCGATTTTGAACATGCCACAAGAAAGTGGTGCTTTAGGATCTGCAGAACCAACAATATCTTCAAAATAAGCGTTAACACCTGGCTCATTCATAGAAGCAATAGGCATTTCTTGCGCATTCTTGAAAATTTGCAAATTCTTACTGCCAACAGGGACTTCTACACCATGAGCAAAAACTGTAGCAGCAAGAGTGATACTTGCAGCAGTTAGTACAGCACCTAACAAATGAATTTTTTTCATAATCTCTACTCCAAAAAATAATTAAAAGTGTTTGTATTCAGAATCTTTATTAACTTAATAAGTCAGTTAAATGATTCACTCTGTGAAACAAACTTGCACAACTGAACACATGGACATTTATATTACCGATCAATATTACGTGTCAAGTAACTTTTTACTTTGTAAGTAATTATTTTGTGTTATAAAGGCTGTAAGTACTGTTTGTGCTAAGATGCCGACACGAAATAGAAATCAAACAGTTGTTATTAAACCTGTTTGAAAAGCGCAGTTTGCGCACGTTTTTAGGGTAGATTTATGCAAAAGAATGGCTTTCCAGATCGTTTAAAAGTATTGCTGAAACAAAAAGGATTCACTCAAGCATATGTTGCTAATACAGTTGGTACCTCCGTACCCTCCGTTAATAGATGGACACGTGGCGGCGAAATCGAATATGAAAATCTTCGGTCTTTAGCAGATTGCTTGGAAGTTAACTGGGTATGGTTACGCTACGGCGATGAAGCCATATCGAGCATGCAGGATGCAACACCTGATAGCAGCACTGTGACCGATATGAAACGTGAGTATCTAAGTCAGATTATAGAAAGCGAGGCACGAATGAAGTCAGCGCTAGAAATGGCTGAAGTCGTTAACTGGGAGTGGAATGTACTCACTGGCACCTTAGGAACATCTGATAATGCCATGGAAATCTTTGGACAGACACCTGAAAGCTTACGAACTACCTTACTGCCATTTTCAAACCTTCCTTTAGAAGCCCTTATCAAACTATTTGATACCAAGGGACCATACCAATGGAACTTTGAATGTAAATCTCAGGAGAACAACATTTCGCGCTGGTTCACTGCCCGAGGGAATCTAGTATTCGACTCCTTACATCGGCCAGTTAAGGTTGTCGCGATAACTGCAGAAATAACGGATAGAAAACAAACCGAGCAAGCATTAGAACGCAGCGAATATATGATGCGAAAAATCATCGAAACTATTCCTGTAGGTTTGTGGGCAGCCGATGAGAATGGCCGGATCTGTCTCGCCAATCCAGAAGTAGAACGTATTTGGGGTGGAGCTAAATACGTTGGATTAAAAGACTATGGTGAATATAAAGGACAGTGGGAAAAGACCGGAAAAGAATTAACTGCCTCAGATTGGACCCTTGCAAGGGCGGTCGAGAATGGGGAAACCAGTACAGCTGAAGTTGTCAATATCGAAGCCTTTGACGGTGAAAGACGTACTATTATTATGTACGCTACGCCTTTGCTTGATCAAGATAACAAAATTATCGGTGCTATTGAGGTAAACCAAGATATTACAGATATGAAACAAGCGGAAAGATCACTCCTTCAAAGTTTAAATCAATGGAATGCTATATTCGAACAAACCCTATTCGGTGTTGTTTATATCGATCATGCACAGAATATTCTTCGTATTAATAATAGCCTCAGCACATTAGCTAAAACCAATACAAATGAATTAGTAGGTAAACCAGCACAAAGCCTATTTGATAAACAAACTGTCCAATCAATCAGGCATGAACTTACAAATTTAAATGGCAAAAAAGTACATGCTTTTAAATGTACAGGGAAACTAAGTACGGTATCGGATGATATTATGAACTTATATTTCGTCCATGATAATAGCTCTAACAAAGCTGTAACGACTGTTTGTTTTGTTTCTTTGAATTAATCAGATACACGTTAAACAATGCTATCTAAAAACGGCTAATCGATAATTTACAAAACCAGTGTTTCTATTAATGATTAAACTCAGCAATTCAAAAATCGACCTAAGTTGAATACAACAACACAGATTGCCATCCATCAGCTGTAGCATTCTTTGAGCTAGCCATCAGACCTATTTGTAGTCCTTGAGCGTATCTATTAGGCTGCTAAACAATAAACAGCCATCCTAGTGTCCTTCCCTATGTTTGGTATGTAATTATAGTTTTTAGGTCTGTCATCTGAAGCCTAAGTATTGTTACATAGACTTCATTTCATTTCTCCTCCCTAAACAACCGGCAAAAAAAAACCCAGAACATTAATG
>CAXBIM010000015.1:0-52247 GCA_963975785.1 uncultured Methylophaga sp.
CAAAATGAACTCTGTTTGACCACTGATGGTTGGAATAGATGTTAGCATTAAGCGTTGTTCGACATTTTGCCAAGGTGCTTCAGCAATCTCGAAATTTGCAGTGCTTTGACCTGCTGGATAATATTTGCTGGTAAAAATAAGGCTTAATTCACTGCCAGATTCTTGTTGAAATTTGGCATCACCAAAATCGTTGATAGTTTGGCTTAAAGTACACTTTAATGGTGTTTCAATGACGTTCCAATGTGTATCAGTTAGCGGCGCCTGAAATTGTTCGGCTTGAACCACTAAGGAAAGTGATAACAATGTAAAACAACTAATTAATTTTATAAGCATAAAGTCTGTTCGATTCGTCTTAATATTGTATAAGTGAATGAATTGGATAATTTGATAATTGATCACGACCGTCTAGCATTGCTAATTCTACAACAAAGGCACAGGCCACTACTTCGCCACCAAGTTTCTCAACTAATTGGCAACTTGCTTTAGCTGTGCCACCCGTCGCCAGTAAATCATCGATGAGTAATATACGGTCGCCAGGTTTAATAGCATCTATATGCGCTTCTAAACTAGCATCGCCATATTCTAATTTATAATCAACCGATTGCACATCATAAGGTAATTTACCTGGTTTTCGTAAAGGAATAAACCCAACATTGAGTTCCCAAGCGGCGATACTACCAAAAATAAAACCGCGTGCTTCCATTCCCGCAACTGCAGTGATTTGTGCATTTTTAAAGGGGGCGATAAGGCCTGATATCGCTAGTCGTAAACTGGCTGGGTCTTGGACTAATGGCGTGATGTCTTTGAACATTATCCCTTTTTTAGGGAAGTCTGGGATGTCACGAATTTTAGTTTTTAATTGTTCCATAATTAAGTAATCTGTTGGTAGTTAATTTAATATAGCGGCTGTAAAGTAGTGAACTGAAGTATACAGTTGTTATGAATAGTTATAGGAGTAATATTTGAGTGGCAAAACCGTACTTATATAGAGTGGCAACACTCTTTCTTTTCGTCATGATGTTATCTGGCTGTTTTAGTTTTGGCAGTAAAGAAGACGTTAATGATGATGCGCCACGCTATTATATACTTGATGTATCACGAGGTGCTGTTGCTGCAGAGTTTGCTAAAGATCGCGTATTGCTTTTGAAGCCGGTACGAGTGACATCGCTTTATCGAGGTAGAACATTGGTGTTTAGAGTGGGTGAAAACGAATACATGCCTCAACCACCACATCAATTTTTTAGTGATCCTTCTGAAATGATTACCGAACAGCTCCGGCGTTGGTTACAAAAGACGGGCTTATTTAGCCGAGTGGTTATAGCTGATGACGTTCCCTCTGATATGGTGTTAGAAGCAGCTGTCACTGCATTGTATGGTGAGCAGCGCGAACAGTTTTCGCCGCAAGCCGTCTTAGAAATGCAGTTTTTCCTAATGTCTAATGATGAAAATACTACAACGCCGTTGTTTCAAACTGGCTTACGTGTCGATGTTGATATTGAACAAAGCACACCTGAAAATGTCGTAAATGGTTGGAAACAAGGACTCGAAGAATTATTTTGGACCGTTGAAGATGATTTCAGCGGTTATTTTATAAAACGTAACCCCTAGTAGTAGTGTGACCATAAAGGTGCAGGAAATCGCTCCGAGTGTTAAGATTATGAACTTTAGTGGCGAATGCATGCCCCATGTTTAATTGGATGATGAGATAGATGACTGATATTGCTTTTGAGCTTGATTCGATCGATATTGAAGATGAAATGAAGCAGTCGTACCTTGATTATGCGATGAGTGTAATTGTTGGACGGGCTTTACCTGATGTAAGAGACGGTTTGAAGCCTGTTCATCGCCGTGTTTTATTTGCAATGCGCGAATTAGGTAATAATTGGAATTCATCGTATAAAAAATCAGCACGTATTGTCGGTGACGTAATCGGTAAATACCATCCTCATGGTGATACAGCTGTTTATGACACGATGGTTCGGATGGCACAACCATTCTCGATGCGCTACATGTTGGTTGATGGTCAAGGTAACTTTGGTTCGGTTGATGGTGATTCACCAGCGGCGATGCGTTATACCGAAGTACGAATGGCTAAAATTACTCATGAGATGTTGGCTGACTTAGATAAAGAAACCGTTGATTTCATTGCTAACTATGATGAATCGGAACACGAGCCATCAGTATTGCCTACAAAGGTACCTGCCTTATTAATTAATGGCTCATCTGGTATTGCGGTAGGTATGGCGACGAATATTCCGCCTCATAACTTAACCGAAATCCTGAATGCGTGTATCGCGATGGTGGATAGACCGGAGATTGATGTCGCAGGTTTAATGGAATATATCCCAGGTCCAGATTTCCCGACTTCAGCGATGATCAATGGCGCACGTGGCATCAGTGAGGCTTACCACACGGGGCGCGGTCGTGTTCATATTCGCGCAAGAACAATTATCGAAACGAATGAAAGTACCGGTCAACAAAGCATCGTCGCTATTGAATTGCCTTATCAAGTCAACAAAGCACGTTTGCTTGAAAAGATCGCGGAGTTAGTAAAAGACAAAAAAATTGAAGGCATTACCGCCTTACGTGATGAATCTGATAAAGATGGTATGCGTATGGTGGTAGTACTGAAACGTGGCGAAGTGCCAGAAGTTGTACTGAACAATTTATATAAACAAACTCAAATGCAAACAGTATTTGGGATTAATATGGTAGCAATTGTTGACGGCCAGCCACGATTATTGGGATTAAAACCAATTTTAGAAGCGTTTATCCGTCATCGTCGTGAAGTGGTTACACGCCGTTCATTATACGAACTGCGTAAAGCGCGTGATCGTGCTCATATCTTAGAAGGTTTGGCGACAGCCTTAGCTAATATTGATGAAGTGATTGAGTTAATCAAATCATCTAATAGTCCTGCAGAAGCAAAAGAAGGCTTATTAGCACGTGGTTGGGCTTCAGATATGATTCTGGAAATGCTCGGTGCTGCTGGCGCTGAAGCGTCTCGTCCAGAAGGTTTAGAAGCTGAACTTGGCTTAATCAATGGCGCATACAATCTGTCTCCTGTGCAAGCACAAGCTATTCTTGACATGCGTTTACATCGCTTAACTGGACTTGAGCAAGATAAAATCTTGGATGAGTACCGTGAAGTATTGCAAGAAATTGCCGCCTTATTAGCAATCTTAAGTGACCCTGATAACTTGATGGCAGTCATCCGTGAAGAATTAGTCAAAATTAAAGAAGAATTCGGTGATGAACGTCGCACTGAAATCCTTGATGCTCATCTTGATTTAACGCTGGAAGACTTGATCTCTGAAGAAGAGATGGTGGTGACGTTATCCCATGCTGGCTATGCTAAAACACAACAATTAGATACGTATCAAGCACAACGTCGTGGTGGTAAAGGTAAATCAGCAACCTCAATGAAAGATGAAGATTTTATCGAGCATCTATTTATTGCCAATACACACGATACCTTATTGTGCTTTTCTAGTACCGGTAAAGTGTACTGGAAAAAAGTGTATGAGTTACCCCAAGGTGGCCGTGCTGCACGTGGTAAACCAATTGTTAATATTTTGCCGCTGGAAGAGGGCGAAAATATCAATGCAATTTTAGCGGTTCGTGATTTTGATGCTGATCAATATATCTTCATGGTAACGGCGTCTGGAACGGTTAAGAAAACACCGTTAGAAGCCTATTCGCGTCCTCGTGCCAACGGTATTATTGCTGTTGACTTGAAAGATGATGACCAACTTATTAGCGTTGCGTTAACCGATGGACAATCTGACATTATGTTGTTTAGTTCCAACGGTAAAGTGATACGTTTCCCTGAAACTGATGTACGTTCAATGGGACGTGTTTCTCGTGGCGTTCGTGGTATGCGTTTGCCTGAAGGTGTTGATATCATCTCGATGATTATTGCGAATCCTGAAGACGGTGCTATTTTGACTGCAACTGAATTTGGTTTCGGTAAACGAACTGATTTAGAACAATATCGTGTTCAAGGTCGTGGTGGTAGCGGTATTATTTCTATCCAAACATCAGAACGTAACGGTAACGTGGTTGGTGCAGTACAAGTTCAGCCCGATCATCAAATTATGTTAATCACGGATGGTGGTACTTTAGTGCGTACTCCAGTGAAGGATGTATCTATTGTAGGTCGTAATACCCAAGGCGTAAAACTGATTAACTTGACTAAGAAAGAAAAACTAGTTGGTTTGGAACGAGTACTTGAGGAAGAAGATACCTCTGATCTTGATTCTGACATCGATGATACTGACGACACAACAGAAGAATAGACTATTGAAACCGTATAATTTTAGTGCTGGCCCGGCTATGTTGCCTGCCGAAGTGATGTTGCAGGCTCAAGCTGAAATGTTGGACTGGCACAACTCAGGCATGTCGGTGATGGAAATGAGTCACCGCGGTCCTGAATATAGCTCGATAGCTCAAAAAGCGGAAGCAGATTTACGCGAACTGCTGACTATCTCTGATGACTATGCCGTGCTGTTTTTACAAGGCGGTGCATCAAGCCAGTTTGCAATGATTCCAATGAATCTGTTGCGGGGTAAAACTAAAGCAGATTATTTCAATACCGGTGCATGGTCAGAAAAAGCGATTACCGAAGCGAAGAAATATTGTGATGTTAATATCGTAACTGATTCTACAGATAATCACTGTACGACCATTGCTGACAAAAGTACTTGGCAATTGTCTGCTGATGCGGCCTATGTACATTACACCGTCAATGAAACTATTCATGGCCTAGAGTTTGATGATATTCCTGATACAGGGGCTATTCCCTTAGTAGCAGATTTTTCATCTACATTATTATCAAGACCTATTGATGTAAGTCGGTTTGGTTTGATTTATGCTGGCGCTCAGAAAAATATTGGTCCAGCAGGCTTATGTATTGTGATTGTGCGACGTGATTTACTTGGTGAAACAGTGGCTGGAACACCTGCTATGTTTGATTATAAAATTCATGATGATAATGATTCAATGTTTAACACACCAGCGACTTATAGCTGGTATTTATCAGGCTTAGTTTTTGCGTGGTTAAAACAGCAGGGTGGTTTACTTGCATTGGCGGCAGTTAATCAACGCAAACAACAAAAGCTTTACCAAGCGATTGATAAAAGTAAATTATTTAACAATCCGGTTGATGTTCGTTATCGCTCATGGATGAATGTGCCTTTTACCTTAGCTGACGATAGTCTGAATGCGCAGTTCTTAGCTGATGCTAAGCTGTCTGGATTACTCTCGTTAAAAGGCCACAAGGCATTAGGCGGTATGCGTGCTAGTATCTATAATGCAATGCCAGAAGCTGGCGTTGATGCTTTAATAGCATTTATGTCTGAATTCGAAAGAAAATACGGTTAACAACCATGACTGAACATCAAGCTCTGCAAGTTATACGTGACCAAATCGATGATACTGATCTGCAAATACAAGCCTTGCTGAATAAACGTGCGGCGATGGCAGAAGAGGTTGCACGAATCAAAATTGCCAATGGTGAACAGAGTGGTGATTTCTATCGTCCTGAGCGTGAAGCGATGGTATTACGTCAAGTCATGGAGCGTAATGAAGGCCCATTAGATGCGAAAGAAATGGCACGATTATTTCGTGAAATAATGTCGGCCTGTTTAGCCGCTGAAAACCCATTACAAGTTGCTTATTTAGGCCCAGAAGGTTCATTTACACAAGCCGCAGCCTTAAAGCAGTTTGGAGGTTCGGTTGAACTACAATCTATGGCAACTATTGCCGATGTATTTCATGCTGTAGAAACGGGTTATACAAGATATGGTCTAGTGCCTGTTGAAAATTCAACCGAGGGAATGGTCTCGCACACCCTAGATCGCTTCATTGCTTCACCACTAAAAATTAATGGTGAAGTATCATTACGTATTCATCACTACTTATTAAGTAAATCAACGGATCTTGCTGACATTGAAGTAGTTTATGCACACCCTCAAGCACTTGCACAATGCCGGAAGTGGCTGGTCGAGCACTTACCTGATTGCGAACTAGTAGCTGTTAATAGCAATTCGGAAGCGGCTAAAAGAGTGGCGAATGAACCAAGTTCCGCCGCTATTGCAGCAAATCGTGCCGCTGAAATTTATGATTTATCCGTTTTGGCAAGCAATATAGAAGATGAATCAGATAACACTACACGGTTTTTAGTGATCGGTACGCAAGATGTCGGCCCCTCTGGTGTTGATAAAACAGCCTTATTAGTCTCAACTAAAAATAAGCCAGGCGCCTTACAGATTTTATTAAAGCCTTTAGCAGACAGTGGTATTAGCATGACCAGAATTGAATCGAGACCTTCAGGCAAAGGGATCTGGGAATATGTGTTTTTTATAGATATCGACGGGCATTGCCAAGATAAAGCTGTGGCAGAAGCATTAACATTGCTCGAACAAGAATCATCAATGTGTCGAGTACTCGGTTCTTATCCTAAGGCAGTTTTATAATGAAATTAATACTCGCTAATCCGCGTGGTTTTTGTGCGGGTGTAGATCGTGCTATTGATATTGTTGAGCGGGCTTTAGAATTATTTGGTGCGCCGATTTATGTGCGCCATGAAGTTGTACACAACAAATATGTTGTTGATGGTCTGCGAGATAAAGGTGCGATTTTTATCGAGAAATTAAGTGATGTGCCTGATAACGCAACCTTAATTTTTAGCGCACATGGCGTATCAAAACAAGTACAAGCAGAAGGTAAGCAGCGTGGTTTAAAAGTCTTTGATGCTACCTGTCCATTAGTGACAAAAGTGCATATGGAAGTTGCACAATTTGAACGGCAAGGTCGCGAATGTATTTTGATTGGACATGCTGGCCACCCAGAAGTTGAAGGTACGATGGGGCAATACACTTCTGATATCGGTGGAATGTACCTAGTCGAAACCGCCGAAGATGTGGCTAAACTTCAGGTTAAAAACCCTAATGAATTGGCTTTTGTGACGCAAACAACCCTATCAGTTGATGATGCCTCTGTCGTTATTGATGCGCTTAGAAAATATTTCCCAAAGATAGATGGGCCACGTAAAGATGATATTTGCTACGCTACTCAAAATCGTCAAGATGCGGTTAAAAACTTAGCTAAACAATGTGATGTTGTACTGGTGGTTGGTTCTAAAAACAGCTCTAACTCCAATCGTTTACGTGAACTTTCTGATAAATTATCTACGCCTGCTTACTTGATAGATAATGCACGAGACATTAATCCTGAATGGCTAATTGATAAAAAGGTCATTGGTTTAACGGCTGGTGCATCTGCACCGGAAGTCTTAGTGCAAGAAGTGGTTGAGAGCTTAAAATCCTTAGGCGTGAATCAAGCTGACGAAGATAATGGTTTACGCGAGACGGTTGAGTTTTCAATGCCTAAAGAGTTGAGAATTAATATTTCTGAGCTTAAACGTTCACACTAACCATGCCATTCCTGCCCGTATTTCTATGGACTGATATTTTAATCTACGTATTGCTTGCAGTCGTGGTTTCTGCTGTTTTGTATATTAGACGCCATGCACATTTAAGAGCACCATGGAAATCAGTCTTACTACGTAAGCGCGGCGTTATTTCGATAATGGTACTTCTGTGTTATGTCGCGGTAGGTCTATTAGATTCAGTGCACTTTCGAACTGCACTCCCTACTGAACAAGCCAGTGAAGTAAGACATTACTCGGCAGAAGTTATGACCTTGCTTGATTTGGCTATATTGCCATTACGGCAGCAAGATGAAAAAACCTATTCAGCACCTTTTGCCACCCATCTATTTGTTCGAGAGATGGCAACATCTGAAAATGGCACAATAAATTACGGTTATCCTAAATTAGTACATGCAGGCAGCCATTTGCAAAATGTGCAGGACAAATGGACTGATATCACGCATAGAGTGGCGGTTAACTCGCTATGGGCATTAATTGCTTGGTTTTCGGTGATGATTTTGATGATGGTTTATTTGGCTAAGCGTTATAAGGCTACTTGGCGTAAAACAACTAGCCAAATAGTGTTAGGTAAAGCAGATTATCCATATAGAACCATGCTTGTTACCTTATTAATGTTACTGCTCCTTGTTTTTAATCTTGTGGCTTTAAGTAGTAATTATCATATTTTAGGTACAGATAAAGTTGGACAAGATGTACTTTACCAAACGCTGAAAAGTGTTCGCACTGGCTTAGTCATCGGTACATTAACAACATTGGTTATGTTGCCTTTAGCGCTATTTATGGGTATCGCTGCTGGGTATTTTAAAGGTTGGATAGATGATGTTATTCAATACATTTACACCACATTGAATTCAATTCCTGGCGTATTACTCATTGCCGCTGCTGTATTGATGTTGCAAGTGTATATGAATAATCACCCAGAAAGTTTTGTCACGATTGCCGAGCGAGCCGATATGCGTTTGTTATTTTTATGCATTATTCTTGGTTTAACAAGTTGGACTGGCTTGTGCCGAATTTTACGGGGTGAAACTTTAAAGTTACGTGAAGCGGAATATGTGCTTGCTGCAAGAGCGCTTGGTGCCGGGAGTTTGACAATATTGCATCGTCATATATTGCCTAATTTGATGCATATAGTGATGATTGCCATTGTGCTAGATTTTAGTGGTTTAGTACTGGCAGAAGCCGTATTGTCATATGTTGGCGTTGGCGTTGATCCCTCAATGATTAGTTGGGGCAATATGATCAATAGTGCAAGGCTAGAAATGGCACGTGATCCTGTTGTTTGGTGGTCGCTCACAGCGGCGTTCATTTCAATGTTCACACTCGTGTTAGCTGCAAACTTATTTGCAGATGTTGTACGTGATGCCTTTGACCCTCGTATGCAGGCAACACAGTGAATCCAGCATTATTAGAAGTTAAGGGCTTAAAAACGTGGTTGGGTAACACAGCACAACCATTACGTGCAGTAGATGGTGTTGATTTCACTATCGCTCGTGGTGAAACCTTTGCTTTGCTCGGCGAATCTGGCTGTGGTAAATCGATGACAGCCTTATCATTATTGCGTTTGCATCCACAGCCGATTAGTCGAATTGTAGCTGGTGAAGTTAAACTCTTAGGTCAAGATTTATTGTCTTTATCTGAAGTGGATATGCAGCATATTCGTGGGCGCCGAATTGCGATGATTTTTCAGGAGCCTCAAAGTTCACTTAATCCTGTATTGTCTGTGGGTGAACAAATCGGTGAATGTATCCAGTGGCACTTTGGGCTAAAAGACCAAGCATGTCATAAGCGAGTTATTGCTCTGCTGGATTCGGTAGGTATTCCTGATCCCGAGCAACGAATTAATGACTATCCGCATCAATTGTCCGGTGGAATGAAGCAGCGGGTGATGATAGCCATGGCCTTAGCGGGTGAACCTGAGTTGTTAATCGCAGATGAGCCGACGACGGCATTGGACGTTACGATTCAGGCGCAAATCCTCGATCTATTAAAACAAATTCAACGTGATACGGGCATGGCGATTTTACTTATTAGTCATGATTTAGCCGTGGTAGGTCAAATAGCTGATCACGTAGCAGTGATGTATGCAGGTCAAATTGTTGAAACCGCGACGAGAGAGCGGTTTTTTAATCACCATAAACATCCTTATACCGATAAATTATTTCAAGCTTTGCCGACAGAACAAAAACGCGAACAACGGCTAACAGTGATTAAGGGCAGTGTGCCAGTACTGACACAAGCGTTTAGCGGTTGCCGCTTTGTTGAACGTTGTGAGCATGTTTTAGCACTTTGTCATACCGAGGTTCCTCAATGGTATCAAGAAGATAGCCATGGTGTTCTATGTCATTTATTTGATCCAGAGAAAGTAATCGAACGAGTAGATGTGCCACTAGACCTTCATTCATCTCCTTTATCAGAAGTATTACCAGCAGATAAAGTTATCTTAGATATAAAAGCTTTGCGTGTTCATTTTCCGATTCGTAAAGGTTTATTTCAGCGTGTTGTGGGACAGGTAAAAGCGGTTGATGATGTGCAGTTAGCACTGAAACAATCTGAAACCCTTGCCTTAGTAGGTGAGTCTGGCTGTGGTAAAACGACGGTTGGTAAAGGGATTTTGCAGCTAGTTTCAGTCACTTCTGGCGAAGTTAATTATCAAGAATATGATCTCACTCAGCTGTCAGACAGAGAATTAAAACAGCATCGCTCATCGTTACAGATAATATTTCAAGATCCTTTTGCCTCAATGAACCCTCGGATGACGGTCACTCAGGTTATTGAAGAAGGATTGTCAGCAAAGAAGTATGCTAAAAATCCATCAGCGAAACAAAAACGCGTTGATGAATTATTAACACGAGTAGGCTTAAATTCAGAAATTAAACACCGCTATCCTCATGAATTTTCTGGTGGTCAACGTCAGCGTATTTGTATCGCTCGTGCATTAGCTGCTGATCCTGAGATTATTATTTGTGATGAACCAACCAGTGCATTAGACGTGTCGGTACAGGCCCAAATTCTCAATTTATTACGTGAAATTCAGCATGAATTTGGCTTGTCCTACCTATTCATTACCCATAATATTTCGGTCGTTAACTATTTAGCTCACCGTGTTGCGGTGATGTATTTGGGCCGAATTGTTGAGCAGGGTGATCGCGATGAGGTATTAAAATCACCGAAGCATCCTTATACTCGGGCATTATTAGCCGCGGTACCGGAACTTGATATTGATAAAAAAGTAGTGCGTTTAGAAGGTGAACTTCCATCGCCAGCAAATCCACCACAGGGCTGCCATTTTCATCAACGTTGTCCTGATGTGATGCCTAAATGTTTACTTACGTACCCTGAACGAACAGATCTATCCGCTACTCATGAAGTGCGGTGTTTTTTATATGAGGAACTTAAATAATGGATACACAAACACAATTAGAGCTTGAAGCAGCTGCATTTCGTCGCTTGACTGCTCATTTACAAGAACGAACAGATGTACAAAATATTGACTTGATGGATCTTGCTGGTTTTTGTCGTAATTGTTTATCTAAGTGGTATATGGCGGCAGCAGAAGAGAAAGGTCTAGCAATAGATTATGACCAAGCCCGTGAACATGTTTACGGCATGCCTTACGCTGAATGGAAAGATAAATATCAATCCGGTCCCAAGGTTTAGTCTTGTTTACGGCTAAGTGCATGTAATTTTTTGGCTAAAGCTAGCGTATCGACGGTTTCTTTTTCTTTTGGCTGCAATACTTTAACAGTCCGAATTGTATTTCGGATTTGTTGTAAGTAGTTACGGCAGCAACCACAAATAAGAAGATGGACAAACAGCCCCATGCGTTTACGTAGTGGTAAATCACCATCTAAGTAGTCGCTGGCTTCTTCTGTTAAGTCTTTACATTGAATCATCGTACTTATTTATCCTGAAATTTATCGATACATTGGTGCAAGCCTGTGCGAGCCCTATGCAGTAACACTCGAGCATTAGACGCAGAGATGTCAAGAATGTTACAGACTTCTTCCATTTTAAAACCTTCCATGTCGTACATCGTGAGTGCAGCACGTTGTAAGGGAGGGAGGGTTTGGAAGGTGTTTTCTATGGCTGCTTGCAATTGGTCATTGGCCAATAGGGCTTCGGGTGTTGCTTCTTCCCAAACCTGGACATCATCTAATCGGTGACCAGAGCTATCAAACTTGTCAGAAGAAACAGATTGCCAACCATCATCAAGGGAAATCATCCGGTTTTCTCTACGAACTCGACTCTTTGCACCATTACTAACAATATGAAGTAACCATGTTTTGAGTGATGAGCGACCTTCGAATTTTGGTAAGGCCTTGATGGCTGAAATCCATGCATCTTGAACGACTTCATCAGCAAAGGCTTCACCCACAATAGCGCGTGCAACCGAGAGCATCAGGTTCTGATAGTTTGAAACAATTAATTCAAAAGCTTTCTCATTACCATTAATAAGATCGGTGATCAAAGCCTTCTCATCCATGTGATTTGAATTTATTTTCATTAAGTTTGTAACAAAATAGTTTAATACCAGTCTATGTTAGCAAGCTTGGTCATGATTGACCGGTTGGGTTTCATTGTTTCACAATATTTTACAACACTATAGGAATTTATTATGTCTATTACTACTAAAAAAACAACGATCGCATTAGCAGCAAGCGCAGCACTATCTGCGGGTTTAGCTTTATCACCAATGATGGCAAGTGCTGATGCTAACCCATTTGCATCTGCAGAATTATCTAGCGGTTATATGCAAGTTGCAGAAGGCAACTGCGGCGGTGACATGAAAAAAGATGCAGAAGGTAAATGTGGTGAAGCTAAATGTGGTGCTGATAAAGCAGCTGCTCACGAAGATGGTAAAAAAGCAGAAGGTAAATGCGGTGAAGCTAAATGTGGTGCTGACAAAAAAGCAGCAGCAGATAAAGCAGATGA
This sequence comes from uncultured Methylophaga sp., assembly GCA_963975785.1. Taxonomy (GTDB): domain Bacteria; phylum Pseudomonadota; class Gammaproteobacteria; order Nitrosococcales; family Methylophagaceae. Next base: position 12,389 of record CAXBIM010000015.1, read on the forward strand.
AGCAAAATGTGGTGCTGACATGAAATCTGAAGAAGGTAGCTGTGGCGCTAATAAATAATAGCGAATACGTTATTTTAAAAAAATTCAGGAGAGAAAATGATGAATAATAAAAAAACAACGATCGCATTAGCAGCAAGCGCAGCATTGTCAGCAGGTTTAGCTTTATCACCTATGATGGCAAGTGCCGATGCTAATCCATTTGCATCGGCAGAATTGTCTAGCGGTTATATGCAGCTTGCAGAAGGTAACTGCGGCGGTGACATGAAAAAAGGTGCAGAAGCAAAATGTGGTGCAGAGAAAAAAGCGACAAAAGAAGGTAAATGCGGCGAAGCAAAATGCGGCGCCGATAAAAAAGCTGCAAAAGAAGGTAAGTGTGGCGAAGCTAAGTGTGGCGCTGATAAAAAAGCTGAAGGTAAATGTGGCGAAGCAAAATGTGGAGCTAAAGCAGTAGATAAAGCATTTTTATCTAACAACCCTTCTTATAACAACGCATTAGGCAAATAGATTTAGTTTGATAAAACTATCAATTAAGTTTATGTGAAATGGAAAGGGCTCTGCGGAGCCCTTTCTTGTCTTCAAGGAGATAAACATGTCGGATTGTAAATTATTGTTAGGTTTGCAAGCTATGTTGGACAGTACTAAAGTTTTAGATTTTTTAGCGCCACTTGCCATCAGGTTATACCTTGCTCCAGTATTTTGGATGGCGGCAAATAATAAGTGGAACCCCTTCGATAGTGAAAGTTCATTGAATAGTACGATTGAATGGTTCGGTAATGCAGATTGGGGCCTAGGTTTGCCATTCCCTGAAGTATTAGGATATTTAGCTTGGGGGGCAGAATATTTCGGCGCTATTTTCCTTATTCTTGGTTTAGCTGTTCGTTGGATTAGTATTCCACTAATGATCACCATGGTTGTTGCCGCCGTTACCGTTCATTGGGGAAATGGTTGGTTAGCGATTGCTGAACCAAGTGCACAGTTAGAAGCGGCACGTTCTATTTTACAAGAACACGGTAATTATGACTGGCTTACTCAAAATGGTGGTTTTGTGATTTTAAATAACGGTATTGAGTTTGCAACAACTTATTTCATCATGTTGCTGGCCTTGTTTTTTATTGGAGCAGGCAACTATGTCAGTGCTGATTATTGGATCGCTAAGAAATACGCTAACTGTTCGAAATAGCTAGAGCATAAATATTTAGGAGGAGTTGTGATGTTAATCAAGAAAAAAAGATTAGGTGAAGTTCCCACAAATGAGGTAACTGACCACAGTGTTTATTTGAATCGTAGGCAGTTTCTGAATGGTGCAGCAATAGCCGCTAGTGCCAGCTTATTGCCTGTTTCATTCGCTAACTCAGCAACTTCTCCTGAACCTACTTATAAAGATTTGATTAAAAGTGCCTACTCAGCGGAAGATAGCCCAACACCCTTTGAGTCGGTGACTACCTATAATAATTTTTATGAATTTGGTACTGATAAAGATTCACCAGCATTAATGGCAACTGAGTTTCCTGATAAATCTACACCTTGGCGCGTAACCATTGATGGTGAATGCGATAAACCAGGTGAATATGATTATGACGACTTAATTAGACCATTCACTTTGGAAGAGCGTATTTATCGAATGCGGTGTGTGGAAGGCTGGTCAATGGTTATACCGTGGGTGGGATTTCCTTTAGCGGACCTCATTAAACGTGCTCAACCTAATTCACTAGCCAAATTTGTCGAATTTACGACGCTATTCGATCCTGAACAAATGCCAGGACAGAATAGAAATGTACTAGATTGGCCCTATACGGAAGGCTTGCGAATGGATGAAGCCATGAACCCATTAACATTGCTGTCGGTTGGTTTATATGGACAGGAATTATTAGGTCAAAATGGCGCGCCAATTAGGTTGGTCGTGCCGTGGAAATATGGTTTTAAGAGTATTAAATCTATTGTTCGCATTCGTTTTGTAGAAAGCCTACCTCAGTCAGCATGGATGAAAGCTGGTCCTAATGAATATGGCTTTTATTCTAATGTGAATCCTGATGTGGATCATCCTCGCTGGAGCCAAAGTCGTGAACGTCGAATTGGTGAGTTTCTTAAGCGTAAAACGGAAATGTTTAATGGTTATGGTGAGGAAGTCGCTCACATGTATACCGGCATGGATTTACGTAAATATTTTTAATATGTATTGCCTGAGTTAAATATTGTGTCAAAAATTAAAACCCTGCTATTTATCGCATGTTTAATTCCGGCTATCTGGTTAACCATTGCTGTTTTTACTAACCAACTTGGCGCGAATCCAATTGAGGCGGTCACTCGAGAAACAGGCCTATGGGCTCTACGATTTTTATGGCTAACTTTGTTAATAACGCCACTTCGCTGGGTGACCGGCTGGAATAGTTTGGTGAAGTATCGGCGATTGTTAGGGCTGTATGTCTTCTTTTATGCTGTTTTACATATGTTGCTTTATTTAGGTTTAGACCAGTTTTTTGATATCAATGAAATTATCAAAGATATTATAAAACGACCTTTTATTACCATCGGATTTTTCACCTTTACGGCCTTAATCCCACTGGTAGTTACATCTAATAATGCAATGGTTAAACGCATGGGAGGGCGACGTTGGAAGCAATTACACCAGCTAACGTATGTGATTGCCATTGCCAGTTCGATACATTTTTATATGTTGGTGAAGCTAGATAAGACTGAACCGTTAATTTATATGGGCTTGTTGATTATATTGTTGACTCCTCGAGTGTATCGATACGCTAAAACTATCGCCTTAAAACCTTAACTATTCATCTGGAGACGCTTTTTTAAGCTTTAAAATTAAGCTTTTGGCAGCATAGAGTGCCAATTCCAGTTGGGAATACAGCAAAAACTGTTACAATACGTCGCTATTTATGACGTTAAGGCTAGCGAAGGTATTTATGACTGATTTTGTTGATAACGATCCACAAGAAACTCAAGAATGGTTAGATGCATTAGAATCTATAATTGAGGTTGAAGGTGATGAGAAAGCACATCACATTTTAGAAAAACTCATTGATATGGCTCGCCGCTCGGGAGTTAACCTCCCATATAGTTCCAATACTGCTTATGTGAATACTATTCCTGTTGATCAACAACAACGTATTACTGGCAATCAAGATATTGAACATAAAATAAGATCGTATATTCGCTGGAACGCGATGGCGATGGTGGTAAAAGCTAACCTTAAGCCAGGTGCTGTAGGTGGTCATATTGCTAGTTTTGCTTCTTCTGCAACGCTATATGATGTAGGTTTTAATCACTTTTTCAAAGGTGATGACCATGGGAACGGCGCTGACATGGTGTTTTTCCAAGGACATATTTCTCCAGGTATTTACGCTCGTTCGTTCCTTGAAGGTCGTTTAACAGAAGAACAACTGGATAATTTCCGTTTTGAAGTTGATGGGAAGGGCTTGTCTTCTTATCCTCATCCTTGGTTAATGCCTGATTATTGGCAGTTCCCGACGGTATCAATGGGGTTAGGTCCTATCTTAGCTATTTACCAAGCTCGCTTTATGAAATACATGGATCACCGTGAGATTAAAGCAACAGCGGGTAGAAATGTATGGGCTTATTTAGGCGATGGTGAAATGGATGAGCCTGAATCTTTAGGTGCTATTACCTTAGCTGGTCGTGAAAAATTAGATAATTTAACCTTTGTTATTAACTGTAACTTACAGCGCCTAGATGGCCCAGTACGTGGTAATGGCAAAATTATTCAAGAACTTGAAGCTATTTTCCGTGGTGCAGGTTGGAATGTCCTGAAAGTAATTTGGGGTTCAGAGTGGGATCAACTACTAGCCAAAGATAAAAATGGTTTATTGCTAAAACGCATGGAAGAAGTAGTCGATGGTGAATACCAAAACTACAAATCTAAAGATGGCGCGTTTGTACGTGAACACTTCTTTGGTAAGTATCCTGAATTGCTAGAAATGGTTTCAGATATGACTGATGAAGATATCTGGCAGTTAAGTCGTGGTGGTCATGATCCACGTAAAGTTTACGCCGCTTATAAACAAGCAACAGAGCATAAAGGACAACCAACTGTAATTTTAGCTAAAACAGTTAAAGGCTATGGTATGGGTCATGCTGGTGAAGCGCAGAACACTACACACTCACAAAAGAGTTTGGGTGTAGAACATATGAAGGTGTTCCGTGACCGCTTCAATATCCCTGTATCAGATGCTGATATTGGCACTATTCCATACATCACCTTAGATGATGATAGTGAAGAGAAAAAATACTTGTTGGAGCGCCGTGAAGAATTAGGTGGTTTCTTACCTAAACGTAATCACGATGCACCAGCATTAAAAACGCCAGATTTAAATATTTTCAGTGCCATGTTGAAATCAACAGGTGATAGAGAAATATCTACAACGATGGCATTTGTACGTATTTTAACCGCCTTAATTCGAGATAAAAGCGTTGGTAAAAATATCGTACCTATCGTGCCGGACGAAGCACGTACTTTTGGTATGGAAGGTTTATTCCGTTCATTTGGTATTTATTCATCATCAGGCCAGTTATACGAACCTGAAGATTCAGGCAAAGTAATGTGGTATCGCGAAGATACTAAAGGCCAGATCTTACAAGAAGGTATCAACGAAGCCGGAGCAATGGCTGAGTGGGTATCTGCTTCTACCGCTTATTCTAACTATAACGTGAATATGGTTCCGTTCTATGTTTATTACTCTATGTTTGGTTTCCAACGTATTGGTGACTTGGCATGGCTAGCGGGTGATATTCAAGCAAAAGGTTTCCTAATTGGTGCAACAGCAGGCCGTACGTCATTAAATGGTGAAGGTTTGCAGCACCAAGATGGTCATGGTTTGGTACTAGCAAGTACGATTCCTAACTGTATTAGTTATGATCCTACTTATGCCTATGAAATGGCTGTGATTATTCATGATGGTTTCCGTCGTATGTATGAAGAACAAGAAAGTGTGTTCTATTACCTGACGGCAATGAATGAAAACTACACTCACCCAGATATGCCAGTAGGTGTTGAAGAGGGCATTATCAAAGGTCTATATCAACTTAAAACCGGTGGTAAACATAAACTAAAAGCGCAATTATTAGGTAGTGGTACGATTTTGCGTGAAGTTGAAGCAGCGGCTGAGTTATTAGAAAAAGATTGGAAAGTATCTGCCAATGTATGGAGTGCGACTAGCATCAATGAATTGGCTCGTGACGGAATGGAAGTAGATAGATATAACCGTCTTCATCCGCAAGCAGATAAAAAACGTAGTTATGTGGCGGAATGTTTAGATGATCAAGCTGGCGTCATTGTTGCTTCAACGGATTATATTCGATTGTATGCGGAACAAATTCGTCCTTGGGTAAAAGCACCATATACTGTTTTAGGTACAGATGGTTTTGGTCGTAGTGATACACGTCAGAAATTACGTAGTTTCTTTGAAGTTGACCGTTTCCATGTTGTGGTCGCTACATTAAATACCTTGGCTGATGATGGACAAATTGGTTATGACATCGTTGACAGCGCTATTAAAAAATACAACATCAATGCTGACGCATTGACTCCAGTAAAGGCTTAATTTATGGCAGATTTAATCGAGTTAAAAGTACCTGATATTGGTGACTTTGATGAAGTAGAAATTATTGAGGTTTTAGTTTCTGTGGGTGATGCAGTTGCTAAAAACCAAGATATTATTACTCTAGAATCAGATAAGGCTGCGATGGAGATCCCGTCATCGTTTGCTGGTGTGATCAAAGAAGTTAAAGTAGCCGTTGGCGAAAAAGTTAAACAAGGCTCTGTTATCGCGTTGCTAGAAGCGAGTGATAGTAGTCAGCCAGCAGCACCTGCAGTTGAAGTTAAAGAAGTAGCGAAAGCTACTCCAGCTCCGGCAGTTGAAGTTGCCGCAGAACCTGAACTAGTCGAAATCATACCGTTTGCTCCTGATAATAAATCAGCTGTAAAACAGGCTCATGCTTCACCATCAGTTCGTCAATTCGCTCGTGAATTAGGTGTTACTTTAAGCTCGGTGAATGGTACCGGTGAGAAAGGTCGAATCACCAAAGAAGATGTACAAAACTTTGTTAAACAAAAAGTGAATGCACCAGCTATAAGTGCGAATACAGGATCTGGAATTCCTCCTGTACCCGTTATTAATTTCGAGAAGTTTGGTGAAGTAGAAACTAAAGAATTACCTCGAATCAAAAAAATATCGGGCAAGCATTTACACGCATGTTGGTTAAACATTCCTCATGTTACGCAGTTTGATGATGCTGATATCACCGAGCTGGAAGAGTTTAGAAAAGCAAATAAAGATATGGCTGCTAAACAAGGTGTGAACCTTACACCGCTTGTATTTATCATGAAAGCCGTCGTTGCAAGTTTAAAAATGTTCCCTGAGTTGAATTCATCACTCAGTGAAGATAAAGAAAGCTTAATTATTAAAAAGTATTACAACATTGGTGTGGCGGTAGATACACCTAATGGTTTGATGGTTCCTGTAATTAAAGATGTTGATAAAAAAGGCTTCTTGGAAATCGCGGGTGAGTTAGGCGAAATTAGTGCACGAGCACGAGATGGTGCTTTAACCGCTAAAGACCTGCAAGGTGGCACGTTCTCGATTTCGAGTTTAGGTGGCATTGGTGGTAGTTTCTTTACCCCAATCGTTAATGCCCCAGAAGTTGCTATCTTAGGTGTTGGCCGTCATAAAATGCAGCCAGTTTGGAATGGAAAAGAATTCGAACCTAGGCTCATTTTGCCTTTATCGGTATCTTATGATCACCGTGTGGTTGATGGCGCAATGGGCGCAAGGTTTACAACTGCACTTAATCACATGTTATCTGATATCAGAAAGGTCTTGTTATGAGCGTAGTTGAGATTAAAGTACCAGATATTGGTGATTTTGATGCAGTAGAAATTATTGAAGTTTTAGTTAGTGTCGGTGACGAAGTAACAGCTAACCAAGATGTAATCACTTTAGAGTCTGACAAAGCGGCAATGGAAATTCCAAGTAGTGTTGCTGGAAAAGTAGTGAGTGTGAATGTTGCGGTCGGTGAAAAAGTTAAAGAAGGCAGTGTGATTTTAACGTTAGAAACTGTAGCAGCTGCATCGACAGGCGATAAAAGGCAAGCGACACCAGTTGCTGATAAAGCAGATGAAAACAAGCCGGAGCCCATTGCCCCTGCTGCAGCGTCGGCTGTTACCACAGTAAAAGGTGATGCTGATATACATGCAGAAATACTTGTTCTAGGTTCTGGCCCTGGTGGTTATACGGCAGCATTCCGAGCTGCTGACTTAGGCAAGCAAGTTGTAATGATTGAACGTCATGCCAAAATTGGTGGTGTTTGCTTAAATGTTGGTTGTATTCCGTCAAAAGCATTATTACATACAGCACAAATCATCAATGAAGCTGCTGATATGGCTGATCATGGTGTTAAGTTTTCGGAACCAGAAGTTGATATTCGTAAAATAGAAAGCTGGAAAACGAGCATCGTTGATAAGTTAACGGGCGGTTTAAAAGCGCTTGCTAAACAACGTAAAGTGACTATCATTCAAGGTGAAGCTCGCTTTGCAGGCACTCACACTATGCAAGTTACTACAGCGGATGGTGAAAAAACTATTTCATTTGATAACTGTATTATTGCTGCTGGTTCACGCGTCAGTAAAGTACCTGTATTTCCAAATGATGATGCTCGGATGATGGATTCTACGGATGCTTTAGACTTAGCTGATGTGCCTGAAAACTTATTAGTAATTGGTGGCGGCATTATTGGTTTAGAAATGGCGACGGTTTACGATGCCTTAGGTTCAAAAATCACTGTAGTAGAAATGCAAGATGGTTTAATTCCAGGTGCCGATAAAGATATCGTCAAACCACTACTGAAAAAGGTACAAGCTAAATACGAGGCTATTTATCTTAATACCAAAGTGGCTAAAATTGAACCACAGAAAAAAGGCCTTAAAGTCACATTTGAAGGTAAAGATGCGCCTGAAACAGCTGTGTTCGATAAGATTTTAGTCGCGGTTGGCCGTACACCAAATGGTAAGCTTCTTAATGCTGAACTTGCTGGTGTAAATGTTAATGACTACGGTTTTATCAATGTTGATGCTCAAATGAGAACCAATGTGCCTCATATTTATGCGATAGGTGATATTGTTGGCCAACCTATGTTAGCTCATAAAGCGACGCATGAAGCTAAGGTTGCAGCTGAAGTTATTTCCGGCATCAAATCAGCCTTTGATCCGATGACTATTCCATCTGTTGCTTATACCGATCCAGAAGTTGCATGGATGGGTTTAACTGAGATTGAAGCAAAAGCACAAAAGATTGACTATGTTAAAGGCGCCTTCCCTTGGGCGGCAAGTGGGCGTAGCTTGAGTTTAGGACGCGATGAAGGTTTAACTAAAGCCTTATTCGAAAAAGAAACGGGCCGAATTATTGGTGCAGGTATCGTCGGACCTAATGCGGGTGAGTTAATTGCTGAAGCTGTTTTAGCACTTGAAATGGGCGCAGACGCTGAAGATATTGGTATGACGATTCATCCACATCCAACATTATCTGAAACCTTATGTTTTGCCGCTGAAATGGCTGAAGGTAGCATTACTGATTTATTGCCACCACGCAAAACATTACATTCTAAATAGGATCGTCACGTTAGATGGAACAAGAGTTAACGCCGTTACGGCCCCCGCTCAAATGGGCGGGGGGCAAGCGTTGGCTTATTCCAACGTTAGAAAAGCTATGGACTAAACATTCAAGCTGTAGGTTAGTTGAGCCTTTTTGTGGCGGTTTATCAGTTGCATTAGGCCTACAACCACAAACGGCGTTACTCAACGACGTTAATTCAGCCTTAGTTAATTTCTATCAGCAAATCCAAAAAGGTTTAACTTTAGACATTTCTCTTGAAAATGATGAAAAGGCTTATTATCTTCGTCGAACTGAGTTTAATGAGCTAAATCAATTAACGGGTGCTGATGATACATTGGCTCAACTATTTTATTATCTCAATAGGACGGGTTATAACGGACTTTGTCGTTTTAATAAATCAGGTGGTTATAATGTGCCATTTGGTCGTTATAAAAAGATAAATTATCAGACTGATTTTTTGAAATATCAGTCAGCATTATCAGCTTGGGAATTTACCAATAAAGATTTTTCTGAGTTAGCTATTGCTGACAATGACTTTATTTATGCCGATCCACCCTATGATGTCCCTTTTCATCAGTATGCACAAAAGGGCTTTAATTGGGATGATCAAGTCCGACTAGCCGAATGGCTAGTAGAACATAAAGGCCCAGTGGTATTATCTAATCAAGCAACAGAACGTGTAATTGAGTTATATAAGAAACTAGGTTTTAAATTAAAATATTTAGATGCACCACGGCGTATTAGCTGTAAAGCAAATGGCAGACATGCCGTTAAAGAAGTTATAGCAACCTATGGCTTTTGATACAATACACACTATATTATAAACACAGAATTTTTTACGGGAACAGCACACATGTCTAAGATCAATAAAGTCGTACTTGCCTATTCTGGCGGTCTTGATACCTCCATTATTTTAAAATGGCTACAAGATGTTTATGATTGTGAAGTAGTCACCTTTACTGCAGATATTGGTCAAGGCGAGGAAGTCGAGCCAGCGCGTGCTAAAGCCAAAGCAATGGGCATTAAAGATATTTATATCGAAGACCTTCGTGAAGAATTTGCTCGTGATTATGTGTTCCCGATGTTTCGTGCCAACACTATCTATGAAGGTGAATATTTATTAGGTACTTCTATTGCACGTCCACTTATTGCAAAACGCTTAGTAGAAATTGCCGCTGAAACAGGCGCTGAAGCCATCTCACATGGCGCAACAGGTAAAGGTAATGACCAAGTCCGCTTTGAGTTAGGCGCTTATGCATTAAGTCCGGATATTAAGGTGATCGCTCCTTGGCGTGAATGGGACTTAAACTCTCGTCAGAGTCTACTCGACTATGCTGAAAAACACGGTATTCCAGTCGAAATGAAACGTGGTAAAAAGTCACCGTATTCTATGGATGCAAACTTACTTCATATCTCTTATGAAGGCGATATGCTTGAAGATCCATGGAATGAGCCAGAAGATACAATGTGGCGTTGGACTGTATCTCCAGAGAACGCACCCGATGAAGCTACTTATCTTGAATTAACATATGAAAAAGGTGATATCGTAGCTATAGATGACAAAGCTATGACACCTGCCGAAGTGATGCAGTATTTAAATAAAGTGGGTGGTGCCAATGGCATTGGTCGCTTAGATATGGTCGAAAACCGTTATGTTGGCATGAAAGCACGTGGTTGTTATGAAACGCCAGCGGGTACGATTATGATACCTGCTCACCGCGCTATAGAATCAATTACCGTTGATCGTGAAGTTGCACACCTTAAAGATGAATTGATGCCTCGTTATGCTAGTTTAATATATAACGGCTACTGGTGGTCTCCAGAACGTGAAATGTTACAAACAATGATAGATAAGTCACAGAATAATGTGAACGGAAAGGTTAGAATTAAACTTTATAAGGGTAATGTGATCGTCGTTGGTCGTGCATCAGAAACTGACAGCTTGTTTGACGAATCCATCGCTACTTTTGAAGACGATGCTGGTGCTTATAATCAAAAGGATGCGGAAGGTTTCATCAAGTTAAATGCATTAAGATTGAAAATTGCAGGAAAAAAGAAACTAAAATAAGAAATCAGGGAATGGAGTCATAAATGGACTATAACGAATACCAGGAGAAAGCGGCTGAATGTATGCGTTTGGCTGTGCCATTGATGAATAAAAATGGTGTGGCAATGACTCCCGCTAATTATGCCGTATGGTATGAATATGTATCGGGTGGTAATGCTGCACTCATTGATGCTATTGATGCACAAATTGATCGCAATGAACGCCTGACAGATAAACAAAGCCGTGATTTGTACGAACGTTTCTTTGACCGTGAGAAAGATCAAGCTAACTTGCTCGAAATGCGTCAGGATTTGCAACGGGTTTTGAGTGAGTTATTAAGTTTTGTTTCGACAGGAACTGCTGCTTCGTCAAAAACGACGGAAAATTTGCTGAAAATAATGGATAAGTTACAGCCAGATATGTCTCATAATGAGATACATACTATCATCGAGAATGTGCTGGCAGAAACACGTTTATCTATGTCAAATAATAGTTCACTGACGGAACGCTTAAATACTACGACTGCCGAAATTCAAGACTTGAAAAAAGACCTTGAAGATGCAAAACGTGAAGCAAAAACGGATATGCTGACTAACCTTGCTAATCGTAAAGCCTTTGATGAATTACTTGAAAAGGCAACACGAGATGCGGATGCCAGCGGTTTAGAATTATGTATGATATTTTGCGATCTTGATTTATTCAAAAATATTAATGATAAACACGGTCATTTAGTGGGTGATCAAGTGCTAAAAGTAGTCGCTACTAGTTTGAAATCTTCAGTGAAAGGGCGAGATCTTGTCGCTCGTTATGGCGGTGAAGAGTTTGCTATTGTATTGCTAAACACTAGCCTAGAGAATGTGAAGAAACTAGCTGATAATATACGTACTGACATCTCATCAAAACGGATTCAACGTAAAGATACTCGAGAATCATTAGGTGTAATTACGATGTCATTCGGTGTAGCACGCTACTTTCCTTCTGAAGGTCCTGAAAGCTTCTTACAACGTGCTGATCGTGCTTTGTATATGTCTAAGCGTAAGGGGCGAAATGCTGTATCAGAAGCACCGCCCCCCGTAATTTAAAATCTCTTAAAAGCTATCGGTATAAAAAACCTCGTTTAATGGTAACTGACCTGAGCGAGGTTTTGCATCAAGTTTCTTTTTACCAATAGTAATCATCATTGTGACGATGTGATCGTGTGGTAGGTTGATTATTTTAGCTACTTTGTCGAAATCAAAACCATCCATCGGGCAACTGTCATAGCCCATACCCTTTGCCATCAACATGATATTCATTGCTGCAATGCTAGTTGAACGAAAACATTCGTCACGCTGCGCTTGATGGTGATTCGTGTAGTAATTCTCAATCGCTGGTAATAGTATGCCTCGCACTTCAGCCGGAGCATCTTTAAAGTAACGTTCAGGTTGTTTTTCCCATGCATTCAAATCTGCACATATCACTAGTAATAATGATGCTTCGCTGACTTGTACTTGTCCATAGCTTGCCTCTTGGACTTGCATACGTTTATCTTTATCTTGAACATTAATAAACCGCCAGTGTTGAATATTAAATGCTGTAGGCGACAAGATTGCATGCTGCATTAATTCTTGAATTTCTGCCTCAGTCATTTCATGCGTACTATCAAAATGTTTTACTGAACGACGTTCTACGATCGCTTGTTTAATATCCATAGGGTCTCTTAGTTAGATTTATTGTGAAATAATTTCATCTACTTTTATGTAGATAAATTGTTGTTCTGATTGATTAGTTTGGTAATGATTAGCATCAGTTTGGACCAAATTCTTATCATTAATAACTTGTCCAATTTCAAGCCATGTGCCTACCTCTCCAGAGATACTAGTAAACATCTGACTTTGGCTAATAACACCATTACGTTTAGAAAATGAAGCAAATTGAGGATAAATTTCGACACTGACTTGATGGTTAGGGTGAATGTGAGCTACCGCTTGAAAACCGTTATTTATATCTATATAACGAGTATTCGTTTGTACAGCAAGATCACCATGAGTATTTAACAATAAGTATTGTTCTTTTTGTGGTAATGCTTGACCGGTAGAAATCATTATTGGCCTGTCGGCTACGCCTCTAACTTGATAGTGTTGATCTCTATTTCTACTCTTGCTTGTTGACCAATGTTTAATTGAGACCGCTGCATCTACTTTTTGTTCATTAATTACAATATCTGTATCAATTTGAGAGCGCTGATAGTCAGATAAAACTTCATCTGATTTCAACACACTTATTATTATACTTTGGGCTGGTGTATCTAAGCGGTTGATAAGTTGTCTAATTTCAGCAACAACCTGAGGACTAGCCTGTAAAATAATGAAATCATTTGCTGCACGAGCAGTTGTTCCATCAGGTAGAAAAGGTTGGATTTCAGTTAATACCTCAGCGGCTATCCGGTGATTTAATTGAATCGTTTCAATTTTATTATCGGCTAATAACAAGGAATGAACTAAACTGAGAACGACAAATACTAAAATTCTCATAAATTTAGTCGCCTGATCGACATTTCAGCTGTTCCGTGAGCCCATATATTATCAAATTGTGATTGTAGTGTTTGGACTTCAAGCCGATCATAAAAGCAGGCCGTACCATCATAATAGCTTGCTCTAGGACATTTTAAATAAGCAAAATCATCAATCAATACTAAAATATTCTGGATGTCAGAATGATTATTATCCGGTTTACGTATATGAATTGAACTCGTTAAGTGTTGAGCTAATGGAATTATACGATGTCCACGTTGTACATTGATTTTAGTTTTTTGAGAGAGAATCTTAACTTCGGCTTTGGGACTGCTAAGCGCGAGTTTTTTTAGACATTCTACAAACTCAGGCGTATCAAATAATGTGGCGTCTATATTCGGACCGATAATACAAATCTGCCGTTTTGCTCGTTGTGCCAAAGATAATACTAAGGGGATAGCTTCATCCCGACCTTCAAAGCGGATAAGCGCGGTGTCATCTTGAAGGTCGAGTGAAGAATCAGTCATTGTTAGCAGTTGCGCGCTTGCTCAGCCGCATTACCAATATAGTTAGCAGGGGTCAGTAAGCGTAATTGTGCTTTAGCTTCTTCGGGTAATTCTAAATTATTGATGAAGTCCAGCATGATTTGTTCGTTTACACGCTGACCACGAGTTAAATCTTTTAGTTTTTCATATGGGTTTTCAATGCCGTAACGACGCATTACCGTTTGAATAGGTTCGGCCAATACTTCCCAGTTAGCATCTAGGTCACGCGCCATTGATTCAGGATTAGGATCAAGTTTGCTAATACCTTTTAATGCAGAGCTGTATGCCAATATTGAATATGAAAAACCAACACCGACATTTCGTAATACGGTCGAATCCGTTAAGTCACGTTGCCAGCGAGAAATAGGCAGTTTAAGTGCCAAATGGTCAAACATGGCGTTAGCTAAGCCTAAATTACCTTCGGCATTTTCAAAATCGATTGGGTTGACTTTATGCGGCATAGTTGAAGAGCCAATTTCACCTTTCACCGTTTTTTGTTTGAAGTGACCAATTGAAATATAACTCCAAATATCCCGGCAAAAATCGATTAACACAGTATTAAAACGAATCATCGCTTGGAACAACTCAGCCATGTAATCATGAGGTTCGATTTGTGTGGTGTATTTATTCCAGCGTAAACCGAGTCCGGTGACAAAGGCGTTAGCCATTAAAGGCCAATCGACATCAGGGTAGGCTGCAAGGTGAGCATTATAATTACCAACGGCACCGTTCATCTTTCCGTATAACAAGACCGCTGCAACATGAGTACGTTGTAACTCTAAGCGATGGACTACGTTCGCCATTTCTTTACCTAATGTAGTAGGTGAAGCGGGTTGACCATGGGTACGTGACATCATTGGTGTTTCGGCATGTTCTATTGCTAATTTACGAATAGAAGCAATTAACGTGTCCATTTCCGGCAAAATAACATCTTCGCGTGCTTTTTTAAGCATGATGCCGTAAGAAGTATTGTTGATATCTTCAGAGGTACACGCAAAATGCACAAACTCACTGACTTTATCTAGTTCAGCATTGGCTTTGAATTTACGTTTAATGAAGTATTCAACCGCTTTTACATCATGATTTGTTTCGCGTTCGATGTTTTTAATTTCTGCGGCATCGTCAACAGAAAAATTGGCGACCATGTCGTTTAAAAATGCTTCAGCTTCAGCACTTAATTTTGGTACTTCTGCAATTGCGGCATTTGCGCCTAATAAATGTAACCAACGTGCTTCGACTTCAACCCGTGCATGTAATAAACCATATTCACTAAAATAAGGTCGTAAGGCTTTAGTTTTGTCAGCATAGCGGCCATCAACAGGTGAAATCGAGGTAAGTGAAGTAAGGTCTAGTTCCATGAAAATTCCGGTAAATTGCATAATAAATAAATGAAATTATATCAGATCTCCAGTTTCCTTCGGAGAGCATGTTAAAATAGGATTTTTTACTGTTTCAATACTGGAGTGAACCACGTGCTGATTGAATATCAAAAACACGTTGAAGAGCGTGCCCTAGAAGGTCTTCCCCCTTTAGCATTAAACGCTGAGCAGGTATCAGCATTAGTAGAGTTACTCAAATTACCTACACTTGATAACAGTGAACAATGTCTAGAGTTATTAATTCATCGTGTACCGCCAGGCGTTGATCAGGCTGCGTATGTGAAAGCAGGATTTTTAGCCGATGTGGCAAAAGGCGACTTTTCATGCGCATTTATTACTCCGGTTAGGGCGACTGAGTTATTAGGCACTATGATGGGCGGTTACAATATTCAACCTTTAATCGATTTATTAGATAGGGCCGATACTGCCGCAACCGCCGAGAAAGCCTTATCGCACACCTTATTAGTCTACGATGCTTATCATGATGTAATTGAAAAATCTGCGACCAATGATTATGCCAAACGCGTTGTGCAAGCTTGGGCCGATGCAGAGTGGTTTACATCGCGTCCAGCATTAGCTGACCGTATTACTTTGACTGTATTTAAAGTAGCTGGCGAAACCAATACTGATGATTTATCACCAGCAACAGATGCGTGGAGTCGTCCAGATATTCCACTGCATGCTAAAGCAATGTTGATAAATACAATGGGTGCGCCATTAGATGATATTACTGCCTTGAAAGAGAAAGGTCATCCAATCGCTTATGTCGGCGACGTTGTGGGTACGGGATCATCACGTAAGTCGGCAATTAATTCAGTGTTATGGCATATGGGACATGATATTCCTTTTGTTCCTAACAAGCGTCAGGGCGGAATCATTCTCGGTAATAATATTGCGCCTATCTTCTTTAATACTGCTGAAGATTCAGGTGCATTACCCATTGAATGTGATGTGCAAAATTTGAACTCTGGTGATGTCATCACTATCTTGCCGTATGAAGGTAAAATATTAAATGAAGCAGGCGATATTGTTTCAACATTTACCCTACGCCCAACAACACTAGCAGATGAAGTACGTGCCGGCGGCCGTATTCCTTTAATTATCGGTCGTGGATTAACGGACCGAGCTCGCGAAACATTAGGCTTGCCGGCGTCAGAAATATTTGTACGTCCTATTGCGCCAACTGATACTGGTAAAGGCTTCACTTTAGCTCAGAAAATGGTCGGTAAAGCATGTGGCGTAGTAGGTGTGCGCCCAGGTACTTATTGTGAACCAAGAGTAACCACCGTAGGTTCACAAGATACTACTGGTGCAATGACTCGTGATGAATTAAAAGAACTAGCTTGCCTAGGTTTCTCTGCTGATTTAGTCATGCAATCTTTCTGTCATACCGCTGCATATCCAAAACCAGTAGACATTAAGTTACAACATGAATTACCAGATTTCATCAGCACGCGTGCTGGTGTGTCATTACGTCCAGGCGATGGCATTATCCATTCATGGTTAAATCGTATGGTGTTACCGGATACAGTTGGTACGGGTGGTGATTCACATACCCGTTTCCCAATTGGTATTAGTTTCCCTGCTGGCTCTGGCTTGGTGGCGTTTGGTGCCGCATTAGGCGTTATGCCAGTTGATATGCCTGAGTCAGTGTTAGTTCGATTCAAAGGTGAAATGCAGCCAGGTGTTACCTTGCGTGACTTGGTGAATGCGATTCCGTATGTGGCGATTCAAAAGGGACTGTTAACGATTGAGAAAAAAGGTAAGAAAAATATCTTTAACGGTCGAGTATTAGAAATCGAAGGTTTGCCTAACTTAAAAGTTGAACAAGCATTTGAACTGTCTGATGCTTCGGCGGAACGTTCTGCTAATGGTTGTACTGTTCATTTGAATAAAGAACCGATTATTGAATACTTAAATTCAAATATTTCATTATTAAAATGGATGATCGCAGAAGGTTATCAAGATGCACGCACGATTCAACGTCGGATTGATGCGATGCAAGCATGGTTAGCTGATCCTCAGCTAATGGAACGCGATGCTGATGCTGAATACGCCGAAGTGATTGAAATAGATCTGAATGATATTAAAGAGCCTTTATTGGCTTGCCCGAATGATCCTGATGATATTAAACCTTTATCAGAAATCTCAGGTGTAAAAATTGATGAGGTGTTTATCGGTTCATGCATGACTAATATTGGTCATTACCGTGCAGCAGGTAAAGTGTTGGAAAAACTAACTAGTTTGCCGACTAAACTGTGGATTGCGCCACCAACACGAATGGATCAACATCAACTGACAGAAGAAGGTTTTTACAGCATCTTCGGTCGAGTTGGCGCACGTACTGAAACGCCTGGTTGCTCACTATGCATGGGTAATCAAGCTCGTGTTGCTGATAACTCAACTGTCGTATCAACATCAACTCGAAACTTCCCTAATCGTTTGGGTAACGGGGCTAATGTATATCTATCATCTGCTGAGTTAGCAGCGGTAGTATCTAGTTTAGGCCGATTACCAACCGTTGCTGAATATTTGGAAAAAGTAGCGGATATTGAACCGATGTCTGATGAGATTTATCGTTACCTGAATTTTAATGAGATGGACAAGTATCGTCGCGTAGAAAAAGCCTAGTTAAATAGGCGCTGAGCTAAAATAGTTCAGCAAAACAAGCGATAATGATTAAGGCTGTTCTTTTTGTTAAGAGCAGCCTTTTTTATTGGAAGAAACAAAAAGACCCTATTATGAAACTGGTAACTCCATCCTAGCTGGCTTTAGATTTGGTTTAGCTATGTAAAATTCCCCTATAAACATAGTCTAATATCTAGAAACTATAGCAAAGGACTTTTAAATTTATAGTGATTTTGATGCTTTTGTGTTTGCTCAATTGGCGATAAAGTCTATGGCGTATTTGTTTAAATTCTCAAAAGTTAACGGTAATGATTAGGTTGTAACTAACCTAAATCATGATTTACTAATTAGCCATGAATAAAACCGCTAATTTAGATTATAATTGCCGTAAATTATGGAGGATATTAGCATCATGCTTAATATTGATAACAGCACCGCTGAGAAACTAATGAATAGTTTTCAAATACCTGTAAAACCTGCAATTCTCATAGAATTACAAGAAGAACAGTCCAAGCCTGACCCCTCACCAAATGTCATGGCAATGATTATAGCTAAAGATGTTGCTTTGTCTGCTGCTGTATTGAAAACAGTTAACTCACCTTTATATGGCTTAAGAAAAACGATTACGGATATTAAACAAGGTGTCACTTTGTTGGGTAGCCGCAATATTAGTAATTTAGTCACATACTTTGAATTAAGGAAAGGCTTTGATAAAAAGTCATCGATATCTCACGAAAAATACTGGGATTTGGCGATGGAAACAGCGAGCGCAATGAAGTTGATTATGGGCACATTAGGTTCAAAAATTAAGTGTGCTATTGAAGATGCCTATGCTTTTGGCCTATTTAGAGATTGTGGCATTCCATTAATGGCGATGAAGTATCCGGATTATAAAAGTGTGCTAAGTGATGCTAACAATCAAAGTGAAATGGTATTTACTGAAGTAGAAGATAGCCATTATCAGACGAATCATGCCATTGTCGGCTATTTTGTCGCTCGGTCGTGGAACTTGCCACAGGGTCTAAGCGAGTTAATATTACGTCACCACGAACCTGATTTTCTACAAGCAAATGATACCAGTGATGAGCAGAAAGATTTATATGTACTGGCTAAAATTGCCGGGAATATATTAAGTCAGTATCAGCTAAGGAAAGATGAAACGGGCTGGGATATTGTGAAGGACTCAGTATTGGGTCATCTTGGTCTGAGTGATATGGATTACAATGAAATTCAAGAAGATGCAAAAGAAACCTTTATGATCCAATTTGGAGGATAGCCTCAACTTTGTTCGGATAATTAAGCTCTTTTTTGTAATATTTATGGTTGTTCTTGAGTCTTTTTAAGTGAGGCCGCAAGTTCTAACTCAACTGCTTTATTGATATGCATACCATCGTCGTCATTGTTCGAACCGGCATTAGGATTGTCGTATATCGTTATATCTAGTTTGCCTTCACTTTTAGCAACGATAGTTGAAACAACGGCATCACCAGAAACGTTAACAGCCGTTCTAATCATATCCATTAGACGATCAACGCCCAAGATTAAGCCAATACCTTCGATAGGTAAGCCGACCTGTGTAAAGACCATTGATAGCATAATTAAGCCCACACCTGGCACACCTGCTGTGCCGATTGAAGCCAAAACAGACATTACAATTACGGTTAAATACCCAGTAATACCAATGTCCACACCGTAGATATTAGCAATAAATACGGTGGCAACACCTTGCATGATAGCAGTACCATCCATATTAATCGTTGCACCAAAAGGAACGGTGAAAGAGGCTATGGAATTATTCACCCCCATACGTTCGATGACTGTTCGCAATGTTACTGGAATTGTGGCATTTGAGCTTGCTGTACTGAAGGCAAATACTTGTGCATCTCGAATTTTTTTGAGGAAAATAGTCGGGCTCAGACCTGAAAATACTTTTAGAACTATCATTAAAGTGAAGAATAAGTGCAACATCAAGGCGCTAAAAAGAACAAAAACATATCCTGCAAGCTGACTCAGTAAGTCTAAACCAAGTTCGGCTATAGCTTGAGCAATCAAGGCAAATACAGCATAAGGTGCAACTGACATG
Organism: uncultured Methylophaga sp.; assembly: GCA_963975785.1. Lineage (GTDB taxonomy): Bacteria > Pseudomonadota > Gammaproteobacteria > Nitrosococcales > Methylophagaceae. The sequence goes on from CAXBIM010000015.1 coordinate 32,202, forward strand.
ACGATCGTCACCATTTTCATCATTACTTCATTAGCCACTTCAGCAGACTCGATAAGTCCAGTGGCTTTTTTACCGACCATTAATATACTGATACCGGCGAGAATTGAGTAGAAAATCAATGGCAACATATCACCATTCGCCATTGCTTTGACTGGATTTGTTGGAATTATATTAATAAAAACATCGGTTAACGGTGGTGCTACGTTAACTGAAAACTGGCTGCTAGACTCTAAGGTTAGACCTTCACCAATTCCAATAGTGGTGGCCAGTGTGATGGCTAGTGCTATGGCAATAGCGGTTGTTAGCATATAAAGGACAAATGATTTTGAACCAACACGCCCTAAGGTTTTAACATTGCCAATACCACATACACCACAAATTAAAGAAAAGAAGACGAGAGGGACAACAAGCATTTTTAATGCATTAATAAACATTTTACCAATGACATGAAATGCACCGTCGACAATATAGATATTGGTAAAACTTCCACTAACATTCAATCCTGAAAGGTTAATCGCTAACCCGACAGTAATGCCGAGTATCATCCCGAGTACTACCTTCATGGTTAGGCTAACTTTTTTAGATTGATTCATTTACATCTCCAATATGGTGCTCGGCGGTCATCAATGACAGTAACATTTTGTATTTTATTGACGTGTAATTAACTTACTTTTTTATAGCGCCGAGTTAATTGCCACATCGCCTTGTTATCATTTACATAAAGAGGCAACGCTTACAAAAAATGGTTTAATCTAAATGTGCAGAAATAATCAATACAAGGCAATGTAGCACAAACTAAATGAATGATGGCTTATAGCGTTTTGAAAATGGTAGTTGAAATTGTCAACATTTTGTTAGATTGAAAAACAAAATGCCAACGTCGCCCGCCTTTTTGTTGCCACAAAATAGCAGCACGGATACCGGCTAGTAATAAAGCGCGAATACGATTGACGTTATCAGGCTGTTGTAGAAATGTTGACTCACCATGTACCTGTACACGTGGTGATAACTCACTGATAGTACGGTGATAAATGTCGGCAAATCGAGCGATGACTTGTGGGCTGTTAATCGCACCGAAATACTCAATTTGTTGAGGTATTTGATCTATTTCTCGACTAATTAAATCAAACATAGCTGGTCGTTTTGCCAGCTTTCGTTCTAAATGTAACAGGCTGATGACATAGCGTAATAATATGATGTCTTTTTTATCTTTGCTTTTTGATAGTTGCTTGTTAAGTTGTGAAAAGCCTACTTTCAACTGGCTGAGATCACCATAAACAGCCTCGGTTGATGCGACATCCGTAGCGGTGAGACTCTTTAATAAGGTTTCAAATTGAGGTTGATCAACTTGCCCTGTTTCAGCGATTTGTTGGACTAACGTGACAGCTTGTAATAATGCTGTAAGAGCAATAACACGATCTCGTTCACGTGATGAAGCTATTTTTACTTCACTCATGGATGAATACCAGGTGCATCCGTGCTGGTAATAATACCGCCACCTAGGCAATCATCATCAAGATAAAATACCACGGATTGTCCTGGTGTCACTGCACGTTGGTTTTCTTCAAATTCAACATGAATTTTACCGTCATCATCTTGTGTAATGACACAGTTTTGATCGGGTTGGCGATAACGTGTTTTAGCGGTTGCTTTGCAAGGGAAAGCCGGCGGATGTCCCGCAACCCATGATAATTGTTCAGCTTTTAATGATTGGCTATGCAACCATGGATGATCACCTTGTACGACATATAGAATCTTATTTTCCATGTCTTTGCCAGCAACAAACCACGGTTCGCCATTACTATCTTTACGACCACCGATACCTAAACCTTGGCGTTGGCCTAAGGTGTAATACATCAAACCAGTATGTGTTCCAATTACTTCGCCATCAGGTGTTTGCATCTCGCCCGGTTGAGCAGGAATATAACGACCTAAGAATTCTCGGAAACGACGCTCACCGATAAAACAAATACCTGTACTGTCTTTTTTATCGTGGGTAATAAAGTCAGCTTGTTCAGCGATACGGCGAACTTCAGGCTTGGGCAATTCACCTAAGGGGAAGAGGGTGCGTGAAAGTTGCTCTTGACCTAGTGTATATAAAAAGTAACTTTGGTCTTTATTGTCATCATGACCTTTTAGTAGATGAAAGCCATCATTACGCTCTTCAACTCTGGCGTAATGGCCTGTGGCAATCATGTAGCCGCCTAATGTTAAAGCATGATCTAAAAAGGCTTTAAATTTGATTTCACGGTTACATAAAATATCAGGGTTAGGTGTACGGCCTGCACGGTATTCATCAAGAAAGTTCTTGAAAACATAATCCCAATATTCCATGGCAAAGTTTGCTTCATGGAATGGAATACCGATTTTGTCAGCAACTGAATTAGCATCGTCGCGATCTTCTGCAATGGTACATTCGCTTTCTTCAGCAAAATCTACCCAGTTTTTCATAAACATGCCTTCAACGTCATAACCTTGTTGTTGTAACAATAAGGCTGCAACCGATGAATCAACTCCCCCAGAGAGACCGACGACGACTTTTTTTTGTTCTGACATAATTAATTTTTCAATAAAGTAAGTGGATAGCGATGACCCGCTAAATAATCATTAAAACAATCTAATACCAATGGGCTTCGAAACGAATCTTGCCGTGCTAAAAATTCCTGTTTTGTTAACCAGACTGCCTGATGGATATCGGCATCGAGTGCTTGTGTTGGATCATGTTGAATAGCGTCACCGGTGAAACAATATCGCATATACGTTTCGCCATTTTTTGGATGTTGCCAGCGATAAATTCCGACTATAGCTGTCGGCTTAAATTGCCAAGCCGTTTCTTCTTGAGTTTCACGAATAGCCGCTTCAATCAGGCTTTCTCCTGACTCTAGATGACCTGCGGGCTGGTTTAGCGTCATCTTGCCGTCGATCAGTTCTTCTACTAGTAGAAATCGGTCGTTTTGTTCGATCACGGCGGCGACGGTTGTTCTTGGGGTCCATATCATTGGCAGATTTTATCATGCTCAAGTCAATAATAGGGGGGGAGACTTCACGCCATTGACCTGAATCTAGATTATCTAAGGTCCAATCGCCGATAGCATAACGAATTAAACGTAAAGTAGGGTAGCCAACGGCCGCTGTCATGCGGCGAACTTGGCGGTTTTTACCTTCCGAGATTTTGAGTTCAATCCACTGTGTAGGAATGGCCTGACGTTCTCTAATAGGTGGCATTCGTTGCCAAACTTCGGGCGGTTCCATTAATTGTGCTTGTGCTGGGCGAGTTACACCATCTTTGAGTGTTACACCATGCCGTAATGCGGCTAACGCTTGCTCATCTGGAATATTTTCAACTTGAACCCAATAAGTTTTTTCTAACTTATGCTTTGGATCGCTAATGTAATGTTGCAGAGGACCTGAATCAGTTAATAACACCAAACCTTCACTATCACGATCTAAACGACCTGCTGGATAAACCCCTGCGACATCGACAAAGTCTTTTAATGTTTGACGACCTGCTTCATCAGTGAATTGGGTAAGTACATCAAAAGGCTTGTTGACGAGAATCAGTTTGGACATAGGAAATAATTACCTATTAAAGTTTATTTAGGTAGAGGAAATATGACGAAGTAAAAATCGACGTCATTTGAATAAAGTAACGTTTATTATGGCACGATTAATTATTGTGACACTTCTTCATCTTTTTTCCACTGCCACAGAAACAGACTTCATTACGACTGAGCTTAATAGGCGCTAACATCTCGCCATCAACATAAAACCATTGCTTATCTTGTTTAATAAAATGTGACAGTTCATGTAATTGACCAATAGGTTCATCTTTATAAAAAGCCACAAATTCGACAGTGGCATTATTGCCAGCAGATTTATGTTTAATAATTCTCAAACCTAACCATTGTGTATCTTCAATCGTTTGGCTGAGTATTGTTTCATCATCAGCTTGTCGTTTATCAGCTTGTAGGGTTGATATGAGGTAAGCAATATTACCTATAACAAAGGCGCTGTAACGTGAACGCATCAATTGTTCAGCACTATTCGCTGTTAAATCACCAGTGTGAAGAGCCTGACAACAGGCTTGATATGATTTTGTATTATTACAAGGGCAGTCTAATGGTGGTGCAATCATATTTAAGATCTATTAATTTTAATAACATTCATTACTTCAAAATCGAATCCAGCAACTTGTTCGACCTCTGGATAATAAATTAGATCTACCCGAGCACCTTTGAGTGATTTATACATTTTTTGGCGTTTGTATTTAAACGGCACATCACAATCGGCTAATAGCACGGTATTCTGAATCCAGCTACCTATTTGGCGTTGTACGTGTGATTCGACTTTTTGCATGCGAGAATGAACTAGCTTTTCATTTTCAACTAGCAGTTTTTTAAGTGGTTTCATTAGCTTGCATGTTGGTAACGACGATAAAGTATACCTACCCGTTCGACATAGACTTTCGTTTCGTTATAAGGCGGTACGCCATTATATTTTCGTACGGCATTAGGGCCGGCATTATAAGCAGCCGTTGCCAATGTGATATCGCCTTTGAATGTAGTCAATAATTGGGCGAGATATCGCGTGCCACCTTGAATATTTTGCTGCGCATTAAAAGCATTGCTAACGCCAAGTTCTACTGCGGTGGCAGGCATCAGTTGCATTAAACCCTGTGCGCCTACGCGTGATTTAGCATTAGGATTAAAATGTGATTCAGCATGAATTAAGGCTCGCACTAAGGCAGGATCTACAGCATGTTTATTGGCTGTGGTGTTAATCAATTCAACATAGTCAGTAGTATTAAGTCGAACTGTATTCCAGTTGATGGTTGAAGAGGGATTACACGCATAACAATCAAATCTTAAGACTTCATAATCTGTATTTATAGGTTTTTGATCTGAAAAGGTAACAACTGCATTCGTTTTTGATTTGTAGATAAATGTTGTTTTGGCGCTACTTTTATTGTTAGGGATATTAGAAAACTCGACAGTTCCATCGTCAGCGTAGATCGTTTGAATAGGATCGGCAGACCAAACTAGCGCAGGTAACAACACTGCGCCAATAATCAGAGTGAGTTTATAGTGCAACATAACATGTGAAACTAGATGTAACGGCCAGCAGAAGCGACGACAACGATTAAACCAATAATAAGATTGATAGCAATTAGCTGACGGATTTGATTAAGAGCTTTGCCACCTGTTTCCCATTCATTAGCGGTAACAGCGCGCTGTAACTTTTTATATGGGCTGAAAAAAACATGCATGAATAACAGCATCATCACTAAGCCCAGTGTCAGCATAATATGAATATGTGGGCCGACAGCGGCCATGCCACCGAAACCTTTAATAATCATCCATAAACCACTGGCTAGTAAAATAATGACTGATGCCCAAACCCAAGGGAAGAAGCGTTGAAATACTTGTGACCATAAGGTAAGTCTTATAGGGGCTTCGAGCAGACTACCAGCAACAGGGCGCAATGCCATATAGGCGAAAAACATGCCGCCAACCCAAATGACTGAAGATAAAAGATGTAATGCGATAGCAAAAATCATATTGTTTTCCTATAAATTATTGATGTGAAACGTTAAAGGGAATATCTGCTATTTTCTGCTTCCATTCTTTAGGGCCAGAAGTATGCACAGATTCACCGCGACTATCAACGGCGACAGTGACGGGCATATTTTCCACGGTAAACTCGCGGACTGCTTCCATACCCAGCTCCTCAAAGGCGACAATACGTGAAGCTTTGATGGCTTTTGATACTAAATAGGCTGAGCCACCAACAGCAATCAATGAAACTGACTTATGTCTTTTGATAGAATCAACCGCCATTGTGCCGCGCTCAGCTTTACCTATCATGCCAAGTAAACCGGTTTTTTCTAACATCATGTCGGTAAATTTGTCCATACGTGTTGCTGTAGTGGGACCTGCTGGCCCAACAATTTCATTTTTAACTGGATCAACCGGACCCACGTAATAGATAAAGCGACCATGAAAATCAAGCCCAGCGGGAAGTGATTCGCCATTTGCATATAGATCGGCAATCTTTTTATGAGCAGCATCACGGCCTGTTAATAAATTACCTGATAACAATAAAGTATCACCGGGTTGCCATTGTTCAATGTCAGCTTGAGTAACAGTATTCAAATCAATATGGCGGGTATTAGCGGCTGCTTGCCAAGTGATATCCGGCCAGTCCGATAAACTAGGTGGTTCAAATTGAGCTGGGCCACTACCATCAAGTGTGAAATGAGTATGGCGGGTAGCGGCACAGTTAGGAATCATTGCCACAGGCAATGAGGCGGCATGTGTTGGATATTCACTCACTTTGACATCAAGTACGGTGGTCAGACCACCTAAACCTTGTGCGCCAATGCCGAGTTTATTGATTTTTTCATATAACTCAAGCCGTAGTTTTTCTGCTGCTGTTTGTGCACCACGAGCGATTAACTCTTGGATGTCAATTGATTCCATCAACGACTCTTTAGCCATCAACATTGCTTTTTCGGCCGTACCACCAACGCCAATACTAATAATTCCAGGTGGACACCAACCTGCACCCATTTTGGGTACAGTCTCTAATACCCAATCAACTAAATTATCACTAGGGTTGAGGATGACAAATTTGGCTTTGTTTTCGCTGCCGCCGCCCTTAGCTGCGATATGAATATCCACCTTGTCGCCCAATACTATTTCGGTATGAATAACGGCAGGGGTATTATCTTTAGTATTAGTACGTGCGCCGAGCGGGTCACTGACTATTGAGGCTCGTAACACATTTTCAGGATGCAGATAAGCACGGCGGACACCTTCATTGACCATATCATCAAGACTTTGATCTGTTTGCCACTGCACATCCATGCCAACTTTGATAAACACATTAACAATGCCCGTGTCTTGGCAAATAGGCCGTTTATCTTCGGCACACATGCGTGAGTTAACTAAAATCTGAGCAATGGCATCTTTAGCCGCCGCCGATTGTTCTAATTCATAGGCCGTAGCCATTGCCTGAATAAAATCTTTAGGGTGGTAACAGGCAATAAACTGCAAGGCATCGCTGATACTATCGATAAAGTCTTGTTGTTTTATAACGGTCATATTGCTTGGATCCCTGATGATTGTTTTTGTTTATTTTGCTGCTAGTCGTAATGTCAGTTCAGCAATGACATCAGTAATTGGGAACTCGGCAGCATCGCCATCAGCGCGGCGTTTGTATTCAATTAGACCTTCATCTAAACCACGTTCGCCCAACACTAAACGATGAGGGATACCCATCAATTCCATATCAGCAAAAGCAACACCTGGACGTAGACCTCGATCATCAAATAGCACGTCAAAACCTGCACCGACTAATTGAATGTATAAGGCTTCTGCCGCCTCACGTAAACGTACTGATTTATGTGCATTAATAGGCACTAAAACGACTTGGAAAGGTGCAATTGATAGTGGCCAAATAATGCCACGATCATCATGGTTTTGCTCGATAGCGGCTGCGACAACGCGAGATACCCCAATGCCGTAACAGCCCATTGTTAGGATCTGTGATTTTCCCGTATCTGCTAATACATTGGCATTGAGCTTTTTACTGTAATTATCGCCGAGTTGGAAAATATGTCCGACTTCAATACCGCGTGCAATATCCAAGGTACCTAGACCATCTGGGCTGGCATCACCCACAACAACATTACGTAAATCAGCCGTTTCTGGTTCAGCTAAATCACGTGCCCAATTAACGCCTGTTATATGCTTGTCATTTTCATTAGCGCCACAGACAAAGTCAGCAACATGTGCCGCAGCACGATCAACAATTACGGGAATCGTTAAGCCGATAGGACCAATAGAGCCGATGTTAGCACCACAGGCCGCTAATACTTGTTCTGGTGTTGCAAAGGTAAGTGGGGCGGCAACAGCAGGATGTTTTTCAGCTTTAATGTCATTAAGCTCATGATCACCGCGTAAGACTAATGCTACGACGGTACCTTCTTCACTACCTTCTACTAATAAGGTTTTTAGACATTGTGCTGGTGGAATATTTAGGAAATCACAGACTTCTTCAATAGTGTGCTTTTTGGGTGTATCAATAATGGCCATGGCCGCTGATGCAACAGGGCGGTGACCGGCGGGTGCAACTGCTTCGGCTAATTCCATATTAGCGGCATAATCACTGCCATTGCTGAATACAATTGCATCTTCGCCGGAACTCGCCAACACATGAAACTCATGGGATTGTTCTCCACCAATGCTGCCGGTGTCTGCTTGCACAGGACGGAAGTTCAGTCCGATACGGTCAAAGATACGTGTGTAAGCAGCAAACATATCATCATACGTTTCTTGTAATGATTCATGATCAAGATGGAATGAATAGGCGTCTTTCATCAAAAATTCACGCGCGCGCATCACACCAAAACGGGGGCGAGTTTCATCGCGGAATTTAGTTTGAATTTGATAAAACGTAATCGGTAATTGTTTATAACTACGAATTTCTTGGCGCACTAAGTCGGTGATAACTTCTTCATGAGTAGGGCCATAACAAAACTCATTATTATGGCGATCTGTAACTCTTAACAGTTCAGGTCCATATTTTTCCCAGCGAGCACTTTCTTTCCATAATTCAGCAGGTTGAATTGATGGCATTAATAATTCTTGAGCGCCAGCCTTAGCCATTTCTTCGCGGATAATGGCTTCGGTTTTACGTAATACTTTCAGTCCCATCGGTAGCCAAGTATATAGACCTGATGCTAGCCGGCGGATAAGGCCGGCACGGAGCATCAGTTGATGACTGATTACTTCAGCATCAGCAGGGGTTTCTTTTAGGGTAGAGATAAGTATTTGAGAAGCACGCATGTTGGGCTGTAATCCTATTTTTATAATTTTTATAGAGTTTGAAATGAGTTAGAAGGTACTGTGATTCCAGCCCCAATTTTGCCTTTCAGCATCCGTCATACTGATATATATACGAGATCCTGAAATGCCTAGTTGTTCTGTAATTAAAGAGCATAAGACATCGGAAAATGCCGTGCGATCTGTTGGCAAACCTAAGGCTCGATAATCCAAAAATGCTGCGGGCTCATCGCTGCCACCCATAATTATATTGGCTTTTGCTTCAATAGACACCATGACATAGTTTTCGGGCTTGCCAGCTGCTTGAGCTACTGTTTGGCTTACGGCTTTTAAAAGTACGGCTTCGTTTGGCACGGTTTGGTTGGTTACAATATTAAGATAAGGCATGACGTTACTCCTTTATTTGCAATATATAGTTACGTTTTCTTGCGATTCCTGGATTTTTTGCTGGCGTACTTCTTCTGCTAAGTGGGTTACATTTCCGTCAGCATCCATAACTCTTCTACCAGGATTATTTTGATATTCTTGTAATTGTTGTTGGGCTGCTTTGCAGTTTTCTTCTTGGGCAATTTGCTTATCTGCGGCAATGTGTTGTTGATTCCGTTGTTCTAAACGCATTTGCTCTTCAGCTTCTTGTTGTTTAATGAGTTCATCAACTTGTTGTTGGGCAATGTTAGGATCAATTGTTGGGGGCGGTGGTGTTTTGATGACCGTTGCGTCAATATCTCGCGGTGCTTGTTGAGAATAATGAGTTTGCCCATTTTCATCTACCCACTTATATATTTCAGCAAACGTCGCAGTGGCAAAGAGTGATAGCATAAAAGTGAGACAGACGAGCCGTAGATGCGGTATAAACATTAATCTTCTCCTCTAAATATATTTTTAGTACTAAATTCTACGCCAAAGCGGTCAATCATAAAATGTCTGATATTCCATCTCGATTTGAAAAACACATTGAAATCACGAGCCGTAATGCCGTTGCGGTTGATTTATTAGCGGCAGAAACAGGCTTATCAAAACAACAGATCAAACAAGTCATGCAAAAAGGCGCGGTATGGGTCAGTAAAGGTAAAAAAACGCAGCGGCTTCGACGTGCTAAAAAAGCCGTCTATATTGGTGAAACGATACACTTATATTATGACCAAATGGTATTAGAACGAGTACCGCCTGAGCCTGAATTAATGGCTGATGAAGGTCGATATAGTGTGTGGAACAAACCTTATGGCATGTTGTCACAAGGTTCAAAATGGGGTGATCATTGTACGATTACTCGCTGGGCAGAACAGCATCTCGCGCCACAACGTGTGAGTTTTGTGGTTCATCGTCTTGACCGTGCGGCTAATGGTTTAATCGTTATTGCCCATGAAAAAAATGCGGCTGCAGCATTATCTAAGTTATTTCAAGATCGCCAAATAGATAAACGTTATCAAATTTGGGTTCATGGTCAGTTTAGTGAACAAGCGACACGAGACAATCCAGTGAAAGTCGATAGTGACATTGATGGTCGTTCGGCGGTTAGTTATTTCACTTTACTTAACTATGAAGCAGCACAAGATCGTTCACTATTAGAAGTTTCTATTGATACGGGTCGTAAACATCAAATTAGACGTCATGCGGCATTACTGGGTTTTCCGGTAGTAGGTGACCGTTTGCACGGCATTGAAGGTGATAAGGAAGACTTACAGTTATCAGCCTATTATTTGGCCTTTAAGTGTCCTTATAGTCATAGCCAAAAGAAGTTTGATTTATTAGGCTAGATATCAAAGAGGTACAGTTCCACTTTAACCTTATCGTTAGTTATAGAAAACTAAATACTGTTAGTCATTAACGTGACATATTTTAATATTACACTCTTTAATGTTTATACATATATTTTAAGACGTTATGGAGGATAGCTATGAAAACAATGATAAAAAAAGTCACGGAAGATATTTATCATTTAATTATCGAAGAACAAGAACCCAGTGATTTTTATGGCCAATATGTACTTAATTACATTAAAAATAACCACACATCTAACCAGAGAGCTTTGATTCTAGAAACACGCTCTAAAAGGAGCTACATGGCTTGCGATGAGGACTTTCTGCAAGCGTGTAGGCACTTTGATGACATTGCTTATGTGGTCAAGGAAGAAACCGCTACTTATGATCCTTGGAAGCATGCCATACTCATTCGCAATAACAACAAGAATACTCATTATTTTGACTCTTATACAGATGCATTTAATTGGTTGATCTTATACCGTCAAAAAAATGAAACAAGGGCACCATTGGATTTCACTAAAAAAATTTACAAGCACAACGGTTAAAAATTGGGCAATTCGCTTTTATACTAATAACCAAAATGACGTGCTGTTTGATAAAACCCTGTGCTGACACACCATGCCAATGTCAGTGGCCAAGCTAAAGTTAAACTAGTAAACCATGCTGATTTAGCTTCTGAACGTATGGTAGCAATGGTTGATAAACATGGGGTGTAGATTAAGGTAAATAGCATAAAGCTATAGGCTTGAACCCAATCAATTTGCAGTGCAATACCCTGCATTAAATCAGTACCTTCCAAACCATAAATAACGGCTAAAGCGCCTATTACAATTTCTTTGGCGACAAAACCAAAAATAAGCGCAATAGTGAGTTCTGGATTAATACCAGCAGGAGATAAAACTGGCGCCATAAACTCGCCAACCCAACCTGACCAACTCGCGGCACTAGCCGGTTCAACGCCATACGGCATATTGGTTAAAATCCAAACAAGTACTACACCGATTGTGATGAATTTGGTGGCTCTTCGTAAGAAGTGACTTATTTCAAGCCAGCCACGTAGAAACATTTGGCGAACAGTAGGGAAACGGTATGGAGGAAGCTCTAATGCAAAGGGTTCTTGACTGTTAAAGCGGCCTTTAAACAAGAGTGCAGTGAAGATTACCGTCACGAAACTCATTATATAGAGACTAAATAATACCAGCGGTGCTTCACGAGGTGAAAATAAGGCGGTTGCCATAAATACAAAAACTTGTAGACGGGCACTGCACAATGAAAAAGGAATGACCAACATAGTGAGAAGCCGTAGACCACGACTACGCATGGTGCGAGTACCCATTAAGGCGGGCACATTACAACCAAAGCCCATTAACAGCATGACAAAACTACGGCCATCAAGCCCCATTCGAGTCATCATGGCATCCATTAAAAATGCGGCTCGAGAAAGGTAGCCACTATCTTCAATGATTGCCATCATTAAGAAAAATAAGATAATGACGGGCACAAACGAGGCAACAGTCGCAATACCGTCAAACACCCCGCCAATTAGAAAACTAGAAAGTAGGGGAGGAAGACCAGAAAGTAATGGGACTAAAGCAATATCACGGGCACTGCCTAATAGCCACGCGACCAACTCTTGAAGGGGGGCACCAAGCGTATAAATAGCTTGGAATACTAGAAACATAATGGTGAAAAAGAGTGGTAAGCCAAACCATCGGTGTAATAAAACATTATCGATTTTTTCAGTTAGGCTATGACTTATTTTTACAGGTACATCGACGCTATGGCGAATAATGGCATCGAGTTCTGCTTCCATTTTTTGGTCAACGGAAAAATTCTCTTCTAATGTTTGAATAGGTGCGGGTGAACTGTTTTGCAATGATGATTCAATTAATCGGTAGGCTTCGGCATAACCTTGACCATATTTAGCGCTAATTAAAGCACTTGGATAACCTAATTCTTTTGCCAATTGATCAATATCAATAGTAATGCCTTGGTTCTTAGCTTCATCGGACATATTGAGCAATAAAACTGCAGGCAGTCCTAAACTGCGTAATTGCAATGCTAATGCTAATTGGCGGTCGATTTGTGTGGCATTGGCTACGATCAATACTAAATCAATAGTGTTGTTGCACAAAAAATGCCGTACGACATGTTCATCGTCAGAAAACCCATGAAGATCATAGATACCAGGCAAATCAACCAATTCAATTATGCTGCCAGCAAGTAATAACTTAGCAGTGAGTAAATCTACGGTTAGTCCAGGCCAGTTTGCGACCTTGGCGCTGGCACCGCTCATACGGTTAAATAGTGTTGATTTTCCAGCGTTCGGCATGCCGATTAAGGCAACTCGCTTCACAGATAAACCTCAATTTTATCTGCATCTTGCTGTCTGAGCATGACGTCTGTGTTGCCGAGCCTTAATTGTAATGGGCCATTAAAAGGTGCTGTTCGAATAACCTGTAATGTTTTACCAACTCGGAAACCGAGTGCATGTAAACGAAACCGAAAACCGCTATCCACATGTAATGCTTGAACTGTCGCCGTTTGGCCAACAGCCAGAGAGGATAAGCGGTGTAAAACGGTCATGGGTCACTCCAAATCTAAATGATAACTATTAACGTATAGATTCTAATGGAATAACTCAATGTTTGGATATTATTTTTAATATTGAGTCGAGTTAAAAGTTTTCTACAACATTATTACTCTTTAAAAATTAGTGTATTGGTTAACTGGCGTAAGTAATCAATAGTATTGAACGACGATTTTACTGACCGATAATCAGACTAAGAGCGGCGCAATAACTAAACTCACTATTGCCATTACATTAATCAAAATATTCATAGCGGGACCCGAAGTATCTTTTAATGGATCACCCACAGTGTCAGCTACTACTGTTGCAGTATGGACGTCTGAACCTTTTCCCCCGAGATTACCTTTTTCAACATATTTTTTGGCATTATCCCAAGCGCCACCGGCATTAGCCATCATTAAGGCCATCATTACACCAGTCACCAAAGCACCTGCCAACATACCGCCTAATGCTTCAGCACCCAAGCCAAAACCAACAATTACGGGCGCTAATACTGCTAATGTTCCTGGTAAAATCATGCGATTTAGTGCCGCCTTAGTTGCAATGTTTATACAGCGTGCAGTATCTGGTTTAGCTGTTCCTTCTAGTAAACCAGGGATATCTCTAAATTGACGACGAATTTCATGGATCATTTCAAAAGCGGCATCGCCAACGGCCTTCATCGTCATTGAGCTGACCATAAATGGAAAAATACCGCCTAAAAACATGCCCACCATTACGGTTGGATTATTGAGCAGTAATTTAAACTCAGGATCATTATGACTTACTGTTTCAATAAAGGCGCTGATTAAAGCCAGTGCAGCTAAAGCCGCAGCACCAATAGCAAAACCTTTCCCTATGGCAGCGGTAGTATTGCCTAATTCATCCAAAGAATCAGTGATTTCTCTGGTTTGTTTACCCATATCAGCCATTTCTGCAATACCACCTGCATTGTCAGCAATAGGGCCATAAGCATCAATTGCCATGGTGATCCCAACAGTTGCCAACATGCCAACAGCTGCAATACCAACACCATACAAGCCTGCAAAATGAGTAGAGGCTAAGATAATCGTAGCAATGGTAATCACCGGTATTGCAACGGATTGCATGCCTAATGCTAAGCCGCTTATTAATATAGTCGCAGCACCTGTTTCGCCATCTTTAGCTAGTTTCCTGACGGGAGCGCCACCGGTATAATATTCTGTCACTAAACCGATAATGATACCGCCAATCGCACCTACTACAACCGCAGCCCATAGATTAATTGTGGCGCCTAGTTGAATGATGAGTAAATAAGAAACAGCAATAAACAATAATGACGCACCGATAGTACCTATTCTTAGTGCAACTTCTGGGCTTTTAGCTGAAAATACTTTAATCGAAAAAATACCTACTATTGAGCAAAGTAGCCCAATTGATGCTAATGCTAATGGCATGAACATGAGTATTTGTTGATTGTTAGCTAAGGGTTCAATCGCAGCCATACTCATCGTTGATGCGATGGCAATACTGGCAATCATCGCACCGCAGTATGATTCAAAGATATCACTGCCCATCCCCGCGACATCGCCGACATTGTCGCCGACATTATCAGCGATAACACCTGGGTTACGAGGATCATCTTCCGGAATACCTGCTTCCACTTTTCCGACTAAATCTGCACCAACATCTGCACTCTTGGTGAATATGCCGCCACCTACGCGAGAGAATAAAGCAACAGATGAAGCGCCCATACCAAAGCCGTGGATAACGTGGGCTGTCTGAGGATCACCGCCAAATGCTAAATATAATGAGCCCAAACCTAATAAGCCCATTGAAGCGACTGTTAGACCCATAATCGAACCGCCAAAGAAAGCGACGGTTAATGCCTCAGATGAGCCTTGTTCTTTTGCAGCAACCGCAGTCCTTACATTCGCTTGAGTGGCCGCGTACATGCCTATATATCCAGCCGCACCTGAACAAACTGCACCTATAAAAAAGGCTAGGGCGGTTGGCCAACCTAGATCACTTGCCCAAAGTGCCGCAATGCAGATTAGACAGAAAATAGTCAGTCGACTGTATTCTGCTTTCATGAATACCATGGCACCTAAGTGGATTTGGTCGCCGATATCAACAACTTTCCCCGATCCTACTGGCGCAGCTTTAACTTTGGTATAAATGAAATAAGCACAATAAAGACCGAATATGCCTAATAGAGGAGAAATGAAATGTAATGATGACATAGACTCTCTCGATGGTTATGGTTAGTAAAACTACACTGTAAATATAAGCCGCCCTTTGCAGAAATATTTTTGTACAAAGGTTTTAACTAATCTTCGAACCGTTTATTTTTATACCCCCATTAGTAAGTTATGTAAAGTCGAGTCATTGTTAGCTCGTTAAAAGGGATGATTAAGCGACGATTGAAAGGCCTTATTTTGTTGGGGGTTCATTTTTAATATTGGATTCAGTTTTGTTTAATAGACGCTTTCTTATATAATTAAGCGATTTACTCACTATGCTATCGGAGCATCCTAACTATGAATCTTGACCGCGTTGGTTCAGGCAAAAATCTTCCTGATGATATTAATGTCATCATTGAAATCCCTTCTCACTCAGATCCTGTTAAATACGAAGTGGATAAAGAAACGGGTGCTTTATTTGTTGATCGCTTTATGAATACTGCGATGTTTTACCCATGTAACTATGGCTATATTCCACATACTTTATCTGATGATGGTGACCCGGTAGATGTATTGGTGATGAGTCCATACGCTTTAATCAGTGGTTCAGTAGTTAAATGTCGTCCTGTAGGCATGTTGAAAATGACTGATGAGTCTGGTGAAGATGCCAAAATCATTGCTGTCCCACATGATCCTATGTATGACGATGTACATGATATTAAAGATGTATCACCACGATTATTATCTCAGTTGTCTCATTTCTTTGAACACTATAAAGATCTAGAGAAAAACAAATGGGTGAAACTTGAAGGCTGGGTAGGCATTGAAGAAGCGAAAGCAGAAATCTTGGCAAGTGTAGCTAATTACAATTCAGCAGACGTTAAACCACAGTTTTAAGCTAAAGTTTAACTCTTAATTTCATTATTTAATGGAATTAAAGCAAAGCAATATTCGGCGAGCTGATTTATTTAATTAGTCTCGCCGAAATATTATGTGGGATAGGTGAGTGATGATTAAATTGGTGTTACAAGGATCAGCATTGACCGCTGATGCTGCAAACAAAATAGCGAATAGCGTTCAGGGTGTATTAAAGACCAATAATGGTTTTTCAACAATAACATCGCAAAACATCTCGGTGACACAGCTACGTTCTTTACGAACTAACTATAATTTCGATATCAATGTCTTGCCTGATAATTTTAAGCCTAAGGCGACAAAATTATTAATCACGGATATGGATTCAACATTAATTAATATCGAGTGTATTGATGAGATTGCTGATTTTATTAATGTTAAACCACAAGTTGCTGCGATTACAGAAGCTGCAATGCGTGGCGAGATTGATTTTGAAACTTCATTACGTCAACGCGTGTCGTTATTAAAGGGCTTAGAAGTAAGTGCTTTAGATCGAGTATATGAAGAGCGCTTGCGGTTAAACCCCGGCGCCGAAATTATGATCAGTCGCCTTAAGCAACAAGGCATTAAGACAGCGCTAGTATCGGGCGGGTTTACTTTTTTCACTGAGCGTTTGAAAAAAAGATTAGGTTTGGACTTCACCATGGCAAATGTACTCGGTGAGCATAATGGTCTTTTAACTGGTGAAGTCGCGGGTGAGGTCTGTGGTGCGCAGGCGAAAGCTGATTTTTTGCTAAGCCATTGTGAACTATTGAATATTAAACCGTCAGAGGTCGTAGCGATGGGTGATGGCGCTAACGATTTGTTGATGATGAACGAAGCGGGACTGAGTATTGCTTATCATGCAAAACCGACAGTACAAGA
Organism: uncultured Methylophaga sp.; assembly: GCA_963975785.1. Lineage (GTDB taxonomy): Bacteria > Pseudomonadota > Gammaproteobacteria > Nitrosococcales > Methylophagaceae. The sequence continues at coordinate 49,321 of CAXBIM010000015.1, forward strand.
TCAGGCGGCTTCAGCACTTAATTATTGTGGTCTTGAAGGTGTCTTAGGGTTGTTGCAATTAGATTTCTAATAAATTAGATTGATATTGTAATAATCGTCCCCATATTAGAAAGCGAAAATAAATTTATTTTAAAGAGGTTGTAAAGATGGACGTAATGGATCGTATTAAACAAGCAATTGAATCAAATACAGTGATTTTATTTATGAAAGGTACACCTGAGTTTCCACAATGTGGATTTTCAAGCCGTACTTCACAGGCATTATCTGAATGTGGAACAGAGTTTGCGTTTATTAATGTATTAGCTGAGCCAGAAGTGCGTGAAAACTTACATCGCTATGCTAATTGGCCGACATTCCCACAATTATATATCGGCGGTGAACTCATCGGCGGTTGTGATATCGTGATGGAAATGTATGAAAATGGCGATTTGAAAAAAGCTATAGAACAAGCAGAAGCGAGCAAGTAATAACCATGAGCAATGAACACGATCAAGATTGGCATGATGAAAATCAGTTAGTCGTCGCGCCATCAAAACCGGCATTAAAGCAGCCATCGAAATACCGGGTGCTCATGCTTAATGACGACTATACGCCAATGGATTTTGTGATCGAAGTATTAGAAAGTTTGTTCAGTATGGCTACCGATAACGCGACGCGTACTATGATGCAGGTGCATACTGAAGGCCAAGCACCTTGTGGCATTTACACTTTTGAAATTGCAGAAGCAAAGGTTGAACAAGCAAATAGTTATGCTCAGTCACATGGTCATCCTTTGCAATGTACTATGGAAGAAGCGTAAGCAATACTGATCGGAGAATTTGAATAATGCTAAGTAAAGAGCTCGAACAAACTTTAAGTCAGGCATTTAGCTATGCTCGGAAACGTTCCCATGAGTTTTTGACAGTAGAACATATGCTGCTGGCATTATTGGAAAATGGCCAAGCGTTGGCGGTATTAACAGCATGCAATGTTAATACTGCCAATTTGCGACAAGACTTAACGGATTTTTTGGCAGATAACGTTCCAACTTTATCTGAAGAATCAGCCCGTGAGACACAACCTACTTTGGCATTCCAGCGTGTATTACAACGTGCTGTAATGCATGTTCAATCTTCGGGCGGCAAAGAGGTGACCGGTGCTAATATATTAGTATCCATTTTCTCTGAGCAGCAGTCTCAAGCAGTATTTCTGTTATTAAAACAGGATGTTACTCGACTTGATGTGGTGAATGTTATTAGCCATAGTCAATCTGATGAAGGGATTGACCTGAACTCAGTTGATGCCAAAGATGACGCTTCAACAGAAGAGGGTAAAAGTCCTCTTAGTTTATATGCGACTAACCTTAATACACTCGCCGAACAAGGTAAGATCGACCCACTTATTGGTCGCGCACATGAAATTGAACGTACGCTACAAATCTTATGTCGCCGCCGTAAAAACAACCCTTTATTTGTAGGGGAAGCGGGGGTCGGTAAAACAGCATTAGCAGAAGGGTTAGCGAGAAGAGTTGTTTCTGGCGATGTGCCTGAAGTACTAGAAAACTCTATCATCTACTCATTAGATATGGGCGCTTTAGTTGCAGGCACCAAATATCGTGGTGATTTTGAAAAGCGTTTGAAAGCCTTATTACGTGAAATCAATTCACAAGCTGATGCCATCTTATTTATAGATGAAATCCATACTTTAATTGGCGCTGGTTCTGCGGGTAATAGCGCCATGGACGCGGCAAATCTACTGAAACCTTTATTGGCTAGTGGAGATTTAAAGTGTATAGGTTCGACCACATATCAAGAATATCGCGGCATATTTGAGCATGATCGTGCTTTAGCCCGGCGTTTTCAAAAAATTGATGTACCTGAACCTACAGTAGCTGAAACAGTATTGATTCTAAAAGGTCTTAAACCAGGTTTAGAAAAACATCACGATGTACGCTATAGCAATGCCGCTTTAGAGCAAGCTGCTGAGCTTGCTGCTCGTCATATTAATGATCGCTTCTTGCCTGATAAGGCGATCGATGTGCTAGACGAAGTCGGCGCCGCACAGCGAATTTTACCGAAATCAAGACGTAAAAAAATGATTGGCGTATCCGATGTGCAAGATATTGTTGCAAAAATTGCGCGTATTCCAGCAAAAACCGTGAATAATACAGACAAAGATAATTTACGCAGTCTGGATAAAAATTTAAAACATGTGATCTTTGGTCAAGACGAAGCGATAGCAACATTAGCTTCGGCGATTAAGATGGCTCGGTCAGGTTTAGGTCATCCAGAACGCCCAACTGGTGCATTTCTTTTTGCTGGCCCAACAGGGGTAGGTAAAACAGAAGTAACCCGTCAACTTGCTCATAGTTTAGGTATCGAACTTATCCGTTTTGATATGTCTGAATACATGGAAAGCCACACTGTTTCACGTTTGATTGGTGCACCACCAGGGTACGTCGGATACGACCAAGGTGGTTTATTAACCGAAGCGGTTACTAAGCAACCACACGCCGTATTGTTATTGGATGAAATAGAAAAAGCTCATCCTGACGTGTTTAATTTGTTATTACAGGTCATGGATCACGGTACATTGACTGATAATAATGGTCGCAAAGCTGATTTTAGAAATATCGTATTAGTGATGACCAGTAATGCCGGAGCTCAAGAAATGGGCAGGGCATCAATGGGATTTTCTCATCAAGAACATCAAAGTGATGGCATGGAAGTAATTAAACGGGCCTTCAGTCCTGAATTCCGTAATCGCCTTGATGGCATAATTCAGTTCAAACCGCTAAACAAAGACGCTATTTTGCGGGTCGCAGATAAAGCGGTACTTGAGTTGGAAATGTTATTACAAGACAAAAATGTCACGCTTGAAATTGATAATGCAGCACGTCAGTGGTTAGCAGATCATGGTTATGATGTAACTATGGGTGCAAGACCAAT
>CAXBIM010000016.1:0-51912 GCA_963975785.1 uncultured Methylophaga sp.
AGGATCCTCGAAGGAGGAGCGTCAAGTATTTAAGTATCGCTGTATGGACCACATGATGACGCGGCTAGCTGAAATGAAGGCATCAGGCCGAGACTATATTATTTGTGGTGATTGGAATATTGCGCATAAAAATGAAGATATTCGCAATTGGAAAGGTAATCAGAAAAATTCAGGATTTTTACCCGAAGAACGTGCATGGTTAGATACCTTATTTGATGATGTTGGTTTTGTTGATGGCTTTCGTGAACTAGAGCAAGAAGAACATCAATACACATGGTGGTCTAACCGAGGTCAAGCGTGGAATAATAATGTGGGTTGGCGGATTGATTACCAAGTCCTATCACCAAGTCTAAAAGGTAAGGTTTTAGTGACAGATATTTATAAAGAAGAACGTTTTTCAGACCATGCCCCTCTTGTTATAGATTATGACTACTCGCTGACAGTTGAATGACCGAGACTGTGCAAGGTAAAAGCTGGGGTGAAACGTTAAGGGCTTTTACACATCCTAGAGTTGTGACGATGTTGTTTTATGGCATTTCGGCAGGCGTACCACTATTGCTAATCTTTTCGTCTCTAAGTTTATGGTTGCGTGAAGCTGGTGTAGAGCGAGATGCGGTGACTTACTTTAGTTGGGCGGCATTAGGCTATTCCTTTAAATTTGTCTGGGCGCCATTAGTCGACAAATTACCATTGCCAATACTCACGCGATTATTAGGTCGCCGTCGGGCATGGCTATTGTTATCTCAACTAATGATTATGTTTTCTATTGGCCTGATGGCCTTTATTGACCCGGCTACGGATACACTAACCGTTCTGGCATGGGCAGCCGTGATGTTGGGTTTTTCATCGGCAACGCAAGATGTTGTGATAGATGCTTATCGTATTGAATCTGCGGAGGGTGATTTACAAGCTTTAATGTCATCTACCTATATTGCAGGCTATCGTATCGGAATGATTATTGCTGGTGCGGGTGCTTTGTTCCTCGCAAGCTACTGGGGTTCTACAACAGACAGCTATAATTATCTTGCCTGGCAAATGACCTACCTTGCTATGGCGGGAGTAATGGTTGTAGGTGTGATTACAACATTGATGATTCCTGAGCCCCGTACTGAGTATAAAGAAAATACCAGTGCTGAAAAACGTCAACATTTCAGGTTTCTAGGATTGTTTGTAATGGCTGCAGCTAGTTTTGTCGCCAGTTTTTATTATAGTGCAGATATAGCTTCGCATATGAAATTATCTCTGTCTGCGACACTTGGAAATAGTAATTTTGCAGCCTTTATTATTGAATTAATCCGTTTGGCTTTTGCGCTTCTTGTTGCCGCTACTGTTACGAAATCACTGATTTTATCTGGTCTAGTTGAGCAAGACCTCGTAAAAAACACCTACATTGAGCCGGTAAAAGATTTTTTCCAGCGTTATGGAATTGCTCTAGCGTGGCTATTATTAGCCTTAATTGGTTTGTATCGTATTTCTGACATCGTACTGGGTGTGATTTCTAATGTCTTCTACCAAGATCTAGGATTTACCAAAATCGAAATCGCAAGTGTAGTAAAAACATTTGGTTTATTTATGACCATTGCCGGTGGATTCTTAGGTGGATTATTGGCGGTTCGTTTTGGTGTTATGCGAATTTTGTTTTTAGGCGCGTTATTGTCTGCGTTAACAAATTTACTGTTTATGGTTCTCGCCGCTGCGGGTCATGACATGGTTATATTATACATTGTGATATCAGCGGATAACCTTTCCGCTGGATTAGCGAGCGCTGCGTTTATCGCCTTTTTATCAAGCCTGACTAATATTTCTTTTACGGCTGTTCAATATGCGATTTTTAGCTCATTAATGACATTATTACCGAAGATCTTAGGTGGTTATTCTGGAGGGATGGTTGATACTCTGGGTTATCAATCTTTCTTTTTAATCACAGCATTAATGGGTGTGCCGGTATTGATACTGATTGTGTGGGCTGGCAAGCATTTTACGATGAATAAAGTGGTTATTAGCACATAATATGAAAAAGATTCTGTTGTTAGTCTTTGTGATTGTTGCCGCTTGGAAATTATTTGTTGCAGATGTACCTGTGGTGCTTGGGCCTGGAATGATGGTAATGGATGCTCCAAAGCAGACAGCAATTGAAATGACCCAAGCTTTCGATTTTAATAACTACCAGATAACACCTTTAGCCAACTTTGATATTAAAGCAAAAGTCTTATCTAAAAATAATTATAGGCTAGGCCGTGAGTCTGATTTATCTCCAATAGATTTAGCCTTAGGCTGGCAAAGTATGTCAGATGAGACGGTTTTAAATGACATTGAAATTACGCAATCAAACCGCTGGTATCATTGGCGCGTACGAGACTTCCCTATACCGCGAAGCGAGATAGAGACCCAAAGTGCAAATATGCACCTAATTCCTGCAACTAAGTCCCTTGAATCGATGATTAAACAGGTTAAGCAAGGTGAAGTAATTGAAATGCGTGGTTATCTTGTACGCGTTAATGCAAAAGATGGTTGGAGTTGGCAGAGCTCATTAACACGAAATGACACTGGTGCCCATGCGTGTGAACTTCTCTTTGTCGAGAGTTTTAATATATCAGCTGAAAGATAGTTTCAATGGCTGAGTAGACGACAGTAGATCATTATTGAGTAGGTATCTGCAGACCACTATGAATGAACAGATTGTTTTGCGGGCTGCTTACTCGGTTTTTGTGTACTTTCAGGTGATGAAATATAAGCCAAAGCACGAAGAATATTTTGACGGGTAATGGTACCTACCAATCTATTATCCATAACGACTGGAAAACGTTTAAAAGAACCTGTTAGAAATAATTCAGCCACTTCGAGGATGGGTGTTTCAACATCAATAGTATCTACGCCTTGGCTCATGAATTCAGATACTCGACCCGCAGCACCTGATTGTTGGTAACCTGCATTTAAAGCAACTTTCATGCAGTCTTTCTCTGATAAAAAGCCAACCATGTTGCCATGATGATCAATAACAGGTGCGCCTGATATTTTTGACTCAAGCATGTGATGAATTGCAGACAATATATCCATATCGGGTGTGAATGTACATTTGTTCACAGTCATGTAATCTTTTACTTTTAGTGATGCCAACATAACTTCTCTCCGCTATTTAGGTATTTTTATCTGCTAATACGGCTTTTTTAAGCTCGCAAACTTCTTTTTCATCAGCTGAACATGCTCCGCTACAACTACCCGCTAGACCCACTTGGTTTAGACCGCCACAACTACCTTTAATGGCTGGTCGGCCTAAAATAACGCCGATTGCCATACCAATGATAGCAATAGATATAATGACAAATGTAGCAATGAAAATACTCATCAGCCACCAAAATCATCAAGGAAGATATTATCGCGCTCTACACCTAAATCTTCCAGCATATTAACTACAGCCGAGTTCATCATCGGCGGACCACACATATAGTACTCGCAGTCTTCTGGTGCGGGATGATCTTTTAGATAATTGTCGCTTAATACGTTATGAATAAAGCCCGTGTAACCTGTCCAGTTATCTTCTTCCATAGGATCAGAGAGCGCAACATGCCACTTAAAATTGTCATTCTCAGCTTGGAGTACATCAAAGTCTTCGACATAAAACATTTCACGTACACTACGTGCGCCATACCAAAAGGATATTTTACGTTTGCTGTTTAAGCGTCGAAGTTGGTCAAAGAGGTGTGAACGCATTGGTGCCATACCAGCACCGCCACCAATAAAGATCATTTCTTTATCAGTATCTTTGGCAAAAAACTCACCGAATGGTCCAGAAATAGTAACCTTGTCACCCGCTTTAAGATTGAAAATATAGGACGACATTTGTCCAGGTGCAACAGTATCAGCACCTGGAGGTGGTGATGCTATTCGCACATTCAACATGATAATGCCTTCTTCTTCGGGGTAATTCGCCATCGAATAAGCGCGAACCACATCTTCTTTTACCGTCGACGTGTAACGCCACATATCAAAGCGATCCCAATCACCACGATATTCTTCATCAATATCGAAGGTTTTGTATTCACTGATATGAGGAGGACATTCAATTTGAATAAAACCACCTGCTTTGAAATCTACCTTTTCGCCTGATGGTAATTCCAGCACTAGTTCTTTGATGAAAGTGGCAACATTGTCATTAGAGCGGACAGTACATTCCCATTTTTTCACTCCAAATACTTCTTCTGGTACTTGGATTTTCATATTCTGTTTTACGGCAACTTGGCATGATAGTCGTTCACCTTGAGCGGCCTCACGTTTAGTGATGTGTGATTGCTCTGTTGGTAAAATCGAACCGCCACCTTCAAATATTTTTACTTTACATTGTCCGCATGTCCCGCCGCCACCGCAGGCTGAAGATACAAATAAATTAGCATCAGCTAATGCGCCGAGTAATTTACCGCCAGCAGAACAAGTTACCGTTTTTTCATCATTGATAACAATTGAAATATTACCCGTTGACACTAGCTTAGATCGCGCACTTAAAATCAAAAATACCAATGCCATAATAATGACGGTAAAAAGGGCGATGCCCAGTACTATTTCCATTACAGTTGAATCCCCGAGAATGCCATAAATCCAAGCGCCATCAGGCCAGCAGTTATAAATGTGATCCCAAGGCCTTGTAGACCATCAGGTACGTCGGAATATTTAAGCTTTTCACGAATACCAGCGATTGCTGTGATAGCCATTGCCCAGCCTAAGCCGCTACCTACGCCGTAGACAGCACTTTCAGCTAAGTTGTAGTCTCGCTCAACCATGAATAAGGTACCACCGAGAATGGCACAGTTAACGGTAATCAATGGTAGGAATATACCCAATGCGTTGTAGAGTGCGGGTGCAAATTTATCCATGGCCATTTCTAAGATTTGAACCATGGCGGCAATGACACCAATGTAACTGATTAAACCCAAGAAGCTAAGATCTACATCTGGGTAGCCGGCCCAAGCTAATGCGCCGTCTTTCAGTAAGAACTGATAGATAAGATTATTCGCTGGTACCGTTATCATTTGCACTAATATTACGGCAATACCTAGACCTAGCGCCGTCTCTATTTTCTTAGAAACAGCTAAAAAGGTACACATACCAAGGAAGAATGATAAAGCTAAGTTCTCAATGAAAATAGATTTAATAAAGAGGCTTAGGTAGTGCTCCATTTATAGGACCTCCGTACGATGAACCTGATGGATTTGGTAATCAGCAGGCTCAATTTGTTCTTTTTTAACGCTACGAACTAGCCATATTATTAGACCGATAACGAAGAAAGCACTTGGTGGTAGTAACATTAAACCGTTTGGCACATACCAGCCACCCTCGTTTGCAACGGGGATAACAACATGACCAAATAATTTACCTGTACCTAAAAGCTCTCTGAAAAATCCAACAATCAGTAGAATTAAGCTATAGCCTAAACCGTTGCCGATACCATCGAAAAAGCTAAGTACAGGCGGGTTTTTCATAGCGAATGCTTCTGCGCGGCCTAAAACGATACAGTTGGTAATGATCAAGCCAACAAAGACCGATAGTTGTTTACTAGCATCATATGCATAAGCTTTTAATAGTTGGTCAACAATGATTACCAGTGAGGCAATAATTGTCATTTGTACAATGATACGAATACTTGAGGGTATGTGATTACGTATTGAACTTATTATCGCACTTGAGAACGCGGTAACAGTGGTGAGGGCAATACTCATGATCAATGCAGCCATCATGTTGGTCGTTACTGCAAGAGCAGAACATACACCTAGTACTTGAAGCGTGATCGGGTTATTGTCAATGAGTGGATCAATTACACTCGATTTGATTTCATTTGCCATTATTATTTCTCAGCCTCACTCATTTTCTTCAAATAGGGACCAAAACCATCATCACCTAACCAGAAGTTAACGAGGTGCGATACACCGCGACTCGTTAATGTCGCACCAGATAGGCCATCAACTTGATGTTCTGCACCTTCTCGTTGGAAGTCAACATGTCCACGAATCACTTCAATTTTTAATTCGCCAGCATCGTTAAATATTTTTTTACCCTGCCATAGCTTACGCCATTTTGGATTATCGACTTCACCACCTAAGCCGGGTGTTTCGGCGTGTGAATAAAATTGCAAACCACCAATAGTATTAAGGTCAGATTTAACTGAAACGAAACCATAGAGCGTTGACCATAAGCCATAGCCATGAATTGGTAAAACAACTTCTTTCAGCTTGCCATCTTCTTTTAACAAGTAGACTTTTGCGAGATTAGCGCGACGGCCGATATTAGCAATATCTTGTTGCTGAGTTAGTTTAATGCTTTGTGCTGGGTCGCCTGAAGCTTTACGCTGATCATAAGAATTAGCTTCGATATCAGAATATTCGCCCGTTTCAAGATCAACGATTTTAACTTCAAACTGTTCAAAAATCGTGTTTACATCTGAAGACTCATCTAGTAAGCCCGTCACTGCGAGAATATTCTTTTTAATGTCAGCTTGTTTATTTGCAATTTGTTTCGGCTTGAACATGACAGCGGATGTTGACACTAATATTGAACACACTAAACAAAGCAGAAATGCAACGATGATCGTTTTCTTAGGGTCATCGTTTGGCAAGCCAAGAATCGATGCAATCAAACCTTTATTTTTATTTGTCTCTGCCATAGTCCTTAACTTCGCTTTAATCTTCGTTGAACATTGGCACGCACGACAAAATAATCAATTAGTGGTGCAAAAATGTTGGCAAATAGAATGGCAAGCATGATGCCTTCTGGGAACGCTGGGTTTATGACACGTATTAATACGGTCATAAAACCAATTAATGCACCATAAATCCAACGACCTTTATTAGTCATGGCGGCTGATACCGGATCAGTTGCCATAAAGATCATGCCGAATGCGAACCCACCGAGTGTTAAATGCCAATACCAAGGCAAGGCAAACATGGGATTAGTATCACTACCTATCCAGTTGAACAATAGGCTCGTCGCGACCATGCCCAAAAATACGCCAAAGATAATACGGTAGGAGGCAACGCGGGTATAAAGTAAAAAGCCAGCGCCTAACAAACAGGCTAGGGCTGATGTTTCACCGAGTGATCCTTGCATCGAACCTAAGAATGTTTGTGTCCAAGTAAAACCAGCATTAGTGATGGCCTCTAAACCACCGGCAGCACCTAACGCTAGAGGTGTAGCACCTGAAAATCCATCAATAGCTGTCCAAACTGCGTCACCTGACATTTGAGCGGGGTAGGCAAAATACAAAAATGCGCGGCCCGTTAATGCTGGATTTAAGAAGTTCTTGCCTGTGCCACCAAATACTTCTTTACCTAATACCACACCAAAAATGATGCCTAGAGCAACTTGCCACAATGGGGTTGATGCGGGCAAAATCAATGTGTACAACATTGAGGTAACTAAGAATCCTTCGTTGACTTCATGATTACGTACCGCTGCAAATAATACTTCAAATGCGCCGCCGGCTATTAAGGTGGTGAGATAAATGGGTAAAAAATAGAGCAAGCCGTGAAACATGCTGGCGCTGAGACTATTGGGATCAAAACCAACACCTAAGTAACTGATGAGCGAACCTCTCCAGCCGTCAAGTTGGGTCATACCCATCTCAGCCATAGCAAGGTTTGCTTGATGACCTGTATTCCATAACATCATCAAAATGACTGGAATTGTTGAGATCACAACATAAGTCATTAGTCGTTTTAGATCTATGCCATCTCGCACATGGGGAGAGCCGCGAGTGGTATCGGCGGGCGAGTAGAGAAAAGTATCCACCATTTCAAAGACAGCAAAATACTTATGATAAGGACCGCCTTTTTGAAATGAAGGCTCTATCCGGTCAAGGAAACGTCGCAAACGGGCCATGCTTATCCTTCTTTTTCTATTTGTGTAAGGTTGCTACGAAGCGCAGGGCCATAGTCGAACTTGCCTGAACAAACGAAAGAACAAAGCGCTAAATCTTCTTCATCTAACTCTAGTGCTCCTAGAGCCTGAGCTGAGTCAGTATCGTGAACAATCAATGCGCGTAATAATTGTGTAGGTAGAATATCTAAGGGCATAACCATCTCAAAGGTACCGACAGGCACCATCGCACGAGGACTGCCATTTTGAGATGTTGTCAGATTGAGTTTTTTAGCACCAAATATCTTAGAGATAAAAACGTTGAGCGCTGAGAACTTATCTTTACCTACGGGCTTAATCCAACCAAAAAACTCACGATCCTTGGCCTCTGCAATGACTGAGATTTGATTATGGAATCGCCCAAGGTAAGCCGCCCAGTTGGTTGCGGTATGTCCATGGAAGACAGAACCTGAAATAACGCGCGATTGTACGTTTCGCACTTCATCGCGAACGATATCTCCGGTACTTGCCCCTAATCTTGTGCGTAATAAGCGGGGCGTATTAACTAATGGCCCAGCTAGTGAAATAATTCTTTCAACCCACAAATGACCTGTAGTGAATAGTTTGCCGATAGCAATGACATCTTGATAGTTAATTTGCCACACAGTTTTTTGAGCATTTACAGGGGACAGCAAGTGAATGTGAGTACTGGCTAGACCGGCAGGATGAGGTCCGGAAAAAGTATGTGTTTCTATATTTGAGGCTGAAGAGTTGGCTATCATCGCAGCACTTTCAGTACCGCAAACGAAGACTTTGCCATCAGTCAGGTGGCTTAATACTGTCAGGCCATGAGCATAGTCGTCAGAGTATTCACTAATAATGACATTTGGATCAGATGCCAGTGGGTTAGTATCTATTGCGGTGACAAAAATGGAGTTTGGCGTTGTTTCTGGAAGCGGTGACTTACTGTAAGGGCGGGTACGTAATGCTGTCCATAAACCTGACTTGAGCAAGTTATCTTTTACTTGATCACGGCTTAATCCGTTTAATTGCGAAACTTCATAAGCCTGAAAAGTAATTTCATCATCACCCTCAAGTTCGATGATAACGGCTTGCAATACCCGTTTAGCGCCGCGCTTAATAGAGACAATTTTACCTGCACCTGGTGCGGTAAAATGAACGCTGGGGTTCTTTTTGTCGGTGAAGAGGGTTTGGCCGAGTTTTACAGACTGACCTTCTTCAACAAGCATCGTAGGCTTCATGCCCACATATTCACTGCCTAGTACGGCAACCGACTTGACGGTATTCGCATTATCAATGGTCTGAACGGGCTCGCCCGCGATGGGCAGTTTAAGCCCTTTCTTTATAGAAAAATGCATAGATGCCTGGTTGGCGGGTTGAAATAACCCTCCTTCCGAACTCCCTTTTACTCAAGATAATATTAGTATTATTACTAGTATAAGTATTGTTTAGCCATATGGAAAGCTGTTTACTCCATCATAAAACTAAAAAATTGGTATTAGGTCTTAATTATTATCTTTTAACCAACGTAGACAGATAATAAATGCTAACGCAGTGGCTATCGCCGCGATGCTGAAGGTCGTCGTGGGGCCTGGTGATAACCAAAAATAACCACTAAATAAACTACCGATAGCACCACCTGCACCAAAACCTATACTGCTATACAAGCCTTGGCCTCGACCTTGATTTTTACCGGTAAAATGATGATGAACCCATTCAATAGCAGCCACATGAAACGTACCAAAACTGGCGGCATGTAGTAACTGGGCGAACAGTAATAAAGCCAGAGAATCAGGATAAAAACCGATGATAAGCCAGCGGAGAGTACTTAATAGGAGGCTGACTAATAATACTTTACGTACGCCGTAGCGCGGTAACCATCGATGCATAAATAAAAATACAGCGACTTCTGCGACGACGCCTAAGGCCCAGAGTTGACCTATCAGTGTTCTGCTGTAGTGATGCTGTTCTAAGTAAATGGTATAAAAAGTGTAGTAAGGTCCGTGACTTAATTGAACTAGAAAACAAATCGCCAAAAATGCCACAACTTCTGGGCGTTTTAAAAGGGTCATTATTGGTTGATGAGTTATGTTTAAGTGACGTGGAGGTGACTCTGGCACGGTCAAACTGACTAACCAGATTACAAATAAGCTGATCAGAATGATGTAGGGGATGATGCCGGCATCAAAAAGCTCTAACAAAGCACCGAGGCTAACGACGATAACAATAAAGCCAATCGAACCCCAAATTCTGATCTTACTGTAGTGATGGCTTTGCTCACCCAGGTGCTGCAATGTTGTGGCTTCAAACTGAGGAAGGGTCGCATTCCAGAAAAAGCTGAAGAGCAATAAGACGCCAGCGATCCAAATATAACTACTGCCAAATAGTATGGCAGCGAAGGCAATAGCGCTCATTAAACTGCCAAAGCGGACAATCTTCATCCGTTGTCCATGGTGGTCAGCTATCCAACTCCAGATGTTGGGTGCAACAACTCGAGTAACGAGTAATATTGCGGTGAGTTCACCAATTTCTTGTGCTGAGAAGCCTTTCCATTGTAGGTAAAGTCCCAAGTAGGGGAGTAGGACGCCTAATGAGGCAAAATAAAAAAAATAAAAACCAGAAAGGCGCCAATAAGGCGTGTTTTTAAAGGGCACGCCTTAATTATGCTTGGGCGGGGATAATCGGTGTGGTCGTAGTGACATCCATGTTTTGAGCACGGTGACGTAACATATGGTCCATTAATACGATCGCTAACATAGCTTCGGCAATCGGTGTCGCACGAATACCAACACAAGGATCATGGCGACCTTTAGTTACAACTTCAACGGCTTCACCATCAGTGTTGATACTACGGCCAGGAATACTCAAGCTAGAGGTGGCTTTAAGTGCCATGCTGACCAAGATATCTTGGCCACTTGATATGCCGCCCAATATGCCGCCGGCATTATTACTTAAAAAACCTTCGGGTGTTATTTCATCACGATGCTCAGTGCCTTTTTGAGTGATGGAGTCGAAGCCAGCGCCAATTTCCACACCTTTAACGGCGTTGATACTCATCATAGCATGGGCAATTTCTGCATCAAGACGATCGAAAATTGGTTCACCGAGACCGGGTGGAACATTACGTGCAATCACATTGATCCGTGCTCCAATAGAATCGCCTTTCAATGACTTCATATAGTCTTCAATCGCTTTTTCTTTATCAGGATCGGGGCAGAAAAAGGCACTTTTTTCCATATGATCCCAGTCGATATTTTCAATTTTTACTGGGCCTAGTTGAGCTAAATATCCTTGGACTTCGATACCGTAGCGATCGCGTAGATATTTTTTTGCAATACCGCCGGCTGCAACGCGCATGGCTGTTTCACGGGCAGAAGAACGACCACCACCGCGATAGTCACGAAAGCCATATTTTTGATGATAGGTGTAGTCAGCATGCGCAGGTCGGAATTGATGCATGATGTTACCGTAATCTTTTGAACGTTGATCGGTATTCTCAATGACCATGCCGATAGATGTACCGGTTGTTTTACCCTCAAAGACCCCTGACAGGATTTTGACTTGGTCTAATTCCTGACGTTGAGTGACATAGCGAGTTTTGCCTGGACGACGACGATCAAGATCGCCCTGCAAGTCTTCTGCAGTGAGCGCTAAGCCAGGAGGGCAACCATCAACAATACAGCCAATGGATGGACCATGACTTTCACCAAAACTAGTTATGGTAAATAATTTTCCGAAGCTGTTGCCTGACATAGAAAGGTCTCAATAATTTTTTAAACAATGAATAGGGTAGCAAATCCGAGGAATGCCATAAAACCAACCACATCAGTTACCGTTGTCAGTAATACACCACCTGATAGCGCAGGGTCGATTCCAGCACGCTTTAACAAAATTGGAATCGTTACACCGGCAAGGGCGGCAGCAATTAAATTTATAATAATTGCGGAACCCATTAAGACACCTAATGAAAGACTACCAAACCAAAAAATCGTAACGATGGCGATAGCTATTGCCCAAATGAAGCCGTTACTTGCACCGACAGCGAGTTCTTTACGTAATAACCATCGCTGGTTTTTATCATTAAGTTGTCCCAATGCCATCGAACGAATAACGAGGGTGAGTGTTTGGCTTCCTGCAACACCACCCATGCTGGCAACGATGGGCATTAATATGGCGAGAGCGACTTGTTTCTCAATGGTAGTATCAAATAGACCAATTACCCATGAAGCCAAAAATGCTGTGAGTAAATTGACGCCTAACCATAATGAGCGACGATGAATGCTTTTTTTCACTGGTGCAAAGGTATCTTCATCTTCACCTAAACCGGCCATACTCAGCATGGAATGTTCAGCTTCATCGCGGATAACATCCACCACGTCATCAATGGTAATACGGCCAACAATATGGTTATCTTTGTCGACAACGGGCGCCGAAATAAGGTCATGTTTTTCAAAGCGATGCGCTACATCCGATTCTGAAGTGAGTACGGAAATGGCTTTGATTTGGTTTGACATCACATTACTCACCGTTAAGGAGCGACTGCGACTGACCACTTTGGCTAGGGGTAATGTGCCTAAATATTTATCTTCATGATCGACGACGTAGAGACTATCTGTATTGTCTGGTAAATCACCTAGCATTCGCAGATAGCGTAAGACTACTTCTAGCGTGATATCTGACCGCACAGTGACGACGTCAGTATTCATCAAACCGCCGGCAGTGTCTTCCTCATGGGCTAAGATGCTTTCAATTCTGCGACGATGTTGATCGTCCATCGCACGCAATACTTCACGCATGACATGTTCAGGTAAATCTTGCAGAATGTCGGCTACATCATCAGCATCAAGATCTTCAGTAGCGCTGATCAAATCAGCGGTATCCATGTCGGTCATCAAGCCAGCACGAACATCATCACCGATATAGGATAAAACCTCACCACGTAGGTCGGGAGGAATTATAGGCCAACATATTTTTCTTTCGTTGGGCGGTAGTGACTCGAGTAAATGAGCTGTTTCTGCGGGATGAAGACTTGCTAATAATCTACGCATTCGTAGAAAGCGCCCACTTTTTAACGCCTCTGATAGCGTCTCAAGAGGTAGATTTATAGCATGTTGTTCATCGAGCTCTGACATGACCTAGTCTCAAAATTGGGCGAACATAGGGAAAATGTGGTGAGCCCCATATTCTAGCGGCTTGCCGAGTGACTGGGTAGTGTTAAATTAGAGTGTGATTTTTACACGAGGCATTATTTTGGCCTGATGACATTAGAATAAGCAATTGTTCATTTACATTAACTAACCGTAGTTTTTGATCAAACAGGTCAGTTAGATTCCACTGCAAGACGTTCTGCGCAAATTTTCTTCACGCAGTTGGATTGGAGCACTAACTTATCTTGGCTTGAGAAATAAAGTACTTATGATTCGACAGCCTCAATGTTATTGATTTTATCCAATAATATTTGAGCATCGTTAGCGTCTGACATATCCATTATTTGCAGTGTATTGCTAGGGAGCTGGGTTAAGTCAGTTTCATTAATGATTTGTTTGACGACTAATAGGGCGTTGGGATGCATACTGAAATGTTCTAATCCCATGGCGAGCAATAAACGCGTATAGCGAGGATCACCGGCCATTTCACCGCACATAGAAACAGGAATGTCATGTTTTTTACCCGCTTCTAAAGTCATACTAATCAGTTTTAATACAGCAGGATGCAGAGGATCGTAAAGATAGTTAACATTATCATCAATACGGTCAATGGCTAAGGTATATTGGATTAGATCATTCGTACCAATTGATAAAAAATCGACCTGTTTGGCAAACATATCTGCACAGACTGCGCTAGCAGGGATCTCAATCATTGCGCCGATCTCAATATGGCGGTCGTACTCTAATCCTTCATTATCTAACTCTTGTTTACAGAGTTGTAATAAGTGTTTTGCTTGCACTAGTTCCTGAGGGCTTGAAATCATTGGGAACATGATTTTAATTTTACCAAATGCTGATGCTCGTAAAATGGCTCTGAGTTGAGTGCGAAACATGACTGGAAATTTTAGGCAAAGTCGAATTGCGCGAAGTCCTAAGGCTGGATTAGTGGTCGTTTGACTTGAGGAGCGACCTCCATCTACTGTTTTATCTGCACCTAAGTCAAAGGTACGAATAGTCACAGGTTGATGATTCATACCTTCAACTACGTCACGGTAAGCTGCCAGCTGCTCTTCTTCTTCTGGTGGTGCAACACGATTCATATATAAAAATTCGGTACGGTATAAACCAATACCTTGTGCACCAATGTTACTAATAGCAGAGATATCTTCAGGCAATTCAGCATTAGCTAGTAAGGTGATTGTTTTGCCATTACGAGTTTTAGTAGGCTGGGATTTGTATTTGCTGAGTGAGGCAATGTGTTTATCAAACGCGATGCGACGCACTCGGTATTCGGATTCAGTTATGTCATCGGCACCGGCAATCAGCATGCCGTTTTCACCGTCAACAATTAGTAACTCGTTATCTTGAATATAACGACGCACGGATCCCACGCCAACTATAGCGGGTATACCTAAACTTCGAGCTAAGATCGTGGTATGTGATGTCGCACCACCATGTTCAGTGACAAAGGCTGCAATTCCTTGGTGTTGCATCAATAAAGTGTCAGCCGGCGTCAGATCTTCGGCAATAATAATATGACCTTTCAGTCGGCCATCAGGTATTTCATGGTCGGCCACATCTTGATCAGATAAAATGCGGTGAATACGATTAACTACATGATCAACATCATCACGTCGTGTGCGTAAATAAGGGTCATCCATTTCATTGAAGACATTAATTAAAGCATCACGTTGTAATTGTAATGCCCATTCAGCATTACAATGACGCGATCGAATCATGTCGACAGGCACTTTAGATAACGATGAGTCATTCAGCATCAGTAAATGTGTATCTATAAAAGCGGATACATCTGTAGGAGCGTTGGCAGGAATTTGATTGCGAATTGCTTTGAGTTGTTTTTTTGCTTCTATGACCGCATCATTAAAACGTTCAACTTCTTCCCCAATCGCAAAAACAGGTATTAGATATTCTCGAACATCCGGCTGATTGTGGAACAGTATGTGCGCCTTACCAATGGCGATCCCTCGCGAAACACCGATACCTTGCAGTTCAAGTGTCATTCACCTTCTCCAAAATAAGAGTTAATAAGCGTATCAATGGCTTGCAAGGCAAGCTCAGCATCTGCGCCCTCAGCAGTTACTTTTATCTCGGTTCCTTTGCCAGCCGCTAACATCATAACGCCCATAATGCTTTTACCGTTGACGCTACGACCATTACGTGAAACTTGAATATCAGCTTCAAACTGAGAAGCAGTAGTGACAAATTTAGCTGCCGCGCGAGCATGTAAACCTAAATTATTAATAATCGTAAATGATTGTTCAATCATAATTTATACCCCGTGTGATGACAGCAGACGATCCCTTCTATACCACCACTGATGGCTTTTTTCTCTAACTCATCTAGACTCAAATTCGGGTAATTAAGTACTCGAATTAACATAGGTAGATTAAGTCCTGCAATGATGCGAATATCATCACGATCAGATACGGCACAAGCTATATTACTGGGTGTGGACCCAAACATATCGGTCAGGATAAGAATACCGTTACCTTGATCTAGCCCTTCAAGCTCCGCCTCAAATTGTCGTCGGATACTGGCCGGATTATCTTTACTACCAATGGCTAGGACTTTAGTGGGCAGGGGACAACTTGACAGCATCTGTCGTGCAGTATTAATTAATTCCGTTCCGATTTGATTATGGGATACGATTAAGATTCCTACAGCCATAAAAATTCTCTATGTTTGAACAAGATAACGAAATGAGCATAATGCCATGTAGTTAATCGTTTTATTTGGTCATTTAAACGATGTTTAATATGGACTAATTCGCCATTCATTTTGTAGCGCTCATTAATGTGTATTGATGTTGTTTTAGTTCATTTTCTGCTGAGCAAGGATTTGCTTGCATGTTTAACCAACATAACAATCGACAAGAAAGTGAAGCTGGTGTTGCTAATGAAAGTGTCAGTAGTGGAAAAGCATGATTTAAAACCTTATAAAATTGTTTTTCTAGAACAAGGTTAATTTTTGAGTCGAATTGTTGTGTAAGTTCAACAACATAATCAAGCTGATACTGGCTTTGCCAAGCCTTGTTACCAAACACTGTGATAACTGAAATGAGGCCTAGTTCACGGGTATGTAATAAACCCGATAACATTGAAGGACAATGGCCATTGACAATGTTGTTGGAACTATAAAAGTCGACGACATCATCTGCAATGAGTTGGTGGTTCTGAGAAACTAATTCTAAAGCTAGGCTGCTTTTACCAATGGCTGGAGAACCAACAATTAAAATGCCATAACCCGCGACGTTCATGAACACGCCGTGGTGGCTTTCTACGAGTTCGTTTTGAGTGTCCACACTTGCTTAGTCGTCATCACTTGCCAGCAATATTTCAAATATTTGCTCGGCATCGGTAGATTGACGGATTTTGGTGCAGGTTTCTTCTTCACGGAATAAGCTGACTAATCGAGCTAATTGTTGTAGATGTTGTTCATTACCATCTTCTGGTACTAATAAACCAAAAGCGATATCAACGGGCTTATTATCTGCCGATTCGTAGTTGACGGGTGTGTCTAACGTCATCATGGCGGCGATGGTATGTGTAATGCCTGGGATGCGGGCGTGCGGTATTGCCACGCCCTTCCCCAAACCTGTGCTGCCCAGCCGTTCTCGTTCAAATAATGCCTGAAAAATAGTATCAGCAGTTGCTGCTTCAGTATTGGCGGCTAACAACTGACTTAAATTTTCAATAACGCGTTTCTTGCTTGTAGCTGAATCGTGACAACTAATATTGTCGGCGTTTATGAGTAGAGCGGCGATGAGCATAGATAAAACCTGAGATTAACCTGCGTTATGTTTCATATCATGGCCATCAGCTTGGTGATGGTTTTTGATTTTGTCTTTGTGTTTGATAACTTGGCGATCAAGCTTTGCAATCAAGCTATCAATCGCAGCGTACATATTATCACCTTCATCCGAAGCAAATATGTCTGCACCGCTAGCATGTACTGTTGCTTCTGCCTTTTGGCGGTCTTTCTCAACTGATAGGATGACATGAACATTCGTCATGTGATCAAAGTGACGCGTAAGTTTTTCAAATTTGTTATTAACATGGTCACGAAGACTATCGGTGATATCAACATGTTGTCCGGTTAAGTTTAATTGCATTTTGCTACTCCTGTTGGTCAATAAAACTGGTTTACACCAGCCGCTTGCGTTCGTTAGAGGGAGAGATTGCTAAGGTTTCCCGATATTTTGCAATGGTTCTGCGAGCCACATTAATGCCTTGATCTACAAGAATGTCAGCAATTTTACTATCGCTGAGTGGCTTCCTAGGATTTTCGGCGAGTACGAGTTTTTTAATGATGGCACGAATTGCTGTTGCTGAACACTCTCCACCATTGTCTGTACTGACATGGCTGGAGAAAAAGTACTTCAGTTCAAAAATACCACGTGGGGTATGTAAGTATTTCCGCGTGGTGACACGTGAAATTGTTGATTCATGCATTTCGACGATTTCAGCTATATTGGCCAAAACTAGCGGTTTCATCGCTTCATCGCCATAGTCAAGAAATCCTTGCTGGCGATCAACAATGGCTTCTGCCACTTTTAATAATGTTTCATTTCGGCTTTGTAGGCTTTTTAAAAACCACCGCGCTTCTTGCAAGTTATTCTTTAAATAGGTGTTTTCAGCACTATTGTCTGCACGCTTAATGAGCTGTGCATAATGTTCAGCGACTTGTAACCTAGGTGCATTATCTGGGTTGAGCGATAACTGCCAACGACCGTTTACTTTACGGGCATAGACATCGGGCACGATATATTCTGTTTTATCTTGTTGAATATGGCTGCCAGGACGAGGGTTGAGCAGCTGAATTGAACGTACTAGTTCGGTGAGCTCATCATCAGTAATTTTTAAGGCGCGTTTTATTTGGGCGTAATCACGTTTAGCCAGTGTATCTAAGTGCTTATCAATGAGTTGGGTTAGCAAAGCTATCTGATCTATTTCTGTTTCATATAATTTAAGCTGAATTAATAAACATTCTCTTAAATCACGCGCGGCAACGCCGATGGGGTCAAAATGTTGAATACGGTGGAGTACAGCTTCGATCTCATCAAGTTCAACTTCATTATATTCATCGTCTAAGCTTTGTTGAATATCTTCGAGTGTAATTTTTAAATAACCGTCATCTTCAATGGCATCGATGATCGTTGCCGCAATTTCTTGTTCGGTAGTTGAGAAGGGCGTTAAACGCATCTGCCAAAGTAGGTGTTCTTGCAAAGAATCACCGCTGTTATCTTGATTGTCGCGGTCTAAACCAGAGTCAGAAACTTGGCCTGCGAGTAATGATGCCGGCTGGGTATCGAAGGTGTCTTCCCACTCACTATCCGTCGGTAACTCATCTGGAATGGAGGCGTTTTCAAGTTGGCTAATATCCTGGTTTTCCTGAGCTGTAACTTTATCACCCTCTTGTTGAGCGGCTGAATGATCATCATGATCAAAGTCGTCTTCAACTTCAAGTAGAGGGTTAGTTTCTAGTGCTTCTTGAATTTCAGCCTGTAACTCAAGCGATGACAATTGCAATAAGCGGATAGCTTGTTGTAACTGTGGAGTCATCGATAGGCTTTGGCCTACACGCAGCTGTAATGAGGGTTTCACAGATTTTTACAATTGAAATGAAATGTCATGGTTCAATGGTACCGCAAGTGTTATGCCATTGCCTATAGTAAAGTTGGTAAAAATTAAAATACTGTCACCGCAGTGGATTTAAAGCTTAGCCAGATCGTGTCACCTAAAGACAAATTTAGGCTCGAGAGCGCTTCAGAACTAATGATGACATGGAAGCGCTCACCACATTGGATTGTTAAACGGATTGCATTACCTTCTTCAGCTATTAGCGTTAAGCGCCCAGAAAAACTATTACGCATACTGGATTGTAATGGCTGCGGCGACACAATTATTTCTCGCGGATCGACGGCAAGATGGCGTGCGTTAGTCAACTCGCTGGTGACATGAATCATCATTTGACCTGTGTTGAAAAAATGTTGACTCAATTTTCCGTGGTAGAGATTTAATAGTGGTGCAGCTGTTATTTTCCCTGCGACAAGATTAATGGTCGCATTAGCTAAGGCTTGTGCCCGAAACCGATCATGTGTGGAAAAAACAACGGTCTTGCCTGTTTGTTGGGCGAAATTATTAATACTATCTTCAAGTTGCTGTATATGTCGCTGATCAAGATGTGAAAAAGGCTCATCTAATAATAAAATATCGGGTTGGTAGGCAATTGCACGGGCAATGGCAACTCGCTTTAATTCACCGCCTGATAAGGTATTTGCAGCCTGATTAGCTAAATCAATTAAATTGACTTGTTTGAGTGCCTGTTGAGTAAGTTCTGGAATGTGAGAGCGTTTCGCACCTTGTAGGCTCAGTGCTAAGTGAATGTTATCGGCCACGGTGCCAGGGAGCAGATAAGGTTGTTGATGAACAAGTCCAATTCGGCGACGCTGACTTGGACTGAGCTTTGACCTAATTGCCTGATCAAATAAACGTACGCTGCCATGGCTTGCACGATTCGTAAAAGCTAGTAAATTGATTAGGCTTGTTTTACCTGCGCCATTTTCACCTAGTAGCGCTACACATTGATCGGAATTTATAGTCAGCCGCGGGATGTTAAGTATGATTTTATTTTGCTGTTCAAACTTGATATCGCTTAATTCATAGACTGATTTCATGATTTATTTAACCAAGACAAGATGAAGTTAAGTGCAAAAGCTATCATTAACAATAATAAACCTAGGGCTAAACCAAGTTCAAATTCACCCTTACTCGTTTCAAGTGCTATCGCGGTGGTCATCGTTCGCGTAAAACCTTCAATATTGCCACCTAACATCATGGCTGCCCCAACTTCTCCAATCGCACGACCAAAGCCCGTGACCAACGCTGCGAGAATGGCGTAACGCGTTGCCCTAACAACGTGAACTGTTAATGACAATGGTCGGGCTCCTAGACTGATTAAGGTCGGAACTAAGCGAGGATCTGCTGAGTTTACCGCTGCAATGGTTAAATTCATCATGATTGGAAAAATCAAGATAGTTTCAGCAATAATGACGGCTGTAGGCGTGTAAAGTAGGCCCCAAGTACCGAGAGGCCCTAAACGACTAAACAGCCCATACAGCAATAAGCCGATAACGACCGTAGGCATCGACATCAAAGTATTGAGTAGGTGTTGAAGTGTCGCTTTGCCTGTAAAAGTATTGAGCGCCATGCTGACCCCAGCAGGAATAGCGAGTAGTGCGGCGATAAGGGTCGCGATTATAGAAATGGAAACCGAAGTAAGAACGATGCGAAAAATATTGGCATCGAAAGAGATAATTAAGCTGAAGGCGGCAATTAAGGACTCTGTAAAATAGTTCATTGAGATCGCAAAGCCTTATCTAAAATCTTAGTCGATTAAACCTAAACGCTGACAGACAGTGAGCGTTGGATCAGTCCTATTCATTGTATAAAAATGCAGACCTGGCACACCAACATTAATTAATTTTTGGGTGAAGTCAGTTAAAAAATCTAGGGTAAACGCTTGTAATGATTCTGTATCATCGTGGAATTCTTCTAGTCGTTTACGCAACCAGCGCGGAATTTCTGCACCACAACCATCTGAAAATCGAGCCAGTTGAGAAAAGTTATTAATTGGCATAATGCCTGGGATTACTGGAATGTCTATACCGTTCTTTTGACAGCGATCAAGGAAATACAAGTAAGAATCAATATTATAAAAGTATTGGGTAAGCGCACTATCGGCACCCGCATCAACTTTACGTTTAAAATTGTCAAAATCAACTTGTGCTGATGCTGCTTGTGGATGAACCTCAGGGTAGGCTGCCACTTCAATCGTAAAATAATCACCTGTTTCTTGGCGAATAAATTCCACTAACTCATTAGCATAACGAAAGTCACCTGGATCTCGCATGCCTGAGGGTAAGTCGCCACGTAATGCGACTAAGCGACGAATGCCATGTGATTGATAAGTAGTGAGCATATCGCGAATACGTTCGGCAGTGGAACCGACACATGATAAGTGAGGTGCCGCATCGATACCGGTTATAGCATGAGCCTGCTGAATTTCGACGACTGCATTTAAGGTATTGTCTTGTGTTGAACCCCCAGCACCAAAGGTGACAGAATAAAACTCAGGTTTCAGCGGAGCGAGTTGCTGGCGGACATCACGCATTGTCGCAATGCCTTTCTCCGTTTTTGGTGGAAAAAATTCGCAGCTGATGGTGAGTTTATTTGTCATAGTGAACACACATTAAGGATAGTTGAAAGACAATGTTATATATTTGGTTGTATCTGTAAATAGCCGAGTCTCTGTGACCATTATTTTTTGACCACAGAGACTCGATGTATCTACTGACTATTAATAACGATAATGATCTGGTTTGTATGGACCTTGTTTGTCCAGACTTAAGTATTTAGCTTGTTCATCAGTTAACTCTGTCAGGTTAGCACCAATTTTAGCTAAATGCAGACGAGCTACTTTTTCATCCAATGATTTTGGCAATACATAAACTTCATTACTGTAGTCAAGATGGTTTTCCCATAGCTCGATTTGAGCCATTACTTGGTTAGTAAATGATGCTGACATTACGAAACTTGGGTGGCCAGTTGCACAACCTAAGTTTACTAGGCGGCCTTCAGCTAATATTGTGATGCGTTTACCATCAGGG
Organism: uncultured Methylophaga sp.; assembly: GCA_963975785.1. Lineage (GTDB taxonomy): Bacteria > Pseudomonadota > Gammaproteobacteria > Nitrosococcales > Methylophagaceae. The sequence continues at coordinate 21,700 of CAXBIM010000016.1, forward strand.
AAAATAACATGGTCGACCTGTGGTTTGATGTTTACCCATTCATATTGACGTAATGAAGCGACAGCGATTTCACTATCAAAATGACCGATATTACACACGATAGCTTCATTTTTCATTTTAAGCATATGGTCGTGATTGATAACATCGACATTACCAGTCGTTGTTACAAAGATGTCACCTAAATTGGCTACATCATTCATGCTTACAACTCGGTAACCTTCCATTGCCGCTTGTAATGCACAGATTGGATCAATTTCAGTCACCATAACTGTTGCACCCATACCGCGGAATGCTTGAGCACAACCTTTACCCACATCGCCATAACCTAAAACAACACAGATTTTACCGGCGATCATCACGTCTGTAGCGCGTTTGATACCGTCTAATAGTGATTCACGGCAACCGTAAAGATTATCAAATTTAGATTTAGTTACTGAGTCATTTACGTTGATAGCAGGCACTTTTAATGAACCATCTTTCATCATTTCGTATAAACGGTGTACGCCAGTCGTTGTTTCTTCTGACAGACCTTTAACATCTTTTAATAATTCAGGGAATTCATCATGCATGATTTGCGTTAAATCACCACCATCATCCAAGATTAAGTTTGGACGCCAGTTATTTGGTCCAAAGATAGTTTGTTTGATACACCAGATAGCTTCTTCGTTAGTTTCGCCTTTCCATGCAAAGACAGGGATATCTTGTGCCGCAATCGCAGCCGCCGCTTGATCTTGGGTAGAAAAGATATTACATGAAGACCAGCGTACTTCAGCACCTAAATCAATCAATGTTTCGATTAATACAGCTGTTTGAATAGTCATATGTAAACAACCCGCAATACGTGCGCCGGCTAATGGGTTTTTACCTGCATATTCTTCACGAATCGCCATTAAGCCTGGCATTTCGGTTTCAGCAATTTTGATTTCTTTAGCGCCCCATTCTGCAAGGCTGATATCAGCAATTTTGTAATCGGGGGTTAGGTTTTCAATAGGTGAACTCATGTTTTGATAATCCTTAGATATTTTTATGTAGGTCGGGCTTAGGCCCGCTAATGCAATAAGTTTATGTGAGTTTAGATGCCAGCTGCATCACGTAATGTGTCAGCTAAATCAGTGCGTTCCCATGTGAAGTTAGGTTCTTCGCGACCAAAGTGACCATAGGCGGCAGTTGCTAAATAAATTGGACGGATTAAATCAAGCATTTTCACGAGACCTACTGGACGTAAGTCAAAGTGCTCGCGTACTAGTTGAACTAGTCTTTCAGATGAGATTTTTCCGGTACCAAAGGTTTCAATACTGATCGATGTTGGCTCAGCAACACCAATTGCATAAGACACTTGGATTTCACAACGATCGGCAAGGCCTGCCGCGACGATATTCTTAGCAACGTAACGACCTGCATAGGCAGCACTACGGTCAACTTTAGAAGGATCTTTACCTGAGAATGCACCACCACCATGGCGCGCCATGCCGCCATAGGTATCAACAATGATCTTACGACCCGTTAAGCCAGCATCACCGACAGGGCCACCAATAATAAATTGGCCTGTTGGGTTAATGTGGAAGGTCGTGTCTTTAGAAATCCATTCGGCAGGAAGCGTAGGTTTAATAATAACTTCCATTACTGCTTCCTGTAATTCTTTTAAGGAAACTTCAGGGTTATGTTGAGTAGATAAGACTACAGCATCTATTCCGACAGGCTTGCCATCTTCATACACAAAAGTAACTTGGCTTTTAGCATCAGGACGTAACCACGGCAAGGTGCCATTTTTACGAACATCAGCTTGGCGTTTTACAAGACGATGTGCATAGGTAATAGGAGCGGGCATTAGTACATCAGTCTCATTGCTCGCATAACCAAACATCAAACCTTGATCGCCTGCACCTTGATCTTCAGCTGTCGCACGGTCAACCCCCATAGCAATATCTGAAGATTGTTTACCTATCAAAGACATAACGGCACAGGTTTGACCGTCAAAACCGACATCAGAACTGTTATAGCCAATATCCGTTATGGTCTTACGTACTACATCATCTAAATCGACCCATGCAGAAGTGGTGATTTCACCAGCAATTACTGCTGCACCGGTTTTAATTAGGGTTTCGCAAGCAACACGGGCATGCGGATCTTGGCGCAGGATTTCATCTAGAATGGCATCTGAAATCTGATCTGCCACTTTATCTGGATGGCCTTCGGAGACCGATTCGGAAGTAAAAATTAAACGACTACTCATGATCAACTTACCTCATTGATTTAATTTAAAAGTGAAGAGAGTTGGTTTATGCGTTTGCGGGATTGGAAGCAAACTAGTGAAGCAATTAAACGCAACGCTCATTATTATTTAGTAAAAACTTATTAATAATGAACGCGGTTAAAAAACTGATTTGAATAAGCCTAGCAGGGGAGTCCTGTTGCAGCGTTCCTTATTCAGACGGGCGAATATTAGTCTATACAGGAGAAAAAGACAAGATAAAATCTAGTTTAAGATGACGGTAGATGATGATTTTAATACAATTATTATGATTGTCTGGCACAAATTACTTCTGGATTTTGTTCAGCTGCTGCCACCATTTTTTCTAGGTTATTAACAACATCTATACTAGCTTGCTCCATTGCCGCTAAAGCACTGAACGCAAGTGCATTGTCCTTGGCATAAAAGGCTTGAAGTGCTTTGGCTCCTTGTTCATGTACTATTTTATGTGGTGTGGCTATTTCACGATAGCCGGGTAATTGTGAGAAACAATCAACACCTTCACCGTCAAAATACCATTTCCCAAGGCGACAATGGGTATGCAAACTTAATTCAGATGGTTGTGTGTTGGATAAGCTCATCATCACGCGATAGATTTCAAATTTCCACACAATATGATCAAGTTTTGCAATTTCAACAAAACTGCGTAATGCGGAGCTGGTGATCGTGAGTTCCATATTGCGTGATAATCCGAGCATCTTGTGCATATCAGTGACGACATGACCAACGCGATCGCTAAACGCTGACGTGTCAGCTTTGACGTTTTGCATCAAATTACTCGCACTGCCAGTTTCTTTTTGGATATTGGCCACTAAGTCCGATATTTGAGTACTTGCTACACGGGCTCGCGTGGCGAGTGTGCGTACTTCATCTGCTACTACAGCAAAACCACGACCATGCTCACCAGCACGAGCAGCTTCAATTGCGGCATTTAGTGCCAGAAGATTTGTTTGTTCAGAAATATTACTGATTGTTTCGACAAAACCACCAATCTTAAGTGCGTTTTCTTGTAAGGAATTAACTCGTGTGGCCGATTGATCCATTTGCTCTGTTATACCGTCCAAGCCAGATGCCACCGATTCGATATTATTTCGAACAGAGATGGATGTTTCAGCGCCCTCAACGGATGAAGAACGTTCAGTATTTAATGTTACAGCCATCATGCCTAAGCTCTGGTGAAAACCATTTAGACCATGACTAAACTGCTCGATATTACTCAATAATTTCTTTTGCCAATCAAGCTGGATTTTTTCATATTCTAGCGTTTCTTCTAGGCTATTGTGCCTTGACTGCAGTGATGCTATTTCTTGTTGTAGTGAGTGGATGGTGGCATCACGTTGCTGCAATTGCTCTAATAATGCGTCAATTTCTTTTTTGTTATTCCAAAATGCCATAGTGTTGATTGCCCTAGAAGTATTCAACTTTACTGTTAAAAGTGATTATGCTGTATGGATAATGCACTTAAACTTCCAAGGAAGCACCATTATTTTTAAGCCATGATCGCGCCAATTTGAAATTGGGGTAGTGCGTGTGAACTAATTGCCAAAATGCAGCAGAATGATTATGTTGTTCTAGATGGCAAAGCTCATGAATAATGACGTAATCAATAATCTCTGGTGGTGCGAGCATTAATTTCCAATTATATTGAATATCACCGTTCACCCTGCAACTTCCCCAGCGTGCTTTATACGTTTTTACCGTGATTGAGCGTGGCGACAAGCCTGTTTGAGACGTTAAAAATGCGGTTTGTGAGCGTAAGTATAATTCTGCTTGCTGTTTATACCAATTGATTAATGCGGTACGTATTGCCACTTTTGATAAATTCTTTACTCGGCCATGAACTTCAATCGTCCGTGCTGTTTTTATGGTGCTAGTTGGTCGATCAACATCAACTAGTTGTAATTGGTAATCTTTACCCAGAAATAAGAAAGACTCACCCGCACTAAAGTCTTTTTCAGGCACTGATTGCTGGGGCTGAGCTTGATATTGTAGTTTCTGTTGGATCCAAGGTGTTTTTTGTTGCACAAAACGGCGGGCAATTTCGATGGACTGTCGCTTAGGCATGTGAATAGAAACTTCACCATTTTTAATTTTAAGTGCGGTTGTTTTGCGGCGGCCACTTTTGACCACTGTAACGGTAAAGCCCTCACCTTGAATTGTTTGCATTAGGATAGATTTTTGATGAAAAACAAACATTTTACGCGCTGATTTGCGAAAATGGTCAATCTATCTAAATATTGAACTTACTGATGTCATCAAAATTAACGCTTAAACAATCCCATCGACTGTCCGTTGCACCTATGCTCGACTGGACTGATCGCGATTACCGTTATTTTTTAAGACTGATATCTAAACATAGTTTGCTATATACCGAAATGGTGACGACAGGGGCCTTGATTCATGGGCAACGTGAGCGATTTTTGGCCCATGATGTCAGTGAATATCCACTAGCACTACAATTGGGTGGCTCAGATCCTGAAGCCTTAGCGACATGTGCACGATTTGGTCAAGATGCCGGCTACAGTGAGATTAATCTCAATGTTGGTTGCCCGAGTGACAGGGTGCAATCAGGTAGTTTTGGTGCCTGTTTAATGGCCGACCCTAAGCTGGTGGCCGAAGGGGTGGCGGCTATGCAGGCTGAAGTGACTATTCCTGTTACCGTTAAAACCCGCTTGGGCATCGATGAGCATGATAGTTATCAGTTTGTGTATGACTTTATCCGGCAAGTCTCGACGGCAGGCTGTGATATGTTTGTTATGCATGCTAGAAAAGCTTGGTTGAAAGGTTTAAGTCCAAAAGAAAACCGTGATATCCCACCATTGGAATATGATCGTGTTTATCAATTAAAACGAGATTTCCCGCAGCTTCATATTGATATTAACGGTGGTATTAAGACCTTAGAACACGCCAAGTTACAGTTAGAGCATGTTGATGGGGTAATGATGGGGCGTGCTGCATACCATGACCCTTATTTATTGGCACAAGCCGATAGTCAAATATTTTCAGATGGACACCCAATACCTTCTCGGCATGAAGTGATACGTCAAATGTTGCCGTATATTGAGCAGCGAATGGCAGAAGGTCGACCTTTAAAATCTATTACGCGGCACATACTTGGCTTGTTCCAAGGGCAAGTGGGGGCTCGTGCATGGCGACGACATTTAAGCGAAAATGCTCACTTAAAAGGGGCTGATATTTCAGTGTTGGAAAAAGCTTTAAGCTTAGTTCCTGATACCAGTGCCCTTGTTGAGTAAGTAAAGTGCAAAGCTAGTTAAGCTAGCAATACACACAAGAATAATGGCGAATGCAATTTCGACCGCAATATCTGATGTACCCAGCATGCCATAGCGGAAGGCGTTAACCATATATAAAATTGGGTTAAGCAGGGATATATTCTGCCAAAACTCGGGTAGTAAACTGATCGAGTAAAACACACCACCCAAATAAGTCATTGGCGTCAGAATAAAGGTAGGAATAATTGATATTTCATCAAAGCTACGGGCATAGATAGCATTGATAAATCCACCTAAGGCAAACAAAACTGCACTGAGAAAAACCATGCTGATAGTGATAAAAATGTGCTGAATGCTGAGGTGGGTAAAAAACAATGAAACAAGGGTAACGATCAAGCCAACAAATAAGCCCCGTGCCGTGCCTCCGGCGACATAACCTGCCAGAATGAGATAATTGGGCACGGGCGCGACGATTAGCTCTTCAATATGATTCTGAAATTTAGCACTAAAAAAGGATGATGCTACATTGGAATAGGCATTATTAATGACTGACATCATGATGATGCCTGGGGCGATATATTGGGTATAGTTAAAACCACCCATTTCGCCAATTCGGCTACCAATTAAATTGCCAAAAATGATGAAATACAAGGTCATCGTGATAGCTGGTGGCAATAGGGTTTGTGGCCAAATCCTAATAAACCGGCGAATTTCACGAGATAGTAAAGTATTAAATGCGACTTGGTGGCGAGCGAACTTAGTATTCATAAAGTCGCCTCTGATTTATCGACCAAGGCGAGAAATAGCTCTTCTAAACGATTGGCTTTATTTTTCATACTAGAGACTTCGATACCTTGCTGGCTTAGTGCCGTAAATAAATTGTTCAGACCTTCATCACGCTTAAGTTCTACTTCAAGCGTGGTGTCATCAAGTCGGTGGTAGTTAAAACCTGAGAGTGTAAAGTCTGGGTTTAATGGCGATTTCAGATCGAGGATAAAAGTTTCTTTATCAAGACGATTAAGCAATGACTTCATATCGGTATTTTCGACAATAACGCCTTTATCAATAATGGCGATATTGCGACATAAATTTTCTGCTTCTTCCAAATAATGAGTCGTTAAAATAATCGTGGTGCCTTGATCATTGATCGCCTGTAAAAATAACCACATTGAGCGTCGAAGTTCAATATCTACGCCTGCAGTAGGTTCATCCAATATTAATAACTGTGGCTTATGTACTAAAGCTCTGGCGATCATCAAACGACGTTTCATGCCGCCTGATAATGCACGAGCTGGCGTATGTCGTTTTTCCCACAAGCCTAATTGCATCAAAAGTTCATCTGCACGGGGTTCGGCTTCATTGGCAGGCATTCCGTAATATCCTGCTTGGCTGATTAAGATATGTTTAACTTGTTCAAAGCCATTAAAATTAAATTCTTGCGGGACTAGTCCGATATAAGACTTAGCGGTTTCGGAATCAAGATCAATATCAGCATCAAATACTTTCACTTGGCCAGAGGATTTGGTGACGAGTGAAGTGATAACTCCAATGGTGGTTGATTTCCCGGCTCCATTAGGACCTAGAAGCGCGAAAAAGTCGCCTTGTGCAACATCGAGGCTAATACCTTTGAGCGCTTCAAATCCGTTGTTATAGACTTTTGTTAAATTTTGAATTGAAAGAGCTTTCATGGTGATTGTCGCAAGCAGAATAAAGTGCGCTAGGTTATCATGCTTCTATGAATGATAATAACTCACACGGTAAGATTTTACCGCCGCAGACAGAGGATGAGTTGTTGCTCCGATGTCAGCGTTTGGCAGGAAAAACCTTGGGCATGCTTGCAGCGGAGTTAAATCTGATTGTGCCCGAGAACTTACTTCGTCATAAAGGCTGGGTTGGTAATTTACTGGAGTTATATTTGGGCGCTGATGCAGGCAATAAAGCAGAACCAGATTTTGTTGGCTTAGGTATTGAGATGAAAACGCTACCGCTCAATGCGCTAGGTCAACCGAAAGAGTCGACTTATGTTTGCACTGTATCGATGAATCAAAGTGGCGAATTAAGTTGGCAGGATAGCTGGGTAAGACGTAAGTTAGCGCATGTACTATGGGTGCCTGTTGAAGCTGATGTAGCTATTCCCATCGCTGAACGATATATTGGCAACGCGTGGTTATGGCGACCAAATGAAGAGCAAAATGCTGTTTTAGAACGTGATTGGGAAGAATTAATGGATCGTATTGTATTGGGTGAGCAATCAGAAATTACGGCGAAAGAAGGTGAGTATTTGCAGATTCGACCTAAGGCAGCGAATAGTAAAGTGCTAGTCAATGGTGTGTCATCATCCGGTTCGAATGAAAAAATAAATCCTAAAGGATTTTACTTGCGAGCCATTTTTACACGACAATTACTTGAACAAGAATCAAAAACCGGTATAAGTATCGATAATACTGAATGGATATCAAATTAGAGGCGAAGGACTAATGCGTACATTAAATGCATTGATTATTGATGGTGAAGAAACTTTTCGAGTAGCGCTTAAAGCGTCACTTGAACAAGCTGGATTCACAACTAGTTATGCATCTACTGGCCGTGAAGGTTTGGAGATGGCAAAGAATGAGCGGTTTAGACTCGTTTGTTGTAGTTTTCAACTGCCCGATATTTCCGGTAGTGAATTTTGCGGACAAATACGTTCTGTACGAGGCTATGATCTGGCTTCTATTATTATCTTAACGGAAGAAGATAATTCAAAAATACTCAAACAGGCTTTATTAGCTGGTGCGACGGATATTTTTTGCAAAAAAGATCTTTTCGAATTTAATACTTACCTGAATAGATATGCTGAACGTGAAAGTCGTCAACTATCTGGCCGGGTGTTAGTTGCTGAGGATTCGCGTGTATTACAAGCGATTATGCTTGATTTGTTAACTGATATGGGACTGGATGTTGATGCCTACACTCATGCAGAAGAGGCATGGGAATCTTTCCGTACAGGCAATTATGACTTGGTGATAACGGACATTATGCTGGAAGGCTTAATGAGCGGTATTTCCTTGGTCAGGAATATTAGGCGCTTCCAAGGTGAGCACGGTAATGTACCGATTATCGCGACTTCTGGTTTTGAGAATATCTCCCGCAAAATAGAGCTATTTCATTTGGGTGTGAATGACTATGTGGCGAAACCCATTGTTCGCGAAGAACTTCGTCAGCGAGTCTTTAATCATGTTACCAGTTATCAAAGTACCTTGGAGCTAAGGGCACAGCAAAAGTCACTTTATAGTTTGGCCATGTTGGATGAGTTAACTAAGTTGTTTAATCGCCACGCCCTGCGTGAGTTTTCGGGGAAATACTTTAGTGAAGCTAGCCGGAGTAAGCGTCCGTTAACACTGGCAGTTTTGGATGTCGATTTCTTTAAAAACATCAATGAAACACTGGGGTACATTAAGGGAGATCAAGTGTTAGCTGAATTAGGCGCTTGGTTGAAACGTTTTGTAAGAGAAGGCGATATGGTAGCTCGATGGGCAAGTGAAGAATTTGTATTTCTTTTACCTGATTGCCCTCAGTCTAACGCGATTGTTTTTATGGAACGACTGCAAAAACGTCTAAAACAATTTAAACCTGCAAGCATAGCTATTACGGTCAGTATAGGTCTGGCTACAATGGAAGCAGATACTAAACATAACTTAAATAGTTTATTCGAGCAGGCAGATAACGCAATGTATCGAGCTAAAATGTCTGGCAGGGATTGTATAAGGTTCTATGAAGCACGCGAGGCTAACGAAGAGGCCTGAACAATGTTATTTATACCGTTGCGTAAACGCTACACATTGGTCATGGTGAAGTAAAAATACACCGTGGCCACCTGCTTCAAAATCTAGCCACATAAACCCAATATCAGGCCATTTTTCCATAACGGCAAGGTCGCTATTGCCAACCTCAACAAATAACAGGCCTTCAGGCGTCAAAAATTCAGCAGCACGTATCAAAATCTGCTCAACTAAAGCCAAACCATTATCATCGGCTTCAAGAGCTGACGAAGGTTCGTGACGATATTCTGGTGGTAAGCTTGCCATCTCATCTGCGCCGACATAAGGTGGGTTACTGACGATAAGGTCATACTTTTGGTCACTTAGTGCTGACCATAGATCAGAATGAATAGTATGAACTTGATCCATTAATTCATGTTTTTTGATATTTATATTGGCAACTGCGAGCGCATCAGTACTGATATCAATTGCATCAACATGAGCCTCAGGAAAAGCCTCTGCACAAGCGATGGCTATACAACCGCCACCCGTACATAAATCAAGAATATTGGATATTGAATCCGGATCTGTGAGCCATGGCATAAATTGATCTTGAATCAATTCTGCAAATGGCGAACGAGGAATTAATACTCGTTCATCAACATAAAAAGGCATTCCCGCAAACCATGCCTCATGGGTAAGGTAGGGCACCGGTACCCGATCAGTAATACGACGCTCTACTAATGCTGCAATACTTTGTTTTTCGGCTTGTGTTAAACGTGCATCAGCAAACAGTTCAGGAAATTCACTAACAGGTAAATGCAGACTATGTAAAATCAGTTGCAAGGCATCATTAAATGCATCGGTATTGCCATGACCATAAAATAATTCTGCGGCATTAAATTGTGATGTCGTCCATCGTAAGACATCACGTAAAGTATGTAGCTCGTTAACGACAGTATGCTGGGTAGATGTCATTTAGTGAGTTACATCAACAAAATGACCTGCGATAGCTGCAGCAGCAGCCATTGATGGGCTTACTAAATGAGTACGACCACCTAAACCTTGGCGACCTTCAAAATTACGGTTTGAAGTTGAAGCACAATGTTCGCCTGATTCTAAACGATCGGCATTCATCGCTAAACACATCGAACAGCCTGGATCGCGCCATTCAAATCCAGCTTCAATAAATATTTTGTCTAAACCTTCTAGTTCGGCTTGTTGTTTAACTAAACCTGAGCCGGGCACTACCATTGCCTGTTTTATAGTGCTGGCAACTTTTCCACCGTTAATTGCCGCAGCGGCTTGGCGCAAATCTTCAATGCGCGAATTGGTGCAAGAACCTATAAAAACGCGATCTAAGCGAATATCGGTGATGGCTTGATTTGCTTTAAGCCCCATGTAAACTAAAGCCTTTTCCATGCCATTACGTTTGACTAAATCAGCTTCTTGAGCAGGATCGGGTACATTTCCATCAATGGCAACAACCATTTCAGGGGAAGTACCCCATGTAACTTGTGGCTTGATAACTGAGGCATTTAAAACAATCGTTTTATCAAAAATGGCATCGACATCGCTGTGTAAATCTTGCCATGCTGCGACTGCACTTTCCCAATTTTCCTCAGATGGTGCAAAAGGGCGGCCTTTTAAATAATTGATTGTCGTCTCATCAACGCCAATAAGGCCTGCGCGTGCGCCAGCTTCGATTGTCATGTTACACACGGTCATACGACCTTCCATGCTGAGTGCTTGGATTGCTTCACCAGCAAACTCTATGGTGTAGCCTGTACCACCTGCCGTACCTAATTTTCCGATAATAGCTAAAACAATATCTTTTGCAGTAACACCAGCTTTAACTTGACCATCAACTCTCACCAACATGCATTTAGCTTTTTTCTGAATTAAACATTGGGTCGCTAAAACATGTTCAACTTCAGATGTGCCTATACCGAAGGCTAAAGCACCAAATGCGCCATGAGTAGATGTATGTGAGTCACCACACACCACGGTCATTCCCGGTAGTGTGGCGCCTTGTTCAGGGCCAACTACATGCACAATTCCTTGGCGGATGTCATCTAAATCAAACTCAGTTACGCCGAATTCTTTACAATTTTTATCTAAAGTTTCTACTTGTAAGCGAGAAATAGGATCGATGATGCCTTGGTCGCGATGACTGGTCGGCACATTGTGGTCCGGTGTTGCCAAGATAGAGCTGAGGCGGTGTGGCGTGCGATTTGCCAAGCGCAGGCCTTCAAACGCCTGTGGTGACGTGACTTCATGGACAAGATGACGATCGATGTATAACAATGCTGTTATTCCATCTTCATCAGTGCGGACGGTGTGTTGTTCCCAAAGTTTGTCGTAAAGTGTTTTGGCTGTAGTCATGGCAATATTTTATAGCTAATGTGAAAGATTTTATTATACAGCTAAGACTTGAATAGCTCTATATTAGTATTAGATGTTGAATAGGAAAATTCAGAATTTAATCATAATAGAAATATTGTTAGGTTGAAGATTTATAACAAGGTAGTGCGGCAAGTGAATGCGTCAGAGAGGGTCCTATTTGTACCTTATGATTTACAAACAAATCAAGAACCAGCTCATATCTGTAGTGGCTTGATAGGGGCATTGAAACAATGCAGGTACAGGCTCAGATATCAGCCATCTAGTCGGATAAGCTATATATTTGCGGCAAAAAAAAACGAGTAGCCTTGCGGTTACTCGTTTTTTTGTTTTACTTTTTGGAAAGTGATTATTCCATATTAGCGTGTCTGTATCTCATATTTTCTTCTGTAAGCTCTTTCTCATGGATTAGATAAGAAATTGCTGCTTCCAAGAAGATCAATGTTGATAATTCAAACATGGTGCCCATAGGCATACCCTTAGTAACGGCGAAACTATCATCGTTACCAACTTGAATTGTTTGATCAGCTATATCGCCAATAGTAGATTTAGATTTAGAACAAATCAGAATTACTTTCGCACCTTCTGATTTGGCCTTATTAGCAAAAGATACAAGTTGAGTTGTTTCACCAGAACCTGAGATAACGATTAATAAATCGCCTTCACGGATACTAGGTGTAGCAACTTCACCTTGTACATATGTTTCATAACCACTATGCATCAATCTCATCCCTAGGAAGTTACCAACCAGTTTTGAGCGACCTGCGCCTGTAATAAAGATGCGTTTGGCATCATCACACATTGAAACTAATTTAGCTTCGTATGAATCATTAGTAGAACCAAGGATATTAGTGATTTTATTTAAGAGTAGATCACGATGCATTTTATTTTTCCTTATGCTGCGTCAACTAAAGCACGTAGTTCTTTAGCTGATTCTGCTGGAGAAGCTGCGCCGTAGATAGCCGCACCAACAACAACAATTGAAGCACCAGCGCGAACTGTGTCTTGAATAGTTGTTTTGTTAATACCACCAGCAACAGAGATTTTAACATCTAAGCCAAGGCCAGCGATTAATGCTAAATCAGCAAAAGGTGTTTGACCTGCAGCTTGAGCGTCAAGACCAGTGTGAACACCGATGATTTGAGCGCCGTTTGCAACAGCAGTTTTAGCAACAGCAGCTTTATCTTCAACACCGATTAAATCGATTTGAGCTTCAGCGTTGTTAGCGTTTGCAGCTTTGATAACACCATTGATTGTAGCCATGTCTGCAGCACCCAAAACTGTAGTGATATCACCACCAGCTTCGAAGAAAGGTGTTGATTCATACTCACCCGCATCCATAGTTTTAAGGTCAACTAAGATTTTTTTAGTTGGATGCGCAGCTTTTAAAGCTTTAACAAGTTTAAGACCATTGTACTTGATACAAGGTGTGCCGATTTCTAAGATATCAACATATGGAGCTACTGCTTCTGCTAAAGCCATAGTTGCGTCGAAGTCTAGAGAATCTAGAGCCATTTGAATTTCTGCCATGTTACATACTCCTAAAGTATTAGTTTGATTTATCACACGTTTATTATGCGAAACGGGACTATATTCAGAAATGAAGACAAAGTCAATTGACGACATTTCTGATAGATATCGGCCCGATCATTATCTAATAATGATTGGGCCGAGAAGGTTTGATTGAACGTAAGCTATTAAGCTTCTAGTTCAGCCAAACGACTAGCGAGTAACTCTTCAAGTGCTTCTAATGCTTTTGCAAAACCATCAATACCTTCTGATAGTTTTTCAGTCGCCATACGATCTTCAGCGTGCATTGCATCAAATGTTGCTTTGTTCATATCAATTTTAGCGATATCAGAAACAGCAGCTTGATCAGCTGATAGTTTACGAGGCAATTCGCCTTGAGTTGATTGTAATTCATCAAGCAAGTTAGGTGAGATAGTTAATAAATCAACCCCAGCCAACTCAGTGATTTCGCCTAAGTTACGGAAGCTTGCACCCATAACTTCAGTGTTGTAACCGAATTTTTTGAAATAGTTGTAAATTGCTGTAACAGACACAACACCTGGATCTTCAGCAGGAGCGTATGAATCTGTGCCAGTGTCTTTTTTGTACCAATCAAGAATTCGACCAACGAAAGGTGAAATCAATGTGATGCCATTTTCAGCACAAGCAATAGCTTGATGTAAACCGAATACTAAAGTCAGGTTAGTGTGGATACCTTCTTTTTCAAGAACTGCTGCAGCTTGAATACCTTCCCAAGTTGCTGCGATTTTGATCAATACGCGGTTACGAGATACACCAGCAGCTTCATATTGAGCAATTAGGTCACGACCTTTTGCGATAGTTGCATCTGTATCATAAGACAATCTAGCATCAACTTCAGTTGATACGCGCTGTGGCACGATATCAAGAATTTTTAAACCGAAAGATACAGCTAAACGGTCAAACGCTAATGAGACAACATCAGTAGCTGAAGCATCTGCGCCAACTGTTTTGCGAGCACCTTTTAAAGTATCATCAACAATTGGTTGATATTGCGGCATTTGAGCTGCTGCAGTAATAAGTGAAGGATTGGTTGTTGCATCACGAGGAGTGAATTTTTCGATTGCTGCAATATCGCCAGTATCGGCAACAACAACGGTCATTTCTTTTAGCTGATCAAGTAAATTAGCCATATTTGAGTGGTACCTTTAATTTTCAAAGTTTAAAACCCCAATATCCCGCCTAAATGCTAAGCGAGATATTGGACTAAATTAATTTTAATTACTTTAAGCTTTCGCGTAAATTCGAGCGGTTACTTGTGCTTGAAGCGACTGTCTTGAAGTATTAAATTTTATGGGCTGTAGCTAAGGGATTAACCTTGGTTACGAATATATGCTTCAACACTTGTAACTTGTTGTGCGTTAGCTTGGTTACGAATATATGCTTCAACACTTGTAACTTGTTGTGCGTTAGCTTGGTTACGGATGTATGCTTCAACACCAGTAATTTGATTGCTTTTACTAGCTTGATTTCTGATATAACGTTCTACACCAGTAAGGCCGTCGTTACCTTTGCTTGAAGATGAGGTCGATGCAGACCCTGCATTATCAGAAGAAAATAAGCCACTGAAAAAACTGCAAATTGAAGCAAATAAACTTTTTTCACTCATTGAGATATACCCCTGTTAAATTTGGAATTCTATCGACCTTAAATTTAAAGTACGATGAATTAATTACTATTTTTAGGTTAACTGTGGCAACCCAGAAGAGTTAAACAGAAAGCGATTGTATTATTGCTTATATGTTTTTGCCTACACTTACACTTGGACGTCGAACTAAATAGTAAAAAACGAGTGACCTCTTGATGTGATCACCCGTTCTTTTCTATTCTTTAATCTTTGCTAACTTAGAGCTTAACTCCAACCTAGCTTAGATTTCAAGCTTATGCTGCGTCAACTAATGCGCGCAATTCTTTAGCAGATGCTGCTGGAGATTCTGCGCCGTAGATTGCTGCACCGACAACAACGATTGTTGCGCCAGCTTGGATTGTTTTTTGGATTGTGTCTTTGTTGATACCACCAGCAACAGAGATGCGAACACCTAAGTTTAAGCTAGCAACTAAAGATAAATCAGCAAAAGGTGTTTGACCTGCTGCTTGAGCGTCAAGACCAGTGTGAACACCGATGATTTGAGCGCCATTTGCTGCTGCAGCAGTTGCTGTAGCTGCTTTATCTTTAACACTGATTAAATCAATTTGAGCTTCAGCGTTGTTAGCATTAGCTGCTTTGATTACGCCGCCCATAGTTGCTTTGTCAGATACGCCCAAAACAGTACAGATGTCAGCACCAGCTTCATAGAAAGGTGTTGATTCGTACTCACCAGCATCCATAGTTTTAAGATCAACTAGAAGTAATTTGTTTGGGAATTTTGCTTTCAATGCAGTAACAAGTTCAAGACCGTTATACTTGATGCAAGGTGTACCAATTTCCAAGATATCAACATAAGGTGCTACTTGCTCAGCAAGTGCGATTGTTGCATCGAAATCTAGAGAATCTAGCGCCATTTGGATAAGTGCTTTTGCCATGTTGACATGCTCCTGGTTAGGTTAAATATTAATTGTTTTACGCTAAAAAATACGCCGGAAGACTATATAGCACAATGCTAATCAATGTCAATTTACAAATAGGCCAAATCAGGGGTGACTATCTTGCTGTAACTAGACAGCGATAATTGAACTATGCGAAGCTGTGATGAATTGCGGAGTAATTGCGCATAATTTATCACTTAAATAACGGATGTATTCATGATTGAAATTGATGATTTGGCTGGATTAATTATCGATATGGATGGCGTGCTTTGGCATGGCAATAAACCTATGGAGGGGCTTGTTGAGTTCTTTTCTGAACTTAGAAAGGTTGCAATTCCTTTTGTATTAGCGACCAATAATGCGAGTCTTACGCAACAACAATACGTCGATAAGTTAGCTGGGATGGGGGTTAAAGTCGATCATTCTGAAATTCTTACTTCTAGTATGGCAACTGCTCAGTACCTGACTCAACATTTACCTACTGATATGCGTCGTGTGTTTGTCATTGGAGAAGATGGCTTACGGCAACCACTAATTGAACATGGTTTTACATTAACCGACCTCTATCAAGTTAATCAACCTGATAAAGGTATTTTTGATCTTGGAGCTGATCTTGTTGTTTCTGGCTTAGATCGCCAATTGACTTGGGATAAATTAGCAACAGCGACATTGAATATTAATGCCGGTGCGCAATTTTTCGCGACAAATTCTGATACTACGTTACCCACAGAGTTGGGTGAAGTCATGGGAAATGGCGGTGTGTTAGCTGCACTTGAAGCTGTGACCGGTGTCAAACCAATTAGTATCGGTAAGCCTGCCCCGATTTTATACCAACAAGCATTAACTTTATTAGGGACAAATCAAGAGAATACAATTGCGATAGGTGATCGCCTGAATACAGATATATTAGGTGCAGTGAATGCTGGGATGCGAAGTATTCTTGTATTAACGGGCGTGTCTACAGAACAGGATATTGCCGAGTTGGACTATGAACCTACTTGGGTAATGGCTGATATCAAACAGATTACTGAGACATTGCGAAATCAACTAACAAATAAAGTAGTGGGATGCTAAATGAAAAAAATACTGAATAGCGTTGAAAGTTTATTAGAAGAAAGCCTTAACGGTTTTGCTAAAGCTCACCAAGATATTATTAAATTTAACCAGCAACCGTACTTTATACGTAGAAAAGAGAACAGCTCCAAGGTTAAAGTTGCCTTGATTTCAGGGGGCGGCTCTGGCCATGAACCCTTACATACTGGTTTGGTTGGTATGGGAATGTTAGATGCCGCTTGCCCTGGACATGTATTCACGTCACCAACGCCAGATCAAATGATTGCTGCGGCTGAATCCGTTGAAAATGGTGGTGGAGTTTTATTTATCGTCAAGAATTACGCCGGCGATGTAATGAACTTTGAAATTGCTGGAGAAATGCTAGATTGTCCGCATGAGAGTGTATTGGTGAGCGATGACGTTTCTTTGCCAAAAGACCACAGTACAGGTCGTCGCGGAGTGGCAGGTACGGTCATTGTCGAAAAAATAGTGGGGGCAGCAGCTGAAGCAGGGGCAGACTTAGCTGAATGTAAAGCTTTGGGTGACCGTGTTAATAAAGCTACGGCGACAATGGGTGTAGCTTTAACGAGCTGCACTGTTCCTGCACTTGGTAAGCCTACATTTGACATTGGTGATAATGAGATGGAGATGGGGGTTGGTATCCACGGTGAACGTGGGCGAGAAGCTATGGCGCTTACTAATGCTAACGAGATTGTAGAGCATTTAGTGGCTGCAATTGATGCAGATCTGCAACTAAAGCAAGGTCAAAAAGTATTGCTACATGTAAATGGTTTTGGTGCCACACCGCTTATGGAATTATATTTGGTATTCGATATCGCAGAGAAGTTATGTCAACAAAAAGGCCTAGAGGTTGAGCGATCATTGGTAGGTAATTTCACCACATCTTTAGATATGGCGGGCTGTTCCATTACACTTACATTATTAGACGAAGAGTTAATTAAGTTATGGGATGCTCCAGTACACACTGCCAATTTACGCTGGGGTTGCTAGTCCTTTAGTATCACATCTGCAATTGTACAAATCATCAACTGGCTAGTGCGTGCACCGGCATCAATATGCCCTATAGCGCGTTCGCCTAGAAACGATGCCCGACCTTTAGTTGCAACCATTTCTTTGGTAGATTGCATACCATCTATTGCAGCGTTTTTAGCATTATCTAATGCTTTTTGCAAAGCAACATTATTTGTCGCGTCAGTAATTAATGTGTTGGCCACTGGAACCAAGGTATCCAACATCGTTTTCTCACCTAAATCAGCTTTACCGCGCAGCTTTACAGCTTCCACACCTTGATTGAATACCTGAGAAAATGTATTAAAGTCTAAGGTTTTACCCTTAGCTGCTTTTGCCATGCTGATAAATAATGTGCCGAATAATGAGCCCGAGGCACCACCCATCGTCGACATTAAGGTCATGCCTATTTTCATCAAAGCCGCTGACCATTCAAGTTTGGATAATTCATCACTGATCTTTTCTAAGGCATCTAAGCCCCGTTGTAAATTAACCACATGATCACCATCACCTATCACACGATCAAGTTCAGTCACTTCATCGGCATTTTCGTTTATGGTTTGAATGATAGCTTCGATGAAGCTTGAGACTTGATTTGCGAGTAATGACATAATTAATCCTAAATAATTAAAAGCTTAGACGTTGAACTCACAGGATTGGTACTCCTGATATTAGAGAAAGCTATGTCTAAAGTTGAAATAAATGCGGTTACTTTTGATTCTACCTGTAACTATAACAAACAGCAGGCAAAAAAAAGCCCCAATCCGAAGATTGAGGCTTTCTTAAATCTTACATCAAGTATTAAATCTTACGACTTGATACTTTAGGTTGATTTGTATCCTAGAAGAATACGAAACCACCCAATGAGAAGATGTCTTGGTCTAGACCAGTTGCAGCATCATCTTCAACTTTAGAGTATTCAGCAACCAATTTAAGGTTAGCGTTTACATCGTGGTAAACACCAACAGTAACTTTGTCGATTGAATCATCTGTAGCTAGGTTGTCATTTTCAAGGTTAGCATAGTTAACTGAAACTAATGTTGTACCAGCGAAACGGTAACCAGCTTGAACCATGTATTGTGACCATTCAGTTGTGCCAGCAGCAGCAGCAGCAACTGCTGCAGTACCTGCATCACCTGGAGTTGCTGCTACTGCAGGAGCTGCTGCAATTGCTGCAAAATCATTTTCAGCTTCAGAGTATTGAGCCATTGCTTCAAAACCAGCAACTGCTAACGTACCACCAACAGTCCATGCTTGTGTATCATTGTTACCAGCATTATCTTCGTCTTGAACCATACCTGACAACCATGCAGTGTATGAACCACCGTCAAATGCGCCAGCGTAGCTTAAATCAGCTTCATAACGTAAGCTGTCAGAAGCAACGCCACCAGTTGTGATAGAACCAGTAGGTTTGCCGCTTAAGCCGTTAGCGCCATTAAAAGAGCCTACAGCAGGGTCAACAACTGCTACAGCAACTTTGAAGCCGTTCATGTCGTTAGATGTCCATTTTACTTGTGAACGCCATGAAGCGTAATCGTAACCTAGACCGATACCACCTAGAGTAGTTGAACCTTCAGCTGTAGAACCTGCACCGTAACCAACACCAAATAAAGATTGGTCAGTTAAGATGTTGTGTGAACCGTAAAGACCTAACGCTTTACCAGCAAGGATTTGACCGAAACCACCAGCAACTGTGAAGTAAACTTCACGTTGTTCCATAGCTGCGTAGCTATTGTTGTTTGTAGATGGGCTGATAGAGATGTGAGCAGCGATATCAAGACCGTTCATTGTTGGTGCAGTCATATCAAATGACAAGAACGCTGGTAATAAACCGTCTTGTAAGTTTGCTACACTGTCGCCGCCAGTACCATTGTTGTCTACGTATGTGACGAATTGGTTGATAGAACCGCTTACGCCCAAAGTCCAACCATCGTTAGCAGCAACTGTTACTGCTTGAGCTGAGCTTGCTGCTGCTAGAGCAACTAGACCAGCTAGTAATTTTTTATTAAATGTCATTTTTATGTACCTTAATTATTTAGTTACTTAAAATTCTCTCGAACCGGAGTAGAACTCGGTTGAAAGCTATTTTGCCTAACTGAAAAACTTTTGCAACTCTTTTGCAACAAAAATGATTTTTTTGTGGAAGAAATGTTAATTTTGTGTTTTTTTTACCACACGCCAGAGAGGTTAGTGATGCTTTAGCTAGTAAAACCGTAGTGTTTGAGAGGGTCACTTAAAAAACTGTTGGCGGCGTAAACTCGCTTATTTAGTGTCAAACTTCATTGTTTGCGACTAATTGACGAAGTATATTTGCAGTTGAATAGCATTTTTTCGACTTTAAATTTACGTTAATATACGCAAAATACATTACCGCTCTACTTGAATTTATCTTTGTAGTTGATTGAAAAGTAGATCTATAACCGTAATTATTTAAGGTGCAGATTGCCGTTTTCTTATTCCCAACTCTTATGAAAATGACAATCTATATGTAGTTGATACTGCGACTTTCACTAACTGTTGATATATTAGAAGTGTTATTAAGGTAAGAATACTCAGAGTAGCTATTTAAGTATGTGTCATGTGGGTCATGATTATAATAACGAACAGCCGGTATTTTCATTGACCCAAGAAAAAAGCCCCAGCATTTAAAAAAATGCTGGGGCCTAGATATTTAATGGTGGCTCGACCTGGAATCGAACCAGGGACACAGGGATTTTCAATCCCTTGCTCTACCGACTGAGCTATCGAGCCATTTAAGGTCGAGCATTAAACCTTCTCAGCGGCGTTGTGTCAAGTTAAAACTCGTTTAATTTTACCGTTGTCTTGTTCATGGCTTGTTTGCATGGTGTAATGACAAACTCATTTTATATTATAGACTCTGGATGTGTAATGAAATTACGCGGGAAAATTAGTGTATGGATTACTGTATTGCTAGTGATTGTGGCGGTTTTAGTTGTAGTGCCTGCTGCATCAAAATCTACGTTAGGGGATCAGCTTGAAAGTTGGCTTGATGAGTATTCTGAGGCGGTAGAAAGCGCTAACGAAGATGATGAAGAGCCATCACCTGACGAAATTACCGTTACTGCCGGCAAGATGCTGGTGCGAATTGATGATGAGATCGGCGATTACGCAGGCGTGGAAACTGTAACGCTAATCGAAGCTAGCTTCTCACCTGAATCTAAAGCACTAGCAACTGTAGTTGATTTACGACCAATGCTGGCATTGAAAGCACGACATAATCAAGCGTTTTCCGCTTTGAATGTTGCTAACGTTGCTGAACGTGCCGCAGCGGCAGAATTATCTAGGTTAAAAACTTTGGCTAAAGGTGCGGGTAGTGTTGCGACAAAAAACGTTAACTACGCAGAAGCTGTTTGGCGAGAAGCGAAGGCCAAGATGATCGGGTTAAACTTTGATTTGCAGGCTATTCATGATGAAGCGTTACAAACATGGGGTGAAGTCATTTCTACTTGGATTTTGAAGGATGACTCAACTGAGTGGCAGCGGTTATTGTCACGACAAGATAGCTTGTTATTAGTGACACTGCCTATGGATTTATCGCTAGCTGCTGAAGTTAGCAATATTCGTGTAGCGCGAGACGGTTCAAGGCAACAAGCGCGTGAGGCTTATATTGTATCGCCAGCTTTGACGACTGATCAGGTGATTCAGGGCGAGACGTATTTCTTTAAAACGGTAACTGAAAAGTTACGAACAGGTATGCGGTTGGATGCGTGGTTGCCACAAGGCAGAGAAGCCTTGCATGGCGTGTTTATACCGGATGAAGCGTTGGTGTGGAATGATGGTCAAGCGTGGGCATATGTGAAGCTTGAAGACGACCTATACCAGCGTAGGTCTTTACTTTCTGGATTGATGGCTGCTGGCGGAATATTTATGACTGACGAGCTTCATTCTGGTGAGATATTGGTGACACGTGGTGCACAAATGTTGTTATCAGAAGAGTTTAAATGGCAGATTGAGGGCGATGATTAATCATGCTGTCACATATTGTTGCTTTTTCTGTTCGGTTTCGAGGCGTTGTTGTGGCTCTGGCAATCTTGCTTTTAGCTTATGGCATTTATAAATTATCCAATTCTAGTTTAGATATATTCCCTGAGTTCGCCCCAAAACAAGTCATTATTCAAACCGAGGCGCAAGGACTCACAGCTGAGCAGGTTGAAGTATTGGTCACGCAGCCATTAGAAAATGGCTTAGGTGGATTAGTGGGTACAGAGTCCATTCGTTCGCAATCCATACCCGGCTTGTCGGTGGTCACTCTTACCTTTTATGACAGCACTGACATTTATCTTGACCGTCAGTTAGTTTCCGAACGTTTACTAGGTCTAAATAACGCACTGCCAGCGAATATAGGCCCACCATTAATGGTGCCGTTGGAGTCATCATCCGGCACGATCATGACGATTGGTTTAAGTTCAGATACCCATGACTTGATGGCGTTACGCGCTCTGGTAGATTGGACTTTATCGCCAAGGTTGTTAAGTGTAGAAGGGGTTGCCGATATTAATGTGTTCGGCGGTGATGAGAAGCAGTTACAAATTCAACTTAATACCGATAAGTTAGCACGTTATGGAATAGCCATCGATGAGGTGACGGAGGCCGCAAAACTTGCTACTGGCATTATGGCGGGTGGTCATATTGAAAACAGCAACCAGCGGATGATGCTGAGTGTAACAGGTCAACCAATGTCGGCTGTAGAATTGGCAAAAGTAGTGTTACGAAATACCGAAAATGGCTCTATATTATTAGGCGATGTTGCAACGGTCATTGCTGCGCCGGCCGCTGCCATTGGTGGGGCTGCCATTGGCGGTAAGCCTGGCGTAGTTTTGATGGTTATCGGACAATATAAAGCCAATACTTTAGCTGTAACGCATGGTATTGAAGATGCTTTAGCCGAATTCAAAGCCGGTTTTGCTGCAGATGGCATCATCTTGCATGACGATTTATTTCGCCCTGCTAATTACATTGAATCTTCATTAAGTAATATTCGCGAACATTTGCTGGTAGGTGGTGCATTGGTAATGTTAGTGCTGATCTTATTTTTATTTAATTTACGTACCGCATTAATTTCGATTACCGCTATTCCTTTATCTCTATTCACGGCATTGATTGTGTTGTTAGAAATGGGGGTCAATATCAATATTATGGTGCTTGGGGGCTTGGCGATTGCTTTGGGCGAAGTGATTGATGATGCGATCATTGATACCGAAAATATCTTTCGACGGTTACGTGAAAATTCGGTGTTAGCTGAACCAAAATCGACTATGGAAGTGGTATTTAATGCCTCGATGGAAGTACGTAGTTCAGTTGTTTATGCCAGTTTTATTGTGATGTTGGTCTTTATTCCCTTATTGACCTTGAGCGGTGTAGCAGGTCGTATGTTTCAACCTTTAGGTGAAGCCTATATTTTAGCCATATTTGCCTCATTAGCGGTGGCATTAACAGTCACACCAGCCTTATGTCATATTTTGCTGACGCGATGGGGAAACTTAAGTGATAAAGAGCCGCCATTAGTTCGCCTATTGAACCCTATATATGGTTGGGTTTTGGGTTTAGTTAGTCGCTTTCCTAAAATTACCTTTGGTGGCGTTATTGTATTTTGTTGTGCAGGTTTCGCTATATTGCCTTTATTAGGTGGTAGCTTTTTACCTGAACTGCGTGAAGGTCATTACATTATTCACACGGCTAGTGTGCCGGGCACGTCAATCGCCGAATCATTGCGTATTGGCGGTCAGTTAGAAAAACGCGTGGCTGAAATAAAAGGCGTTAGATCAACATCGCAATGGGCAGGTCGTGCTGAACGTGGCGCAGATACCTTTGGCACCCATTACAGTGAATATGAAATTGATCTAGTGCCGATGGATGGTGCAGGACAGCAAGCAGTGTTAGATGAGATTCGTGAAGTGTTAGAAGCTTTTCCTGGGATTAATTCAGAAGTTAATACTTTTTTAACCGAACGAATTGATGAAACGATTTCTGGTTATACCTCACCAGTGGTTGTGAATGTATATGGGAAAAACCTGACTGAGCTTGATCATAAAGCGCAACAAATTGCAGCGGTGATGCGAGATATTGATGGCGCTGCGGATGTGCAATTACGAGCGCCATCAGGCGAACCACAATTGGAAGTTAGATTAAAACTTGATGAACTCGCCTACTGGGGCTTGAAACCTGCTGATGTGATGCGCACAGTGCAAACAGGGTTTGATGGTGCGGTTGTTGGGCAAGTGCGAGAGGGTAATCGCGTGTTTGATGTTGTCGTAGTGTTACCTGCCGAACAACGTGAACAACCTGATGATGTGGCTAATTTGCCTATTCAAACGTCAGCAGGCGTCATGTTGCGTTTGCAAGATGTGGCTACTATTCAACAAGTATCTGGCCGTTATATGATTTTGCATGCCGGTGCTCAGCGCTTACAAACGGTGACATGCAATGTGGCTGGACGAGATCTGACGTCATTTTTTGCAGAGTTGAAACAACGGGTACATGATGAAGTTGAGTTCTCGGCGGATATCTATCCTGAATTTACCGGCGCGGCGGTTGCTCAAGCTCAATCACGCGAAGATCTGCTGGTACATTCGACATTGGCTGGCGTCGCCGTTTTATTGCTGCTATATATCGCCTTACAGAGCTTACGCAATATGTCTTTAGTGCTGATAAATCTACCCTTCTCGCTGGTGGGCGGTGTGATTGCGGTGCTGCTTACTAATGGCGTATTGTCGATTGGGTCAATGGTTGGATTTGTCACCTTGTTTGGTATTACATTACGAAACTCGATTATGTTAGTGTCACATTTTCAGTATTTAGTGAAAGAGGAAGGTGCACCTTGGAATGCTGAGACGGCAATTCGAGGGGCAAAAGAGCGACTGCCTTCTATTCTCATTACCGCCCTAGTGACGGCGTTAGCCATGTTACCAATAGCCATGAATTCTGATAGCCCGGGACGAGAAGTCATGGGTCCAATGGCAAGCATCATTATTGGCGGCTTAATCTCATCAACGATACTTAATTTACTTGTCTTACCAAGCATTATGTTGCGATATGGTAAGTTTGAGAGCAAATAGACCTTCTCACTAAATCATAGGTTGGTGAGTAATCAGTGCAGGGGATCGATGCTGAATGATGAGTCTTCTCCTGCTAATCAATCATCCCTATTGGCTACAATAAACGCGCTAGCGATAATTAATCCGGCAACAATGAGCAAAAGCAGGTCAAGCATGTTTAGTTCTTATTGAATATCGATGTACGGTTTAATTTGTAATAGCAAAGGTTTCAATATTCTGATTTCGTTGTTCAGAGAAAAACTGATAGATTTTCTCGAGTTCACTAGGTGGAAAATGAATTAAGATTAATTGTTGGCCAGGAAAAATAAGATTTGCATCATGACCCATACTGCGAGTCTTTAGATTATAAATAAAGCTATTATCCACTTTGTTTTTAAGTATTTTGCCAAGGAATGAACTAAGGCCAGAAGGTAACTTTTCATCGGCATCATCAGGGATAATCGCTTGAATGAGATCTTTGTTTAGCGCAATGCCTTCTAACTGTATGCCGTATCTAAACTTATGAATCAATCCTGATTGAATGATGCCCCATAAACCTTGTACGTCATACTCTGTTACACGATGTAAATAAAACAAAGCATCATCTGGCAGTAATTCAGATTGGGTCAGATCTCTCAAAGTGACAGCTTGTGAGCCATGCGTAATAGTCGCTATTAATGGTTGACCAGCGGCAATATCAATGTTTTTAAGCTCTCCCATTGTGGTGTCAATGCGGTGCTTATGTGGAACGACACGAGTGATCACCGTATTTAGTTCAAGGTCTTGGTGATTGAGTAAATCAGCCAGCGGCGAGATTATTTGTGTGCCGTCGGGAGTGATTATGGTGATATTTGAGCTTTGATCTTCTAAGGTATCACTGAGCTCCGCGAGGGTGGTTTCCACCTTGTCATGCGTAGTGAAGTTCAGGGTAAGAGGTGTATCAGCGTTTAACCTCTTATCGGCAAGGAGTGATTCTTTTGTTGTGGCTAGATACTCCAAATCAGGAAGCACTATGACACTATCGTGACGAACGAATTTATCGTCATTTTCATTGATAGTAATAAATTCATCGGTTGTCGCTAGATTATTTACAAAAATTTCGGCTTCTTGTTCTGCAGTGACAGCTTCCGGTCTGGGTGGAATGACGGTTATTGGCTGTGTTTCAATAATTTCAATAGCAGGGCTGATATCGTGTTCTATACGTGTTGGTTTGAGATCGGTAAACATAAAATAAGCAATAAAGGCTAGAACAAACAGGGCTAGGAACGCAGGGATGAGCGAAGGTTTCGGTGATGTTTTTGCCATAGTGATTGCCTTAATTCTTACGAAAAGTGCTTAACGTACAAAAACATCAGAATAAGCTATTCAGTGTTTGTTTATCAAGTCGGCGACACCAAGGTGCTTCAATAGAAAATTCATCAAGCTGAAGCAGTAGTTGTGTAGCCTGCTCTAATTGGCTGATCGCGATGAGGGGGAGGTGTTGTTGAAGAACAATTGCCAGTGAATCTTTATCCACTTGATTATTGCTCAGCGCAGTGAGCAGTGACGGCACCAATATTTTGAGATCTGTTTGTGCCAATAGACTAGGAATACTTCTAATGACTAAGGCCGAAGTTTGAGGCTGTAGTTGCACCCCTATACTCTCAAGTAATGTCTGGTGCTGTGTGGCGAGTAGTACTAAATTATTCTCAACAGGCAGGCTAATAGGAACCAAAATAGGGCGAGAACTTAATGTATTGGTATTGATGGCATGTTGAAGCTGCTGACAACGTAGCTGTAGTTCGGCTTGTTGTAAGTCAATTAACAATGAACCCTGTGAGGAGTTGGTAATCACATAACGCTGTTCTATTAAGGTGATGGCCTGACCAAATTTGGTGGGTATTGATCGTTTAGGAGTAGACTGCGTCACAGGAGATAATTGATAATCAGTGGCCTGTTCAGCAATGTGAGACTGCTCAGAGACTTGATTATTTTCTCTAACAACTGGCCGTATATTTTTCGACGATTGATCCGACGTCGAATCAGACAGCAGTTCAATATTCGTTTCTTCAGAGAGTGCTTGTTGCAGGGCGCTGGTGATTAGGCCATGAATTAAACGAGCATCTCGAAAACGTACTTCATGTTTAGTGGGGTGGACATTAATATCAACCCGTTCTAATGGAATGGTGAGATATAAAACATAAGCGGGTTGGCGGCCTGAGGGAATTTTGTCGCTGTAAGCTTGGCGTATAGCATGGTTAATGACCCTGTCACGAATAACACGGCCATTAATGAAAAAATATTGCACATCGGTTTGAGGGCGGTGGGCATCTGCCTTGCCTAGCCAACCTTTGAGTTTAATATCATCGTAGTCTTGTTCGATAAAAAGGCTGTTACTTATAAAATTCTTGCCACATATTTTTCCAATACGCACTTGTTGCTGAGCTAGGGTCATCGCCGCTGGTAATTTCAGGCTGCTAGTTGACGATAATTGACACTGAAACCCTACTGTAAACTGGCTTAATGCTAGGCGTTGTAAAGTCGTTAATATATGGTTTTGTTCTGTTTTATTACTGCGAAGAAAATGCCGTCTTGCCGGCAAGTTAAAAAATAAATCACGAATTTCAAGTGTCGTGCCTTGAGGGTGAGCAGCTGGACTAATGGCGTTATTTTGGTCGCCGCTAAGTTGCCATGCACACT
The DNA here is from genome assembly GCA_963975785.1 of uncultured Methylophaga sp. Taxonomy (GTDB): domain Bacteria; phylum Pseudomonadota; class Gammaproteobacteria; order Nitrosococcales; family Methylophagaceae. Next base: position 49,217 of record CAXBIM010000016.1, read on the forward strand.
CACTATTAGCTTGACGAGAGATCAAAGTTAAACGTGAGACTGAGCTAATACTCGGCAAAGCTTCACCACGGAAACCTAAGCTGGCAATATGGCTTAGTTGTTCACTGGAATGTAGTTTGCTGGTGGCATGACGGCTGAGTGCTAATGGTAAATCTTCAGGGTGAATACCAAAGCCATTATCACGAACGCGGATGAGTTTATTTCCGGCACCTTCGATTTCAATAAAGATCTGGTCAGCACCGGCATCTAGGCTATTTTCTACGAGTTCCTTAACCACAGAAGCGGGGCGTTCGATAACTTCGCCCGCAGCAATTTGATTGGCAAGGTGTAAGGGAAGAGCATGAATGCGTTGCATATCTGACATGAGGTTTATTTTAACAGTAAGAAGCCGAGGCAATATACCTAAGCGGCTTGATCTTGTGCACTCGTGCTATTCGGCTGGCTAAATATTTAGGGAATAAGTAATACATCGCCGACATTGATATCAGAACGACGTAAGTTATTGCTTGTTTTAAGCTCCAGCATACTGATTTGGTAGCGTTGGGCAATCATACTCAAGGTATCTCCACTGCTTACTATATGTTGCTGTGGTGAGCCCGAACCAGGTAATGGGTTGCGTTGGAAATAGTTACTGATACCTGACAATATCGCTCGGGCGATTTTGTTTTGATGACTAGGACTGTTTAATTTTTGTTCTTCATCAGGGTTTGAAATAAACGCTGTTTCGACCAAAATTGAAGGAATATCTGGTGATTTTAGGACAACAAAAGCCGCAGATTCAACTTGCTTTTTATGAACATTTCCGACGCGTCTTAGTCCTGCTAACACAGTATTAGCGACTTCAAGGCTGGCTTCTAAACTAGCGGTTTGTGATAAATCGAGTAAGACTGATGCCAGCATATCATCTTTATCTTCTAAACTAATACCACCGGCTAAATCTGCGGCATTTTCTTTGTCAGCCATCATTTGTGCCGCTTCACTACTGGCGCCTCGCTGAGATAAAACAAATACCGAAGCACCTTTTGCTTTGGTATCTTTAAAAGCATCGGCGTGGATAGATATAAACATATCGGCTTTATTTTCTTTTGCTCTTTTTATGCGTTGGCGAAGAGGGATAAAAACATCGGTATTGCGGGTTAAATAAGCACGCATGCCGGGTTCATTATCGACTATTTTAGCTAAACGTTTGGCGACGGCCAGTACAATATCTTTTTCTTTAGTGCCACGCTTGCCCAGTGCGCCAGAATCTTGTCCGCCATGGCCAGGATCTATGGCAATAATGATGTCGCGTCTCACCATCGATTTCTTTGATTTTATGACCGTAGCTGCAGGTATTGGTGTAGCAATTTCAGCTTGTCGGTTCGCTGTAACTGGCGATGTTTCAGGCTTTGCCACCATGGTAACTGGTTTTTCTACTTGGTTTTTAGAAGTAAGTACCGACGCCATTGTTGGTGTATTAGCTGGATCATGTAAGTCAATCACTAGACGGTGAAGGTAACCTGCTTTTGGGCCTAGAGTCCGGCTTTCGAAGCTTACGTTGCGGTGCAAATCTAACACTAGACGCAAAGTGTCTTTTTGTCGACTGGCATAACGAATTGCACGAATAGGACTGTTTAATAGTTCAGGAATTATAAGCTGGTTGGTTTGTAGCGTATTTTTTATATCAACAACTAGGCGAGCGGGATTGTCCAAAGAGAAAATTTCGTATTGAAATGTCTTATCAATATCGATAACAAGGCGAGTTTCGCTACCAGCTTGTGATAAACGCATGGCTTGAATATTTGCTGACCATGCATTACTACTGATGATGAGTAAGGTGAGGCTCAAGCAGAAACGGAGCATTATTGTTTTCCTAACACTATTGTAGTGATGATAGTGTGTAATTATTTGATATAAAAATCAAGTTTCTTTTATATTAATAAGGAGATAGCGGGTAAACCTGAATTAAATATTAAGGTTTTTGCAGAGCGCAATGGCCGTGGGGGAAAGAGCTAATAAATCGACATTGCGAGTATGTTGTTGATAAGTAAAGGTGATTACAAGATCGGGTTGAGGTAATAACTCACCACCTTGTTTCGCCCACTCGAGTAAACACAGTGCGTTTTCACTAAAATAATCATCGAGTCCTAAATAGTCTAGCTCTTCAGGATCAGATAGACGGTAGAGATCAAAATGAAAAACGGTGCGATCAGCTACGTCATAACGTTCAACCAAGGTGTAAGTAGGGCTTTTTACATTGCCTTTATGGCCTAATGCTCGCAAAAATCCGCGGCTAAATGTTGTTTTTCCAGCGCCCAAATCTCCCTCTAAATGAATTACAAAAAGATGTGGCGGGCACAATTCTGCAATAGATTTTCCTAGTTCAAGTGTAGCGGCTTCATTAGCTAAGTGGATCTGCATAGAGAGTAAGTTTTTATAGTTAAGTTTAAAAAATAAGGTTTGATAAGTGGCGAAGATGAGGAATTAAATCCATTGCCAACATCCCACGTTCGCCATCTTGTTCTGCGGCTTTGTCACCCGCCATGCCGTGTAAGGTAACGCCCACACACGCTGCTTCCATAAGAGGGAAACCTTGCGCTAATAAGCCACCAATCACACCGGCAAGTACATCACCCATGCCGCCACTGCCCATGCCTGGGTTGCCCCATGTTGATAGTCGTGTGGGCGTTTGGCCATTACTGATAAGCGTACCTGAG
>CAXBIM010000017.1:0-50192 GCA_963975785.1 uncultured Methylophaga sp.
GTTCGGCAACCAATACCTGATAATCTAGTGCAGAGGCCATCTTTGCAAGATAGCTCGATGTTTCGCCTGCACCAATCAATAATAAGCGGGCACGAGGTCCATACACAAAGGCAATCTCATGCGTACTCTCTAGTACTGATTTATCAAGACTGTTAGCTGACTCGACAATACTTTGCCGGCTACTTAGTTGCAGTCGCCGTTTTACTTGTTGGCGTTGTTCGATCGCATCTAGTACTTTTAACAGCCAACCTGATTCAGTGACTTTCTCCACCGCCAAACGCAAAGTACCGCCGCAAGGTAGGCGAAAGCGATCGCGGTCATTGAGCGACTCGCCATAGGTGAAAAATGAAATATCATCCTCAGCCAGCAAGCCTGCTAATGCCTTGGCTTTAAGATCATCTTCAATACAGCCACCGGAAACTGATCCGATTAATGCGCCATCTTCACGAATTGCACACATTGCGCCGGGCTGACGAGGGCTTGAACCATACGTTTTCAGCACCGTTGTCAGCCAGACCGAATGTCCCTCAGCCAGCCATTGGTGTACTTGTTTCAGTACAGTAATGTCTGTGCTTAGCATCTATGACTCCAATTGGTAACGTACTGGTAATGACCGAATACGTGTGCCAGTAGCTGCAAAAATAGCATTACATAAGGCAGGAGCAATAGGCGGCATACCAGGTTCGCCAACACCACCTAGTGGTGCATCATAATCAGTCGAAGGCATGATATGTACATGAATTTCCATCGGACCATTATTCATTCTAGCGACTTCGTAACCATCAAAGTTATTCTGATCTGCAACACCATTAGTAAACGTGATCTCACTAAATAAAGCTAGACTCACACCCATGACACAGGCGCCTTCAATTTGAGAACGAATACGCTCCGGATTAACTTGTGGGCCACAATCAACGGCAATATCAATACGAGGTACAGTCACTTCGCCATCACCAACAATAGCAACCTCAACAACGGCAGCAACATAGGTAGTAAAGCTATAATGCGTAGCTAAACCTTGACCACTATTAGCGGTCATTTTTTTGCCCCAATTAGCTTTGTTTGTTACATGTTCGATTACGCCACGCATTCTGCCAGTATTGAGTGGATAATCTTTTGGCGATTCACCATAATTCCAATCATCACGTAATGTTTTAGGTTCAATCTTTCTATCTTTACCGATCAACTCAATGAGGAATTCTTTGTGATCTCGGCCGACATGATTTGCCATTTCGGCAATAAAGGACTGAACAGCAAAGGCATGTGGAATGTTCGATACAGAACGATACCAACCAATACGCGTATGTGGTGCAGCTGCTGGGTTTTCAAGTTGAATATTAGCTACATCAAACGGGACATTAACCACACCCATTGCAGCTTCCATCGGCATTTGGTTCATTGAGCTAGCATCAAATGTTGAAGAAATAGACGGCGCAACCGTACGATGTAACCACGCTGAAGCGCGGCTATTATCATCGAATGCCGCTTCAAGATGCTCAACAGATACGGTATGAAAATACGAATGTTGAATATCGTCTTCACGTGTCCAAGTCAGTTTAACTGGCTTACCACCTAGTGCTTTAGATACTAGTGCAGCTTCAACCATATAATCAGGTTTTGATTTTCGACCAAAACCACCGCCTAGCAAAGTTACATTTACTTTCACTTGCTCTGGTTTAAAGCCTAGCCAATGAGCAACGGTATCTACACCTGCTTGTGGATTTTGAATAGACGCCCATAACTCGCAAAAGTCATTTTGATAATGCGCGGTCGCAACAGGCGGTTCCATCGGTGCTTGAGCTAGATGAGGGATGTAATATTGAGCTTGTAGTTTATTTTCGGTTTCAGCTAATGTTTTGTATACATCGCCAACGCTTCTCAATACTTTGCCACCTTGGCTATTAGCCGATTTTTCCATTTCTTTTTTGAACGTTTCAGTCACATAACCAGCATTAGGACCCGATTGCCATTGGATCTTGAGTTGCTCTCTACCTTTAATCGCAGCCCAAGTATTAGTAGCTACAACGACCACCCCACCCAGAGGATTAAACACAGCTGGGGCAGGGGTACTCGCAAGCGTTAATGTCTTAATTACGCCAGGTACTTTTAAGGTATCACTGTCATCGTATGAAATGAGCGTATCGCCATAAGCAGGAGGGTGAGCTACGACGGCGTAAACCATGCCATCACGTTTGACGTCAATACCATACTCGGCTTTACCTTCAACGATGTTTGCACCATCGATCATTTTGTTGCTTTGCTTGCCAATGTAACGAAATGCATCAACATTTTTAAGTACTAGTTCGGCACGATCAGGCACCGCTAATTTTGCAGCCGCTTGAGCAACTTCACCGTAAGTAAGGACACGTCCCGTTGCCTCGTGATGCACTTCATGAAATACAGCTTTAACTTCTGATACCGGTACTGCCCAGATAGCAGCTGCGGCAGTTTCAAGCATCATTCTTGCTGCAGCACCGACATTTCGCATAGGCATAAAGAAATGACGCATGCTGCGTGAACCATCGGTATTTTGATTACCAAATTTTTGCTCATCGCCATGCGCTTGTACAACATTAACGCGGCTCCAGTCAGCTTCCATCTCGTCAGCAACAACCATTGGCAAGCTAGTACGAACGCCTTGGCCCATTTCAGAGCGATGGGCAACAATAGTCACGGTGCCATCTTCGGCTATTGAAACAAATACCAGTGGATTATCTACCCAACCATTAGGCATAGCGTCCCGACCAAACTTTGGTTGCTCACCCTCAGCCCATAATGCACTAGGCATTCCAACAGCAAGTACTAGCCCTGTTAATGCAAAACCTCGGATGAAATCTCGGCGACTAATATTACTTATTTGTTCTGCTAAATTAATGTCTGGCTTAGTCATGAGTCGTCTCCAAGTTTTTCGCCGCAACTTTGATCGCTTCACGAATTCGGGTGTAAGTGCCACAACGACAAATATTGCCACTCATAAAAGTATCTATGTCTTTATCGCTGGGCTTGGGGTTATCACGAAGTAATGCCGTTGCCGAGACAATTTGTCCTGATTGACAATAACCACATTGTGGAACAGCAATATCTAACCATGCTTGTTGAACGGCTCGACCGACTTTTTGCTCAGAAACCGCTTCGATTGTAGTGATAGTTTTATTTTCTGCAAAACTGATAGGCGTACTACAAGAGCGTATAGGTGTGCCATCAAGCATCACGGTACAAGCTCCACACAGAGCTTTACCACAACCGAACTTAGTGCCGGTCATACCTAGCTCATCCCTCAATGTCCATAAAATCGGCGTATCCGTTGGTAAATCTACGTCGTGGACTTTTCCATTGATATTGAGTTTCATGCTATTTCCTAATTACTATAATTATATTATTTCTGATTATGTAGGTGAGAGGTTCATATACTTATTACTTAATGGTATCGCCATCTTATGCTTAGCGTACGCCAAATAAGGTTAAATATTGGTTAATACTGACTATTATTAAGCTTTATGCGACTATATCTAGTCAGTTTTAATTATTAGTTTTCGCTATTAAAGACCTTAAACCGACATTCATCGTAGAGGTATCGCAAAGTATATATCACCACAGTGTGCACTAAAGTATCAGATAAGCACCTAAATGATTAGCCAGCTAATTAAGTAAGGGTTTATGAATATAACTCATCAATAATATCGGTAGAGAACATTTAACAAAATATAGAAGAGTATATGGGATAAATCTAGAGATTTAATTTAATTCCTAGAGTGCTCTTAACCAGTTATTAACCTGCACATTGTTAATGTCTACTCCATTATCAAAAGCTTCACTTGTATCGACTTTTGAAAAACACTTGCGTGCTTATGGAGTTTACACATGCGTTATAACGCTTTATCAAATATTACATTATCTTTATCGCTATTGTTATTAAGCGCGTGCAGTACTCTAACGCCACAAAATGATTACCAAGCTCAAATACAAAACGACATTGATAAAGTAGATAATTGGCAAATGCTCAGTAAAAGCATTGATGTTGGTTATTTAAATGATTTATTTAGCTCAGCCGATGTAGATACTTTATTAAAACAAGCGTTTTCAGATAACCCTAGTTTTCAACAAACCCTGCTGACATTAGAAATGAAACGTGCTCAGCGACAACAAACAGCGGCAAATCAACGGCCACAACTATCAGCTGATTTTTCTTCATCAAAACAAGAAGATACAAATGCCGCTTATAACAGTTCCTTGACCGTTAGCTGGCAAGTTGATCTATGGGGAAAACTAAAAGCATCAACTGATGCTGCAGAAACGGATATCGCCGAGCAAGAAATGTTAGTGCAATCAGCACGAGATAGTTTAGGTGCTGACATACTGCAAGCCTGGTTAGAACTTATTTCACTGAAACGTACGCTTGATATTCAGCAACGCCGAATAGACACACTGCAACAAAATGAAACTTTTATCTTACAACGTTATCGTAATGGTCTTGGCACTTTGACTGACAGTGACAGTGCCAAGACATCAACCGCAAGTGCACGTGCGACCTTGGCTACTAACCAGCAACAGTTCGACCAGAATTCACGAAATTTAAAACTATTGATTGGCCAGCTATCGCCTATGCAAGTCAATATTCCAACTACGTATCCTGACGTTGCAATCGCTACTTCATCATTTCCTAGCCAAACATTGGGACAACGTCCTGATTTAAAAGCGGCATATTTAGCGATTCAGTCAGCTCAATTACGCACAGAAGTAGCATATAAGGAGCTATTACCTTCTTTTAACTTACAAGCCATGCTTGAAAACACAGCGGCAACAGCACGTGATTCACTCTTTATTTCTCCTGTTTGGTCTTTGTTAGGGCAATTGACTGCTCCTTTATATAAGGGAGGACAATTACGAGCGGAAGCTGAAATCGCAGAGTTAAACTCAGCTTATGCTTACCAGACCTATAAAGAAAAGCTACTTGCGGCAGTGATAGAGGTTGAAAACTATACCTTTAAAGAACAATCAATCACAACACAATTGCAGCATCTGACTACTGCATTACAAAGTGCAAATGACAACCTGACTAATTATCAACAAAGTTACCGAACAGGTTTGGTCGACATACTCGATTTATTAAGCGTTCAACAACAAACTTACGATCTCGAGTCACAGATAAATGACGCCACTTTTTCACTTCTTTCAAATCGCATTAGCTTAGGCCTTTCTCTCGCGCTGAAAGTTAAATCATGATTTTAAACAGCATGTTAAAACCTAAACTTATGGTTGGGATTATTAGTGATTCAACTTCAAATTATTCAAATATTGTTAGCCGTTCTATCTAACTTATTACTTTACTTAACAATACTCACCTAGGCGGAGATAACAACATGAAAAATCGTATTACACAATGGTGGTTCATCATTCTCGCCATTGTTATTTTCATGGTGGCCATTTTTTATAGTAGCGCTCAAATTGCTGCTCAAGTTGATAGGCCTATGCCAATGAAACCACATCAATCACAACGTCCATCAGTAGGTGTTACTCAAGTTAGTGCAGATACTTATGCCGCCCAAGTATCAGGATATGGTGAGCTAACCCCGCATTTTAATTTGTCATTAACGGCACAAGTAAGTGGACAGATTGATCAAATATCACCAAATTTTGAAGTAGGTCGAACCGTTACAAAAGGGGACTGGTTAGTCAAGCTTGAAAGTAGTGATTATCAAGCATCGTTGAAGGAAGCAGAGCAAAATGTGGAAATAGAGCAGCTCAACTTACTTGAGGAACAACGCCAAGCCGTTCAAGCTAAATTAGAATGGCTATCATCTGGCATAACAGGAGAGCCAGATTCAGAACTAGTGCTAAGAAAACCACAACTATCTGTAGCACAAGCGCGGCTTGATTATGCAAAATCAGCATTGGCTAGTAGTCAAAAAAATGTCCGTCAAACAATTATCACAGCACCGTTTGATGCTTTAGTGACGACACGAACTGTTGCCCTAGGCACATATTTACAAGCAGGTAATAGTGTTGCGACCTTATACAGTACAGATCGTTTAGAAGTCGCGATTCCACTTTCTAATAATGATTGGGCATTGCTACCGGATGCTACTAAGTTAAACGATCATACAGCGATACTTAAGAACGTAGAGAATGATTTAATCTGGCAAGCTAAGGTGCTGAGAGCTGAGCAGCATGTTAATACCGAGAGTCGGCAACGTGCTTTGATTATTGCGCTTGATGCGCCTTTATCTCAAACGCCGCAGGCATTTTCAGGCACATTTGTTTCGATGACACTTCAGGGTAAAAACGTCGATAGTTTGTGGAAACTACCTAATTCAGCCTTAAGCCAACGTGGTGAAGTCTGGTATGTGACAGCTGACAATACCTTAGCAAAATTTAATGCTAGCCCGTTATTTTCACAACAAGGTTCTATTTTTATAAACGCACCTAGTTCCTTAGTTGCTGAAACGCAGTCTATCGTTATTCATCCATTAAACAACTATCTAGAAGGTATGTATGTCGATGCCATCATGGAGATGCAACATGGCGAATAACTCTAATGGTGGCATCATAGCGTGGTTTGCCAATAATTCCGTAGCTGCTAATTTATTAATGATTTTGGTTGTGCTTTTAGGCATCTTTGAAATGGGCTCGCTCAGAAAAGAAGCTTTTCCTAGTCGTGATCCGGATAGTATTTCTATTTCCATTTCGTATACCAGTGGTTCAGCCCAACAGTCAGAAGAAGGGCTAGCGATCAAAATTGAAGATCAATTGGAAGATGTAACGGGTATCAAAACGATCACCAGTTCATCAACGGGATCAGGCGTTACAGTTACGGTTGAGAAACAAAGTGACTATGATTTAGATCTATTACTCACCGATGTTAAAACAAAAATTGATGCGATATCGACGTTTCCTGCTGATGCTAAAAATCCCGTTATTGAAAAAGCAACACGTCAAGAACATTCATTATGGATACAACTCTATGGTGATAGTGATCGATATAGCTTGCAGTATGCAGCCAATCAACTGAAAAGTGACTTATTGTCCAATAGTAATATCAGCAAAGTTTCTATTTCTGGTTGGTTAGATCCGATGATGGTTATAGAGGTTAATGAGGCGCGTTTACAAGCCTATGATTTATCACTTTCTGATATAGAACAAGCGATTAACTCAGGATCCTCTAACACTATGACAGCAGTGTTAAAAAATAAAGATCTGTATTTACAATTAAAAGCATCGCAGCAAGCCTATTTAAAAGATGACTTTGCAGCCATTCCTTTACTTACTAATCAAAAAGGACTGCATATCACTGTGGGCGATATAGCCACTATTCGTGATACCTATGACGATGACACCTCATCATTATCCCGTTTTCAAGGTAAAGACAGCATAGGTTTGCAAGTTCTCACCACCGGAATGGATGATATAAGTAACTCCGTTTTAGGCGCACAAGACGTAGTTAAAGTATGGCGTGATGCCGGAAAATTGCCAAAAGGGATGACCATGGAAACATGGTATGACCGAAGTGAAAATATAGAACAGCGATTAGACCTATTAATTAAAAATGCCGGCACTGGGATTGTTTTAGTCTTTATTTTATTAGCCTTATTTCTAAACCTCACCGTGGCATTCTGGGTAGCGATGGGCTTGCCATTTATCTTTTTCGGCACCTTATATTTCATGGGTGATAGTTACATGGGATTATCACTGAATGAGTTTACAACTTTCGGATTTTTACTTGCACTGGGGATAGTTGTCGATGACGCCGTCGTTGTCGGTGAGAGTATTTATAGTGTGCGTTCCAAAGAAGGCGACACCGTTGCCAATACAATTAAAGGTACCTTAGTCGTCGCTATGCCAACCTTGTTTGGTGTATTTACGACGGTCGCCGCTTTTTTTGCTTTATCGCAAATAAGTGGCGGCTTAGGCCAGTTATACTCTCAATTTGCAGCTGTCGTGACCATTGCGTTGATTTTATCAATCATTGAATCAAAACTTATATTGCCGTCACATTTGTCTCATCTAAACACCCATAGAAAACCACCTAATCATGTTATTACAAAATCATGGTCAAAAATACAGGGGGCATGTAATGACAGTTTTGTTTGGTTTTCCGAGGTCTGCTACCGTCCACTCATATCCCTTGCATTACATTATCGTTATGCCGTGGTGACCTTATTTTTTGCACTATTTGTATTAGTCATTACCATGCCTATGACCGGCGCCGTGCGTGTTAGCTTTTTTCCATCCATTCCTGGTGATACGGTTAGGGCAGAGTTAACCATGAATCAAGATGTCAGCTTTGGTCAAACGCATGCGAATTTGCTTTTGATTGAAAGCAAAGCCTACCAAACGGATCGTGAATTACGTGGTGATAATTCAACGAGCGGTATTGCAAATATCCAAGTGCTGACCTCATCAGATCAGGCTGGTAAGGTGACAGTCGAATTAGCAAAAAATGTAAGCTATGACATGAATAAATTTACTCAGCATTGGCAGCGTTTATCAGGCATGCCTGAAGGTTCACGCACACTGAGTATTCAAAACTCTCCTCGTATGTCAGAAGCGTTACGCATTGAGCTACGTGATGATGATGACGAAATATTAACGCAAGCTGGTCAAGCATTTAAAACAGCATTAAAAGCCATTCCTGCTGTCAGTGGCATTAATGATAACCTCGAGCCAAGTCAGCCAAAGCTTCATCTAGAACTGAACCAACAAGGTAGGGCAATGGGGCTAACAACGGATATGTTGGCATCGCAAGTTTTGCAAGCATTCAGCGGTCAGGTGGTTCAGCGCTTCCAACGTAATAGTGATGAAATTGAAGTTAAAGTACGTTATCCAGAAGCTGATCGGCAAAATCCAACCGATGTTATGAACGCTAAAGTTCGTACATCAGATGGGCAAGTGGTTCCATTATCATCTGTTGCGACCGTAAGCTATGGTTATACTAAAGAATCTATTACACGCATTAATGCCAAGCGAGCCGTTTATATCTCGGCTGATGTGAATAAAGAAGCTTTATCTTCAACTGAATTAGTGAGTCTAATAAAACGAGAAGTTCAACCTGACATTGAAAGACAGTTTCCAACGCTTGGTATCCACTTTGCTGGAGAAGCGGAACAACAAGCAGAAACACAATCATCAATGATTCAGATGTTTATGATCGCTTTATTGATTATTTACATGTTGCTGGCTATTCCCCTTAAATCTTATATTCAGCCTTTTATCATTATGATGGCTATTCCATTTGGCATCGTGGGCGCTATTTTAGGACATTGGATGAATGATTTATCGTTGGGGATCTTGTCTCTGAATGGCATTATTGCTCTGAGTGGCGTGGTGGTAAATGATAGCTTGTTATTAGTCTCGCGCTTTAATGCGATAAGAAAAGACATGCCCGACCTGAAAGCGGCCATCAGTTTTGCCTGTGAAAGTAGATTACGTGCTGTATTACTCACCTCATTTACGACATTTGCTGGTTTGCTGCCGTTGTTAGGTGAAACATCACGTCAGGCACAGTTTCTTATTCCAGCCGCTGTTTCATTAGGCTACGGCATTATGTTTGCCACAGTAATTACGTTATTATTAGTGCCTAGTTTATTGCTGATTCAACTAGATGCCGTTGCGTTCTTAGTTCGACTTAAAACGGTCGTTTTTCCTTCATCCAAACAAGTAGATTTACATGCTAACAGCCTTATTGATTGAAGATGATTATGACTTGGCACATACCGTTATGGATTTTTTGTCGCTCGAAAACATAGAGTGCGACCATGCTAGTAACGGTGTATCTGGCTTAACATTCTTAGAGCAAAACCGTTATGACATCATCTTGCTAGATTTGAACCTGCCACGACTGGATGGTTTGAAAGTATGTGAAGCATTGCGTGAAAAGGGCAGTGATATCCCAGTGTTAATGTTAACTGCTCGCGATCAACTTAAAGATAAAGTCGCTGGTTTCAATGCGGGCACTGATGATTACCTCGTCAAACCATTTGAATTGGAAGAATTAGTGGTGCGAGTGCAAGCCTTATCTCGCCGTCGTAGTGGCCAAGTGCAATTACTAACATGCGGTGATTTAACGATGAATTTGACAGCAAAATCGGTTGTTAGAAACAATCACTTACTCAAGCTTTCGCCCACTGCTTGGCAACTATTGGAAGCCTTACTCCGTGCGTCACCTAATCCAGTGTCACGTGCAGACTTGGAGCATGCTATTTGGGGAGATGAAATACCTGATAGTAATAGCTTAAAAGTGCATTTATTTAATTTACGTAAAGCGATTGATAGTGAATTTTCAACACCATTAATCCATACCATTTCAGGACATGGTTTTGCGTTGAGAGAATCATAATGAAAAAACAACTCAGTTTAAAATTATCGGTTGCATTGGCATTCTTGTTTTTAGGCATTGTCATTGTGCTAGCCTATTCGGCGATTAGCCGACATTTCTTCATTTTAGGTATGGACAACATTGTGTCAGCGAATATGGATCAAGCGGCTAAAAGCTATATCGACACGCTGCCCACAGAAACGCGACAGCATCGCAATGAATTTAGTGGTTATATCATGAGTCATGATTGGTCACAGCAGCCAAGCCTTATTCAACAATCGTTTAGTGAGCCAAAGCAAGAAAATCAACTTTACAAATATATCATTGCACCGTGGTTTTCACGTCCTGAAAAAATCTATTTTTTGATTTCATTAAACATCAATGGGGAACATTTATATATTAGTAAAATATCTACTGTAGATGAAGTTTCCGGGCTTATTCATGCCAATATAAAACAAAGTAAAAAACTGTTGTTTATTATCAGTAGTGGAATAATTCTCGCGCTAGCCTTGGTCACTTGGTTGATGCTACGTCGAATTTCCCAACCAGTTAGTCAATTAGCACAATGGACACATTCCTTAAACTCTAAAACACTCAATGATTTGCCGCCTGATTTTTATTACCCGGAACTTAATGAAATGGCATCATTAATTCGCACGAGCTTATCCTCTGCCCAACAAAGCTTAGAGCGAGAAGAGCGTTTTTTGAGTTTTGCCAGCCATGAATTAAGGACACCGATTAGTGTTGTTCGAAATAACATCGAATTACTTGCCAAGCTAAAACAGTCTTCGACCATTTCACCAGAGCCTAAATTTGATCAGATAATTGATCGAATAGATCGTGCCAGCTTAACAATGAAGAATCTAAGTGAAACGCTGTTATGGTTAAGCCGTGATGATAATGATGATTTGTCACGCCAATCGTTAGCATTAAATGAAATAACTGAACAATTAGTCGATGAGTCTCGATATTTACTCACAGACAAAATGATCAGTGTTTCAGTATCGACAAAGCTAGATTCTTTTATTGTTCAACCCGAACACCCTGTTCGAATTGTCCTAGGAAATTTGATTCGTAATGCCTTTCAACACACTCAGCAAGGTGAAATTTCTATCATTCAAACGGATAATACGATTACCATAATCAATGAGCATGATGAAGGTGATGATTATCGTTCCAATGAACTCGGCTTTGGGCTGGGGTTACAGCTGATATCACAACTTACAGAAAAGCTAGGCTGGGGATATTCAATTACTAATGATCAACAGCAATACCAAGTCGTTATTTCATTTTTAACTACGGCTAATGAACTCACCAGTTAAAATATTTATAAATATCATTAACAAGACTTAAGCGAGTCGAAATTCCGACCTTGGAAGCCAAGGTCTGGTTGCATAAAATCGGTTAATGAATAGTTAATAAGGTAAGTCAAATAACAAAAATTCGGACTGTTCAGAAGCCAGGATATGAAGCTCATTCTCATTGTTTATTTTTAAAGCATCACCTGAACTAAGGCGCTCATCATTTACATTTAGCTTGCCACTCATTACTTGTAAATAAGCTGTTCTAACTACTGAAAGGGCATGATGAACCTCGTCTTTTGCATTCAAAATTGCTGCATATAAGTTGGCATCTTGGTGAATAAGCACCGAGCCTTGTCGTGCATCAGAGGATGCAATTAAACGCAATTGGCCAGTTTTTGATCTAGTATCAAAGTGCTTTTCCTCATAACTGGGTTCAATATTCTGTACATTTGGTTTAATCCATATTTGCAAAAGGTGCACGCGGTCTTCTTGTGAATGATTAAACTCGCTGTGCGTAACGCCAGTACCCGCAGACATTCTTTGCACATCACCATAACGAATAACTGAACCTGTACCCATACTGTCTTTATGTTCCAATGCACCACTTATCACGTAAGTGATGATCTCCATATTTTCATGTCCATGTTCACCAAAGCCGCGTGAAGGTTGAATATGATCTTCATTGATAACCAGCAAAGGGCCAAAGCCCATTTCATTAGGGTTGTAATAATTAGCAAAAGAAAATGAATGCTTAGATTGTAGCCAACCACGATCTGCTGCACCACGTTGATTATTTCGAAGGTGTGTAAACATTAAAGTCTCCTTAAAATATTGCTATATGAACAACTAAATAAGTTTTTATGCAATAATTTCGACTTATCTAATTAACTTACTACGTAGTATGAAGGAGTAATACCTGAATGAAAAACGGAAAAACTACCTGTCTATCATCGAATAATTCGAATGTTTAAAATCAGCCTTGATGCCTTACTCGTATTAGATGCCATTGATAGGCTAGGTTCATTTGCAGCCGCAGCGAATGAGTTATTTAGAGTACCATCCACCATTTCATACACTGTCAGCAAATTAGAACAAGATCTTGATGTCAAAATATACAATCGACTAGGACCCAAAGTCGTATTAACCAAGGCTGGGCGAACGCTATTGAGTGAAGGGCGTAATCTTATTCAAGCTGCAGAAGACATTGAGAATAGAGTCAGACGCGTTGCAACAGGATGGGAAACTGAACTAACAATAGGCATGGACACCATCTTTAGTCCAATTAGCCTAATAAGTGAAATTAGTGAGTTTTATAAAATATCTCCACTGACCAAACTGAATCTCTTACACGAAACGTTATCTGGCACATGGGAAGCATTATTGGATAGACGTGTCGATCTACTCATTGGTGCAGCGGGGGATGGCCCATCAGGTGGCGGCTTTAAAACAAAACAAATGGCAACAATTGACTTTGTATTTGTTGTTAGCCCAAATCATCCACTGGCTGAAGTGCAAGAACCATTAGGTAAAGCTGATCTTGCCAAATATCGCGCTATAGCAGTTCGTGATACGGTACGTAAACTACAGCCACGCTCAGTTGGGCTATTACAGGGTCAAGAAACGTTATCTGTGCCAAATATGAACACGAAACTAGCTTTTCAAGTTGCTGGCTTAGGCTTTGGTTTTATTCCAACGCTAATGGCAAAAAAAGCTATTGCTGAAGGTCAGCTGATTGTAAAAACAGTAGCGGAACCAAGGCCTGTAGAAAATCTATATATAGCGTGGCGAACAACAGATAATGGAGAAGGGCTAAAGTGGTGGTTGAATAAAATCGATAGCAGTGATTTTACCGATAAACTATGGCATGACATCCTTTAAGGTTTGCTTAACACGACATACTAAATATAGATTTAAAATAAACTTTCTTAATGGGCTGCCTTAAGTAATAAACCCCAAAAGTTATCCAGTTTACTCCTATGGCTCGACGGTATTTTTAGCCTTCATTACAGAATTGTAATACTTAAGTAATATAACAGACAGAGAAGATTAGTAGTCTAATGATCTGATAAGTGGATAATTAAGAAGCTATCAAATGAATATCTTCAGCGGCACACCTTCTAAAAATGGCTTATGGAACCATTCGCTAACTTAAAAGCTCAAAACTTGAACGACTGAGTTGCAGTCATAATATTGATATGTTCGATAGCTACATCAAGCAAGCGTCGAGCAGTCATGTTTACCAATCAAAATAAAAGAGAACTTGATGAAAAATAATGAGAGTAGCAACACACAACATTGGTTACAGAGTTCTATGCTAAGAAATGCCACTTTGGCCATAGCTGCATTAACGGTGGTCGCCACAATAATATGGTCCAGTGAACCTACCGTTCAAACAGTATCTAGTGCTCCAGCCAATACTTTATTACCTGAAGTAACCGTTTATAAATCTGCTAGTTGTAGCTGCTGTAATGCTTGGATAACTCATTTAGAGGAAGAAGGATTTAAGGTTACGTCTCATGATAGAAATGATATGGATAACATAAAGGTCACTTATGGAGTGCAACCAGGTTTGTCATCTTGCCATACAGCACTGGTCGATGGTTATGTTATTGAAGGTCACGTTCCTGCAGTTGATATCCTCCAATTATTACAAGACAAGCCTGACGTTATTGGGCTTACAGCCCCAGGAATGCCAAAATATTCGCCAGGCATGCAAGCTGCAGGACTAGAGCCACGTGATTATGACGTATTAATGTTTGATAAATCTGAGAACACCACCGTATTTAAACATTATTAAAAAATACTTGACCTGTGTGTAGCACATAGCATTTAGACTTAGTACAAGTTGTAATAATTAATGCTTAAGGAGGGAATATGCTAACGGTAAGTGAGTTATCAAAAGAGGTCGAGATGACGACAGATGCTGTACGGCATTATGTTCGCCTTGGTTTGCTATCACCCTCACGTGACCAAAATAATGGTTACAAACTTTTTAATAACGAAGATATTAAAAAAGCGAGGTTTATAGGCAAAGCAAAATCACTGGGCTTTACTTTACAAGATATACAAACAATCTTTGAACATAGCAATGCTGGAGAAACGCCTTGCTTCGCGGTACGGGACATGATTCAGCAGCATATTGATAACAATCGAGTTCGGCTCGCTGAGCTAAATAGATTACAAAAACAAATGGAAACCGCGGTAGAAAAGTGGCAATCAATGCCAGATACGCCCCCTGATGGCAAAGCTATCTGTCATTTAATAGAATCAATTACCTAATCGCCATGTTTTTCATAACTAAAAATAATACATAATTTAAGGCAGTATTTTTCTTCTGAGCAAGAAGAAAACAAGAATGGGGATAATAAATGAATACAGATCCAGTATGTGGAATGACCGTTACTAATAAGTCTGAGCATCATATTGAGCACGATGCTAAGTCGTATTACTTTTGCAGTGCCCACTGTTTAAACAAATTTTCAGCATCACCCCATCAATATCTGAGCGACAAGTCTTCTAAGGAAGTTAGCGGTTGTGGATGCAGTGATAACAAAAAATCACAGGTAGAGACTACTGAGGAATCAGCTGAATGTTGTGGTGGCACAAAACAAGTGCAATCAGCATCTGTAGAAAAAGCAGATAGTTGTTGTGGAGGATCATCAACGCCCCATCATCAGGTTAGCAATGAAAACCTTTCGAAAGAATACACCTGTCCGATGCATCCTGAGATCATTCAGGATGAACCTGGTAGTTGCCCAAAATGCGGCATGGCACTGGAGTTGAAATCTATTCCAGTAACAGTCACCAAGACCGAATACACTTGCCCGATGCACCCTGAGGTGATTCAAGATCATCCTGGTAGTTGTCCTAAATGTGGAATGGCACTGGAGTCTCGTACTGCTGATGTAATAGAAGATACAACAGAACTGGATGATATGACACGCCGTTTCTGGTTTAGTGCAATATTGGCTATACCCGTATTTTTCAGTGCTATGGGAGCTGAATTCTGGCCAGAAATAATCAATAGTATTATTTCACCTGTTGCACGTCAGTGGGGTGAACTTGTTTTAGCTACCCCTGTCGTTTGGTGGGGAGGTTGGGTTTTCTTCCAACGTGGCTGGCAGTCAATAATCTCACGTAATTTAAACATGTTTACCTTGATTGCAATTGGCGTTGGTATTGCTTGGACTTATAGCTTAATCGCTGTGATTATGCCGGGTATTTTTCCTGAAGCTGTTTTTAGTGAAGCAGGGATTGTACCAGTTTATTTTGAAGCGGCTGCCGTCATCACTACACTTGTTTTACTTGGACAAGTCATGGAGTTACGGGCTCGAAGCCAAACAAATGCTGCAATTAAATTATTACTAGGTCTTGCACCAAAAACAGCACGTATTGTTCGAGAAGATGGTACTGAAGAAGATATTTCACTTGAACATGTTCAACCTGGTGATAAGTTACGAATTCGACCTGGCGAAAAAGTGCCCGTAGATGGCCAAGTAATAGAGGGCGAAAGTAATGTCGATGAGTCGATGGTTACTGGAGAACCCATCCCAGTAGTGAAGACAGAAGGGGAGAAGTTAATTGGTGCAACCGTGAATGGCACTGGCAGTTTATTAATGCGTGCTGAGAAGGTCGGATCTGATACCTTATTAGCACAAATCGTCCAAATGGTCGCTGATGCTCAACGTTCACGTGCACCTATACAAAAACTAGCCGATACAGTTGCCGGTTATTTTGTTCCAACAGTCGTCGTTACAGCGGTGATTACGTTTATTGTATGGACACTTTGGGGACCAGAACCAGCCATTGCTTATGCTGTGATAAATGCAGTAGCAGTACTTATTATTGCTTGCCCTTGTGCCTTGGGTTTAGCCACGCCGATGTCAATTATGGTCGGAACAGGTAAGGGCGCAATGATCGGCGTATTGATCAAAAATGCTGAAGCCTTAGAAATACTGGAAAAAGTTGATACTTTGATAGTTGATAAAACGGGTACATTAACAGAAGGTAAACCAAAATTAGTTGCAGTAATGGCAACTGATGGATTTGAAGAAAATAACATCCTTCGCTTAGCTGCAAGTATAGAGCGTGCGAGTGAACATCCTTTGGCTGAAGCTATTGTAAAAGGTGCTGAAGATAAAGAGCTGATACTTAGTCAGGCTGAAAACTTTCAGTCGATAACAGGCAAAGGAGTGACCGGTAATGTTGATGGTCATCAAATAGTTTTAGGTAATCTGAAACTACTTGAAAGTCTCAATATCGATGCTGGTAATTTGCCAGAACAGGCCGATAGTCGCCGTGCTGAAGGTCAAACAGTGATGCTGTTAGCTATTGATGGTAAGGCGGCAGGATTAATCGGAGTTGCTGATCCTATAAAAGAAAGCACAGAAGAAGCAATACGTAAACTGCACGAAGAAGGCATTCAGGTTGTCATGTTAACTGGCGATAGTCGTAAAACGGCTGAGGCAGTGGCAGCTAAACTCAATATTGATCAAGTACATGCCGAAGTGTTACCTGAACAGAAAGCTGAAATGGTTAAAAAACTTCAAGCTGAAGGGCGAATCGTTGCAATGGCGGGGGATGGTATCAACGATGCACCTGCACTGGCTCAAGCTCATGTTGGCATCGCAATGGGTACTGGCACTGACGTAGCGATGGAAAGTGCCGGCGTAACTTTAGTGAAGGGGGACTTGAGAGGTATTGTTAGGGCAATACGTTTATCTAGAGCCACGATGCGAAATATTCGTCAAAACTTATTCTTTGCATTTATTTATAACGCAGCTGGCGTGCCAATAGCTGCGGGCATCCTTTACCCTGTATTTGGAATGCTTCTTTCACCGATGATTGCAGCTGCCGCAATGAGTTTTAGCTCGGTATCAGTCATCAGCAACGCGCTGAGGCTGAAACGAGTAAAACTATAAATGAGTGTTTATAGATAGTAGTTGATAAAAAAGGCTCCATTTATGGGGCCTTTTTTTTGATTTAAAATAGTAAACAAATATTTAGTTTAATTACTCTCGAAGCTGGATTGTTAATTTATTTTATTATTAGCTACGGCAGATTATGACGATGCTTATGACAGAATCACTTAGAAGATAAATTGTATTAGAGTGACCTGATCATCAAATCATTGTTTTAGCTGATTTCGTTAGTTCAACGTCAAATTCAAATATTCGGTTTTTAAATCTTATCTATCAGGATAGGTAAATTATCTTCATATTTTAAATTCTGAGCACCTAATTACAAATCTCATCTTATCTGGCCAGAATCTCATTTTATGTGTCACGTGACGTGATGTCATGTCAGTCACGCCCCGAAACGCTGATTTTTACATCTATATACTGGTTCGCATAATGTATATTATGTTAAATACAATAATAAAATGTAAATACACACACTCCGTTTGATTACTGGTAACTCTAGATTTTAATTTAACGGCCTTTTATTCACCTTGAATGGTGATAATGACTCGTCGATTATATTTGTGTGTACGATGTTCCCATAGATAGATACCTTGCCAAATACCTAAACTGCACTGACCAGCACTAACTGGAACAGTTAAATCAGGATTTGTTAGTACAGTTCTAATATGTGCACTCATATCATCTGGACCTTCATCTTGATGTAAAAACATCGAATCGCCGTCAGGCACAATATGTTGCATATAAGTTTCTAGATCACGTCTAACATCAGGATCTGCATTTTCGCATAACATAATAGATGCACTGGTATGCTGCACAAAAATATGACAGGTTCCAATTTTGATGCCTGATTGAGCAACCAGATTTTGAATTTCAGCTGTAATATTGGTGGTACTTCGGCCAGGTGTTGAAATTACGAATTCTTGTTGGAAAACCATTATTTCAGTCCTCGTTCAAAACGAGCTTTAGCTTGTCCTGAGCTAATGACTTGGCGAACATGATCGGCGGCTTGTTTTGGTGACCCTTGTAAACCACAGTGCCACAATGTCATGGCTGCACCATAAACTAAGCTATCAAATGCTGGCCCTGCTTTGCCAGATAATGCATCCATACCTAATTCGACTGTGTGTTTTGCCGTAACAG
Organism: uncultured Methylophaga sp.; assembly: GCA_963975785.1. Classification (GTDB taxonomy): domain Bacteria; phylum Pseudomonadota; class Gammaproteobacteria; order Nitrosococcales; family Methylophagaceae. The sequence continues at coordinate 18,681 of CAXBIM010000017.1, forward strand.
TTTGATCTAATTCAGGTAAAACCCCACGTGTTGTTTGTTCAATACCGTAATCTGTAGGGTCCATTACACAGGTTTCTATATCGTCTTCCCATGCACGGAAACAATTGGCTGATTCTCGTAATGTAGGTAATACCCCTCCTTCTAAACCTCTGATAACTAAGGCAGAATGAAAACCAACTTGTTGTGCTAACCACGCTAATACATTGGGATAGGCTTTATGAACAAAGCCGATTTGTAAGTGTGTACGCCCTTTTGCTTTAATCGGCATGATTAACTTCTCTAATGCCGCTAGACTCGGTCGTTTTATCATTTTAGTACGTAAATCTTCTAAGGCGTACAAGGCGGGTGTGGCATGTTGTTGGTCTATATAAGCCCAGCCTAGATCAGAGTTTGTCACCCTTTCACTTGCTGCTTGAACTGAAAGATCTACATCCATTCCCGCTTCTGCCAATACTTGAGAATGTGTTACACCGAATTTTGGTCCCATTTCTTTCACGCCTTGCGACACAGCAGGCAATCCCGATGCAGCTAGAACGGCAGGTAAAAAGGCGGTAACGGGACAATGTCTGTTATAACCGTTATAGGGTTCGGACAGAATTAACAGATTATCAACGTCAGCTTGGCATTGAGCTGTGGATGCTTGCAAAGCTTGTAAAATGCCTAAGTTTTCATCGTTTGTTTCAGTTTTCATGCGTAAGGCAATGAAGAAAATTGCAGCCCGTACTGGGTCGGCATTACCAGATAAGATTTCTAACATCGCTGAATTAGCTTCTTCAAACGAGAGATCTTTGCTCAAATGAGGACCAGTAGCGACTTTTTTTATGGCTTCAGCCAGTGCTGTCATAATATATTTCCTAATTTAGCCAGTTGATTAAGGTTGTTTCATCAACGACGGTGACGCCTAAGCTTTCGGCCTTGTTTAATTTCGAGCCTGCATCTCGGCCAGCAACAACATAATCTGTATTTTTGGATACACTACCAGCCACTTTGGCACCCAAAGCAAGTAGTTTTTCTTTTGCTTCACTGCGTGATAAGTGTTCTAAAGTACCGGTAAGAACAATGGTTTTGCCACTTAATTCAGAGTCAGAAGCTCGTTTTTGTTCTTCTGGCCAGATAATACCTGCACCTAATAAACGTTCGATAACTTCTCGGTTATGGACTTGTTGAAAAAATGTCACCACGTGGTGAGCCACTATTGGACCCACATCTTCGATTTCTATCAAAGCTAGTTCATCTGCACGCTTCAATGCGTCTAAAGTCAAGAAATGGCTAGCGAGTGAGCGTGCTGTTGCTTCTCCTACTTCACGAATACCTAGGGAGAATAAAAATCGAGCAAATTTTGTTTGTTTTGCTGCTTCTAAAGATTCAACGAGGTTTATTGCTGATTTCTCACCCATTCTGTCTAATGCAGATAGCTGTTCTATTGTTAATTGAAAAAGGTCTGCAGGATCATTGATCAAACCTTCATCAACCAGCACTTCAACCAGTTTATCGCCTAAACCATCAATATCCATCGCCTTGCGTGACGAAAAGTGTTTGATGGCTTCCTTACGTTGTGCTGGACAATAAAGTCCGCCACTACAACGCGCTATAGCTTCGCCTTCAAGGCGTTCAACTTCGGACTGGCAAATTGGACACTGTGTTGGTATCGTAAATTTAACCGTGTTTTCTGGGCGTTTCGATAAAACAACTTGCACGACTTCAGGGATAACATCCCCTGCACGTCTAACAATAACGGTGTCCCCTACCCTGACATCTTTACGATCAATTTCATCTTGATTATGTAAAGTGGCATTACTGACAGTAACCCCGCCAACAAATACCGGTTGCAGTCGTGCAACAGGCGTTAAAGCACCTGTTCGTCCAACTTGAATTTCAATATCGTCTACTATCGTCATTTCTTGTTGAGCTGGAAATTTATAAGCAATCGCCCAACGTGGTGCACGCGAAACAAAACCTAATCGTTGCTGTAAGTTTATATCATCAATCTTTAACACCACACCATCAATGTCGTAAGACAAGGCATCACGCTGTTCACCTAATTGTTTAATATAAGCTAAACAGCCATCAACACCTTCTACTTGTTGCAATTCTGTTGAAATCTGACAGCCCCATCGTGCAAGCTGTTGCATGGTTTCATGATGAGTTTTAGGTAAGTCCATACCTTGAATTTCACCTACACCATAACAATACATGGCTAAAGGACGACGAGCGGTAATTTTAGAGTCTAATTGTCGTAAAGAACCTGCTGCTGCATTACGCGGATTAACAAAAGGCTTTTTATTATCTGCAATTTGTTGCTTATTTAAGGCCTCAAATCCCGCTTTGGGCATGACAATTTCACCCCGTATTTCAACAACTTCCGGTACATTATCACCGGTTAATCTCAAGGGAACGGATTGGATTGTTCGCACATTTTCGGTGACATCTTCGCCAACAGCGCCATCACCACGTGTTGCTGCTTGCAATAATATCCCTTGTTCATAGCGAATACTGATGGCTAAACCATCTAATTTGGCTTCAGCTGAATAAGTTTGGGTTTGTGTTGTATTAAGTCGGTCACGTACTCGTTGATCGAATGCCTGCAAGTCCTCAGCATCAAATACATTATCTAAAGACAACATAGGTAAAGCATGAGTGATTTGGCTGAATTTATCGAGGGCTTTGCCTCCAACACGTTGTGTCGGTGAATCAGCCGTTAATAATTCAGGATAATCAGCTTCGAATTGCTGGAGCTGTTTGAATAATCGGTCATATTCACTATCAGTAACTTCAGGGTTATCAGTAACATAGTAAAGATGGTTATATCTATTTAATAAGTCACGTAAATCATTCGCTTGCTGCGTTATTTCAGTTGGAATAGTCATTGTTTTCGTTATGTATTGCAAAGTTTAGGTGAAATATACGGCTACGCATGGCTTCTAATCGTGACTCACTAATCGGCTCCCGCGTATCATCAGATAATGTTCCACCCAATTTTTCGGTTAAAGATTGTGCTGTTTCTAGTAAATCATCAAACATCGCTAAACCATTTACAGGGCCAGGTAAACGCGCAAATATTAATAAGCCTGGCGTAGTTAAACTTGTAAATTTATCGGGTAATAAGGTGCCGGGATCAAGAATATTTGCCACGCTAAATATACTTTGTTTACGTGAGCCAGCCGTAAAACGATGATAAATCTGTAAATCACCAAAATGTAGATTCGAACTTTCTAAAGCCGCCTTCACTGCCCTTCCTGAAAATCGCTCATTTTCAGGTGCCATTATGGTTAGGGCGATGACTAAATCATCGCTATCTTTTCTTGCTGGTTTAGGTTCTGTTTCAATGGGGCTAGGCTGAATTCGTTCCTCTTGCTCTAAATACTCACTATGTTCGGCAGAATCACTAACAGGTTGGCTAGCAGTTTCTTCAATAGCATCTATATCGTCATCAATGACAACATTTAGTGTTGAACGGCCTGTTTTTATTGAGACTTGAGGTTTAGCTGCTTCATTTTTCAGTGATGCTACCGACTCAATATCAGCCACTTTTTTTTCAGCGGCAGCAGACAGACTTACCGCAGGATCACTATCAATATCACCAATAGATTGTTGTTCAAGTTCATGTTCAAAATACTCATTGAAATCATTATCGAGATTAATTTCTGGCTCGAGATGGTCCAGATCTAAATCCCACGCTCTTTTCTCGCTGGCACGACGCGCATACCAAGCTACGCCGACAAAAGCAGCCAAGAGTAACAATATTAAAATTACGATTTCAAACACTTATTGTGGAACCTCTGTTTCAACTAAGGGATAATGATTGTTTTTTAATTATGATGAGCATTTTCATGACCACACAACCAAGCAAACAATTGGAAACCTTCGACAACGCAATGCCGGAGCGTGATTATAGCATTCACATTGAAACACCAGAATTTACTTGTTTATGTCCTAAAACCGGACAACCTGATTTTGCTACTATTAAAATCGACTACGTACCTGACTTAAAGTGTGTTGAATTAAAGGCTTACAAGCTTTACCTATGGTCTTACCGTAATGAAGGTGCCTTCCACGAAAAAGTAACGAATCAAATTTTAGATGACTTGGTTGCGATTTGTGACCCACGTTTTATGCGTGTTACCGGCGTTTTTAATGTTCGTGGCGGTGTTTATACGACAGTTGTTGCCGAACATCGTAAAGCGGGTTGGGTCGCACCAATCCCAGTTCAACTTCCATAAGCTAACAACAATTGAGCGTTATGAATAATAACGCCTATATTGGTATTGATCTCGGCACCTCAGGGTGTCGAGCAATCGCTATAGATGATCATTCAAACATTATTGCTAGCAGTCAGCTAGTATTTCAATCCTCCCCTTCCAATAGTAATGCTGCTGAACAAGATCCAATTTATCACTGGCAATGTGTCAAACATGTTTTATCAGATCTCGTTTCACACGTTTCGTCTATTTCTTCTCAATTACAGAAATACGACATTCAAGCCATTGCTGTTGATGCAACATCTGGTTCGATATTAATAACTGACGAACTAGGCGAGCCGAAAACACGTATTTTAATGTACAACGATGCGCGCGCTGTTGAGCAAGCAAAATTGATTGCTGGCATTGCTCCCGCAGAGTCTGGAGCTCATGGTGCAAGCAGTGGTTTAGCTAAATTAGTATACTTAGAACAGAATGGAGTTTTAGCCCAATCTAAATATAACCAGTTATTACACCAAGCAGATTGGATTAACTTCAACCTTGGTGCCCCGTTAGGTATTAGTGATGAAAATAATGCTCTTAAAACCGGTTATGATCCGATCACTCGTTGCTGGCCTGACTGGCTTAATTTAATCACTAATCGATCTGTTTTACCGAAAGTTGTCCCTGCAGGCACGATTATTGGCCATTTGTCAGATGACTTATGTACAAAACTCAACCTCACAGCTCATCCTAAGATTATTGCTGGCACAACAGATAGTATCGCCGCTGTATTGGCCACAGGTGCCGATAAGCTGGGTGACGCGGTAACCTCATTGGGCTCAACACTCGTTGTTAAATTGGTAAATGACATACCCATTTTTTTACCCGAACTAGGTATTTATAGTCATCGCTTTAATAATAAATGGTTAGTGGGTGGTGCATCAAATACTGGTGGCGCCGTATTAAAGAAATACTTTAATAAAGAAGAATTACATAGGCTTAGCAACTTAATCTCACTTAATGATGAGGTGGATGATTACTATCCATTATTAACCAAAGGCGAGCGTTTTCCCATCAATGATCCAGCGTTACTACCTAGGCTATCACCTCGCCCTCGCAGTGATGTTGCATTTTTACATGGCATGTTGGATGGCATGGCAAAGATTGAACAACTGGCCTATAAAAAGCTAGAACAAGCTGGAGCATCGCCAGTCAAATCAATCAGAACAGTTGGAGGTGGTGCGGCTAATCTAGTTTGGCAAGCACTCCGTGAGCAACATATACTTGTACCTTTCATTGCCACTGAACACACAGAAGCTGCTTTCGGTTCGGCATGTTTGGCTAAAAAAGCCATATCCAAATTAATCTAATTTCTAAGATAAGAGTTGTTTATGCAAGATTTATTTAAAGGCGCACGATACCTACTCAGAGGTTTCAGCTTGATTCACCAGAAAGGTATACGACGCTTTGCCTATATTCCTATGGCGATCAATACCTTATTATTCAGTTTTGCTATTTGGTTGGGCATCAACAAATTCGACCAATGGATCACTAACATGATGCCAAGCTGGATACCTGAATGGTTACTAGGCTGGCTTATGTGGATCATCTGGCCATTATTTGCAGTGTTATTGAGTTTGTTTGTGTTTTTTAGCTTCTCGATTATCGCGAACTTCTTGGCAGCCCCCTTTAACGGCGTGTTAGCTGAAGCGGTAGAGACTAAATTAGCTGGTCGTTCACCCTCCTCAATGCCTTGGCAACAAATGATAAAAGATACACCATCATTATTATGGAATGAAGTTAGAAAAATTAACTATTTCTTATTATGGATGATTCCTTTATTCATACTCTCGTGGGTTCCGGTGATCAATATAGTTGCACCAGTTCTTTGGATTTTATTTTCAAGCTGGATGTTGGCTTTGGATTATCACGATTATCCAATGGGTAATCATGAGCTTAAATTTCCACAACAACGAGCGATTTTAAAACAAAATCGCCCCTTAGCCATCGGCTTTGGTTTGGCTACCTTAGGCGCGACTCTGATTCCATTCATCAACTTCCTGGTTATTCCAGCCGCTGTTGCCGGAGCAACAGCGTTATATCTGGAACAACTGCAAAACAATTAGCCGTTCACACTACTATTTAAAGTTGTACTAGGTCTCATCGCTTTTGATGCTAATAAGTCATCAGCAACATAATAGCCATCAAGAGCGATAGCTTGACCTTGTACTCCATTTAACTCAGCAATTATTTGTGTTTCATTGGCAGTCAATGTTTTAGCCAGCGTTTCAAAATGCGTTTTTAATTCTGTATTGTCATTTTGTTCAGCTAGTGCCTGCGCCCAATACAGCATTAAGTAGAAGTGGCTTCCTCGAACATCTAATTCACCCACTTTACGTGATGGCGATTTATTATTATCTAGAAATATCCCTGTGGCTTTATCTAAAGTATCTGCAAGAACATGTGCTTTGGCATTTCCCGTGGTATTACTCAAATGTTCTAATGAGGCCGCTAAAGCTAAAAACTCGCCTAGAGAATCCCAACGTAAGTGATTTTCTTTCTCAAATTGTTGTACATGCTTGGGTGCTGAGCCGCCGGCACCTGTCTCAAACAAACCTCCACCATTCATTAAAGGTACGATAGATAGCATTTTTGCACTGGTGCCTAGTTCAAGAATAGGAAATAAGTCAGTCAAATAATCACGTAATACATTGCCCGTTACAGAGATGGTATCTTCACCTTTTTTAATACGATCTAGTGACAACTCTATCGCATCCTCTGGTGTTAAAACTCTAATATCCAATCCCTTAATATCGTGCTGTGGAAGATAGCGTTCAACTTTAGCAATGATTTGTGCATCATGTGCTCTATTAGGATCTAGCCAGAATACCGCTGGTGTGCCGCTTAACCGAGCACGGTTGACGGCTAATTTCACCCAATCTTGAATAGGTGCATCTTTAGTCTGACACATACGCCAGATATCGCCTTTTTCGACCTTATGCTCTAATAAAACATGACGCTTCTCATCTAGTACTCGCACTGTGCCAGAATTAGGTATCTCGAACGTTTTGTCATGTGAACCATATTCTTCAGCCTTTTGTGCCATTAGACCAACGTTTGGAACGCTTCCCATGGTTGTCGGATCAAAGGCGCCGTGTTTTTTGCAAAAATCAATTGTTTTTTGGTATATCCCGGCATAACAACGATCTGGAATAAGCGCTTTAGTATCGTGAAGCTGACCGTTTTTATCCCACATTTTTCCTGATGAACGGATCATTGCTGGCATCGAAGCATCAACGATGACGTCTGAAGGCACATGTAAATTTGTGATGCCCTTATCAGAATCAACCATTGCTATATCGGGACGTGTGACATAAACAGCCTTGATATCAGCTTCAATTTCAGCTTGTTTATCTGCGGGTAAACTTTTAATTTTGTTATAAACGTCGCCTAGACCATTCGTGACTTCGACGCCAAGCTCTTCAAAAAGTGCAGCATGTTTATCAAAAACATCTTTATAAAATACAGAAACCACGTGGCCAAAGATAATCGGGTCAGACACTTTCATCATTGTTGCTTTTAGATGAAGTGAAAATAATACACCTGCTTTTTTAGCACTATCAATTTCAGCTTCAATAAAACGGCGAAGTGCATTTTTACTCATCACTGAGGAATCAATGATTTCACCTGAAAGTATCGGAAAAGCACTTTTTAACACGATCAGTTTACCTGCCGCATCTTCTAACTCGATAGTTACCTTAGTTGCTTGTGAAAGTGTTGCTGAACGTTCACTGCCATAAAAATCATCAGCAGACATGCTAGCAATATGTGATTTTGATTCTCCACTCCACACGCCCATAGAATGCGGGTGTTTACGTACGTAGTTCTTAACGGCTAATGGCGCTCGGCGATCAGAGTTACCTTCGCGTAATACCGGGTTAACTGCACTTCCTTTTACTTTGTCATACGTAGTTTGTATTAATTTTTGTTTTTCATTTTCTGGCGACTCAGGATAATCAGGTAACTTAAACCCCTTATCTTGCAGTTCTTTAATCGCTGATTTTAATTGCGGAATAGAGGCGCTGATATTAGGCAATTTAATAATATTAGCTTCAGGTTTTAAGGTTAATGCTCCTAGCTCGGCTAATGCATCAGTCACTTGTTGATCAGGTGTTAAATAACTAGGGAAATGGGCAAGAATACGACTCGCTAGCGAAATATCACTAATTTCCACGTCGATATCAGCAGAAGCAGTAAACGTTTTAATAATAGGCAACAAAGAATACGTTGCTAATGCAGGGGCTTCATCTGTTTTCGTGTAAAAAATCTTTGCGTGAGTCATTGTGGTTCCTTAAAAGACGGCTTAAATAATGTGTTTTATTCGTTCTATGGCCTGAATCAGACCTTGTTCATTAGCAGTGTAGGCAAATCTAATATGATTATCAGCTAAATAATGACCAAAATCATTACCAGGCGTCACCGCAACACCTGCTTGTTCTAACCAATGCTTAGATAATGCCATACTATTGGGGTATTTATCCGTAAGAATTTGACTACAATCTGCATATATATAAAAAGCACCTTGTGGTGGTGCATCTACCTTTAAGCCGATAGATTGCAATGCAGGCAACAAGCTATTTCGACGTTCTTCAAATATATTTCGGCGTTGATCCAATATGCCAATCGTTTCACGGTTAAATGCTGCCAAAGCAGCATACTGAGACACGGTCGGCGCAGCTAAAAATAAATTTTGTGCTAAACGGTCCATCACCTCTTCATAGCCATCAGGCACAACCAGCCAACCTAGACGCCATCCAGTCATTCCAAAGTATTTAGAGAAGCTATTAATCACAAATGTATCTTGATGAATAGCTAAGGCAGTTGTTGCATCATATCCATCATAAGTAAGACCGTGATAAATTTCATCTACGACTAAATGACCATTCTTAAGTTTGACGGCATCAGATAACGATTTTAATTGTTGTTCATTAAGCACTGTTCCTGTCGGATTTGAGGGTGAAGCAACCAATGCCATTGCCGTATTTTCATCCCAATGCTGTGCTATATGGTTCGCTGTTAATTGATAATTGGTACTGGCATCTACATTAACAACCTTAGCTTGGCCTTCAACAAAGCGTGCAAAGTTTCGGTTGCATGGGTAGCCTGGCTCAGCGAGTAAAACATTTTTACCCTGCTCTAATAATGCGCCCATAACCAATAATAAGGCGCCTGAGGCGCCTGGTGTGACAACGATACGATTTGAAGATACCTTTACGTTATAACGTGTTTCATACCATACGGCGATAGCTTCACGTAATTCAGGTAATCCTAGTGCTGGCGTGTAGTGGGTCTTACCAGCATTTAATGCCGCTACTCCGGCTTCTATGATGGGCTGAGGCGTGTCAAAATCTGGCTCACCTACCTCCATATGAATAATGTCTTTTCCTTGAGCCTCAAGCCGTTTAGCTTGTGCCAAAATATCCATCACATGAAATGGTGTGATGGCCTGTGCACGTTTTGTAATACGGCGCTTATCAACCATGTGCATGTAGCTCTTTTAAAGCAGCAACCGTGATGAAGTCAGCACTAATATCTCGACCAGAAATAAGGCTACAAGGCTGCTCTGGTTCGCCCAAATGATTAAATACACTGATGGCACCGCTGAAGTCATCACCTTGCGTGTAATTATTTAGGGTAACTATTGTAGGAATATTAGCTGCTCGAGATGAAATGACGCCGTTAGATGAGTCTTCAATAACTAAACATTCAGCTGCTGTTAGATTGAGTTGCTGTAAACAATAATCAAAAATATCGGATGATGGTTTTTTGGCTGACACAATGTCGCCAGCGGCAATACAATCAAACCAATCTATAGCTCGTTCACCTAAGGTGCTTTTGATCAAGCCGGTCACATTTTCAGGCGTTGTAGTAGAAGCGATGGCAAGACCTAAACCACGTTCGCGAATTTCATGAATCAAACGAAAGACACCTGGACGCAATCGAATGGTATGTGATTCTAGCAGCGAGGCATAGTGTTTCGTTTTCGCAGTGTATAAATTGTCTATAAAATCGTTAATCTGACCTTCATATTCAAAGTCCGAATGAAAGTCATTTAAGTAATATTGAATGCGCTCTTTTCCACCCGTAACGGCCAGTAATTTTCCATATAAATTCTCATTCCACACCCAATCTAAACCTGCATCAATGAATGCGCGATTGAAGGCGATTCGATGACCATCACGCTCAGTCTCTGCCAAGGTGCCGTCAACATCAAAAATTACCGTTTTTAATTGCTTCATCGCCAGTTTAACCGCGTAAAAATAAGCGGGAATGATATCAAACTTTTGCACATCTAGGTTTCATCTGGTATAGATGCGCCCTTAATTTTTAAAGTTTTGAGGTTTTTTACATGGAATCATTGCCGACAAATGCACAAGTTGCTCCCTACAAAGAACAAGCTGGGGAAGAATATATGAGTGCAGCACAAGTAACTCATTTCCGGACGATCTTAAATGGCTGGAAAAGAGAGTTAATGGAAGAAGTCGATAATACAGTTACTCATATGAAAGATGATGCAGCTAACTTCCCTGATCCAAATGATCGTGCCACTCAAGAAGAAGAATTCACTTTAGAACTTCGTACTCGTGACCGTGAACGCAAGTTGATCAAAAAAATTAATCAATCACTTGAAGATATGGATAAGGGCGACTACGGTTTTTGTGAGTCTTGTGGTACAGATATTGGCCTTCGCCGCCTTGAAGCTCGCCCAACCGCCAACTTATGTATTGATTGTAAAACACTAGCTGAAATCAGAGAGAAAAATCGCGTTTAAGATTAAACGATAAACCTCAGCTGATAGCAGGCAAAAAAAAGCCCCGAATAAATCGGGGCTTTTTTTTGTTCATAACACGCTAATTGCTATAGTTTATCTGCATTTTTTGCTAGATATTCAGCAACGCCAGCAGCATCTGGTTTCATACCTTCATCACCTTTCTGCCAACCAGCTGGGCAAACTTCGCCATGTTCTTCAGTAAATTGTAACGCATCAACTAAACGTAACATTTCATCTACTTCACGACCAAGAGGTAAATCATTAACTACTTGGTGGCGAACGATACCGTCTTTATCAATTAAGAATGAACCACGTAATGCAATACCTGCTGGGTGCTTAATGCCGTATGCTTCAACGATTGTGTGTTGAATGTCAGCAACTAGTGGAAAATCAATTTTGCCGATACCACCATTTTTAACATCTGTGTTACGCCATGCTAAATGAGTGAATTGTGAATCAATAGAAACACCGATTACTTGTACACCACGTTTTTCAAATTCAGCAACACGGTGGTGGTGAGCAATAATTTCAGATGGGCATACAAAAGTAAAATCTAAAGGATAAAAGAATAAAACAACATATTTACCTTTATAATCTGACAATGAAAAATTTTCATTGATGCTATTGTCTGGCATTACTGCTGCTGCAGTAAAATCTGGGGCTGGGCTAGTAACTAATACGCTCATAATGGATCCTAAAGTCTAATATTGGATTGGAGAAAAATCATCGTAGTGATGACTCAATGAATTACCTAGTAAAACACTCTACTATGCTATCAATATCATGTGATATTGTCTATTCGATTTACCGTTCATGAGTGTATAAAAAATCAACGCTGGTCTCTATTCCTGACTCCGCTTTTAAGCTCCAAATTTTGCTTAGTTTATAACGCATGATAACGGTGCTCACTGGTTCAAAAATACCTATGCCATAACCCAAGTATAATTTTGGTGAAAGATACTTACCAATTTGAACGGCGGTGTCATCTCCACCATCGCCCTTAATCCCTAAGCTATCAAGTCCAAAGGTACTCGCAATTCGATCACCCATCTGATTGCCCCCTTTTATACCCAATCCCGTTGCCGCTGAGGCGAGCAAGGCTGCATCCGCTACTGATGCTTCACCTATAGGTCGACCCAACACTATGTGAGCAAGAATATTATCTTGACTCATTGAAGGCGTGGAGAATAATGTAATCTGTGGATTATTAGCTGCGCCCTGTACATGTAGACCTGCTGTAAAACCATCACCTTTCCTAAGCGCCTTAACATCAAGTTGAGGATTATCGAGTGCACCGCCAGAAAAAAGAATTTTGCCATCATCAACGGCTAATTTTTGGCCATAAGCGGTGTATTTACCATCCTTAATAACAATTGCACCGGTGCCAAGTAAAATCTTGCTGGCATCTCCTGTCACTCGTAATTTTCCGGTTAAACGGCTGTTAAACCCTACCGCCTCAACTTTCACTTTATCCCCCAATACAACATTTACATCGATAATAGTTGGGAAAGGCTTCTTTTCAGCCACTAGAGCAACGTTACTAAGCACGATGACATCTTTACTAGGTGTTACAGGCATATTGAACTGTAGAGGTGCTAGCTCAGCTTCTGGGATGGTTACAGAGCCTGTTACTTGCGATGAGTTGGCATTCATTGAGAAATTTAAGTCAGTTGAAGCAATTACAAAGGCTTCTGGCAAGTTGATTACTTCAGCATTTGTTCCTTTTAGATTTGCATCCATTTGCCAAGTATCACCTTTAGCAACGAATTGGCCTCCACCCACTAAATTACCTTTACCTGATTTAGCTTGATAAGAAAACTCAATACCTTTGTCGAGACTGCCTTGAGCATTGACATTCATTTCAGTCAATATCAGCCCTAAACTAGGTAGTTCTACAGATGATTTATCCAATAAAACTTTGCCGACCAGAGCAGGATTCTTTATGGTGCCAGTGAGCGACATATCGACGGTTAATAGGCCTTTCAAATTGTCGTATTCAGGGTTCAAATCATCAAAAATAGACAAGTCATCAACTTTGGTTTTAAAAGCGCTACTAAGTGCTGCATTGCTGGGATCATTCATCACCTGCTCAACAATAGGCAGATTAATTTGACCTGTTAATGGAGATACGCCCTTTAAGTCAGGGGCAATGAGTATATTTGCTGTCGTCATTTCATCAGTCAGCATATAGTCAAACTTAACTGTGTTTAACGGTATTACTCGCTTTTCTTTTTGACCAATAGCATCCACCAAAATACTCGCATTTATTAAATTGAGCTCTCCTTGTCCTTTTGTGGGATATTGATTGTTACCCGATAATTCGAATTGTCCTTGAATGTCACCTTCGATTGGCTTAAGTGCTTCAGAGAAAGCATGCAATAAACTCATCGAAACCTTATTGAATTTCCCAGCACCTTGCCAATTGCCGTCTGGTGAATAATTCGCGTGGAAGCAAATGTCCCCTTTGTCTGAGTGTAGACATTGCTCTTCAATCAAACCTTGCCCACTAGCGAGGTTAATATTACCTTGCTTAGTTAAACTCCATTGTCCTGCTAGACTTTGATCAAATTTCAACTTACTCAGTTGTCCTTGCCAGTTTTTATCCGTTAATTTTCCCGATACATAGCCCGACGCGCTGAGTTCTTCACCAGTGACGTCTAAGGATAGCTGATGGTTTTCCTTGCTACCCGCGATATTAAGTTCAGCATTAAGTGTTGGTAAGGTGTCTACTTTAATGTCGGTCAACACTACTATTCCGTTTACTTGACCCTTCTCATCTAAAGTAAAGTCACTTGTAGCCTTGTTTATCGAAACACCGTCAGCATAGGCAATTTTTTGTCCTGATAGTGTTGCTTTAATAACGGGCATATCAAGTTTGCCAGTAAGCGTGCCAACAGCATTAAGTTGTCCAGCTAGATCAGGGTAAAAATCTGCTAAGTCAGGTGAGTCCAACTGCCAATTTAACGCTAGACTATCTTGCAAATGACCATTAACTGAAATGACTGACTTTCCAGAAACCAACTGTAAATCAGGGATGTTTAATTGGCTTTTTATATAAGAAAGATCACCTTTTAAATGTAATGGTCGTTTTCTTAATGTCCCTTTTACATCTAAAGTGTCTATTCGAATATCAGCCATGTTGTCTTGTAAATTATCAACAGCCATTACCCAGCCACCTGATAAATTGCCAGACCATTCTGGAGCAAATAAATCAGGATTAATGTTTTTCAGAGTAACCTTACCTTTCAGCTTAAAGGCATCAAGCCAAAATAGCTCACCATCAAACCCAACTGTCCCATTACTTGTTTTTGTGTTTAACAGCAGCTGCTTGAAGCCTTTACCTGTCCCAGTTCCTTTAATATCAACACTGGCAGGTTTAGCGTCTGCGGTTAGTGAAACCGCAGAAATCAGTGTGAAATTTTCTGTTGTCCCCGATAAGATAATATCACCGGTTTTGCTACTAATCATTAACGTGCTTAAAGCTTCTGGCACAATAATATCTTGCCAGTTAGCAGCTAATTCAAAACGAGCGCCTGACTGCCAATTAAACCAGCCAATAAGGTTTGCCTTGCCACCAAAAGCATTGATCTGTAGCTGTGTTAAATCAATTTGGTTTGCGGTACCTTGTGCATTTGCCTGCCATATAATCTGCTGTTGCTCTGCTTCTAGCACACTGCTGATTGAAACAACATAATTCTCCAGATCACCGTTCACACTGAAATCACCTTTGGCACTTGTTACTGATTTTTCAGGTTCGAGTAATGGCCAGGCTAATTCCTGCCATTGCCCTGTCAACGCTAAAGAGGGTGATGTTAAAACTTGATTTACTTGGCCTTTAACGATTAGTTTTGCACCATCCACAGTGCTCAACTCAGACTCAATCATCCAGTTATCAAAATCAGTGGTTGATGTTTGGCTATGTAAGTTTAATTCGGGAAAATCATTTTGCTTAAATTGACTGTCGAGTAATAAATCTGCACTCGTTAAATCACCGTTGGCTTTGAGTATCAGGTTATTAACAACCCCAGTTTGATCTTCGACAAAATCAGCAACTGCAAGCTGTGGAATGCGTATATCCGCTGACCAAGTTAGCTTATTAAGAGCATCTGAAATAGTAATGCTTTGAGATGACAGTACCGGTTTAAGTAGCTGCTGTTCCAGCTTTAATTCGCCCAGATCACCTTTAATGTTACCTTCTGCAGTAATCGCTTTAAATTTTGGGTCAATCACAGTCCATTGATATGCTAAATCGGTTTTATATTGCTCACTTAGTGCTATTGCCCCACTAACTTCTAGGCTTACATTATCAGCATATTGTATTGATAAAGACTGAACTTTGAGTTTATCGCCCGAGAGTGTCATTTGGGTCTTTAAGCCACTGATTAACTGCACCTTGTTCTGAGCTGGGTCAATAGATGCAAGGCTATTTACACTAAGTTCTTTTAGATTTATCCCTATCGGAATGTTGATGTTGGGTAAAACAATAGGAGATGATTCAACATTGTTTGCTGAGTTTTGCGTGATAACGACATCACCTATATGTAGTTTATCTATCACTAACTGCCCAGAAAGCAAGCGCATCGTTTGCCAGCTCATCGCCAAAGTACTAACTGACAAATTACTGCTATCATCAATTTGATAGATTATTTGTTCAAATTCAGCACCATCATAAAACCGGCCTGAAGTTTTTTTAACCGTCAATTCAGGCACAAAGCGTTCAGCTTGCGACATTACGAACGACAAGCCTGATTCAGTCAATCCTAGCCAAGCCACAATACTGGTCAGCAGAAATACCAAACTTGCTAATACGATTAGAATTCGACGAATCATCATAGATCAGGTCCAATCACAACGTGAAAACCAATAGGATTGTCATCTGCTGAGATACCTGCCGCAACATCAATTCTGATTAATCCAATAGGAGAGCGCCAACGCACGCCAACACCGACACTATATTCCAATGGATCATCCCAACTATTGATTGCATTACCAAAATCACTAAATACAGCTGCGCCCCAATTGCCTACAATCATTTGTTCATATTCCACACTACCGACAGCTAAATAACGCCCTCCTTCTACCAGACCATCGTCACCTAAAGGCCCTAGAGATTCAAAGTCAAAACCGCGAATACTACTGTCACCACCGGCAAAGAAACGTAAAGAACTAGGTAGTTTAGTAAAATCAGTCACTTCCGTAACTCCCAGCGTACCACGTGTTATAAAGCGACCATTCTCAGTAAATGAATGTATATATTTACCTCTTAGAACAACTTGTCCGAACGTGGTATCTGACAGTACGGATTCGCTTGCCCCAGATAGCGATAAAGATAACCTGCCCCCGTGTTTGGTGTAGATAGTGTCATCAGCCCAAATTCTGGCCCATGAAATACTAGGAATCAATAATAGTGAGGTATTAGAATCCTGTGATACATCATAGTTTTCATTTAATAACTTAAGTGCTCCAGTTTCATTCCAGCCCCACCGTTTGGTTTTATAGTAGGTACCGATAGCAAATGAGGTACTTTCACTAGTGTCAGTGTCTTGTTGCTTATATTCGGTATTAAAACCGATATCCGAGATAGTCTCATTCCAGAAAGGCATTCTATAGTCCATCGCGATACTGTTGGTTACTTGCGAGAGTTTTGCATCTGCAGATAAACGATGACCCCGTTTATTGATATACCGATTTTCCCAACCTAAACCTATCCGTGGTCCACTATCTGTTCCAAACCCTATACCAGCGGTGTAACGCTGTCTTGCATCAGGTTCAAAGGTGATTTCTAAGGCGACTTTACCCTCATGGCGTTCATCAATTAATGTTCTGACTGACACCGCATCAAAATAACCACTATTTGTTAGATTGTTACGAAATTTCAATACTTGTGATGCTAAATAAGGATCGCCATTCTTAATAGGCGTTAGTCTAAGTAATAACTCATTCGTCAGAATTGTTGGTGGGAATTGAATTTCTGAAAAATAATATCTAGCACCTGAACTGTAATTTAAATAGATACTTGCCGTATTATCATTAGTATCTACTTCAACTTTATGCATCGTTAACTCACCATCAAAATAACCACGCTCAGCCCCAATTCGGAGTAATGATTTTTTAGCTGCCTCATAAGCTTCATGATCAAACACATCAGCAGTTTTAACAGGAAAATTTTTGATGAATTTTTTGAATTCATCATCGTCTGACGCCTCACCTTCCAGTGTCACTACAACCTTTTCCAACTTGACCTGCTCACCTAATTCTAATTGGTAATCAGCTTGCCATTTTTCATCATTGCTCTGTTGTAATTGTCCAGTTATTTTTACATTGTAGTAGCCGTACACTTGTAGCATCTGCGTAAGTTCAACTTCAGCTTCCTCGTGGAGCTTTTGTATATGGCGTGCAGATAAGCGGCTACTATTTTGTTGTCTGACAATACTTAAACCGCTTAATAAGGTTTCAGTTTTGCCTTCAGGCGCACCTAACAGTTGCACTTCAATTTTTGCGTCATTGGCCTGCGCTACCGTTACAAATATTAGCAGTAGAGTCATAACGTATACTTTAAGTGAAATAAAAAGCCGTTTAAACAATTAATATCCTTTTTAGACTGTCCAGCAGCCACGCTAAATAAAGCTGCATCTTGATACAAAAACGCGCCTAAGATTATAGCTATTAGCTTGTAATGAAGACATCTCGAGATGTGTATTTATAACCCACACACAATGAGAGCATTATACCCCGATAGATGCTGAGGCATTATCAAAGTGAGGGCCTGCCACTTTGAGACCACCAATACCGCTAAAACATTCGTGGTTTGCTTATGTTTTTATTTATTATTAAATATGACACTTTAGTAATGCATCACAGTAAAAACAAGGTGCCTAAGCCTAAAAAGGCAACAAACCCCACTACATCAGTAACGGTTGTCAAAATAACCGAGCCGGATAAGGCTGGATCAATGTCCAACTTATCTAATACGATAGGTACCAATACGCCTGAAAATGCCGCAGCTACAATATTGAGCACGATAGCCGCTGCTATCACCAAGCCAATACTGGTGCTTTCGAACCAAAAGGCGGTAATAACACCAATAACGATTGCCCATAAAACACCGTTCAATGCGCCGACACTAACCTCTTTAATTAATAATGGTGACATATTACCTCTGGAAATTTGTCCTAAGGCGATACCTCTGATGATTAAGGTTAATGTTTGACTACCGGCAATGCCTCCCATGGAAGCCACAATAGGCATTAATACAGCTAAGGCGACTACTTGTTGCAATGTCGCCTCAAATAAGCCGATCGCCCAAGAAGCCAGAAAAGCCGTTAAAAGATTGATTCCTAACCATGTCGCTCGGCGTCTCGAACTACGAAATACTGGGGCAAATAAATCTTCATCTTCATTCAAACCTGCCGTTGCCATTAACTGGCTTTCATAATCTTCACGAGTAATCTCTATAGCTTGGCGTAAGGTAACTCGACCAGATAATTTATTGTTTTCATCAATAACAGGTAAGGCTGCCAGCCCCGAATGCTCGACTTTTTCCGATGCATCAGTGAGGTTAATATCAGCCGCAATAGTAACGGGATCTTCAGTACTTAATTCCATCAAAGATTGTTCTGGTAATGCTGAATAAAGCTTTTGAATAACAACTGTGCCAGCAAAGTCGCCATTACGCTGAATAAGATAAAGACTATCGGTGTATTCCGGTAATGCTTTTTTAATCAATCTCATGGCGTCACGAACACGCGCTGTTTTTGGTAAAATAATCAATTCGTGATCAACATAACGACCAATTTGATAGTCATCATATTGTGCCGATCGTTGATAATGCTGACTTTGCATAGCATCCATGCTTTGCAACGCGGTATCAACGACTGAGTCTGGCAGGGATTCAGCTAGCTCGATTAAATCTTCCGCATGTAAATTACTTAATAAAGCTTGTAACTGTTCATCATCAAACGTGGCAAAAATAGTTTGTCGAGGCTCAGATCGCATTGCAACCAGTACATCAACCCGATCATCTTCAGGTACTTGTTGCCAGCGTTCAAGACGTTCAGGAAGCGGTAATGACTCTAATAAAAAAGCCAGTTCACTACTTTCCAATTCTATTACTGCCTCTTCGAAAACAGCCATTTGTGCGTCATCGCTTGCATCATTAAGACGCTCAACCAATAGGCTGATTTCTTCGGTCATTTTTTTCTCCGATATGAATTGTTAAGGCGATGCCATGATTGGTTATTTGTGACGAAGCTATGGAGCTAATATCACCCCAGATATATGACTAGTTTAGCGTATGTTGAGTAATCTGGCTAAGCAATGAAAGCCAATTAAGACTAACAAACAAGCAAATGACAACCGCTATCAACGTAAATTGATAAACATGTTGTGAAGTAGTTATGTGAGTTAAATCGTACAGGTAGCAAATTGAAGTTAACAATGCACCCGATTAATGCGTGATACATCATGAACTCGCGCAAGAACAGTCATGATCACTGGCAATATGATGTTGCAAAGTAGTTGTCTATGATTAGATGACTACTTTAATGCTTAATCTACCGCTTCTTAACCGAAATGCTTGAGACGATAAGCTGTGGGTGAGCAACCATAAAATTGGGTAAATCGTCGGCTGAAATGACTTAAATCATTAAAGCCCACATCGTAACAAGCTTCCGTAACTGTTTTACCCGAGCTAATAGCTTGGGCTGAGGCCTTGATTCGCAATTGTTGCTGAAACTCACCCGGCGAACAGCCTAGCTGTTTTTTGAACTCAACATAAAGCTTACTTCTACTCATGCATGCATGGCGGCTTAATTGGTCAATATTAAGTGGTATTGAGAGATTTTTTTCAAGAAAGTGAATGGCTGCAATAACGCCGCTGCTATCCGGTGATTGCTGACTATAACTCAGGAGAATTTCTCGACCTTGCTGTCTTAGTAGCCTAATAACAAGTTCAGAAACACCTAAATCAACCATCATTTCTTTATCTGGATGATTTTGAGTAAATAAGCACACTAATTTTTCTAATAACTGCTGAGTGTCTGTGGTGTGATGCGTATGAAGAATGTGAGGCTGATATTCCCAGTCATGTTCAACTGATTCTAAGGTAGTCAGGTCGCGCATTCTTTCAGAGATCGTTTCAATGCGTTCTTTTGAGAACTCTATAGTAAGACAGGTTGTAGGCGAATCCTCTTTGGCTTCTGGAAAGTCAATTTCAACAAATTCACCTGGTGGCATCACAAAAGACTCATGCGGCAAAAATATTTCGCCTTGGTCATTGTTTCCAGTGCCATACATGATTTTTTTACCCTTAACCATGCCGCAGTACAAAAGCTGCTGTGAGCCTAAGCCAACACGTGAAGCTTCACGGTAAGTATCATAAATACTTAGCTCTGATTCAGGCCCAGCAAAGGATATTTTGTTTTCAACCAAGGACTGACGTTGATCGCCATCTTTTTTTGCTAAAGATTGCGAAACTGGAGTATCGTGCTTAGTGACTAATTTATTCATATTCTGCATTTTGTGACCGATGTGGATTGTAAGTCAAGTAATAGAGATTCTCAGTCAAGGCAAATTGAACTCTATAGATTTATGCTGACGACATGATAACAATAAAAAAATAACAATTAGAAACATTAAACCAAAGAGAGAGTAAAAAATGATCTATGCAAATCCAAATACAGAAGGCGCTGTAGCCTCATATGAAGCGCGCTATGGCAACTATATTAATGGTGGTTGGGAAGCCCCTGTTAAAGGACAATATTACACTAATGTAAGTCCTGTCACCGGCGAAGGCTTTTGCGAAATACCTCGCTCAACAGAAGAAGATATTAACTTAGCGCTTGATGCTGCTCATGCTGCTAAAGATGCTTGGGCTAAAACATCCATCACTGAACGTTCAAATATATTGTTAAAAATAGCCGATCGCATGGAACAAAATCTAGAAATGCTAGCGGTTGCCGAAACATGGGACAACGGCAAAGCAGTCCGTGAAACATTAAATGCCGATGTGCCACTAGCTATTGATCACTTTCGTTATTATGCAGGTTGTATTCGCGCTCAAGAAGGTACAATGGGTGAGATAGATGAAACGACTGTTTCTTATCAATTTCACGAACCACTAGGTGTTGTTGGACAAATAATTCCATGGAACTTCCCATTATTAATGGGTGTATGGAAAATCGCACCAGCCTTAGTAACAGGTAACTGTATCGTTTTAAAACCAGCGGAACAAACACCGTATTCGATCCTGAAATTAATGGAACTGATTGGTGATTTATTACCACCTGGTGTATTAAATGTTGTTAATGGTTTCGGTAAAGAAGCGGGACAAGCATTAGCAACCAGTACACGTATTCAAAAAATCGCATTTACAGGCTCAACACCTGTTGGCTCACTTATTATGAAATATGCGGCTGAGAACATTATTCCATCAACCGTTGAATTAGGTGGTAAATCACCAAACATCTTCTTTGAAGATATCATGCAACAAGAAGATGATTACATCAGCAAATGTGCTGAAGGTGCCGTACTTGCATTCTTTAACCAAGGTGAAGTGTGTACCTGCCCTTCTCGTGCTTTGATTCAAGAAAGCATCTATGACGAATTCATTGCTATCGTTATTGAGCGTGCTCAAAAAATCATTCGCGGCAATCCTCTTGATACCAATACACAAGTAGGTGCACAAGCCTCGCAAGAGCAGTACGAAAAAATCCTAAGTTATATGGATATTGGTAAAGCAGAAGGTGCCGAATTATTAATCGGCGGTAAGATTGCTCAAGTTGGTTCTGAATTTAATAAAGGCTATTACATCGAGCCGACCATTTTCAAAGGCACTAACAATATGCGTATTTTCCAAGAAGAAATTTTTGGTCCTGTCGTATCAGTAACAACGTTTAAAGATGAAGCAGAAGCTTTAGCTATCGCTAATGATACTGAGTTTGGTTTAGGTGCAGGTTTATGGACTCGCGATATGAACCGTGCCTATCGCATGGGTCGTGGTATTCAAGCTGGTCGTGTTTGGACTAACTGTTATCACCTTTACCCTGCTCATGCTGCTTTTGGTGGTTATAAAAAATCAGGTGTTGGTCGTGAAACACACAAAATGATGCTTGATCATTACCAACAAACTAAGAACCTTTTAGTTAGCTACAGCACAAGTCCACTTGGTTTCTTTTAAACAAAACCATTAGACACTATGCCTCCATAAGGAAACTTATGGGGGCATTTTTGTGTTTTATTTCTGTTAAATACAGGGCTATACTCTAGCTTGAACATCCCTATGGAAATAGTATTCCCAGACCCAACTATTGGGAATAACGCTATATATCAAACTAGCTTTTTCTTATACGATACTTAAGGTAAAAAATATGTCTGATGACAATATCGAATCAACATTACATGAAGCGCGCCGATTCCCAGCGAGTGCTGACTTTATAAAAGCTACGACGATGACGACTGACAAATTAGATGCCTTATATAAAAGTGCAGAAGTCGATAATCAAGCTTTTTGGGCCGATCAAGCACGTACTGAAATAAATTGGCAAACACCTTTTGAAACGACTTTAGATTCATCAAATGCACCTTTCTATCGCTGGTTTCCAGATGGGAAATTGAATGCCTCATATAACTGTCTTGATCGTCAACTAACAAAAAATGCAGACAAAACAGCCATTATTTTTGAAGGTGATGCTGGAGACGTAGAGCATATTAGCTATCGTGAATTGCATCGTCGGGTTTGCACATTTGCTAATGCCCTAACATCACAAGGCATTACTCAAGGTGATCGGGTCATTATATATATGCCAATGATTGCTGAAGCAGTAGTCGCAATGCAAGCATGTGCTCGTATTGGCGCCATTCACTCGGTAGTATTTGGTGGTTTTTCTGCATCTTCACTGAAAGATCGCATTGAAGATACCGCTGCAAAAATGGTTATCACCGCTGACGGTGGTCATCGTGGTGGTAAGATAATCCAGCTTAAATCAACGACAGATACCGCATTAGAAAATGGCTGTGACAGTGTTCAAACTGTTATTGTGCTTAAACGCACTGGTCATGATATTACCATGCAATCTGGTCGTGATATTTGGTGGTCGGAAGCAGAGCAAGACCAAAGCGCTGTTTGTGAACCGGTTTGGGTTGATGCTACACACCCACTATTTATTCTTTATACATCAGGATCTACGGGTACACCTAAAGGTATTCAACATTCAACAGGTGGTTATTTATTAAATGCCATCACTACAATGCGTTGGGTCTTCGATATTCAAGAATCAGATGTATTTTGGTGTACAGCTGATGTAGGCTGGATCACAGGGCATACTTATGTTGCTTATGGACCATTAGCCACTGGCGCCACAATGGTGATATTTGAAGGTGTACCGACTTATCCAGATGCCGGTCGTTTTTGGGATATGTGTCAGCGTCATCAAGTCAGTATTTTCTACACCGCTCCCACCGCTATTCGTGCCTTAATGAAAGCCGGTGATGCCATTCCAAATAGTTATGACTTATCTAAACTGCGTTTGTTAGGTACTGTAGGCGAACCCATAAATCCAGAAGCGTGGATGTGGTATCACAAAGTCATTGGTAACGAGAAATGTCCGGTAGTGGATACGTGGTGGCAAACTGAAACAGGTGCACATATGATTGCCCCCGTACCGGCTGTAACAGTTACTAAGCCTGGTTCATGTACACGTGCCCTACCAGGGATTGATGCTGCTCTAGTTAATCAAGCAGGCGAAGAAATTACCAAAGCAAATCAAGGTGGTTACTTAGTTATTCGCCAACCTTGGCCTTCGATGGTGCAGACGGTTTGGGGCGATGATCAGCGTTATAAAGATTCCTACTGGCCATATTTTGATGGCAAATATTACTTAGCAGGTGATAGCGCTCGTCTTGATGAAGATGGTTATTTTTGGATAATGGGTCGGATTGATGATGTATTAAATGTATCTGGTCATCGTCTTGGTACGATGGAAATTGAATCAGCACTGGTTGCTCATCCAGGTGTTGCAGAAGCCGCTGTCGTGGGCAAACCTCATGATATCAAAGGCGAGGCAGTCGTTGCTTTCGTCGTATTAAATGGTGAGCGACCTGCCGGTGGTGTAGATGAAGAGCTGACTCAAGAACTCCGCGCTTGGGTAGGTGAGCAAATAGGTGCAATTGCGAAACCAGATGAAATTCGTTATTCCGATAATTTACCTAAAACGCGTTCGGGTAAAATCATGCGTCGATTATTAAGAACCATTGCTAAAGGTGAAGAAATTACACAAGACACTTCAACCTTAGAAAATGAATCTATCTTACCGCAGTTGCAAGGTAAAGCTTAAAAGCTATAATAAGGCCTACAATTAACGATTACTTCTTAGTTTCTAACCTGGGTTATTATTAGACTATTAAGCAAGAAAATTAAGCTGGCCATATCAAAATAGGGTGATTGACTCTTATAGGTCATCACCCTATTTTGTATGTAATCAATCTAAATACACTTATCATGGTTTTATAGGAATATTTAATGGCAAAACAGCCAGAAGCAGAGGAGAACAACCAAAGACTAGATAAATGGTTATGGGCTGCACGTTTTTATAAAACCCGAGGCCTTGCCGTCGAAGCAATTAACGGTGGTAAAGTACATCTTAACAATCATCGGGCTAAACCCAGTCGTACGGTTAAACTCGATGATGTACTCACCATTTCAAAACCGCCTTATGAACACATAATTACTGTATTAGGTGTATCCAAGCAACGGCGCCCTGCTCCCGAGGCTCAATTACTTTATGTTGAAAGTGATGAGAGTTTAGCTAAGCGTGAAAAATTGAAACTAGAACTTAAAGATCAACCTCTAGGTTTTAGGCATGACAAAGGTCGTCCAAATAAACGCGATCGACGCCATATAATTAAATTTACACGCAAAGAATAATCCACCGTCAGACTTTTTAGCGATGTTTATTTAACCACACTCGTTAAAACTAAATTTCGCATTCTATTGACTGTTGCCACCAATTCATGAAGTCTTGGCATTGCAAGTGATCCGATAATATAGGGTGTGAGACAATCCAATCCTAATTGTTCCACATCTATGATCGCATCTTTTAAACCCACAACAAGATCTACATCACTCAAACCATTTTGCATATTCTGTTGATAATAATGACCGATTAGATAGCCAATTGCCTTAAGTTGAGCTTTATCAACCAACTGTTCTAATTGAGAGACATCAATTTCAACCTGACCATAACGCAAAACTCCTAACCCTATCGCTTGAATTTTATCTCTATTTTGATCATATAGCGGGCTTAAAGAAGCTATATTAGGTATACGCATATTCCTTGTTTTTATCTTTGGAAATTTAATCCCTTTAGGAATGACATCATGTGCCAATGCTTTAGCCTCAATCGTTACGTCTTTAGCCATATAATTATCCATCATGATGATGTTATCCGCTAGCCCAAAAAAGTCACCTGAACCGCCCATAACTAAAATTACGGATACAGCATTATCTTGGTAAAGATCACGGATACGATGTACTAAAGGAGTAATGGGCTCCTTGTCTTTAGAGACTAAGGCCTGCATTCGTTCATCTCGAATCATAAAATTAGTCGCCGAGGTATCTTCATCAATAAGTAACAACTCTGTGCCAATTGATAATGCTTCCATAATATTAGAGGCTTGAGAGGTACTTCCACTGGCATCTTGGGTCGAAAAATGCCGTGTATCTTTAGCCTGCGGTAGCGTGCCAATAAAAGGACTAATGTCTATTGCTGTAATAGCACGTCGATCTTCTGCTCGAATTTTAACTGCGTCAGAAACAGTGACTACTTTTTCTCTTCCGTCATTTGGAATGTGATCGTAAACGCCCCGTTCTATGGCATGTAATAACGTTGATTTACCGTGAAAACCACCACCGACAATTAACGTTATACCTTTGGGAATTCCTAAGCCACGAATCACACCCGCATGCGGCTGC
Source organism: uncultured Methylophaga sp. (assembly GCA_963975785.1). GTDB lineage: Bacteria > Pseudomonadota > Gammaproteobacteria > Nitrosococcales > Methylophagaceae. The sequence continues at coordinate 44,662 of CAXBIM010000017.1, forward strand.
TCAAGTTCGACGGCCAAAGTGTCTGGAGATTTAAATAAAACCGCTTCAGGTAGAGGACGATCATCAATGCCACTATAGCGAGGTAGATGTGAGCCATCTGCAATAAAGGCGACTAAATTTCGCTCAGATAATTGCTTTCGCAAAGACTGTTGGTCTTCAACTGCATCAACATGTTGTTTAGCAGTACTATGCTTAGAGTGAAGTATTGCCAGACCTTTAGTGACTATTGCAGGTAACTCTTCGAACAGCATAGTTATGGCCTGTTGAGCATTCACTGTTCTTTTTACTGCCGGCAATCCTATCCGAATACGAAGCTCAATATCACCGTCTTGAACAAGCACCGCATTACGCTCCAATACCTCTTGTCCGTAATCGATGATAGTTATTTCACCACTTATACCATCGCCACGCCCTCCTTGCACTTCTTGTTCAATAGCTTGGCTAAAACTCCGCCCAATAAAATCCTCTAAGGCAATAGTTCGACTACGCGAATTAAATAAAGAGCTCGGAAGGTTGGCCTTTGTGGCATTAATAAATATACGACAACGAGATGGATCTGCAAAGGGATCACCTTGCACATGATCAATTCGCAACAAAAAATTAGTAAAGGGATAATCACCGACAAGTTTTTTATATGCCTTGTATCCCTGATGATCTATTTCGTTCAGCAGTTGCCTTAATTTATTCATGGCATTTTAGACCTCAACTTTATCTAAAATTTGGCTCCATATTGTCCTAGTATGAACATTCAATTAATACACATTTCACTGGTTTAGCTTATCAAAACAAAAAGTTAACATACAAATAAGACAGTCTCGTCAACTAAAATGTTGCTGACCGCTTAATGGCTTGATTCTTCTTACATATATGTAAGAAGCAATTACCTACACAATTTTTAAAAGTATTTCGCGTAATGCTAAAAATGCATTTTTCCCTCGGTTAGGGCTATCTTTGAATTATATTGATAGGAGATCTCCCTAGAGTATCTTCTTCGTAGCCCATCATAAGTGCAGAGAGTTCACTTTGATCAATGGTCTTGAATGCCATTGACCAATCGGTAAAGGCCTTATTCTCGATAGTACCTTCGTAAAATACCTCTACACTCCTATGTCGAGAGTCCTCCCAAATAATTTGATATAGTTTTTTCACTACAGCCTCTTCTCCCTCAAGGAGTTGAATGAACTCATGGTCACAATATATAAGCATTCCTGTTACACCAAGGTTGTGATTTTTTATCCTAGAACCTTCCAAAAGGACTTTCAGTTCCGACTCATTCATGCCGCGTGGACATACACTCGTATAAAGCAATTCATACATAATTTTCACCTTAAATAATAAACTTAAAGCACTTAGAAAAATACAATATCAAAATAGCCAATTCGGGAAAACTTTCCAGTATTTCGAACATCTCACCACTCACCCAAAAATCAAGCTTTACACTCGAGTCAGTGATGCTAGCCCATCCAGTCTAACATTTTAAAAACAATGATAAATGACATACACTAGCCATTAGAAAACAAGAGAATTTATTGTTTAGGACTATTTTTCCAGACCAAATCATAGAGATCTGTACGACGGTCTTTCAGGTTATTGACCGAGCCCTCGCTACGAGTGAACGTTAATTTATCGAGATCTAAATCAGAAAACATGATCATTTCTGTATTAGGTGTTGTTTCAGCCATAACGGCATCATGCGGATATGAAAAATCAGAAGGTGAAAATACCGCTGCTTGAGAATACTGTACATCAAGGTTTTCAACTTGCGGTAAGTTGCCACAACTACCACAAATTACGACATAACATTCATTCTCAACGGCACGTGCTTGTGCACAATTACGCACACGTAAATAACCATTTTTAGTGTCAGTCCAATATGGTACAAACAAAATATCCATATCTTGCAGGGCCAAAATCCTAGCTAATTCAGGGAATTCAACGTCATAACATATCAAGATACCAACCCGTCCTGCATCAGTGTCAAACACGCGTAACTCATCCCCACCCTCAATTATCCAATCGCGACGTTCATGAGGCGTAATGTGAATTTTCTTTTGCATCTCAACCGTACCGTCTCGTCGACAGAGATAACTGACGTTATACAACACTTCGTCTTCAAAATAAGGCATCGAACCGGTGATCACATTAATGTTATAACTGAGTGCCATTTTCGACATTTCTAATTTAAAGCGTTCGGTATAACTAGCCAGGAAACGGATCGCCTCATATTGATTTCGCTGATCAGGACTCAACCCCATCAATGGCGAGTTAAAAAACTCAGGAAATACAGCAAAGTCGCTCTGATACCCCGATAAAGCATCGATAAAATATTCAACTTGCTGTAATAGTTCTTCTACTGAGTCAACTTCACGCATTTGCCACTGAATAGCGCCTATTCGGACATCACGTTTGCGCGTTTCAATAACGGTGCTTTCTGGCTCATAGAAGATATTACGCCATTCAAGCAAGGTCGCAAAACCTTGTGATTTTTCATCTTCAGGTAAGTATTTTTTCAAGACCCTAGTCACTTGAAAGTCGTTTGATAATTGAAAGGTTAAAATCGGGTCATAAATACGCTTATTTTTAACGGCTTCGAAGTACTCAGCCGGAGACATTTCATCAGCATGTTTGTAATAGTTCGGTATTCGTCCACCCGCTAAAATGGCACGTAGGTTACTTTGTCGACACAAATCTTTTCGTGCCTCATAGAGACGTCGCCCTAGTCTAAAACCTCGATAATCAGGATGAATTAATACATCTAAACCATATAATGCATCACCATTTTTATTATTGATGATTGTTTCAGCTTTGGTAATGAGATCATCATAAGTATGGGGATTACTAAAACGTTGATAGTCCACTTGAACAGAAAGCGCCACTCCCACTATTCTGTCGTGATCGATTAGACAAATTTGGCCTTCAGGTAAATCAGCCATCAATTTCACAATGGTATGTTCAGGCCATGCTCCACCGATATCATCGTAAACGCGATCCATCAATTCTTTTAATTGTGGATAATCGCTTTGCTCTAGGTTACGAATTTTTAGAAGTAAATCTTCAGGCATTGTGATTCCTTGTGATCTGTTCGAGACTGTCTACTGATAATGCCATAAGCTTAAGCTTATTACCTAGTAAGAAAAAAGATTGAAGACATACAAGCCGAGTGAAATAGCATAACTCATCAGCATCTCACTCGACTTTGATTCTTATAAAAACAGAATGTCTTAACCCGTATTACGAAGTCCGGTTGAAAGCGCGCTAATCGTCCGTAATAAAGGATCACGCCACCGCTCATGTTCAACATCCGTTATCTCGGTATCACGATAACGTTTTAATAATACGATTTGAATATGATTTAGTGGATCTAAGTAAGGTCTGCGTCGACTTAATGATAGTGCAAGTGCAGGGTTGTCTTCGATTAAGCTTGAGCTATTAATAACAGTCAAGATCCAAGCTAAAGTGCGTTGGTACTCAGCTGAAATAGTGTTGTACACTTGCTGAGCAGCCTCAGAATCTAGACACAGCGCTGCATATTCTCGAGCTATTTCCATATCCGCCTTAGATAGCGCCATTTCAGTATTACTCAGCAATGCTCGGAAAAAAGGCCAGCGCTGGTACATTTGTTGTAACTCTAGTAAGCGCTCTGGTTGATCTGCACACCACGATTCTAATGCACTACCAATACCGTACCAACCTGGAATAGTCTGTCTTGATTGTGCCCATGCAAACACCCAACCTATCGCTCTAACAGAATTCTTAGAACGATCACCTTTTTTACGATGCGATGGACGTGAGCCTATATTCATCATGCCAATTTCAGATACTGGACAAGCTTCATAAAAATAATCAAGAAACCCCGGCGTTTTTTCTGTCAATTGTCGATAACTATTTTCACCTACCTCAACTAGGTGCTCCATAATCATATGGCAATCAATAGCATTTTCTTCTTTTACTCTTTGCGCTTCACTAATAAAAGCACGACTAGCTTTCATTAAACCTGACACACCCATACCCAATTCATAGGCTGCAGTTTCGATATTGCCGTATTTATGTGATAGCACTTCACCTTGTTCTGTAAACTTAATTTGTCCATGAACAGTGCCAGCAGGCTGCGACAAAATAGCTTCATGAGTTGGGCCACCGCCACGTCCAACCGTACCACCACGGCCATGAAACATGCGACATTGAATATTACGTTCAGTGGTCAGCTTAGAGACAATACGTTGAGCCTTATACAAACTCCACCCAGACGCTAAAATCCCACCATCTTTACATGAGTCAGAGTAACCCAACATGACCTCTTGCAAGTTACCTGAAGCACTCAATAGACCTCGATAGATACTACTCTCTAACAGGGTATTCATGACGTCCTCAATACGAGACAAATCATCAATAGTTTCGAATAATGGTGCAACTTTAATATGGCAAAACCATTGGTTATTATCATCATAACCACATAGTCCAGCAAAGCGGGCCAAGAGCAATACTTCCAAGATATGACTGGCGTGATGCGTCATAGAAATAACATAACTACCAAATGTTTTATCACTAATTTCACTACGCAAACGGTTCATCAACATAAACACAGCAATGGTTTCAGCTGTATTTTCAGTTAAATCTAGGTTGTCACTAATTTCCGGTAAGGTTGGTTCCGCGAGTAATTGGCTTAATAGTGAAAACCGTTCCTTTTCAGATTGCTGCGTGTAATTACTGCTTATATCAAGCTTTTGAAGTAACTCACCCATCGTCTCGGTATGACGTGTCGATTCTTGGCGCAGGTCAAGTTGAAACAAGTAAAAACCGAACGTGCCCACCAAGCGAATAAGGTCGAGTAATTCGCCGTTAGCGATTTCTGCATCTCCATTTGTCAATAAAGAGTCCTGAATCAAACGCAAATCAGCCATAAGGTCATTCTCTGACAGATAGGCTACACCGTAAGGCGTTGTGCTATTTTCAGGGGTGAAATATTTTTGGCTGACGCGCAAGTTATCTTCCAAACGATAACGCATCATATAAAGTTTACGACGATAAGGCTCAGTGATAAATCGTTGTGGTTTAACACCAAACGCAGCCATATACGTCTTCTCGTCACGAGCAATATTATCAGCCAGTTCAGTACTAATTTTACTCAAGGGCGTTGAATGCGTAAGTATGTGACTAAGCTTAGTAATAACGTCCAGATAACGACGTAACACGGTGCGTTTTTGTAATCTTACCGCCATTTCAGTGGTGTCAGCAGTTACAAATGGATTGCCATCTCTATCTCCGCCAATCCAAGAGCCGAATGTTAGGAAGTTGGGCACATTAAGACTTTGTCCTTGTTCCAGTTCATCGCCATACAAGCGTTTAATGGAGAGTTCCATATTACGATACGTCTTTGGCACCGCATCAAACAGACTGATATTAAAGTAAAACAAACCATTTTTTACTTCATCACGTACGGATGGTTTAATCGCCCGCACTTCATCCGTTGCCCATAGGATCTGGATTTGTGTTTTTAGCTTTGCTCTTAACTGCTTTTTATCATATTGGGT
>CAXBIM010000018.1:0-49166 GCA_963975785.1 uncultured Methylophaga sp.
AAATTAACTAACTGCTCATCCAATACAAATATACGACGTAAACCTTCCATGACTGCACGACGTTTAGATTCCGTCGGGTGAGCAGTAAACACCGGCGTATAGTTCAGCTCATCTAACAATTCCTGTAACTGAGGTAATGTCACATCTTCGTTTTTAAGCTGCTCTATCGTATCGTTAAATGAGCCACGCCATAACTTGTCATTATTGCGTAATTGAATCATTCGATTATGATGCTGATGTGCTTCTTCTGCTGTATTAACCAGGCTGAAATATAAGTTAAAAGCACGAATAACATCCGTTAACTGCGCTTCGTCTAAAAGCGCAATATGACTCATTAATTGTGATCGCAGTTCTGGATCATCATTTTTACGCAGGCTGATAAAGCCTTTACGCAATAGTTCTACTGTTTCATAAATCTCGTTTGGGCAATGACTTTTAATGACCTCGCCCAATAACACTCCAAATAACCGAACATGACGACGTAAGTCAGCATCGGTGAGTAAAATTAGATCGGGTACGGAATCATCTTGGGGCATATATATCCTTAAAGGTTGAGGATGAAAAACACAGACATTCTATCGTGTTCTAACGTTGGTATATTGAAATAATTCACCAGAAACACTATTGGTCGACACTGTTTATGATCATTATTTCGCTAAGTTTCACTGACTGTTTATTTCACCATAGAATGTATTGATAAACTCATGATTTTCTGATCAAATATTAATGCTCTTTACGCAGCTTCCATAAGCCCATCATAAATAATATTAAGGCAAACCAGATAATACAAAATGTCACCATTCTTTGTGGCGGATAAGATTCGTTTAGTACAAATATGGCAATCAAAAACTGTATCGAAGGGTTGATATACATAATAAAACCAACAATCGATAAATCAACACGACGCGCAGCCATAGCAAATAAAACTAAAGGCAAAGCAGTAAGAAATCCCGAGCCAATTAATAGTAAGGTTAAGGTTTGGGTACTGCCAAAAGCAAGGGCATTATGTTGATCAAAAACTTGCCATGTAATCCAAATAAGCCCTAAAGGTAACAACCAGAACATTTCTATCGTTAAGCCACTGATACCATCAATTTTACAATGTTTCCTGACCACGCCATAAAAAGCAAAAGCAACGGCAAGTACCAGACTGATCCAGGGTAATGAGCCGAGACTTATAAACTCCCAAATAATGGCGATTGTCGCAAAAAATCCAGCCCATGCTTGTAAAGGATGAAGACGCTCTTTGAAGAAAATTCTAGCCAGGATTAAACTTACGACCGGCGTCATGAAATAGCCCAAACTGGATTCTAATACGCGATGATTTGAAACTGCCCAGATATATACCAGCCAATTAATAGCGATTAAGGCTGCCGATAATCCCATCCAGCCGATGAGTTTTTTATCCTCAAATGCGCTGGTCAATTTTCCCAGTCGTCTTAAGAGCAGTCCTAGCAGTAATGTTGCGACTAATGACCAAATGCTACGGTGAACAACAACTTCTATTGGCGAAACATCATTCAGATAACTGAAAAAAAGAGGGAAGATCCCCCAAATGCTATAGGCTGCTACAGCCAGTATAATTCCCTGCATTATTCCTCTCGATCAGTAAATTTAATAATATATTTGTAGCCATTAAGCTTTAAGTAATGCCCGCTGACAAGCTGGACGTTGGTACATTCGTTGAGCATAGTCTTTTAAATTTTCCGGCACTGTAAATTGCGCTTTATCAGCCCAGCGCAATGTCTGTGCAATGAGAATATCTACCATAGTGAAATGGTCGTTTATCGCAAACGTTTTATTTCCTAGAAAATGCTCTAATGCACCTATTGATCTAGCAAACTCATACTCGGTTGTTTTCTTTATTTCTGGCAACCTTAATTCTTCGGGTAAAACAAAACTATGTTTAGCAAACGTCCATAAAGGTTGCTCTAAATCGGCTAGAACAAAAAAACTAATTTCGTCGTAGCTTGCTTTCAACTTAGCATCATTGAAGGGTATAAGATTTTTGTCCGGAACTAGCCTCGCAATGTAATTCAGTATCGCAGCACTTTCAGTAATAATAAGTTGGTCATCAACTAGTGTTGGTACTTTTCCTTGGTGATTAATGGCCTTGTATTGTTCAGTGTGACTGCCATTTTTTGCGGTGCTGCCGATGCTAGTTTTCGTGTATTCATAACTGAGTTCAGCTTCTTCCAAAGCCCATAATGCACGAAAGGATCTAGAGAGAGAACTGCCATAAAGTGTTATCATTTCAGCTTCCTTTTACACCTTAACTTAATACCAACGTACACTAATAATAATCTATGACTGACTTATCCGAAGAAATAATTTGTGACTGTAGTGGTACCACCAGAGCCAAAATATACCAGTTAATCGACAATGGAAAAGACAGTTTTGAAAAAATCGCATCCGCAACGGGTGCAGGTACTGGCTGTGGGTCATGTGATGTGCTAATAATGGACATACTTGCTGAAAAAAAGATTGATAAACCAACAGACAACTAAAATCTGTTGGCGTTCGATATCATTCAAAGTACACATCAATATAGTCAAGCTCGTATTCAAAGCACAGCTTGAGACTGGCTTATTTTTCTTGCTGGCGTTCTGCACGATGTTCGCGCAGTTTAATTAATGTCAACACAGGTCCAGACAATGCGTATAACGCAAAGGTACCAAACAAGATAAGTGGTGGGTCAATAGCCACTAGAGCAAATATCAGGACAAGTACTAACATCACGACAAAAGGGACTTTACCGTGTAAATCAAGTTCTTTAAAGCTTGAGTATCTGACCGTACTGACCATTAGAAGACCGGCAACAAAAGTAAGCGGTAAGGCAACAGCCGTCATCAAGGCAGGATCAATGTCATTACTCGTGCCCGCCCATACCCAGCCAGCTAAGCAAGCCGCGGCCGCAGGACTAGGTAAACCTTGGAAATAACGCTTATCTGCAATACCTAACTGGGTATTAAATCGAGCTAGGCGCAAAGCGCCACAAGCCGCATAAATAAAAGCGACCATCCAGCCGAATTTTCCCATGCCTAGTAATGACCACTGAAAGATAACTAAGGCAGGTGCTAAACCAAACGAAACCATATCAGCGAGACTATCGTATTCGGCGCCAAAATCACTTTGAGTATTTGTCATTCTGGCAATACGACCATCAAGCCCATCCATAATCATAGCGATGAATATCGCAATAGCAGCCGATTCGAAATCACCTCGTATAGCGGCAACAATGGCATAAAATCCTGCAAAAAGACCCGCGGTAGTAAATAGGTTTGGTAATAAATAAATACCACGGTTCTGTTGTTTTTGTTTTTCTACCATAACTTGATTTCCATAGGCGTTATTAAATAATTAGATAATGATAGCAGACATAGTCGTAGCAAATATTTTCAACTTAAGCCTTTTTGTAACATTTCGGCTTTCATATTGTCTCTAACTATACAAGTGTAAATTTTACTTGCTGTTTTTATTTGTTAAAGGTCAAGAAAATGAAAAAATTATCCATAATCATACTTTCTAGTTTTATGTTATCCAGTGCGGCATGGGCTAAACCTATTATTCAGCCAACGACTAATTCATTGTCTCAGGCTGCGCTTGAAATAAATGCAATGAATGCTCAGCCCCAAAAGCACATGGGAGTAGCTAAAATCAGTACGCACCAAAGCGAAAAGAATAACTCGCTCACTCACGCAGTACTTGCAATACAGGAAATGAATATGAAGGCAGGCCCTGATAGTGAAATCTCTTACACACAAACAAGAGCAACACATGGACAACAAAGTTCATTTTACGGCGCTGTATTAGACAAACACTTTAGTCAATTTAACTAGCACATAAACTTTAAGTTCACATAACAAACGGGGGCTGATATTTTCACATCAGCCCCCGCTTATAAATCAAATTATTGATGATTAGTTTTTATCTTTATCAACAATCTTTTGGATCCAAGGCATCAATGCACGCAATTTAGCACCTGTTTTTTCAATTGGGTGTTCTGCGTTAATGTGACGCATTGAAGTCATTTCTGGATAACCAGATTGACCTTCAAGGATAAATTGTTTCGCGTATTTACCTTCTTGAATATTTTTCAAAGCTTCACGCATCGCCCAACGGCTTTCTTCGTTGATGATTTTAGGGCCAGTAACATACTCACCGTATTCAGCATTGTTAGAAATTGAGTAGTTCATGTTAGCGATACCGCCTTCATACATAAGATCTACAATCAATTTTAATTCATGCAAACATTCAAAATAAGCCATTTCTGGCGCATAACCCGCTTCTGTCAATGTTTCAAAACCAGCTTTAACTAATTCAACTGCACCACCACATAAAACAGCTTGTTCACCGAATAAGTCAGTTTCAGTTTCATCACGGAATGTTGTTTCGATAATACCTGTACGGCCACCACCAACACCTGAAGCGTAAGATAAAGCGATTGCTTTTGCATTACCTGAAGCATCTTGTTCAACAGCGATCAAATCAGGAATACCACCACCACGAACAAATTCACTACGTACTGTATGACCAGGTGCTTTAGGCGCAATCATGATCACGTCTAAATCAGCGCGTGGAAGCACTTGTTTGTAGATAATAGCAAAACCATGAGCAAAGGCTAAAACAGCGCCTTTCTTTAAGTTAGGTTCGATTTCTTCTTTATATAACTGTGATTGGAATTCATCAGGCGTCAAGATCATAACCAAATCTGCGCTTGCAACAGCAGTCGGTGTATCTGTAACTTTTAAGCCATGAGCTTCCGCTTTTGCGATAGAAGATGAACCTGGACGAAGTGCAACAGTTACGTCTACACCTGAATCTTTCAAGTTACATGCGTGTGCATGGCCTTGCGAACCATAACCAACAATCGTCACTTTCATCCCTTTGATGATAGATAAGTCACAATCTTTATCGTAATACATATTCAAACTCATTACTTAATTCCTTAAATACTTTAAAATTTAATTTGGGTGTGCAGATTATACCTGCAAACTTTTCTCGCCGCGTGCAATACCCGACACGCCGGACCGTACAGTTTCAATAATCTTATGTTCAGCCAATGCTTCAATAAAAGAATCTATTTTTTGACCCGACCCTGTCAGTTCAATTGTAAAAGTCGCTGGTGTGACATCAATGATATTGCCACGAAAAATATCAGACAGACGTTTAACATCTTCTCGTTGAGCCATTGTTGCTGCTTTAACTTTAATCAGCATCATTTCACGTTCAATATGTGGGCCTTCTGACAAATCTAACAGCTTAACAACATCGATTAACTTGTTAAGTTGTTTAGTGATTTGTTCCACAATACGATCAGTACCATCTGTCACAATCGTCATCCGTGACAAAGTTGGATCTTCTGTCGGAGCAACGGTTAATGACTCAATGTTATAAGCACGTGCTGAGAATAAACCAGCTACTCTAGATAAAGCCCCTGCTTCGTTTTCAATTAGAATTGAAATAATATGGCGCATTATGACAACTCCCTTTGTGGATCTTGTGGCAACTCACCACCATGAGGTGATAAATGCATTTCGTTATGGGCTTTGCCTGCTTGAATCATTGGATAAACATTTTCTGTTTGATCGGTCACAATATCGAAGAATACTAAACGATCTTTCATCGCAAAGCCTCTTTCTAATTCTGCCTGTAAATCTTTTGGATCTTCAATTCGAATACCAACATGACCATAACTTTCTGCTAATTTCACGAAATCAGGTAATGACTCCATGTAAGAAGACGAATAGCGATTTTCATAGAAGAATTCCTGCCACTGACGAACCATGCCTAAATAACGATTATTTAAGGCAATAATTTTGATCGGTAAGCCATATTGCAAACAGGTAGATAATTCCTGAATACACATTTGAATGCTACCCTCACCGGTAACACAAGCAACAGTTGCATCCGGATAAGCTAATTGTACGCCCATCGCCGCAGGTAAACCAAAGCCCATAGTACCTAGACCGCCGGAGTTGATCCAACGATTAGGTTTTTCAAAACCATAATACTGCGCGGCCCACATTTGATGCTGTCCCACATCAGATGTGATGTACGCGTCACCGCCTGTAATTTCATGAACGATTTCAATCGCACGCTGGGGTTTAATCTGATCACTATTGCGATCAAAACTCATGCAGTTAGTCGCACGCCAAGCATTAATTGTTTTCCACCACTCAGCTAATGCTTTTTTCTTAGGTTCTTTTTTGCCCGTTACCAAAAGATGATTCATCTCTTGTAATACGCCAGAAACGTCACCTACAATCGGAATATCAACGGTGATTGTTTTTGAGATTGAAGAAGGATCAATATCAATATGAATAATTTTCGCATCAGGACAAAATTCAGCAATTTTGCCTGTAACACGATCATCAAATCGCGCACCGATAGCAATCAATACGTCACAGTCATGCATCGCCATGTTAGCTTCATAAGTACCGTGCATGCCTAACATACCAAGAAACTGTGGATCGCTTGCAGGGTAAGAGCCCAAGCCCATCAATGTAGTGGTAATCGGATAGCCAAGATGACGAACAAAGGTGCGTAATTCTTCTGAAGCGTTGCCAAGTACAACACCGCCACCTGTATATATCATCGGTTTTTTAGCTGTTAACAATAGATCAACGGCGCGTTTAATCTGACCCGAATGACCTTTCACTGTCGGCTGATATGAACGCATCGTTACTTTATCTGGATATTGATAAGGTATTTTAATCGCTGGATCAGTCATATCTTTTGGTACATCGATTACGACAGGGCCAGGACGACCTGTTGTAGCAACATAAAACGCTTTTTTGATCGTCTCAGCTAATTTTGTGACATCTTTAACTAAAAAGTTATGTTTCACACATGGCCGAGTAATACCTACGGCATCGACTTCTTGAAAAGCATCACTACCAATCACAGCAGATGGAACTTGACCTGTGATAACGACCATAGGAATAGAATCCATATAGGCAGTGGCAATACCTGTTACAGCATTAGTTGCGCCAGGGCCAGACGTGACCAGAACAACACCAGGTTTACCAGTCGCGCGCGCATAACCATCAGCCGCATGAGTTGCAGCTTGTTCGTGGCGTACTAGAATATGGTTTACGTCATCTTGTCGATAAAGTGCATCATAAATATGAAGCACTGAACCACCAGGATAACCAAACAAAAATTCAACGCCTTCGTCTTTTAAACTACGAACCAGAATTTCGGCACCGCTTAATTCCACGTGTTCCCCTTTGAATCGCCGTAACGATAGATATGAACAAAAATATAAAACGCCTAAATGTACTTGGAATGCCACTTTAGGTCAAGAAAAACTGCGGAGGAAGACATTTACATAACGCCATTTTATATGTATAAATGTCCGTTTATATATAGCTATGGCATAATTCGCGTCTATGACTAAATCACACATCACACAGTTAACTCTTGCCCAACCTGACGATTGGCATCTTCACTTGCGCGATAATGCGGCATTAAAACGAACGGTTTCAGATACCGCACGCTATTTTAATCGTGCTGTCGTAATGCCGAACTTACGGCCTCCGGTCACCACCACAGCTTTAGCAATTGAGTATCGTGACCGCATTTTAGATGCCCGCCCTACTGACAACAACTTTATGCCGCTGATGACCTTATATCTCACCGACAATACTTCGGCAGATGAGGTTCAACGTGCATATGATAGTGGCATCATACATGCTTTTAAGCTCTACCCTGCAGGCGCAACCACCAATTCAGATGCCGGTGTAACAGATCTTAATCTCTGTGAACCTGCGCTTTCAGCAATGCAGCGTCTTCAAATGCCACTGCTCGTGCATGGTGAAGTAACCAGCCCTGAAATAGACATTTTTGATCGCGAAAAAGTCTTTATTACTGATGTTTTGCAACCACTGCTTGAAGAATACCCAACATTAAAAGTCATCTTAGAACACATCACTACAGCTGATGCAGTAGATTTTGTAATGACTAGTGATGCCCGTATTGCGGCAACAATAACACCGCACCATTTGTTGTTAAATCGTAACGACCTATTAGTCGGAGGCATACATCCGCATAATTACTGTCTACCAGTGTTAAAACGTAATACTCATCAACAAGCCCTTATCAAAGCGGCAACCAGCGGTAATCCTAAATTTTTCCTTGGCACTGACAGCGCGCCTCACGCACAAAACGTGAAAGAAAATGCCTGTGGTTGTGCCGGTATTTACAGTAGTCATGCCGCCATTGAATTGTATGCAGAAGCATTTGAAGCGGCCGATGCACTTGATAAATTGGAAGGGTTCGCCAGCCATTTCGGTGCGGATTTCTACCAATTACCCCGTAATACTGCAACGATTACCCTGAATAAAGAATCTTGGTCAGTACCGAAAACGTATCCCTTCGGAGATCAACCTCTTGTTCCTATGCGAGCAGGCGAAATAATTAAATGGAAAGTGATTTCTTAAAGGCAAAAAAATACCCGCAAAAGCGGGTATTTTTTTTGCCTGTAGATTTAGCTGATATTACAAAGGAACACCAATTCGGCGAGCCACTTCTTCATAAGCTTCGATAACGCCACCCAGACCTTGACGGAAACGATCTTTATCTAATTTCTCACGTGTTTCAGCATCCCATAGACGACAGCCATCTGGACTGAATTCATCACCTAAAATAACCTCGCCTTTAAACAAACCAAATTCAAGTTTGTAATCAACTAAAATCAGGCCTGCATCAGAAAATAACTTCTTCAATTCAGCATTAACTTTAAATGTTAACTCTTTCATTTTACTTACAGATTCAGCGCTAGCCCAGCCAAAAGTTTCAATGTGAAACTCATTGACCATTGGATCATGTAAAGCGTCATTCTTAAGGAAAAACTCAAATATTGGAGGACTTAATTCCATGCCATCTTCGACACCTAAGCGGCGAACTAAACTGCCAGAAGCAACATTCCGTACAACACACTCAACCGGAATCATATTCATATTTTTAACAAGTGATTCGGTGCTATTCAGTAGCTTTTCGAAATGGGTTTGGATACCTGCTTTCGCTAGATATTCCATAATAAAGGCATTAAATTTATTATTCACTTCACCTTTACGGCTCAACTGTTCAATGCGTTCGCCATCGAAAGCTGAAGTATCATCTCTAAAGCTTAAAATGACAAAATCTTCATTATCCGTGGCAAAAACGCTTTTCGCTTTACCGGCATATAATTCTTGTTTTTTTTCCATAATTAATTCTCTAACTATTAGTCGTTTCACGCCAGTCAAAACCCAACTCTTGGTCGGCAATGCCAATCCAGCTCTGATCACAGTTTAATGCCTGTGAAAATAAAGGGGTCACTATATTTGGCGAATTATTTTTTTCACTTAAATGCATCGCAACAATATGTTGCAAACGCGATGTATCAATTTTTTCTAATATTTTAGCTGATTGCACATTATTTAGATGCCCTAATCTTCCAGAGACTCGATACTTTAAATGATCTGGATATTCACTGTTATCGAGCATATCCATATCATGATTGGCTTCTAACAATAAGGCATCACAGCCTGACAACGCTTGTTCAATGATCGGAGTTGTCATGCCAACATCGGTCAATATACCCACCCGATGCTGTCCATTTGTAAATACAAATTGACTCGGTTCACGCGCATCATGCGGTACTGGAAACGGTTCAACATTAATATCATTAATCTGAAAATGTTCATGACAACTAAACTCAGTAACTAGATGAACCAAGTCAGCAGCCATACCTCCTGCAGTACCAGCTGTAGCATACACAGGGATGTTATATTTTCTGGCTAATACACGAACGCCATTAATGTGATCAGCATGTTCATGTGTAATGACTATACCGTTCAACTGATCCGCCGTCATAGCTAAACGTTGTAAACGTTTTTCAGTTTCACGTGCGGAAAAACCACAATCAACAAGTAACGTGGTTTTTCCGTACGAAATCAGTGTTGCATTGCCTTTACTTCCGCTACCTAGCGAAGCAAAACGCATTATTGTGACAATTGTTCCTGCATTAACGTTAATAAACGTTTAGCGGTCTCAGATGATGTTCTTACTTCTTTCGCATCTAAAATAACAATCTTAGTTTTAGCGGCATCTGAGATTAATTTAATGTAATAAAATTCATCAGGTGTTTTTTCAACATCATCCTTCCAGAACGCCAGCTTGCTTAACATGCCAGGCTCTTCAGCTTGCTTATCATTCATAGGGTCAAGATAACGAACGAAGTATGTACCATGTGAGCGATCGCGATCTTCAACAGCAAAACCTTTGCTATCTAAAACACGCCCTACACGATTCCATACATCAGAAAAGTCTTGGTCAACCAATAATGCTTTCTGTTCACCAACATCGTCCATTAATTGCGTTGTAACGCTAGCCGTTCTTGGTTCACTTTGTTTAACCGCTTGAATTCTAGCTTGTGATTCTTGGTATAACACCCCTAAGAAATCAGCTATTTGACGCAGCATTGCTTCATTTTTTTGTGCATTATCTTCGCCTGTAGCGGCACTAACGTATACAGAAGATATTTTAGATGTATCACCGCGTTCCATTCTTACTCGGTAAGCATAATCATCTACTGTTTTTTCAGTATCCATTAAGCCAATACGTAAATCTTTACGGCTAACTTCAATGTTTTTTTGTGCCCAGAAATCCAAGATCTGAAACCATGTTGCTTCACGATCGCCTGGCACGATTAAATGACGCTTGCTACCTTCGCCTGACAAAGCAGGTTTAGTTTCTGGTGCGATATTATATTTAGAAGCAAGTGGATTGTTCGCCGCTTCTTCAAACTCTGAGTACGTTGCCGTGCTGGTTTGATTACCCGCGATGTCATCATTGATGCGGGTAGTACTTAAATCTGGAGGTACATCTAGCGGAGGCATTGTCTCTGCTTTACGGTATTTTTTACTGTTGTCAGGTATCACTTGATCTAAAGATGAAAAGGCACCACAGCCACTAACTGTTGTAGCCAGAAGTACAGCCAAAGATATATGTGTTAAACGGATAGCTTTCATGTAGTTAACTTCACTTAAAAATTAGTTTAACAAACTGGCAGCCATTAGTGCTTCACGCACAGACTGATGATATTTTTCTGACAATACAGTCATTGGCAAACGAATGCCACATGGAATCAAATCCATTTCTGCTAACGCCCACTTAACAGGTATAGGATTAGACTCTATAAATAATGCTTTATTCAATAAGGCCAATTGCTTATTTATATCTCTCGCGCCGTGTTCATCACCAATCAGCGCCGCGGCACACATAGCCTGTACTAACGCAGGTGCGACGTTTGCGGTAACAGAAATAACACCTTGACCACCGGCCAGTATAAAATCGACGATATTGGCATCTTCACCCGTATAAAGCTCTATTGCGTCGCCACATAATGCCTTTATCTGGGCCACACGAGATAAATCCCCCGTTGCTTCTTTTATACCAATAATATTTTTAATACTTGCGAGGCGAGCAACCGTTTCTGGCAGTAAATCACAGGCTGTTCGACTAGGTACATTATAAAGGATTTGAGGTATGTCGACTGCTTCAGCAATGGTTTTGTAATGCAGATATAAACCTTCTTGCGTCGGTCTATTATAATAAGGCGTTACCAATAACACGGCATCAACACCTAAGTCTTTGGCATATTGCGTTAACTCTATTGCTTCTCTTGTGGAGTTTGCACCCGTACCAGCAATAACTGAAATACGACCATTAACTTGCGAAACAACTTGGCGAATAACGGCGCAATGTTCTTTAACTGTCAGCGTAGCAGATTCACCCGTCGTACCTACGGCAACGATCGCCTTGGTACCATTGGTGATATGGAACTCAATCAAATTGTTCAGGCAGTCACTATCCAGCGAACCATCTTCTCGCATGGGTGTGACCAGTGCTACCATACTGCCGCTAAACATGTTCGTAAGACTCCAAAAAATAAACCGCCATGTTACTTTGCCCGCTACAAGATGACAAGAAGCGAATATCGCATGATATACCGTTGATACGCAACTGGGCACTTGTAATTAAGGTATATTTAAACCTTTCACCCAGCCTAAATAGGAAAATCCCCATGAGTAGCGTACAACTTGACCAAGCAGTGCCAGATTTTGAGCTAGCTAGCACTGGTGAAACTATTTTTCGATTATCTGAACATCTAGGTAAAAATATTATTATCTACTTTTACCCTAAAGATAATACACCAGGTTGCACGCTAGAAGGTCAGCAATTTCGCGATCATATCGCAGAGTTCTCAGCACTTAACACTTTGATTTTCGGCGTGTCGCGAGACAGTGTTCGTGTACATGAAAACTTCAAAAGCAAACAAGAATTCCCATTTGAATTATTGTCTGATGCTGAAGAAACGGTATGCAAACTTTTCGATGTTTTACACATGAAAAAAAATTATGGTCGTGAATATATGGGCATCGTGCGCAGTACCTTCCTGATCAATACTAACGGTATACTTATTAAAGAATGGCGCAACGTAAAAGTAAAAGAACACATTGCCGACGTACTCAACACATTGAATAGTTTATAGCTCAAGCGCCATTGGAAGCATAAGACTTATTTCGCACATAGTTGGACGCTCTTAATTGGTGCGGGATGACTCCCTAAGCAGTACAGTCCGCACCAGTGCCGACTTAAAAAATAAGTGCCACTTCTAATAATGTCCTCTAAAAAGACTTAAATCACTGAATATATTGATATATATGTCATTGGCTTAACATTTGCTTACATAGTGTTGATTTAATTCCGTGTTTTAAATTTCAAAATAGAGAATAAATACTCATGACTACACTTAAAAGTGATTCAATGAATCTCAGCCTCAAGGAGAAAAAATGGCTGCCGTGGCTTGGTCAAACAGGAAGGTTGGCAATGTACAAATCGTGTTATCTAAACCGCCATATCTATGGTTCGGTAGAAAAGACATTTGAAGGTATTGCGTCTACCCGAGTAAAAATTCTCAATCAGTGGGTTGATAGTCAGTGGGAACAATTAGAGTTCATTGCTGAGCACATTTCACCGAGCTTTCCAGAAGTCGATTTGTCTTGGTTGAATGAACGCCTAGCTTCTGCACCTGACTTTTCCGAACTGTTCGTCATAGATATGCATGGTACAGCCATATCATCTACCTTCAATGAACACGTTGGGCTCAATAATTTAGCATCAAATGCCGTTACTCAAGGTGTTAAAAAGCCGTTTTTACACGGACCTTACATCGATCCAATGACATTAAAAATTGGGCCTTCTAGTTCCAAATTTCATGATGAAGTCACCCTAATGTTTTATCAGCCGATTGAGCACAATGGTATTTTTTATGGTGCAGTGTGTGGGCGAGTGCCCAATGATGTCCTCGGAGATCTTATTCAGCGCGAAGCAGGACATATTTATCCTGAATCGGGTGACAACTATATTTTTATGGTTGATTCTAATTTTGATAACCGTATTCAACAAGGTACCGCCCTATCTCGGTCTCGCTTTGAAGATAATACATTCTCCCATGGCGAAAATTTAAAAAGCGGTATTCACACGCAATGGGGTACCGTTAAAGTAAACCGTCATACTGAATTAGAGTTACGCTTTACCGATCCGGCAACAGGTCAACTTCATCCAGGTGTGCGTGAGACCATACGTAATGGCGAAAACGTGTTCATAACCTATCCCGGTTATTCAGATTACCGTCATATTCCCGTTATTGGTAAAGGACTTACCTTTCAACTTAAAGGATCTCCTGATCGCTGGGGCATGATGTGTGAAGGTGATCTAGAAGAAGTTTATCGTCGCCGCTCAATTAATCTTGGTTTAATGAAAGGCTTTTTATTTGCCAGTACCGCCATTCTAGCGGTCAATACCGGCCTGCATTACTTCACCCCCGTGCCACAACTAGCCATTAATGGCTTTTCATTGTTACTTGTTTTCATTACTGCTCTCAATTTCCCCAAATTTAGTACGAATCATTTGGCAACACGACTTGATGAAATGACCGAAGTCATTCGTACTATTGCCGAGGGTGAAGGAAACCTTAGGCAACGGATAGCACAGCATCAAATAATAGCGGATGAAACAGGCGATTTGGCACGTTGGATAAATAGTTTTATTGATAGTCTAGACGGCATTGTCGGTCAGGTCATTGCGACAAGTAGTAATGTAAAACACACGAACCAAGCCATGCTCGATACCAACAAAGAGGCTTATCAAGTCTCTGCTGAAGTGTCAGATGCTATTAAGGAGATGTTGTCACTATTAGAAGAGCAACTGACTGAAATTAGCCAAGCAACGACGACAGCTGAAGCGCTTAAACAAGCGATGGATAGTGTAGTTCGAGAAGCACGAGAACAATTTGAATCAGTGCGGTCTGGCACACAAGAGATCCGTGATATCGTCGAAACATCCGCTAAAACAGTGCAATCGTTGAACAATCGTACTGTCGAAGTAGGCAATATTATCGGTGTTATTAGCGATATTACTAATCAAACTAACTTACTGGCACTTAATGCGGCCATTGAAGCCGCACGAGCTGGTGAACATGGTCGTGGATTTTCAGTGGTGGCCGATGAAGTTCGCGGCCTAGCCTCACGCACATCCAGTTCAGCGAGTGAAATTCAAAAGATGATTGAAGGCATTCAACAAGAAACTCAAGGCGCAGTTAGCTTTATGGAATCTGGTGTTCAAAATGTCGACCGTAGTCTAAAAATGACTGAAGAAGCCTCATCAGAGAACACTCACTTACATAGTCTCGTTGAACAAATGTTCTCCACCATCAAACAGCTTGATCAAAATAGCCAACGTCACGGCGATACAGCACGACGTGTAGGCATCTCTGCTGAACAAATGAATGGATCTATCAGTACGCTGCAAGATCGATCTGTATCGGTAAAAAATACTGCTCAGCGACTCAGCCAATTAGTCGGCGTATTTCAAGTAAGTGCACGTTAGAATTTCATCTTCAGCGTAAGATTCAATAAATCAATAAATTAAAAGCCTGCTAGCTAAATAAACACTTGTTGATTAGCGAACAGGCTTTTTTTAAAAGTCATATTCTACGGAATATAAGTAAGATCATGTCAAAAATAGCATGTAGTTTGACTCATCAAAAAAAAAATTATATTTACTTTTTTTCATGCCAAATTAAACAAAGCCGCACCCTAGCTTGGTCACAACGGAGTCCTAAAAAGTTATCCACATCTTACTCACAAATTGATACATTTTTACCACTTGTCTAAATTTATAAAACACACTATCTTGTGGTTTATGTTTTACCAAACCACTACAGCTTGTGGTTTTGATTTTTCATATTTTTTCTACACCCAGCGCAGGAATCACTATTATGGTAGCCGAATTAGCATCAAATCCTTCCACTTCAAGCCAGTACCAAGTTATTCGCCGAAATGGCCAAGTAACAGACTTTGATGGCAGTAAAATTGCGATAGCAATTACTAAGGCCTTTCTTGCCATAGAAGGTGAATCAGCAAAAGATAGTCGCCGTATTCACGATATCGTTGCGAGTATCACTAAACAAATCACACAAAATCTAACACGTCGTTTAGATGATGGTGGCACCGTTCATATTGAAGATATTCAAGACCAAGTTGAATTAGCATTGATGCGTGCTGACCAACACAAAGTCGCTCGTGCTTATGTACTATACCGCGATCATCAATCACAAAAACGCGCTGAAGAAGAAAAACAACACCCAACACCTGTATCTGCAAACATTATTAATGTAACAGCATTAGATGGTAGCAAAGCGCCGCTTGATATTAATCGTCTGCAAAACCTGATTGTTGAAGCCTGTGAAGGTCTAAAAGAAGTCGACAGTGCGGCAATCTTGCGTGATACACAACGCAATATCTTTGATGGTGTAAATGAAGCTGACGTTGAAAAATCATTGGTTATGTCAGCACGTACCTTTATTGAAAAAGATCCTGACTACAGCACCGTAGCAGCCCGCTTATTGATGGATAGCATTCGTCGTGAAGCTTTGACCTTTGTTTACAAACAACCTCGTCAAGCATCACAACAAGAAATGATGGATGTCTATCCCGATTATTTTAAACGCTATATTCACTTGGCAATCAGCCATGAATTAGTCGCTCCAGAATTAGCAGAGTACGACCTAGAACGCATGGGTAAAGCCTTGAAACCTGAAAATGATTTCAGCTTTACTTATCTTGGTCTACAAACCTTATATGACCGCTACTTCATCCATAAAAACAATGTTCGTTTTGAGCTTCCACAAGCTTTCTACATGCGCGTTTCAATGGGTTTAGCGATCAATGAAGCGGATCGTGAAGGCCGTGCTATCGAATTCTACAATTTATTGTCTTCATTCGATTTCATGAGTAGTACCCCTACCCTATTTAACGCCGGTACATTACGTCCACAATTATCATCATGTTACTTAACAACGGTACCTGATGATCTGGGCGGCATTTACAGCGCGATGCGTGACAATGCATTGTTATCTAAATTTGCTGGTGGTCTAGGTAATGACTGGACTCAAGTTCGTGGTTTAGGCTCACATATCAAAGGCACTAACGGTAACTCACAAGGTGTTGTACCGTTCTTAAAAGTAGCCAATGACACTGCTGTTGCCGTTAACCAAGGTGGTAAACGTAAAGGTGCTGTTTGTGCGTACTTAGAAACATGGCACATCGATATTGAAGAGTTTTTAGATTTACGTAAAAACACAGGTGATGATCGTCGTCGTACCCACGATATGAATACGGCTAACTGGATCCCTGATTTATTCATGAAGCGTGTTGCTGAAAATGGTAATTGGACATTATTCTCACCAGAAGAAACACCAGACTTACATGATTTAGTCGGCTTGAAATTTGAAGCGGCGTTCATTGAATATGAAGCTAAAGCAGCACGTGGCGAAATGCGTAATACCAAAACACTACCTGCCAATGACTTATGGCGCAAAATGCTAGGTATGTTGTTTGAAACAGGTCATCCATGGATTACATTTAAAGATCCATGTAACTTGCGTAGCCCACAACAACACGTTGGCGTAGTTCACAGCTCAAACTTGTGTACCGAAATCACACTGAATACATCAGCTGATGAAATCGCCGTATGTAACTTAGGCTCAGTCAATTTGCCACAACATGTTGGTGAAAACGGTCTCGATTTAGAAAAGCTAAAGCGTACCATCACCACTGCAATGCGCATGTTAGATAACGTAATTGAATACAACTACTACAGCGTGCCACAAGCGCGTCATTCAAACCTATTACACCGCCCAGTTGGCCTAGGTATTATGGGTTTCCAAGATGCACTTTATAAACTACGTCTACCATATAGCTCAGATAGCGCCGTGACGTTTGCTGATACATCAATGGAAGCCGTCAGTTACTACACGATCGAAGCATCATCTGATCTTGCAGCAGAACGTGGTAGTTACCAATCCTATCAAGGTAGTTTGTGGAGCCAAGGGATCTTGCCAATCGACTCTATCAAAATCCTTAAAGAAGCTCGTGGCGAATATCTACAACAAGATGATAGCCAAACACTTGATTGGGACACATTACGCGACAAGATAAAACTTCAAGGTATGCGTAACTCAAACACAATGGCGATTGCACCTACCGCAACTATTTCAAATATTTGTGGTGTAAGCCAGTCGGTTGAACCTACCTACCAAAACTTATTCGTTAAATCGAATCTGTCTGGTGAGTTCACTGTTATCAACCCATACATGGTTGATGATTTGAAAGCGCGTGGCTTGTGGGATGACGTCATGATCAATGACCTCAAATACTTCGATGGTAGTTTGCAAGCAATTGATCGTGTACCAGCTGAATTGAAAGAACTTTACGTGACTGCATTTGAAATGGATGCACGTTGGTTGATTGAAGCGGCATCACGTCGTCAAAAATGGTTAGACCAAGCACAAAGCCTTAACTTATATATGGCTGAACCATCAGGTAAGAAGATGGACAACTTATATAAACTAGCTTGGGTACGTGGTCTAAAAACCACTTACTACCTACGTTCAATGGGTGCAACAGCAGCAGAAAAAACCAGCAGCACACAAAATGTTGCAGCGGTAGCGTCCGTCCCTGCTCCTGTTTCAAGTGTAGATGACGAGCTGATTTTAGGTGAAGGTATGGAAGCGCCTAAAGCGTGTTCAATTCTAGAACCAGACTGCGAGGCATGTCAGTAATGTTAAATTGGGATGATCCTTTTGCAGCGCCAGCTGAAACAGTTGAAATCAATGAAGTCTTAACGGTAGCAACAGCACCACCAGTCGAAGTCAATACACCTAAAATGTCATTGCCACTGGCGAATGTTGCGCCTGTTAACCCTGACGACAAACGCGTCGTCAACGGTATGACCGATATCAACCAATTAGCACCGTTCAAATACCCTTGGGCATGGCAGTATTTCCTTAATGCCAACAAGAATCATTGGACACCGCTTGATATCAACATGGCACAAGACGTACACGACTACCGTCATAAACTGACTTTAGAAGAACGTCATGTATACGAAAATGTCTTGTCGTATTTAACGACATCCGACATTCTCGCCATGCGTAATATCGGTTTAGCGGTAATGGAAAAAATGTCAGCGCCTGAGTTACAAATCTACCAAGCGCGCCAAGTGTATGAAGAAGCATTGCATACCTGGACATACCAACATTGCATCGAAACCATTGGTCTTGATCAAAGCGAAATCTACAATCGCTACCGTGTAGTGCCAGAAATCAACCAAAAGATTCAACTTGCTAATCGTCGTCTCAACTCGATTATGCGTAGTGATATTGACCTGCATGACCGTGACGAACTAGAAAACTTCGTTATGGCCTATGCCTTCTTTGCTGCTATATTTGAAGGTTGCTGGTTCTACAATGGTTTCAGCCCAATCTTTGCTTTGCAACGTCGTGGTTTAATGAAAGGCACCGCCGAGCAATTACAATACATCATGCGTGATGAAGTGATGCATGCTTCATTCGGTATTCGTGTTGTAAAACAAATCATTAAAGAAGAAAACGTTGTTTTAGACCCTGCTAAAATTCAAGCGATGTTTGAAGAAGCCGAAGAAGCAGAACGCATTTACGCCAGCTACATTTTGCGTGACCCGATATTAGGTTACTCAAAAGAAGATCACGTAGCCCAGTTCCGCTTCATTGCTAATCGCCGAGCTAAACAACTAGGCTTTGAAGAACCCTTCCCAGGTGCTGAAGCTGCCCTTCCGTGGTTAGATGAACAATCTAATATGAAGAAAGAGAAAAATTTCTTCGAAACCAAAGTTACTGAGTACCAAACCGGTGGTGCACTTAATTGGGATTAACTAGAAAGCCAGAATGAGAAATTGTTCTGGCTTTTTTGATTCCTTGTTGTAGATTAATTGTTTGAATATTAAAAATTTAACACGTTATTTGGATACTAAATATAGAGCAAAATTCTATTTATTTTTAATGGCAGAATAACTTGTTTTTTTATATAACATCATCAAGTTAACAAAGGGATAAATGTATGACTTTTTCAGACGGAATAAAAAAGTTCTCATCAAAAGCAACCTCCAAAATTGAGTCCATGCAAAAAGGTCAACAGGAAAAGATCACTGCATTTTTGCAAGAAAAATTAGGTGATGAATGCAAAGACATCACTAGCATCAAATTTGATAACGAAGCTGGCAAATTCTATGACATAAAAGCTACAGAGTCAGTTATCACTAAACTACGTGAAGCTGGTTATTTACGTGATTAATTAGCTTAATCTCAAGCATGAACAACAATGTGATCGACGTTACGCCGTACGAGGAGTAAAAAATTTGCAGTTCATTCATAATGATTTAGGCCAAAGGAAAAGAGGTGATGTTGTTGAGGTAACTTTGACAAGTGGCGCTAATGTTCGCTTAATGGATAGTACTAACTTTAATAGCTATAAAAACGGAAGACGGCACCAGTACACTGGCGGCTTAGCAAAGAAATCACCATTAAGACTTCAAATTCCTAGACTAGGTCACTGGTACATTGTGGTTGATATGCAGGGTTTGAAAGGAAGTACTAAGGCATCTGTACGGATGTTACCGAGTGCTCTTCCTACTATACAGGATCGTCCTTTATCAGAAATTTCAAGCCTAGTTCGTGACAACATCCCCCCACCTACAGAAACTGGTGGCGAAACTCACGACGTCTTTATTTCTCACGCATCTGAAGATAAAGACGATTTTGTTCGTCCTATGGCTGATGCTCTAATAGCTCAAGGACTGAATGTATGGTATGACGAAATGACATTAAGGATAGGTGATAGCTTAAGACAAAAAATCGATAAAGGACTTGCTAACAGCAAAGTAGGTCTAGTTGTTCTATCTCCTTCGTTTATTAAGAAGGGCTGGACTAACTATGAGCTTGATGGAATAGTTACAAGGGCAGTGTCAGGTGAGCAAGTGCTTCTACCAATTTGGCACAACATAACTAAACAACAAGTAGTTGATTTTAGTCCTTCAATCGCGGACAAAGTTGCTCGTAGTACGGCTACGCATACAATTGAAGAAATTGCTATAGAAATTGCTGAGCTTTTAAATCAATAGGGTCAAAGCGATCCAAGGGTTATAGTCGATTAATACTTAATCCTACATAAAGATGCATATTAAGGACGGTTTAATTTAGTCACCACTCCCCATTTTATCGCCGCCAAAAACTAGACTATTTGATGGAATAAGTGGGCGAGTGTTTGAGCGGAGCGAGTTTTCGCCCACGCCACCACATAGTTTATGTTTTTGGAAATCAGGCGATAAGGGTGCCCTTTTCTTTGGTTCTGTTTCTTTTGGGCAAGCAAAAGAAATGAACGCCCAGCGGCAGCGTGGACTTTTAACTAAAAAATAAACTCCGAGCAAAATAAGTCTATTTATCTTTATAGGTGAGTATGTTCAATTAAGTTCTAACATTCATTTTTTGCGTGGCCAAAAAACGAACCAAAAAAGGCCAATCCCATGCTAGCCCTAACGGGTTCCCTCCGTTCCTCATAACTGAATGAAATACTACGAAATTGATTCATGGCATCCATGCCATTCACCCTACGGGCACCTTCGGCCTCCAAATTTGTTCCAGACAAATTTGCCGCTACGCTCAAACACCGCAGTATTTGATCATTCAGTTACTCCGGTACTCAGCTTCGCATCAAGGAAACCGTGGGTTCTTATTTAAAGTTAGGAATGAATCAAGGGGTCAACCCATGATTCCCTAGGTATAATGTAGCTATTTACTTAGGCATTTTAAGCGGACATTAATATGAACAATGAGATCAATTACAAGAACAACCCGTTACACGGTGTTGGGTTGAAAAATTTATTGGTTGAAATAGTTGATCATTACGGTTTTGAGATTCTCTTCGCCTATTTAAACATTAATTGTTTTAAGGTCAACCCGAGCATTGATTCTAGTGTGAAGTTTTTAAAAAAAACAGCTTGGGCGCGTGAAAAAGTTGAAGTTTTCTATTTATATGAGTTTAAAAACTTACCTAGTCCGTCTTCCGAACAGTTTTCATTGCCTCCTAGAGAAAGAGTCATTCCAGAAGGTCAAGTCGTAGGGGAGCCAGCGGAGTTAAATTTAGAGGACGCTGAGCGATTGCGCGTAAAGCGCGAAGCTAGATCGGCGGAATGGGCTCAGGGGGCAAGACATGGTTCGGACAAGAAGGTCGATCCATGGGCAAACTGGAAGTCCAATTAAAGACCAAACAAATAAAGAGGACAGATTTAGTTAGAACCTACCTCTAGGCCCATTTTATCGCCATCAAATCGGTTTATTTATCGGGTTAAATGGAACCCTACCCTTTTCTACAAATATAAACCCAGAAAGAATCAAGGGGTCTGCCAGCTTGATTTTTCTATGAAATTAAACGACACGTCATACATGTTAGTCGTGCAGGCAATAAAAATCGACCTACTAATCTGAAATCGATGATTTCATTATTATTGTGTAATAGAATCTGAATGGCACCAACTTAGAGGTTTAATCAATGGATTACACATTAGAAGAAGCACTGCCTACTATTTATATAGAGAAGAATGGCACTCTTTATGATCTTCATTGGGATAGTTATGAATGTGAAGCAAGTAATATTCTCCATGAAAATCGTGACTATATCGAAGGCTTCTTAGATGGATGTTACAAGGTCTTATCAATAGAGCATAAACTTCCTACTCGCGTATGGGGACATAGCACTGGATTTGTTAGTGGAATAACAAAACATGTTGCTGAAATACTTGAGCAAATAATCAAAGACTTATTACATAATTTGGTAACCGCACGGTATAAGAATTTAGAAAAAGAAGCGGCTCGAAAGAAATGAGCATAAGACCAAAATAGACAGCTTTGTTTAGTCTCTCACTCGCATTTTATTGCCGCCAAAAAACAAACCAAAAAAGGCCAGTCTCATGCTAGCCCTAACTGGTGCCCTCCGGTGCTCAGTCAAGCATCAAGGGCATCCATGGGATTTTTCTAAGTCATAGTTTTTACTAAAAAACTTCTTTTGTCATAGCAATACGACCGACAGGTGACATATCTAGAAATTCATCAGTTGATGAGACAAGCGCTTAATGTTTAACTATCACTATTTTGTGGGGTTAAGTCAGAGTCTGACCTCATTGCTTTTAGCTTTGTATGCGATATTAATCAGAACACATTAACCGGATCTAAACACTAATGACACAACATAAACAAAAAAGTAAATTTTCAACACGATTTTGCCTTGTTGGCGTAGCAATTTCGTTCTCTTCTTTATTTTCAATTTCAGCCTATGCTGATGCTAAAGATTTAGCTGAAATAAATTCTATCTGTCAGAGTCAATCCATCTCGATTGCCAATGAGCTTAAAACCCAATCAGAACAAGAGTTAACGGTACAAAACGTTGATTTGATACGTCTTGGCGCAGTAACCGCCTGTAAAGAAACATACCAAAAACTACTTGGTTACAACACGAATAAAAGCGTAGCTGAAAATGAAGAAGGCAAACAATCAATATTTTCTGATTTATTCAACCGCGAAGTGAGAAAAGATCTCAGCCCTATGCAAAAACTTCACCGTAAGGGTGGCAAATAAGCCGAAAAATCAATAGCATCAGACTCGATTGATTTAAGAACGCTCACGCCCCCTATGTTATCGCCGCCAAAAAATAAGCTATTTGGTGGATTTAAGTGGGCAAGCACAAGAAATGGACGCCCAGCAGCGTTGGGCGTCCAATTAAAAACACAGCATCCATAAAATTCAGATTATTTTTGTGTATAGCTTTCAAAACGCGAAATATATTCATCCATATTTTGCTCTAACATCTCTGTATATCGTTGTATGAAGAATTTCATCGCTTCTTGTTTCTCTGCTTGCATGTTCTCAGCAGTCTCAAATGAACGGGCGACACTAAAGGCATTAAACCGCGCGGAAGCAAATAGAATTGATGTATTAACATCATCTACCGAACTAATCGGCACTTGTTGGTTTGCAACAGCAATAAACTCATCGGCACGTTGTTGAAATGTCTTGGTAGTGGTTGAATCTTCACTCATTATTATTCTCTCAATATTATTTAGTTTAAATTGTCTTCTTTTGAACTTTGTTGGAACAAGTTAGATCATATCAGGTGTGAGCCATCTTGTTGCTTCGTGTTTTAATGAAGGTGTTCATTTGTCTGACTAGATAGCTTTATGGATAATAACTTGTTGAGAATACTTGGAAAGAAAATAACAACCACTGGAGGACGGCATGAAAAAATTATTATGGGCTATAACATTCACGTTTTCGGCTTTAACAACAAGCTTTTCATCCTACGCGGATTATTATCAGATAGACACTAACCAAGGACATGCGTTTATTGATTTTAGAATTCAACATTTAGGCTTTAGTTGGATGAGCGGTCGTTTTAATACACTTTCTGGTGATTTCAGTTATAACGAACAAAATCCATCGGCGGCAAAAGTGGAGGTAACGATCGATACTGCCAGTATTGATACCAATCATGCCTTACGTGATAAACACCTGCGAGGTGACAAATATTTAAATGCCGCCAAATTCCCACAAGCGCATTTTATCTCAACGTCTTTTGAACAAAAAGATGATAAAACGGGCATATTAACGGGCGACTTTACCTTGCATGGTGTGACCAAGGCGTTAACTATCGAGGTTGGTTTTGTTGGCCACGGTAACGACCCATGGCTTGGCTACCGTCGAGGTTTTGTTGGTACGACTAACTTCAAACTAGTAGATTACGGAATAGATGCCAGTCAGTTGGGCCCATCGTCTGAAACGGTGTATTTAACTTTATCAGTTGAAGGTATTCGTCGCTCAATCAATGATAACGCTAAACAAACAGCGCCTTGGTAATTCTGACCACAATAACGAGTTATATAATCTCGCTCATCAAATACTCGCTGAAATATTTAACCGTTATAACGATAAATCAATACCTTTAAACCTTGTTTTTCTACTGCATTCTTAAATATATCAGGCGGAAAAATCTCGCTAATATACTGGCAACCGGCACACTCCTCTGTCACTGTTTGTTTAAGAAATTCAGCATCTAAGTCTGGTGAGTTCAAGCACAACATTAATAAACTATTGGGATTCATAAACTCAGGGATACGTCTAATTATCTTTTTATAATCACGTTTAATATCAACACTGCCCTTTTGAAAGGAAGGTGGGTCGCAAATCAATAAATCATACGCTCCATGCTTTTTTATTCGACCGAATGATTTAAAAATATCAAGCGAATCAAACTTTACCTTGCTGGTATCGTGAGCATTTAAGCGATGGTTATCACGACCAATGGCAAGTGATGGTCGGCTCATATCAATATTAAAAACACTCGCTGCATCGCCAGCAATAGCAGCGACAGAGAAAGCACAGGTATAAGAAAACAGGTTTAATACCCGTGCACCTTGTGCATTATTTTTAACCCACTGCCGGCCATTTATCATATCCAGAAACAAGCCCGTATTTTGAGTTCGACCTAATGAGATGTGATATTTCAGGCCATTTTCTTCAATAACGGTCTGAGTACAGGGTTCACCTATTAACAATTCTATAGGCCCTGTTTGTTCATATCGGTATTGAACTTGCACTGAGCTACATTCACTCACTGCTGAAAACAGTTTTTCTGCCAGTAGCTTTATTTCGTTAGCGGCAACGGCTTTATAAAGTGTGATGAGTATTACTGGTGATAACCAATCTATAGCAATGTCTTCGTAGCCTTCATGTACATGACTTCGACCATGAAATAATCGCTGTGCTTGGTGGGAAATTGGGGTTTGAAAAGGGACATCAACAATTTGTAGCGGCTTGTTACTTTGCTCAGTATTCAAAGCTGACTCATCTTGGTTATTATCCTTATGCACTATCGCTTCTTAATGAGGGGCATTATAGTCTTGAACTAAGAAAAAACCGAGTAACCCGTAAACATAACTCTTAAAATTAAGCGCTTTTGAAATCCATTTAATTATTATTTTCCCCGCATGACTCTCAATAATTCAAGTGTGTTATCTGCCGTATCTAAAACAGCTAAAATAACGTTATTTACTTGGATTATTACAAAACCTACTAGAAAACCTATCCCGCCTTTTAACAGTTTATCTTGAGCTTCGTCACTACTAAGAAAACCATTTAAAATCCACACCAGCCCGCCTAAAACCATCAGCCAAGCTAAAAACGTTGAGACTTTTAATAAGACACGTGCCGTTCCATAAGATGTGGGTACGTCGTCGCTGTATTCAGATTCATTTAATAAATCTTGGGTGGATGATTTCTCGGGCGATGTTGCTAGTTTGGGTGGTTCCAAATACCACTCACCATGTACTTGACGTCCAATATAAGTACCATCGGTGATTTTCTTAATCACATCTTCAACAGGTACGCCAAGCTTATTGGCGTACATTGTTGCTTCAAGTAGCCCCTCTGGTCTAGCCATTGATTAAATACCTGCAAATTGAATTCAAGACAATTAAAAATCGGCAATTTATACCACTCACCGCATTATGTCTACAAGAATTACAGTCGCTATTTTTTACGGTTCCAGTACCTTGTCTAATACCTTAAGCCGCAAGGTATTCATTACAAAAATCTATACAATCACGACATGCTTCTGCACAGTCTCTACACTGAACGTGTTCATCTTGTTTTTTACATTCTTCTTCACATGTTTCACAGACTTTTATGGTGGCTTCGAGAAAAGTATTTAAATGACGTGAGTTATTGGCGGTGAATCTCATTACCGCCGTGTTGGCTACGATCATTTCTTGAACAGAAATGGAACAATCGGCCAGTGTGGCATCGCCCATTTGAAACATATGCATGCAGTGTTGATTACAAATTTCACCCATTTTGAGACATTCAAGAAATGTGTCAATCAACTCTTCTAATTTCATATCTATTGGGATCTGATGATTCATTTTACTATGATCAACAGTTTCTGCATTTGCATTCAATGATAGTCCAGCACCTAACGCTGCTGAAGCCATACCTAAGCCTTTTAATAAATCTCTACGTGATGTGTCGGTTGTATTGTCCACGGTATTTTCCTCTTGGTATTTATTTATTATTTATAGTCTTAATTTTAAATTAGTATAACCTCATAAATGAAAGGGGCAGCAAGCATTATCTTCTGGGATTTAGGAATAACAGATGTAATAACGGATAAACATCGAACATATCAGAAACAAGCGATAATTCCTGTACCAACTAAAAAGCCTTAATCAATACGTTTAATTAGCTTTGTTGCGAATTTTAGTTTCTCAGTTGCTCATACAATGCTAATCTTACCCATAGACACTGAAATATTAAGAGTCGTGGTTACTGAGATCAAATGTCACGTTCTCGACACTAATTAGGCCTATTATTACAACTACAAGGCGCTTATTAATTATTTTTGTCTTATCAAGTAAAATAAAACGATCACGAAATATGGCTTAATAATTTACTAGTTGAATTACACAAGGACGTTTCTTGAACTTTGAACTACTAACAGTCACCACCTATGCAACTGTCTTTTTCTTATGGACAGGTATTTTATACCTTTACCTAACGAATATGCGGTTGCGATCAATACGAAATAGTTCGGTGGCTATATTACTGTCTATCCTCGCTATCGATGCATTTCGAACTGTTTTTGAATCTGCCTATTTCGGACTTTATTTCGGTTCTATTTATGGCTATATCCCCGTTCATGTTCACGAATTTTTATCTAATCCAGCATATTTACTGATCCCTAAGTTTATTAATATGGCTGCTGCGATAATTGTTCTACTTTGGCTATTAAAATTTTGGATACCACATGAAATTCAAGAAAGAGCGTCATTTGCAGATGAGTTTAACGAATCTAATCGGCTTTTAGATTTAACTACATTTTCTATAAATCAGGTCGCTGATAGTCTGTTTTGGGTATCCCCTGAGGGAAAAATTTTAGAAGTTAATGACACCACTTGTCGCAAACTGGGCTATAACCGCAATGAATTACAGGCCATGTATGTTTATGATATTGATCCCGACTTTACTCAAGATAAATGGCCAGCACATTGGGATGACTTAAAAGCAAGTAAGAATCTTCACTTCACCAGTAAACACTTGACTAAACAAGGTGTAATTAATCCCGTGGATATAACGACTAGTTATGTAAAACATGGTGATAAAGAATATGCCTGCGCTGTAGTTAGAGATATAAGTGACAAAGCCGTCTTAGATAAAATTATCTGGCGACAAGCAAATTACGACGAACTTACCGATCTCGCTAATCGGCGACTTTTTAATGATCGCTTATCTGAGGCAATACTATCAGCTAAAAGAGAACAAAGTATTGTTGCAATTGTCTTTATAGACTTAGATCATTTTAAAGATATTAATGACACTCATGGACATGATTTTGGCGATCAGGTGCTTAAAGAAGTGGCGTTTAGATTTAAACAAATATTAAGGGAATCTGATACTTTAGCTAGGTTTGCGGGTGATGAGTTTGCAGCCATACTCACTAAATTAGACAAGCCAGAAGTTGTTGAAATTCTGATCGATCGCATGCTCAATGCCATCATCCACCCCATGCAATTGGGAGATACTACATTTCATTTGACGGCCAGTATTGGTGTAACCTTCTATCCAAATGACGCTGATACATCTGAAAAATTATTGATGAATGCTGATCAAGCGATGTATCAAGCAAAAGATGATGGTCGAAATCAAATACACTACTTCACAGCCAAACTAAGCGAACGACTAAATTGGCGTATCACATTATTGAATGAGCTCCGTGATGCCATCATCAAGAATCAACTCCAGCTTTTTTACCAACCCATCGTTGATCTAAAGTCTCATAAAACTCTCAAGGTTGAGGCATTAATAAGATGGAATCACCCTACCCGTGGTTTAGTTTCACCAGTAGAGTTTATACCGGTAGCTGAAGAAACTAGCTTGATTATCGATCTGGGAAACTGGGTGGTCAACCAAGCAATCAAGGATTTAAAAACATTTAAAGAATATGATGAAAATATGGTAGTTGGGATTAACACATCACCAGCTCATTACAAGCACGAAAACTGTATTGATATTTGGTTCAATAATATTAAAGACTCTGGGCTTACCGGAAAAGATTTTATTTTTGAAATTACCGAACGAATATTAATGCCTAGTGTTAACAATGAAATTGATAAAACGTTAGAAAAAATTCATTTAAATGGTATTAGGACGGCAATAGATGACTTCGGTACAGGGTATTCATCACTGTCCTATATTAAAAAGTACAACATCGATTATATTAAAATAGATAAATCATTTATAGACAACATAACAACCGACAGTCACGACCAAGCAATATGTGAAGCTGTCACGGTGATGTCGCACAAACTTGGAATGACCGTGATTGCTGAAGGGGTTGAAACCGAAGAACAACTAAAAGCGATTGAAGCTATCGGCTGTGATTTTGCTCAAGGCTATTATTTTGCCAAACCAATGCAATTCGACAGTATATGTAATGTTCTTAGCGATCAATCTAACTCGTCACTCAATACTTAAACTACTTTAATTAAGCTAACCGGTCCTGACTTGCCTGATTTCGAGCGGACGTTAATCAAGCATATAACCAAGCAGAATGTACTTTACAAGCATCAAACAACGATTGAATGGCATGCTTGAAAAAATCGTTATTATTATCTCGTCTATAAGCTACATAAACAGGAAAGCTAAATTCTGGCTTATCAGTGCCTTTATCTAGTAACCCTTCATTAACATAATGCTCAACAACACGCGTTCTAAAATAACCACTGCCACCATTTTTGAGTATATGAGCTATCGCCAATGGGCCAAGGTTTATACTCAATTTTGCTCTCGCATATTCTGGTAAAGCGACATCATGTTGTTTTCTAAATGATTCCCCCCAGTCTACGTAGATATATGGCTCGGGGGTTTTCTTAGAGCTAATAAATATTAATTTTTCTTCTAATAATTGTTCGATTTGAATGCCTGGTGAATATTCTGGTTGATGAATAATAATCACATCTAACAGTCCATTTTCGAGCTTTTCAATAAGCGATTGTCGCTCACCAATTTCAGCTCTCACTGCTACATCTATTACATCGCTTTTTAAATTATTCAACCATTGCATCATCAATGGACTCCAAAGGCTGATCTCACCGCCTATGTTCAAGACTCTTTCCGTACCAGCGGGTAGTGGTAAGTCTCGTTTAGCCGTTTCCCATGTTTGGGTGATTTTAGTGGCATATTCAATGAATCGTTCGCCATCATCTGTTAGTGATGCCCCAGAACGATTTCTAATAAATAATGTACACCCTAGTTGTTTTTCTAAATTATGAATTCTAGCGGTGATGGTTGTTTGTGTAACATGTAATTTTTCTGCAGCAGCAATAAAACTACCTGTTCGAACAATTTCTAAAAATGTTTTCGCTAATGCAATATCCATATGATTATTTTTGATATTAAATGAAGATAATATTCATTATACGTAACTTAAGTGAGTTGTCATACTGCCCGCCTCTTTCCTTTTCTTAAGTACGTAATGCACTGTTTTTCCCGATGCCTGTTACCTATGCTTCAGAATTGCAAATATAGAATAGGTTCTCGCTAATAATGATTTTAAAAAAGTTATTCAAGCTTTTTTGGGTTGACTATAAATCCACACATATTTCTGTCAAAGATAAATTTATAACCTCTCTTGCCGCGTTTTTTACCATTTTGGTTCTGGTTGAAGAAATGAAGTTGATGTCTTTGGGTGTGTCTCTAAATCATCTTATTGTGGCATCGATGGGTGCGACAACATTTCTGGTATTTGTTGCACCACACAGTCCCATGGCTCAGCCCTGGCCGATTGTCGGTGGTCACCTTATATCAGCAACAATTGGCGTTGCCTGTGTAATGTGGATAGACAATGTGCCACTTTCTGCAGCAATTGCTGTTTCGCTCTCTGTCTTTGCTATGTATTGGCTACATTGCCTCCATCCACCCAGTACAGCAACTACATTAACCGCTATTTTCGGCGGTGCTGAAATTCATGCTATTGGCTGGCAATTTAGCTATCAAGTTGTTGCGATTAATGTCATCACGATATTGTTATTAGCATTGATTATAAACAACCTTATACCGAATAGGCGTTACCCTTTGCAGCATTCACACCATCCTCACCATGCAGAGTTTAATCAAGTTAATCATCAATATTATCCCAAGCTTAAGGAAGATGACTTCATTTGGGCATTAAGCCAAATGGATGACTTTATCGATATAAGTGAAGAAGATCTCATTGATTTATATGAGTTTGCTGTCGAACGGGCACTAAGTCAAAAAACTGAATCCAAAGAGACATAAAAAATATCTAGAGGTAAAGGTAGAAACAATGTGTAGTGGTCACCAACAATTTATTATCAAGTAATGAAGTAGATTTGCCAGCTAATGCTGGCAAACCGTTCAAAACATCAAGTTTCACTTACTTATTCAGAAAAATCGTCTTTACCTTCGATTAAATAATGGTGGCTAGTAGTATTGTCTAGTCTAGCTTTAAGGTGAGGAAGGTATTCCGGATCATTCTCAAAAGCGACTGCCGCTGCTTTAGATGGCCATTCAAAAACAATACGCAGCGTCGCGTCTTGTTGCTCTCCCTCAATTTGCTCATGACTGCTGGTACGGGCAAGACATTTTCCTCCATGCTTGGCAACAAGTTGATTTGCCATCGGCAGATAATCTTCAACCCAATCAACATTGCGAGGGGTAACATCTAAAACAGAATAGAAAGTCATCGTTATTAAAACCCTTCGAGCACGATCTTACCGATCGATTTACCAGACTCTAATTCAGAGTGTGCTAATTTCAGGTTGTCCGCATTGATCTTGCCCAAGTTCTTAGCAACAGTGGTCTTGATTAATCCCTCGTCAACTAACGCTGACAAACGATTTAGCAAATGACTCTGTTCAATCATGTCAGCAGTCTTAAACATAGATCGCGTGAACATCATCTCCCAATGCAAAGACAAACTTTTCATCTTCAACTTCATAACATCGAGTGATTCAGGATCATCAATTAATGAAATCCGGCCAAAAGGAGCCAATATGTCCACATAGCTATCCAAGTAGGTATCTGTGGCATTCAAGCTAGCCACATGTGTCACTTGACCTATATTTAATGCGTCAATTTGTGATTTAAGATCATGCCTATGATCAATGACATAATCAGCGCCAAGACTTTTCACCCACTGTTGGGAGCTTTCTCGTGATGCCGTGGCAATGACCGTTGCGCCAGTTAGCACTTTTGCCAATTGCAACATAATTGAACCCACGCCACCTGCAGCACCGACGACCAGAATAACTTCATCTGTTTGGCTAACATTCCCCGGAGTTTGCTGTTGAATATTCAAATGTTCAAACAACATTTCCCATGCAGTAATTGCAGTCAGTGGCAATGCAGCAGCTTCAGCATCTGATAGGCTTTTAGGTTTATGACCTACCACGCGCTCATCGACTACTTGATATTCAGCATTACTACCCTGCCGAGTTAAATCGCCTGCGTAATAAACCAAATCACCTGGATTAAACAGTGTGACGTTGTCGCCTGTAGCAACAACCTCACCTACTGCATCCCAACCTAACACTTTGTACTCACCTGACTCTGGTTCAACATTTTGACGAATTTTGAAATCGACGGGATTGACGGCAATTGTTTTGATTCGCACTAATAAATCATGACTAGCTGCAATCGGTTGTGGTAACTCAATGTCAATAAGTGATTCCTGATCAGTAATTGGTAAAGATTTTTTATATGCAATAGCTTTCATCGATTTTCTCCAGTTGTTTAATTTAAGATAGGCACATATTAAAGATTGCTTACAAAGAGATAAACAGTGTAATGTTTGAATTATTTTCAAAATATATTTGATAATATGCAAATAGAAGATCTAAACGTCATCCTAAAAGTTGCTGAGTTTCGCAGTATTACAGCCGCGGCCACTAGCCTAGACATGCAGACAGCTACCGCAAGTGCAGCAGTAAAGCGTGTAGAACAACAACTTGGTGCTGAGCTATTTATACGCACTACTCGTCACCTCAGGCTGTCTGCTGCTGGGGAGCGCTATTTACCGCAATGCCAACAAGCGCTACAAATGCTGGAACAAGCAAAGCAGAATATGAAAGATGATATGGATACTATAAGTGGTGAATTACGTATCGCAATGTCATCAGATTTCGGACGAAATCTTGCGGTTCCATGGCTGAATGAATTTATGCAATTACACCCTGGTGTTAGCCTTAAAGCACACCTCAGTGACAGTGTCATCGATTTTTACCGTGACCCTGTCGACATTGCTTTACGATATGGTTCACCTGTAGATTCTAATTTATATGGTTTTAAAATATGTGATGTAGCTGGGCTACTTTGTGCCAGTCCCGACTATTTGAAGAAGCATGGGACACCAAGCCATCCTCATGACCTCGTCTCTCACTCAGGTCTGTTTTATCAGCTATATGACATCACTCATGATGTATGGGAGTTTACGCATCAAGATAAGTTGATAAAGATTAAAATGGAAGGTCAGCACACATCTAATGATGGTGACTTAGTCAGGCGTTGGTGTGTCGATGGACATGGACTTGCCGTTAAATCAAGTCTCGATATGGCATCTGACCTACTTGAGGGTAAAGTAGTATCGGTCATGCCGGATTACAAACCGCTACAAAAAGAACTGTGGTTAATCTGCCCTAGTCGACAATCAATTAGTCCAGCCATGCGATTACTTAGAGAGATGCTCAGAACTAAATGCACTGAAGTGCATAAAAAATTAATTGATGCTGGGATTTTAAACAAGCACTTTCTTACTTCTGATTGATGAGCTTAATCTTATAAGATTAATAGTATTTGTACGTGAAGTACCATGCTGTACAAACACTGTCTTTATTTGCTATTTACAACGTCATATCGCTAAAATCTATTCACTATTATCAACAATAATTTGTATTCAATTGTAATCTAGAACAGTGAAATAGACTTCACACTAAGTTATAGCGTAATGTTACGACTTTGATACTTGATTAGCTTCTTCTTCAGGCCATTTTTAAACTATAATGACCAACTAATTCAAAATGCCTTATAGGCTATGTCGTTGGAATAAGTGAAAAAAATCTTCAATAAGGACATTAAAGATAGAATGAATATATTCACCGATATACACAAGACCGCGTGGGAAGAAAAATGCATCAATTTCCTATTAGTCAGCCTCTGCTGGATGGGTGGTGCCGCAATCATCATGTCACTATTCAGAGCTGTTTCAGCAGATTTACAGCTAAGTCATTACGTACAGATGGGTGTCTTTGTTTTGATTTTAACAACCACTCTTAATAAGCACCGACTATCAATTAAAGTCAAAGTTATTAATGTCATCATCACCTCTACTCTCGTTTCCTACGCAGGTATTTATAATTGGGGACTCTATTCAGCAAGCTTTTTTTGGATTTTGTTTACTCCACTGCTACTAGCCATTTTTTTTAGTTATCAGAAAGCACTCTGGTTTATTGTCGCTACAATCATCTTCATTCTAGGTTGTGGCTATATGTACATCAGTGGACAGCTTCAACTTCCGATTGATGCTGATGAATACCAGATGATGTATTCAGCATGGGGCACAGTATTATTTGGTGACATATTCATGATGGTGATGCTCGTAATCATCCTATCCAATATGAAACAACATATCCTAGAACTTCTTCATAACTTGGAACAAGAGCAGCAAAAAATAAGCAAAATAGCTGACCATGATGAACTTACTGGCTTACCTGTATCTAGAATACTAATAAACAAACTCAATGATTTTTTAGCCAGTCAACACCGCGAAAAACGACATCTTGCAGTACTATTTATGGATTTAGATGGCTTTAAGTCGGTCAATGACAATTATGGTCATGATGCGGGCGATAAGGTTCTGAAAGAAATTGCGACGAGACTCAAACAGTGCCTGCGTGAAGAAGACATTTTGGTGAGAATGGGAGGCGATGAATTTATCGCTTTATGTTCATCACCTAATCATATTGTGCTTGATACCGAGCAGTTGGCATCAAGAATTCTTAATACTATTTCTAAGCCTATAAGAAACGATGAAAATATATTTAGCCTAGGTATTAGTATTGGTATCGCACTATCTGATCCTGACGAGCTTGAATCTGCTGAAAAAATGATACAGCGAGCTGATTTTGCAATGTATGAAGTGAAACGTTCAGGAAGAAACGCTTATCGCCTCGCAGAAAAAGCCGTAAAAGATAGCCCTGAACTAGTCGTCATCAACAGCTAAGACAGTCAGACTAGAATGAAATAATTGAATGTAGTCTAAATTCAATTTATTTGCCCCTTTATCACTTGTTTGTCCTATTTTTGCTTATCGATCTGGCTTTTATAGTGGATAATTATAAAATCGACGAAATCATTAAAAGAGTAAACAGATGAAAACCGCACTAAGAAAATTATTTTCGCCTATTTTGAATAGTTTTGAATCAGGTGAAGATGTATACGTCTATAAACAATCCCACAGAAAAATTCTTTTATTTATGGGTGGCTTATCTTTTGTGCTGTCTATTATTTCCCTTATCGCTGCTATTGCTGCATCACAACTAGCTGGTTTTCTGCCTATCCTAATATTTTTCATTGGTGGTTTGGTTTGTTTAATCGTCGGGTTATTAGGCAGCGATCATGCAGTGGCAAGAATATGGGGCAGTAAATAACAATTACTGGCGAATCTAACCTCTTGTTTAAGCAAATCCGATACCGTTTTTTCCTGAAGCCTTAATTTTATACATTGCTGCATCTGCTTTTTTAGTCAGTTCAACGATATTGTCACCATGTTCAGGGTAAATCGCGATTCCTATACTGGCACTTATCGTACAAAGGTTCGTTCCTATCAGCATTTCTTCTGACAGTGATTGGATAATCTTATTTCCGATAAGTGAAATATCCTGCCTGTTCGTGGT
The DNA here is from genome assembly GCA_963975785.1 of uncultured Methylophaga sp. Classification (GTDB taxonomy): domain Bacteria; phylum Pseudomonadota; class Gammaproteobacteria; order Nitrosococcales; family Methylophagaceae. The sequence goes on from CAXBIM010000018.1 coordinate 35,443, forward strand.
TTTATCCAGTAAAATCACAAACTCATCACCGCCTATTCTTGATACGCTGTCTGTCGTCCTCAGATTACTTTCAATCTTTCTTGCCACCTTGTTTAACATCTCATCACCAGCTTGGTGACCATAAGCATCGTTGACTAATTTAAACCCATCAAGATCGACAAACAGCAATGCGATATTACTTTTATTTTGTTTTGCTAGGCAAATGACTTTACTCGCCATAAGCTCAAATAAAATCCGGTTAGGAAGACCTGTCAGCATGTCTTTATGAGCTAAATCATATAATGCTAGCTCGGATCGTTTGCGTTCAGAAATATCTCGGATATCCGCCATCAATTCCAATGATCTGCCATCTAGGCTTTCTGATAACTGCATAATCATTTCAGCCTGAATAATTGTGCCATTTTGCGTGACTAGCTCTACATCACATCGCTCAACCTCAAGTACACGGTTTTTTCTTGCAAACGCTAAATAGCCTAATACCGCTCTTTCTGTTCTAGATGTAAATAACCTAATGGCAGGTTTACCTAGATAATATCGCTCTGGATTGTGTAGCAAGGAATAAACTGACGCGCTAATAAAGCTAACATTGCCATCAAAAACATCAATACCGAGCAAAATATCGGCACTATTCTCCATCAATTTATTGTAATAGCGTTCCCGACGTACAAGCCTCAACGTAGCAATCGTAAATGACACCAAGATCATGATAACAACCACGGTCTGCACTGCTCTTAATAAATACGTTTTTTGCTTAGCCTTTAGCTCTAATTCATTCGTTAAGTCGTTCATTAATGCTAATAACGATAAATTGGCATCTGTGGATCTTCGAATTAAGATATCAATCTGAGTAGGATAAAATTGTTCGTTAATAATACTATTCAAGTCATCGCGAATGGGCTTCCACAATTTACTAGCTTCATTGAGGATATTTATTATCCCTTTATCAAACTGTTCATCCAGCATAATCTTGAGACCCGATGCACTTGTTGCCTCTCCCCCAGCAATAAAGGCAGTTAATGTTTCATCAAATAAACTTATCGATGTTAGCAATGCTTTTTTATGCTCTAAATAGTTTTCATGTCGACTTAACTTAAAATCTATTAACACAAGATCTTTAGTTATTTTCTGGGACAACATTCTCTGACGACCAGCGATATTAATATGCTCAGACGCAACATCTAATTCAGCAGAAATCACATAGTTCATCACTAATAATGACAAATCTAATATTAAAACGAACCCTAAAGGTAAGAGTATGAGCTTATATTTTTTAAATATCTCTAGCCATAAAGTAACCATAAAAACATTCTCCTTGTTCGGCTTCACTCTGCCATTGAACATTATGTTTGTGATACCCGTTTTTCATTTTATAAATAACGTCTATTCATCTAGGTTCTTTTACCAAAAGAATAAAGTTAATCTTCTTGCCAATCTAGATCACAACAAATAACATAAATCTCACGGTCAATTTCAATTGCTAGTGAGACCGTAATACATAAATTAGCCCCAGCTATAGATAAATAAGGACGACTTACTTGAATAACATATGGGTTCTGCACAGCAAGAAAATGATAGTGTTTATGAGACCAGTTCGCATTTTCAGCTGAGATGAGAGGAATAAAACGGCGGTGTAATTGTTCATTATAAGAATTAGAATGAATACTCTGACCTATTTGATACCCTACTTTACTTAATACAAAACACCGTACGACACGCTCATTTTGAAATATAACTTGGGCAAAGTCATTGAGTTGCATCACTGACCTGAATTTTCTCACTGCTTTTCTAAATAGGACTTGAAACTCTTGAGAATGTTGTGTCACTACATCGTTAGTTTTATTTCGCGTTTGTTGCTGTGATGCAAGAATATGTTGAATGGTATTTCTAAAACATTGATGATTAATCTTGGCAGATGGTTTAGCAAGATAAAAGCCTTGTAACATATCGGCATGCACCTCTATCGCCGTCTGTGCTTCTAACTCTGTTTCGACACCTTCAATAATGACTAGGCTACCAGCTTCATGGATGAGAGAAACCATGCCCGATAAAATACGTTTAACCTTCGAATTTATTGCTGCACGTTGTATTAAGCTACGATCAATTTTGACAATATCGGGTTCTAGTTCCCAAATTCTATCGAAGTTAGAATGGCCTGCACCAAAATCGTCAATAGCAATCAAACAGCCCATGTCTCTAAAGTGGCTAATCAGATCTTTTAAATAAGCTTGATCATTGATTTCACTTTCTAAGATCTCAATGACAACACGATGTGGAGCTATTCCAGAGATCGAAAATACTCTATCCATAAAACCTGGTGTAGGTTTTTCATTAGCCAAACACATCGAGTCCAAATTAATAAAAATCCACTCATTGTCTAAATGTTGTTTTGAAAAATTCTGAATATGGAGTAACCGACATATTCTATCTAATGAAAGATGCTCACTACTGGACTCTGGAAGTGTAAAAATATCTATTGGTGAACATTCTACGCCTTTCCTAGTTTTGCCTCTCACAAGTCCTTCATATCCAACAGCACGCTGATGTGGAATGCTGATAATCGGCTGAAATACTGAGGATAAGATACAGCCTTTGTAGTCAGCAGTAACGTCTTTATGATCTACAGATGAATTTTCATCTAAAGTGGACTTAAGTAAAATCAAATGTTTTACCTTCTACTGCAAAACAACAAGTAGATTGCATTGATAATCCAGAGTTAAACAAATATTTTCGGTTATGCATCTTCTACTCAATAAAATGTCCAATAAAAATGCATCCACAAATATTAAGTTAGATGTCCTAACTTAATATTTGTGGATTACGCTCTAATAATAGCTAATTCATCATAGCTGCATTTATCACGCCAAAAGTTAAAACCCTAATAGTCATAGTAATAACTACAAATCAGTGCTCATTAACTGTTTATCTTTTATATAAATCGACCCAGTTACGCGCCATTTTAGTGCATCACAAACAGTTCAAGATAAGAACTTTTCTAAATAAAAAGGCAATGGAGACAAAATATCGCTGTAATATAAGTCTGATATTTCTGAATACAAGATATTAATGAGGAATCACATCTTGGATAAAGTATTGGTATATTTGTTAATCTCAATGCACTTAACACCGGCAATTTACAGTGTCTATCACATCCTACTTTACAAACGGGATACTCGTTCAGCCTTAGGTTGGATCATGGCATGTATATTCATTCCCTTTGGTGGCCCCGTTGCTTACTTTTTATTTGGAATCAACCGCGTTCGCTCACGTGCCCGTAATCTAAATCGTCGTCTTTTCAAAATTGGCTATGAATTTGGTTTAAAAAGGTCAATACCCCAAGGACAGTTTGAGAAAGGCATCCGAGCCATTGGCTATCATATTACTGGCACCGAGCTATGTCAGGGTAATACCATCGAAGTATTTCACAATGGTGAACAAGCCTACCCTGCAATGCTCGAAGCGATTAAACAGGCTAAAAACCGCGTTCTCCTTACAACTTATATATTAAACACCGACAAGACGGGTCGTGCATTTATTAATGCTCTTTCAGAAGCGATAGAGCGCGGCGTCGATGTGAGAGTGCTTGTTGATGGTATTGGCGAGCTTTACTCGTGGCCAAAAGCTTCAAGCTTATTGATGAAAAATAATGTACCTGTAGCCAAGTTCTTGCCACCAAGTTTGTTCCCACCTAATTTTTATCTCAATATGCGTAATCATAGAAAATTGCTTGTTATTGACAATGATCTTGCTTTTGCTGGTGGTATGAACATCAGTGATGACAACATATCTTTAACCAATAAACCTCGAAAGATTTCAGACATTCATTTTTCCTTCCGTGGCCCATTTGTTAACGATTTGAGTAAACTTTTTTATGATGATTGGTTGTTGGCAACGGGCGAACAGTTAAAGAATGATGTTAAGGCGAGCATTACGACTAATGGTGATACACCCTGCCGAGTGATTCCTGATGGTCCTGGTGATGACATGGACTTTTTAGCTCTCACCATCCAAGCCGTTATTGCTACCGCATCAGAAAGTATCGAGATAATGACCCCCTACTTCGTGCCAAGCAGAGAATTAATTTCCTCACTACAGTCAGCTGCACTTCGTGGCGTTAGAGTCCGTATAGTGCTTCCAGAGAAGAATAATCTCTTTTATATGCATTGGGCCAATCGAAATACACTGAGTGAACTTTTACAATTAAACATTGAAATCTTTTATCAAGCCCCACCCTTTTGCCATTCCAAACTATTATGTGTTGATCATGAATATTGCATGGTTGGCTCAGCAAACTTAGATCCGCGTAGCTTACGACTTAATTATGAAGTGGGCATCGAAGTTTTTTCAGTCGAGATGAACGCCTTAATTAGAACACATTTCAATGATAGCATTTTAAAAAGCAATCGCCTTAACCGAAGAGAGCTAGAAAATAGGTCTATACCCATCAGGTTGAGAGATTCACTAGTGAGTCTACTCTCACCCTATTTATAACTTCTTAGCTGAATGAAATAAGGCCTGATTCATAAAAAAAGCCCCAGTTCTATGGAGATCCAGGGCTTTATTTATCAGCTCTATGCTAATTGTCTATTTTGATTAAATAGAGGCACCAACAGTGAAATAAACTTCGTCCGTTTTACTTCCTTGGAAGGTATCGCCATCACTATCAGTGTCACTATAGCCAACGGTTAAATCAAAAATGCCTACTGATTTTGACAGAGTAACACCATAGTAATTGTAGCCATCTATAGCGTAATACTTTTCATCTAAGTCTTGGTTACCATAATAGAAACCCAAACCAAATTCAGCTGGTAAGCTCACGTCAAACGAACCTTCAATTGCTGTGGCAGAACCTGTTTCAGCATAAAAATCGGGTGAGTGCATTACTGAAATGCCAACTGTTGGATCCATACTTGCTGCAAAGGTATAACCTAATGAACCACCAAATTCATAATAAGCTAAATCAGCCGTTGGACTCCCTTCTTCACCAGGGTAATCATAATAAATGGCATCCAATGAGTATGAAATACCATTAATCTCACTGGCATAACCTCCATAATAATCCACTTCAAATGATTCTGTTTCTACAGCATCAATAGAGCTGGCCCAGATACCAGCATAAATGCCTTCATATCCCCAATCAAAACCACCACTCACAGCGCCGTCACCATTTGATAAAGTGATACCACGGAATAGATAGTTAGATGTAAGTGCAATGTTAGCGCTGAAGTTTTCTTTATCAAATGCCCCTTCAGCAAAAGCGGAAGTTGCAGAAAGACAAAGTGTTGATGCCATAATCAGTGTTGTAATCGATTTTTTCATAAAATTAGTTTCCAAATTATAGAAGTTAAACAAATAAGAGCTTTATCTGTTTATTACTGAATAAACCGAATGAGATAACATAGTTGTTATCTCATTCGAATACGTATGATTGTTAAAATAAAATAATGCTTAAATATTAATCGGTTAAATACGATATATAATCTTATATCTAACTGTGTTTAATTAGATTCTGTAACTACTTTTTGATTATAATCATCAACATTCAATTCTGATTCAGCTTCAGCCAACATGGCAAACTCTTCATCAGCTGACTTAGCAACAAGGTGATTACGGCTATAGGCAAAATAATAAACAACGCCTATTACAAATAATACGAGCGTGTAAAAGAAGGCACGTGGGTCAAAGGCATACACACCTGTTAAGGCAATTAATGACAATACCAATGCAATTCCAGATGTGAAAACACCACCGGGTGTTTTATATGGACGATTCAACTCAGGTTGTTTAATGCGTAGCATAATATGACTCAAGGCCATGAGTGCATAAGACAACGTTGCACCAACAACTGCCATTGCTAGCATCAAGTCCCCTTCACCGCTCAATGAAGCAAGAAATCCTAAAATACCCGGTACAATCAATGCTCTTGCAGGTACTTTACGTCCAGTCGTAACGGATAGTCCTTTAGGAAGATAACCGGCACGTGATAATGCAAATACTAATCGACTATAACCGTAGATAATGGAAAAGAAAGAAGCAACCAAACCAGCCAGAGCGAGGACATTGACTAATGTTGCCAATGACGTCATACCAGTAAAGCTCAAAGCATCAACTAATGGCACGGCACTTTCACTAATTAGTTTTGCACCTGCTGCACCCGGTACCAATACAACAACCAATAATGCTGTAAACAGTAAAAAGACCATTGCGCCGATTATGCCTTTAGGTACATCTTTTGCCGGATCTTTTGCTTCTTCAGCAGCGAGCGGCACGCCTTCAACCGCTAAAAATAACCACATTGCAAATGGTAATGAAGCCCAAACACCATACCAACCTAATGGTAGCAATTCAGACATACCATCAGCAGCTGCAATATCAAATAGGTTATTGACATCAAAATGACCAATTAGAGCAATACCTGTTGCAACAATTGCTAGAACAGCTAAGGCACTAATGACCATCATCACCTTGAGTGCTTCCCCTACGCCAGCTAGATGAATACCTATAAAGACAAGATAAAATGCAGCATAGACCCAGGGTCCATTTATGCCTATCAGTGACTCCACTGCAGAACCGATAAAAATAACGATAGCGGCTGGTGCCAAGGCATACTCAATTAATACAGCAAGCCCAGTGATAAAGCCCCCCGTAGGTCCCATAACTTGTCTAGCAAAGCTATAACCACCACCTGCAGCAGGAATAGCTGCAGACATTTCTGCCAACGATAATACTAAGGTCATATACATTATTGCCATTAATACAGCTGCAATAGCAAACCCACCCCAACCGGCTTGAGCAATACCAAAGTTCCAGCCAGCAAAATCACCGGAAATAACGTAAGAAACGCCTAAACCTGCCAACAATATCCAGCCAGCAGTCCCCTTTTTTAATTGCCGCTTGGCAAGATAATCATGATGTGGTGTCGTCATAGTCAATCCTTATATAGCTAGTTGATGAAAAAACTACTCACTTAAAAAGTGAGTAGGTGAAGAATGCTGTTCATGTTCAATGGTGTCGCCAGTGGTCTTATCCTGCCCAATTGCCGTACTTCGATCTTTTAGATTTACCCCAGATAGTTTTAACCGGCGAGATTCTCTAAGGAGATACATTGATTTTTGAACAGCGGCTGAATAGATAAGCCCTTGTGGCCGTACATTTGAAATACAATTTCGGCTGGAATCGTTGAGCCCAACTCGTGGCGCCCACGTTAGGTAAAGCCCCATACTGTCAGGTGAACTTAAACCAGGACGCTCGCCAATTAACATCAGTACCAGATCGGCATTTAATAATTCACCCACCTCATCACTAATCGCGACACGGCCTTGTTCTACTAGTGTTATCGGTGCCAAGGTCCAAGGCTGTTCATCTTGTTGAAGTGCTTCAAGTAATAGTTGTATAAAGGGCAATGCATTTTGATATATAGCCGTTGCAGACAATCCATCAGCCACAACAATAGCTAAGTTATAGGTGTATTGTGAGGCTGCTTTTTGAAGTTTTTTAACCGATTTCGATTCTAAACTTCTTCCTAAATCAGGACGCTGTAAATATACCGTTCGATCAATTGCCTGACTATGTAAGGTGATAGCTTTGCTACTCATAAGCTTTGGGAATTGCGTCGTTAATTCGCCTAATTGTTGCTGTAACTCATCAAAATTAAGCGGTGTATGCACTGCATCACGTGCTTGGGCATGGGCTAATTGAAAAGCTAACATCTCAGAAGTAGGAATGCTGACACCACTACGACCAAGACTGATTCTAGCTGCAGTAAATTCACGAAGTAACTGCCATGGATTATCCGTCACACCATTTTTTTGGCTAGTCATTTTTGGCGTTTCACTTGGATCATTCATACTGGTTTCCACATGAACTCCTTGTACTTATCTTGATGGTAATGCTGTCAATGCTCTTGCAAAGGCAGGTGGAAATTGATGATTTAAATCAGCTTTGGCTGCGTTATTCATGATCTGCATTTTCTCCAACCAGCATTCAAACTCAGGGGCAGCGCCCAGTTCCAGTACTCGTCGTGCATATAAGGCATCATGGAATGATGTGGTTTGATAATTAAGCATAATGTCATCTGAACCGGGAATCCCCATCACGAAGGTACAGCCAGCAGCTGATAATAATGTCAGTAAATTATCCATATCATTTTGATCGGCTTCTGCATGATTGGTGTAACAGACATCACAGCCCATTGGCAGACCCAATAACTTGCCACAAAAATGGTCTTCTAAACCGGCACGGATGATTTCTTTACCATCAAATAAATATTCAGGACCGATAAATCCAACCACCGTATTAACCAACAAGGGGTTAAACTTACGAGCAACGGCATAAGCTCGCGTTTCACAGGTTTGTTGATCTAAACCATGATGGGCGTTAGCAGATAATGAGCTGCCTTGTCCTGTTTCAAAATACATAAGATTGTTACCGACCGTGCCTCGGTTGAGTGACAAAGCTGCTTGCTGAGCTTCAGCAAGTATGGCTAGATTGAAGCCAAAACTGCTATTAGTTTGTTCTGTACCACCAATAGACTGAAATACCAAGTCAACGGGAGCACCCAGTTCGATGCATTCAATGGTATTAGTAACATGAGTTAGTACACATGATTGGGTTGGAATTTCATAACGAGAAATCACATCATCCATCAATCTCATCAAATGCGATGCCTGAGCAACATTATCTGTGGCAGGATTAATACCTATTACCGCATCACCACTGCCATATAACAGCCCGTCTAAAATACTTGCAGCAATGCCGTTAACATCGTCCGTCGGATGATTAGGCTGTAATCGTGTTGACAGTCGTTTAGGCAAACCAATGGTATTTCTAAAAGCCGTAATAACTGAACACTTTTTAGCAACCAGTATCAAATCCTGATTACGCATAATTTTACTCACTGCAGCAGCCATTTCGGGTGTGATTCCCATTCTAATAGCAGTCAGCACATCACTTGTTGCTTCGTCAGATAATAACCAGTTACGAAAATCACCTACTGTAAGATGTGAAATAGTGTTGAATGCTTCGGAATCATGGTCATCAATGATAAGACGAGTAACTTCGTCCTTTTCATATGGAACCAAGGTTTCATTAAGAAAGGTTTTTAATGGCACTTCAGCTAATAACAATTGTGCCACAGCACGCTCTTCTGCACTTTCAGCGATGACACCAGCCAGTCTATCCCCTGATCGCGAAGGTGTTGCCTTTGCCATTAAGTCCGCCAAATCACGGAATTGATAGGTTTTTATTCCCAGCATGTAACGATAAGCATGTTGCATAATTGTCCCTAAATTCCAAAATGGAAAAGTTTGCCGTTCAGGTGACTAAACTGTATCAGAGAGCTATATCAACTGAATATCAAGATTCGGCAAACTTTATTTTTTATTAGCATTCAATTACTTATTTGATGTATTGTGAGAGTTATGTCCAAAAACTCAAAAGACCTTGAAAATAATAAAATAAAAGATGCAGAAAATACGGACCTGATAAATCCTAAATGGCGCATGCTTGAAGCCGCTGATGCGGATGAACAAGCACATAATTTAAAAGGTTGGCAGCAACAATACGATCAAATCAGTCATGGTGAGTTTTATGGCCAAATTAGTGAAGTCTCACTCAGCAATGTTCATGCTTTTCGCGAATACACCAGCCAAGCTATTCGTCAACAATGCAATGTTAGTCCAGATTCAATATGGTTAGGCTTTTCAGCAGATAAAAAGCCATGTCGCATTAATGGTCATAATGTTAATGAGCAAACCTTGATGATACGACCAGGAAATACAGAGTTTGAATTAGTCACACCTGAACAATTTAATATCTATGGCGTTGTGGTTAGCCAAAATGCACTTTTGGAAGTTGCAGAGAAACAAGATATTGATTTTAATTTATCATTGCTTGATTCCCCCATGCGTGATTGGTCTCCTCAGAAGATCAGCCAACTAAAATACTTATTAAATCACTTTATAAAGCCAGCTAACACTAATTCAGTAGGAGCGCTGCAAGAAGACATGCTACTTCTTGCCATGCTAGATATTCTTCAACAAGATGACACGGATCGTAGACAGTCACCTAGCTTTGCTAAACGACAGGCGGTTGTGACTAAAGTTAAAGAACATATTCTGTCGCATCCAAACAAACAGATTACGATCACTGAGCTTTGTGAACTGGTTCATGTCAGTCGTCGAACCTTACAATATAGCTTTGAAGATGTTTTGGGGGTAAGTCCATTACGTTACTTACGCACTTCACGCTTGAATGCCGTAAGACGGACTTTACTTTCTGGTGCTAGAGATGATGAAACGATTCTAAGGATTGCTGAACGATGGGGATTTTGGCATGCAGGGCAATTTGCACATGACTATACTCAACTATTTGGTGAAAACCCCTCGCAAACTCGGTTACGAAAAAAAAGTTGAACTCCATTAATTACCGAATAGACTTCTGTAAGGTTCACTTTAATTGTTTTGAAATGATGTTTAGTCACCACATACACAAGATTTAACCGTTATTTTGTGCTCGTTTCATCTTTCATTATATTGATAGAAGGATGAACACATGAATCGTTGTACAATATCCCTACTTTTATATGTTACATATAAATACATTCTTAAAAACCAATCTTGAGAGCTGATCATGAACGTACAAAGCCATTTCGCTGACCTAGACACACCAACAGGTGTGATGCGTACCTATATTCACCGACCTGTAGGCGAAGGTAGTTACCCTACTATTTTGTTTTATTCAGAAATTTTTCAACAAACTGGTCCTATTGAACGTGCGTCAAAATTGATGGCAAGCCACGGTTACGCAGTAATGGTGCCTGAAGTGTTTCATGAATTGAACCCTATTGGCACAGTATTGGGCTATGACGATGCCGGTCGTGAAAAAGGTAATGCCGACAAAGAAGCAAAAGATGTACAAGGCTATGATTCTGATAACGTAGCCTTGATTGAATTTGCGAAACAACAAGAGTGGTGCAATGGTCACATAGGTGCAATGGGATACTGTATTGGTGGACATTTAGCCTTCCGTGCAGCATTACAACCTGAAGTTAAAGGGACGGCATGTTTTTATGCTACTGACTTACACATTCAAGTTATTCCAAATACACCAGGCCAACATAGCATGGAACGTTTAGATGATATTAAAGGTGAGCTGTTAATGATTTGGGGCAAGCAAGATAACCATGTCCCACCTGCTGGCCTTGCAAAAATTCATAAAACGCTAAGCGAAACTGACATTAGCTTCACATGGCATGAATTCAATGCTGGCCATGCATTTATGCGTGATGAGGGAGATGGCGGTCGTTATGATGCCCAAACTGCTCAACTAGGTTATCAGTTGGCATTAAACTTATTTAGTAGAAAATTACGCTAACTAACATTGAAAAATGAGTTAGACGCCATCGGTATCTTTGTTCGGATATCGTTGGCGTCTAGCAAAAAAATCAAGGATGAAACCAGAAGAGTTGATTCCTTAGATGATAAAGAGCCTCAGTTTGTAATGAACATACAGTGTCCTTGATTGAGCAAATTACGACTTATGAAATTACTCTACACCAATGAAAATCGTTATTTAGTCCACAACATTCAAAACTTAGTTGAAAATGCTGGTATTGCCATCATGCTAAAAAATGAATTTGCTGCAGGAGCAGCGGGTGATCTTGTGCCACATGAAACTTGGCTTGAACTTTGGGTCATCCATGATTTTGATTATGAGAAGGCTATGCAGGTAATCTCTGAATCATTTAGTGATGAAGATGATGTAACGTGGGTTTGTAAAAATTGTCGAGAAATAAATGACGCTTCTTTTCAATTTTGTTGGAATTGTCACAATAGCGCATCATAAAATCGATTGCCACAGACACTAGAGCGTTACAAAGGTGGCCCAAAGATAAGTTAAGCCACTCTGGCTGAAAGTTTAAACCTTAAAAACGGCGACTCAGGTCATTGAGCATTTTTCTTTCTTCCTCACTCAACATCTGACTTTGATGATGTTTGCCCAACACTCTTTGACGAAGTGGGTTTCGACGATATTTTCGTAACTGAATTCTACGCTCAACCATTCGACGAGTGATACTTCGGCGTTCTTGAGCACGACGATCTTCTTTTGGCCAGAACGTATAAGAAGACCGAACTACCAATACCCACTTATCACTACCAAAAGCATATTTAATTATACGTCGAGAATTACTGCGTCGATCTTCTCTTCGCCTATTCTTATCTGTCAAAGAAACTAGAAGATTAAGTTTATTCATAATGTTCGCTCTTGAATAACTTGATTAGTTATATTGACTGTTTTTTTACTAATACGTTCATCGATTGAGCTTGAATAAATTAAAGCGGGTAGTATTGATGCCGAACCGTTTGAATTATTTGTTTTGTATTGAATTTACTGGACTGAAAACAATATAGTTTTGTTTCTACCAGTCAGTTTTGCTTTATACATAGCTTGATCGGCTCTTTTTATAAGCATATGAATGTCTTTAACATGCTCATCAAAGATCGCAATACCAAAACTACAAGTGAACTGAACGGTGTGTTCATCATATTTCACCTCAATATTGCTCATATCCACACGCATGCGCTCAATAATACTCATGATATGCTTTTCTGATTGAGCTGGTAGAATAAGTGCGAACTCTTCACCGCCAATTCGAGATAACACATCAGATGAACGACTCGTATCGAATAAATAACTAGCAACAGCTTTAATCACTTGATCTCCACAAGGGTGACCATATTGATCATTAATATTTTTAAAGTTATCGATATCAAACATAATCAAAGCAAACGAGCTGTTATAACGTCGTGAACGTTCAAATTCATCTTGCAGTACTCTTTCAAAATACCGCCTGTTAAATAATTCTGTCAGCACATCCTTATTAGATAAAAGCTCTAATTTCAGGTTGAGTTTTTCTAACTCTTCAGTTCGTAATTTAACTTCACTTTTTATACGCGATGTTCGTGCAGTGATATTGAGAATTAATATCAAAAATAAACTAGCTAAAATTAAGCTTGTGACTAGGGCTATGTCAACGACTTGCATACCAGACTGTTCTACAAACGTATCGGTTGGCGTAAAAATCAATTTCATATTTCTGCCAGAAAGATGAATATCAATAACGTGTTTGAATGGTGCCTGTTCTTGGATATTACTATCGAAATAGTACTGTCCTGTTTCAGTATCTAGCCATTGAAGATTAAAGTTAGCCGTTTCATCTGAGCCAACGATATTGCTAATAAAGTCTTCAACTCTAACGACGACATTAACAAAGCCAAGCACCTCAGCTTCACTCGGGTCAAGTGTTTTAGTGCCATCCATCCTCATAAACACAGGCTTGTAGACAATAAAGGCATGAGTAAACCCACTATTTCGCACGATTTCAACCGGCCCTCTACCTTGGCTTGTGCCTGATAATATCGCCTTCCTAATAACACCTTTCGCAGCTGGTGAGGCACTTGGGTCAAACCCCTTTGCTAAGTCATTGTCCCATTCAGGTTCAATAAAAGTAATTGGATAATAAACGCCTCTTTTTGTTGCGGGAACAATAACCCCTTTTGACTGAGCTTCAGTTATTGTAAAACCTTCACCATAGTATTTAACCTGAGACTTTTCATACTCAGTACGCTGTTCAGCTTTTATTTTAGGTAACCATTCTACAACCTGAACATATTTACTCTGAAGTGAAAGTCCATTCACAAATTGTTTAAATTCAGTTCTGGTTACTT
>CAXBIM010000019.1:0-47810 GCA_963975785.1 uncultured Methylophaga sp.
ATTAGTCTTAATCAAGATATGTCTGGATAAGGTTTGTTTAACTAAATGAGTTACCTTCATTATTTTCTGATGTTGTACCGGACTTAAAGGTGGGCGAAGTAAGTAAGCCTCTACGCAGTGGCAGTGGCTATCATTTAGTGATGGTGAAAAATAAAAAAAGCGAAGAAACTCATTTAGTTAAACAAACCTTATCCAGACATATCTTGATTAAGACTAATGAGTTAACAACAGACAATGATGCTGAAAAACGCTTAGAACTATTACGAGAGCGGGTTTTAAATGGAGATGATTTTGCAGAATTAGCTCGAGCTCATTCTGATGATACTGGCTCTGCTATTGAAGGCGGAAGTTTAGGATGGAGTAGTCCTGGCGCAATGGTGCCTGAATTTGAAGAGAAAATGGATGAATTGTCCATCGGTGACATTAGTGAAGTATTCAAGAGTCGCTTTGGTTGGCACCTAATTAAAATTGATGATCGTCGTGAGCAAAATATGGCGGAAGAATTCAAGCGTAACAAAGCAAGAGCCGAAATTCGTCAACGTAAAATTGAAGAAGATCTTGAGAGTTGGATACGTGAACTCCGTGATGAGTCTTATGTAGAGTATCGTGACTTTTGAATATATGCCACAGAATAGCCCTCACCGCTGGTGAACCAGCAGGTATTGGTCCAGACCTCTGTATACAATTAGCACAACATCAGCAAAGCTGTGAATTAGTCGTTATCGCTGATCCTCAATTATTACAGCAACGTGCCGAACAATTAGGTATACCGATTAAATTGGAATTAACGGACCTTTCAAAACCAGCAACGGTGCCAGCAGAAGGAACATTACGCTATCTGCCTATAGAATTAGCTGAACCAGTGCTGGCGGGAGTATTAAATAGCCTTAATTCAGCATATGTCTTAAATACACTTCAGCTGGCTTTAGATGGTTGTCTGGATGGAACATTTGATGCCGTCGTCACGGCACCTGTCCATAAAGGTGTTATTAATGATGCTGAGTTTGCATTTAGTGGTCACACAGAATTTTTTGCCGATGGTGCAGGTGTTGAACAAGTCGTCATGATGTTGGCGACGCCTACATTGCGTGTGGCATTAGCTACAACACATTTACCATTAAAAATGGTGAGCGAAGCGATTACTCAAGCCTCATTAACGCGCGTCATAGAAATCATTCATCAAGGATTATCTTCACCAAGGATTGCAGTCTGTGGCTTGAATCCACATGCAGGAGAGGGCGGACACCTCGGTACTGAAGAAATAGAGGTTATTTCACCTGTTATTGAACGGCTAACTAAACAGGGCATTAATTTATCTGGCCCATGGCCGGCAGATACAATATTTGTTCAGGATAAATTAAACAATTTTGATGTTGTGCTAGCGATGTATCATGATCAAGGTTTGCCCGTACTTAAGCATCAGGGTTTTGGGCGAGCCGTGAATGTAACGCTCGGCTTGCCTTTTATTCGAACGTCAGTGGACCATGGTACTGCACTGGACATTGCTGGTACGGGGAAAGCAACAATAAGTAGCCTACAGACCGCTATTGATATGGCGAATACTATGATAAAGAGTAAACAACAATAATGAGCGAAAAACGCTATCCGAAAGCACGAAAACGATTTGGTCAGAACTTTCTACAAGACCAAAGTATCATTGATGATATTGTTGCCGCATTTGATCCGCAGTTAGGTCAGCACTTAGTTGAAATTGGTCCCGGCCGAGCAGCGTTAACAATTCCATTATTACAAAGTGGTGATCAGTTAGATGTTATCGAACTGGATCGCGATCTAGTTCCATTGTTAGAAGCGCGTTTAGCTATTTACCCTCATTTATCAATTCATCAAGCGGATGCACTAACGTTTAATTTCCGAGATTTACAAAATCAACAGGAAAAATTAAGAATCATAGGTAACTTACCCTATAACATTACAACACCGTTGTTGTTTCATTTACTCGACCAATCTGACTGTATTCAAGATATGATTTTCATGCTTCAACGTGAAGTTGTAGAACGTATCTGTGCGCAACCCGGCACTAAGCGATATGGACGTTTGAGTATTATGGTTCAATATAGATGTCAGGCTGAACTATTATTTATAGTGCCACCAGAAGCTTTTGACCCTATTCCTAAAGTTGAATCAGCTATAATTTATCTACATCCTCTAGCTGAACGTATTGGTGGTGAGGTCGATATACAAGCATTAGGTCAAGTCGTCACACAAGCGTTCTCGCAGCGACGTAAAACCATTGCTAACACCTTGAAAAACCTAGTCGGACTTGAGATTTTAGTGGCAACAGGAATCGATTTGGAACAGCGACCAGAAACCCTTACAGTGGTTCAGTATGTGGAAATAACACGTGCATGGCTGGAATCATCAAAAGATTAAGTATTTGGTGATAATAGGAGGGGGATAAGACTTCTACACAAAAAGGGTGCTCAGCTAAGACGATAAGTAATATAAGCAAAGACTTGACACTCTGATTTTGCTGTAGTTAGATAGCCATTCCCTATTAGGCCATCAGGCTTGGGTCGAGAAAATAAATATAATTAAGTATTAACGAGATGAGGAATTAAATTTTGAATAAATCTGAATTGATTGATGCTATTGCAACTGCTGCTGACATTTCAAAAGCGAAAGCGGCTCTAGCTGTAGATGGTATGACTGGTGCGGTTACAAAAGCACTTAGTAGTGGTGATCAAGTAACATTGGTTGGTTTTGGAACATTCTCTGTACGTGACCGTGCAGCTCGCACTGGTCGTAACCCACGTACTGGTGAAGAGATTCAAATTGCAGCTGCAAAAATTCCAGCATTTAAAGCTGGCAAAGCCTTAAAGGATGCTGTAAACTAGTTTTTTTTCTTGGGGTGCTTAGCTCAGCTGGGAGAGCATCGCCCTTACAAGGCGAGGGTCGGGGGTTCGAACCCCTCAGCACCCACCAAGGAAAATGGAGCGGTAGTTCAGCTGGTTAGAATGCTGGCCTGTCACGCCGGAGGTCGCGGGTTCGAGTCCCGTCCGCTCCGCCATATATCGAAAAAGGCGCATTTTTTATGCGCCTTTTTTTTTGCATCTTTTTTCGGTGCAAATTAAAAACATTCTTATTTACTTGAAGGTCCTATTCTATGTTGCATTTTATTCGTGAACGAGCCCAAGGTTGGGTTGCATGGTTTATTGTAGGCTTAATTAGTATTCCATTTGCTTTATGGGGCGTTAACTCCTATTTAACTGGTCCGTCTGATGTCATTGTGGCTGAAGTCAATGGTCAACCAATCCAGCAGGTTGAGTATCAAAAAGCGTTACAGCAATATCGTGATCGTATGAGAAATATAATGGGAGAGAATTTTGATCCTACGATGTTTGATGATATTGCTGTAAAACAGAATGTGCTTGAAGGTCTTATTGAGCAAAAGCTTCTTATTTCAGCTGGACATGATTTGGGGCAGCGAGTTACTGATGAAGCGCTATTTAATATTATTAAATCCACGGCTGCATTTCAAAAAGATGGTCAATTTGATAACGACGTTTATTCAATGACGCTTGCCCGTGTTGGTTTAAATCCTGCTCAATATGAATCACAATTACGTGTGGATGTGTTAACACAAGAGTTAGCAGAAAATACACAGCGCTCGGTGATTGTTACTGATTCTGCTTTGAATACAGTTTTACGATTAGAAAATCAAACTCGCGAGATTGCTTATGGTGTTATTGCGGCACTAGATCAGGTAGATCAGGTTGTAGTGACGGATGATGCCGTGCGTAGTTATTATGATGAGCATCTAGTTAACTATATGGCGCCTGAACAGTTAGTGGTGAACTATGTTGAATTGTCGGTTGCTGAGTTAAGTAAAAATATTGCTGTTGATGACGAATTACTTAAAGATTTTTACGAAAAAAATAAAGAACAGTTTGTTGGTCCAGAGCAACGTCAAGCAAGTCACATTTTAATTGAAGGTGATGAAGCTGAAGCAATGCCAATGTTAGAATCAATAACACAAAGGCTTGAGCAGGGCGAAGACTTCGCTGTGATAGCTGCAGAGTTATCGCAAGATACGGGTTCTGCTGCAGAAGGCGGAGATTTAGGCTTATTTCAACGTGGGGTAATGGATCCTACTTTTGAAGAAACTGTATTTTCAATGACAAATATTGGTGAAGTGAGTGAACCTGTTAAAACTGAGTTCGGTTATCACCTAATCAAATTAACTGCAATTCAAACATCTGAAGGCAAGTCTTTTACTGATGCTTATGCTGAAATTGAATCACTTTATCGTAGTCAGAAGGCAGAAGATTTATTTTTTGAGCAGGCAGAAAAATTTGCTAACTTAAGCTATGAAAACCCTGACAACCTAGATGTCGTAGCTGAAGAGTTAGGCTTAACTGTAAAAACGAGTCAAGCATTTATGCGTGATGGTAATACCACAGGCATTGCTGCGAACAAAAAAATTGCAAGTGTGGCTTTTAGTGAAGATGTATTAGTAAATAATCTGAATAGTGCAGTGATTGAATTAAGTAAATCTGATTTAATGGTAATTCATAAAAATAAACATATCACTGCAAGCCAACTACCATACGAGTCTGTTGCACCAGCTATAACTGAGCAACTACGTTTTTCAGGCGCTAGAGACAAAGCACGTGAGATTGGCGAAGGAATCCTAACTAAACTAAAGTCTGGTATACCAGCAGATGACTTATTTTCTGAAAATGGCTGGCAGTCAGCTCAATCATATAGTCGTATGAGTAAGGAGCTTAGCTCTCAAGTATTAGATCGTGCTTTTGCTGTTGCTAGACCGCGTACTGAATCTTCATATCTTGGGTTTACAGCAGACAATGGTAATTACATTGTCGCTAATATTATCTCTGCAAAAGATGGTGTGCCTGCTGATGTACTACAAGAAGATCGTGATGGCTTAAAGTCTCATCTGATGCGGACTTATGGAGCAAGTGAGTTACAAGCATTGATAGATAGCTTAAGAGAAGAAGCAAAGATCAAACTGTATAAAGAAAATCTATAACAGTTGATTTAATTTGTTTGAAAAAAAAGGCGCTTATAGCGCCTTTTTTGTTTGTTGATACTGAGAAGTAAGTTTGAGACTAATCAATATCCATTGTTCTATTATTTAACCAGCAACACCAACAATATTATAGCCACTGTCAACATAGGTAATTTCACCAGTAACACCTGAAGCTAAATCTGAACACATAAATGCTGCAACATTACCTACTTCTTCTATCGTAACGTTACGGCGAAGTGGTGATATTTGCTCACCTAAAGCCATTTTTTTACTAAAGTCTGCAATACCCGCAGAAGCAAGCGTTTTGATTGGTCCAGCTGAAACTGCATTAACGCGAGTACCATCAGGACCTAATGAATAAGCCATGTATCGTACATTAGCTTCTAAACTTGCCTTGGCCACGCCCATAACATTGTAGTTATCGATTGCTCGTTCTGCACCTAAGTAGCTCAAGGTCAATAATGAACCGTTACGTCCAGCCATCATGTCTTTACCTGCTTTAGCCAAAGCAACAAAACTATAAGAGCTGATATCGTGGGCTGTAGCAAAACCTTCACGGCTTACGCTGTCAACATAGCTACCTTGTAATTGATCTCGAGGAGCAAAAGCGACGGAGTGAACAATCGTATCTAAACCATCCCAGTGTTGGCCTAATTGTTCGAATACTGCTGTTATGTCTGTATCACTAGCAACATCACATGGGAATAATAGCGCTGGATTTGAGCCACATTCTTCAGCAATTTTTTCGACACGAGATTTTAATTTATCGTTTTGGTAAGTAAACGCCAGTTCGGCGCCTTCACGTGCCATTGCAAGGGCAATACCTGATGCAATTGACCGTGCACTTGCTACCCCGACAATTAAAACACGTTTGCCTTGTAAAAATCCCATAGTTAATCCTTAGTTTGTTATGTTCTAAAACGTTACAAAATACCCGAAATTACTTATTTCTGAAAGAGGCAACATCATATATAAGTAGATATAATGAAGTACATTTGTAAATTAACGGGATATTCCATGCGATTTGTATCGTATCTTTGTATTGTTTTATTTTTTTTGCTTGGTTGTGAGTTACCTGCTGTGAATTCACCGTATTCACAACAAGCTGATGATGATGTGATTTTATACACATCATTTACCTTACGACCAAAACACTTAGACCCAGCTAAATCATATAGTTCTAATGAGGCGAGTTTTACGGGTCAGATTTATGAGCCGCCATTTCAGTATCACTATCTCAAACGGCCGTATACATTAATACCTCTGACAGCCATGAGTTTGCCCACAATACGTTATTTTAATGAACAAGATATAGAACTTAGTCAGGAAGATGCGACGAGTGAAGCTGCCTATAGTATTTATCAAATAACGATTAAACCAAATATTCTTTATCAACCACATCCAGCCTTTGCAAAAAATGATAAAGGGACGTTTTTATATCATCAACTGAACGATGATGAATTAGACGATATTGATAAACTTTCTGATTTTGACCAACAAAGTAGCAGGGAGTTAATTGCTGAAGATTATGTGTATCAAATTAAGCGACTCGCTCACCCTGATCTTCATTCCCCTATATTAGGCGTAATGAGTGAATATATCGAGGGATTAGCGGAATATGCGACCTTATTAAGAGATGGCAAGCAATCTGGACAGGCGATAGATTTGCAAGCAACGGCTATTTCAGGCGTATCGGTAATTGATCGTTATACCTATCAAATTAAGGTCATCGGCAAATACCCTCAGCTACGTTATTGGCTAGCCATGCCTTTTTTTGCACCTATCCCATGGGAAGCAGATTCATTTTATGATCAGGCTGGATTAATTAAAAAGAATATTACCTTAGATTGGTATCCTGTCGGTACGGGTCCTTATCAATTGACTGAGAACGATCCAAATAGCCGTATGGTGCTAGAAAAAAACTCAAATTATCATCCTGAATATTATCCTGAAGAAGGGGAGACAACAGATTTAGCTTTAGGGTTATTAGATGATAAGGGTAAAAAGCTACCTTTTATTGATAAAGTTATTTTTACTTTAGAAAAGGAAAATACCTCATATTGGAATAAATTTCTGCAAGGTTATTATGATATTAGTGGCATTAGCTCTGATAGTTTTGATCAAGCAATTCAAGTCGAGTCAAAAGGTGAGTTTCTTTTAAGTGACGCGATGAAAGAAAAGGGGATAGCGCTTAGAACGGCTATCGCTGCTTCAACCTCCTATATTGGTTTTAATATGCAAGATCCTATCGTCGGTGGATATAGTGATGCTGCAAAAAATATACGTCAGGCCATCTCTATCGCGGTTGATTATGAGGAATATATTTCAATATTTTTAAATGGGCGCGGTATCCCTGCACAAGGACCAATTCCCCCAGGTATTTTTGGTTATATTGATGGCGAAGCGGGCATTAATCATCAGGTGTATGACTGGGAAAAAAATGTTGCCCAACGTAAATCTTTAAATAAAGCCGCTGAGCTATTAGATGAAGCAGGTTATCCCGCTGGTAGATCTCAGGAAACAGGTGAACCCTTAACCCTGTATTTTGATGTCCCAGCAAGTGGGCCTGATGCCAAGGCTCAATTTGATTGGTTACGGAAACAGTTTAATAAATTGGGGATACAACTCGTCATTCGAAGTACTGACTATAATCGCTTCCAGGATAAAATGCGGAGTGGACAAGCCCAGCTTTTTCAATGGGGCTGGAATGCGGATTATCCTGATCCTGAAAACTTTCTATTTTTATTATATGGTCCGAATAGTAAGGCCGTTACAGGTGGTGAAAATGCCGCTAACTACCAAAATGATAAATTTGATCACTTATTCGAACTGATGCGTGTGATGCCAGATAACGCTGAAAGACAAGCCATAATCAAACAAATGTTAAATATATTAACGGAAGATTCTCCTTGGATATGGGGATTCCATCCTAAACAATTTTCTCTGTATCACGCTTGGAATAAAAACGTAAAACCAAACCTGATGGCAAATAATACGATCAAATATCGACGTGTAGATTCGCAGAAACGAGTAAGTTCACAAGACCAGTGGAATCAGCCTATTTTGTGGCCTTTGCTAGCGTTAGCCATTTTAGCGTTTTTACTGTTACTGCCTGCATGGTTACTTTATCGTCAAAAATTAAAGAAAAAAATACTATTGAATTAATAGAAAAGATTTTTTAGTCTGTATTGGGTAGAATCACCCTTTAAATTAAATGATCAGGGCAAGATTACACGAAAGTTTTTATACTTTTTATGTCCTGTTATTCCGTCATATCGTTATGCTACACAGCGCTCATCACAAGGGGATTGATTTGTGGATTTAGCTACATTAATAGGGTTTTTAGTAGCCTGGGCGCTCATTATTGCGACCATCGCCCTCGGATCAGGCGCATTGGTCTTTATCAACGCTCCGTCATTCATGATAGTAATAGGCGGTGTAATAGGCGTTGTCTTAATGCGATTCACCTTAGGGCAGTTTATCGGCTCAATGAAAACAGCATTGAAAGCGTTTTTATATAAAGCGGAAAGCCCTGAAGTATTAATAGCGAGTGTTGTTGAATTAGCGGGTATTGCACGAAAAGAAGGCCTGTTAGCATTAGAAGGTCAGGAAATTACTAACCCAGTATTATCTCGTGGTATTAGTATGCTGGTTGATGGTCATGAAGCGGCTGTAGTGAAAAAAGCACTATCGACAGAAATGAACGAAATGGTCTCTCGTCATAAAATGGGGCAAGACATATTCAAGCAAATTGGTGATGCAGGCCCAGCTATGGGTATGATCGGTACGCTCGTGGGCTTGGTACAAATGTTATCTAATATGTCTGATCCTAAATCAATTGGTCCTGCAATGGCCGTTGCATTATTGACGACACTTTATGGTGCGATGGTAGCAAATATGTTTGCATTACCAATATCGGATAAATTGGCATTACGTAGCGCAGAAGAACAAATGAATAAAAACATCATTATTCAAAGTGTGCTGGCTATTCAAGAAGGACAAAACCCGAAAGTATTAGATGAGTTATTGAAAAACTTCTTACCTCCATCTAAACGCGACAGCGTTGAGGCTGCTGAATAATTAGCCATGGAAGGAGTTAATTCAAAATGAGTGAAGAGTTAGAAGATGATTCAGTAGAGCAGGAATGTCCCCCCGTCGGCTTACCCGCATATATGGGTACATTTGCTGACCTAATGTCATTATTAATGTGTTTCTTCGTCTTATTACTGTCCTTTGCTGAAATGGATGCGTTGAAATATAAGATGGTCGTTAAATCTTTAGATAATGCTTTTGGCGTTCAACGTGAGGTTGCCGCCAATGAAATTCCAAAAGGCACGAGTATTATTGCTCAAGAATTTAGCCCCGGCGAGCCTAGACCCACCCCATTAAAAGAAGTCCGACAAGACACTATCGATGAGACTAGAGATGCTTTAAAAGTGAAAATGGATGCGGAAGCAGAAGCTGAAATTGCCGCTAAAAAACAGGAAGAGGAAATTTCGGAAGAATCATTGAAGTTTCAAGAGGCGTTAAAAGAAGAAATTAAAGAAGGCCTAATTGATGTTGAGACGCAGTTCGATAGGATTGTTATTAGAATAAGGGAGAAAGGTTCTTTCCAATCTGGCGATGCAAACTTGAATAGAGAGTTTTTGCCTATTCTTGATAAAATACGATTTGTATTAAGCAAAACTGATGGACGGATAGTCGTCGCTGGTCACACTGATAATATACCGATCAATACAGCTCGATATCGCTCAAACTGGGAATTATCAACATCACGGGCAACGTCCGTTGTCCACCAGTTATTGGCTGATAATGAAATGCCGCCAGAACGGTTTGTTTTAGAAGGTCACGCTGAAACACAACCTCTCATGACTAATGATACGGCAGAGAACAGGGCGAGAAATAGACGTGTGGAAATTATCGTGCTTAAATCTACATCTAAGAAAGATGTAACGGATTCCATTGAACGCCTTAATAAAGAGTATGAATCGGTTGATGGTGAAGTCACTACTGCCGAATAAATAAAGGAGATTCAAATGAATATATTTAAATTTACAAAAATGGCTATGCTAGGACTTAGTTTATCTATAAGTCCAATCTCTGCTTATGCAATTGACTGGGTCGTTGATGCCAAAGATTCTCAGCTAAATTTTGTTTCAATCAAAAAAACTAATATTGCTGAGATTCATGAATTTAAACAGTTGCAAGGTAGTTATGATTCGCAAGGCCAATTTATATTAGACATCGATTTGGCCAGTGTTGACACGCATATTCCAACTCGTGACGATAGAATGAAGACCTATTTATTTGAGGTGAGTAAGTTTTCAACAGCCACAATTACAGCAATGCTCGATACGGATCTTGTTGATGCGATTGCTGAGGGTGCAAGCGAACGTTTTTCAGTAGATGCAAACCTTGATTTACATGGTGTCTTAAAACCATTGACGCTTGATGTTATAGTGACACGTTTGGTTGGCGCTAAATTATCAGTAGTGAGTGCACAGCCCGTTATTATTTATGCCGATGATTATGGCCTAGTACCGGGTATTAACAAATTGATGGCGTTAGCCTCACTGCCAAGTATTAGTCAGGCTGTACCAGTCAGCTTTTATTTAACATTAAAGCTAAAACAAACTCAGTTAAAGTGAAGAAATAAGCAATGCAAGCATTTTCAGTAGAAAAGGGCATCGTTATCCCATTAGATAGACCTAATGTAGATACAGACGCCATCATTCCTAAGCAGTTTTTGAAGTCCATTCAACGTAGTGGTTTTGGGCCTAATTTATTTGATGAGTGGCGCTACTTAGACCTCGGTGAGCCAGGTAAGGATTGCTCGAACCGACCATTAAATGAAACGTTTGAGTTAAATCAAACGCGCTATAAAGGTGGCACGATATTGTTGGCTCGTGAAAATTTTGGTTGTGGTTCTAGTCGTGAGCATGCGGTATGGGCCTTAGATGACTTTGGGATCCGCGTTATTATTGCCCCAAGTTTTGCCGACATATTTTTTAATAACACGAGCAAAAATGGCATTTTAGCGATTCAGCTTGATGAAAGTATTGTAGAGCGTCTATTTTCTGATGTTACAGCTCAAACTGGATATCAATTAACGGTCGATCTAGAGGCTCAGCTAATCACTATGAATAATGGTGAGAGTGTTCCGTTTGATATCGACCCGTTCAAAAAGCATTGCTTGCTTAACGGCTTGGATGATATCGGGCTTACTTTACAACATACTGATGATATACAGAGCTATGAGCAAAATAGGCAGAAACAATCTCCGTGGTTGTTTTCTTAAGCCGATTTTAGACACCTATTAATTTTAAATTTAAGTTTAGTGAAATAAAAAATGACAAAAAAAATTGCAGTATTACCCGGCGATGGTATCGGGTCTGAGATTGTTGCTGAAGCAATAAAAGTATTAAATGCTCTTAAAAAAGACGGCTTAGATATCGAACTTGAATATGGTTTGATTGGCGGGGCTGCCTATGATGAAACGGGAACACCATTTCCTGATGAAACACTGGCTTTATCAAAAGCGGCGGATGCTATTTTATTGGGTGCGGTCGGTGGTTATAAATGGGAATCATTAGATATCAGCGTACGACCAGAAAAAGGTCTGTTAGCTATACGTAGCGCATTAAACTTATTCGCCAATTTACGTCCAGCCATTTTATATCCTCAATTAGCGGATGCATCAACGTTGAAACATGAAGTTGTCGCTGGTTTAGATTTGATGATTGTTCGTGAATTAACTGGCGGGATTTATTTTGGTCAGCCTCGTGGTGTTCGTACGCTTGAAAATGGTGAGAAAGAAGGCTTTAACACTCTTGTTTATCGTGAAAGCGAAATTCAACGAATTGGTAAAGTGGCTTTTGATATCGCTCAAAAAAGACAAGGACGTTTATGTTCAGTAGATAAGGCTAATGTTTTAGAAAGCACTGAACTATGGCGCGAAACGATGACGGATCTAGCGAAAGACTATAGTGATGTTGAGTTGAGTCATATGTATGTTGATAACGCTGCGATGCAATTGGTGCGTGCGCCAAAGCAATTCGATGTAATGGTTACTACGAATATGTTTGGTGATATTTTGTCAGACTGTGCTTCAATGTTAACGGGATCAATTGGTATGTTGCCCTCAGCGTCATTAGATGAAAGCGGTAAAGGCATGTATGAACCTATCCATGGCTCAGCTCCAGATATTGCCGGGAAAAATATCGCTAATCCATTAGCCACTATTTTATCGGTTGCTATGATGTTACGTTACACATTAAATGAACCTGAAATGGCTGACCGAATTGAGCTTGCAGTAGGTAAGGTATTGGATAAAGGTATTCGTACTGCGGATATTTATTCTGATGGTATGACTAAAGTCGGTACCTCTGAAATGGGTGACGCTGTCGTTGCGGCGCTTTAATATAAATTTATAGATTGGATTCCTTGTGAATAAGAAAGTAGATGTTGCAGTAGTAGGTGCTACCGGTGCGGTAGGTGAAACAATGTTAAATATTTTGCATCAGCGGAAATTTCCGGTGGGTAAGGTCTATGCACTAGCGAGTGAGCGTTCTGCTGGCAGCACGGTGACTTTTGGAAACAAAACGTTGATTGTTCAAGATTTAGCGACATTTGATTTTTCTAAAGTACAAATCGGCCTATTTTCGCCTGGCGCCAGTGTTTCAAAAATTTATGCACCTATTGCCGCTGCGGCAGGATGTGTGGTCATTGATAACACCTCTGAGTTTCGTTATGTAGACGATATTCCATTGGTCGTGCCAGAAGTGAACCCAGATGCGATAGCGGATTATAAAAACCATGGAATTATCGCTAATCCGAATTGTTCAACGATACAAATGATGGTGGCATTAAAACCTATTTATGACGCAGTCGGAATAACACGCATTAATGTGTGTACATACCAAGCTGTATCTGGAACAGGTAAACCTGCAATGGATGAGTTAGCTAAACAAACCGCTTCACTATTAAATGGACGTCCTGTTGAAACTAACGTTTATCCAAAACAGATCGCATTTAATGTGATCCCACAAATTGATGTGTTTGAAGATAATGGTTACACCAAAGAAGAAATGAAAATGGTGTGGGAAACCAAAAAAATCATGGGTGACAAATCAATTCAAGTTAACCCAACTGCTGTTCGAGTTCCCGTTTTCTATGGTCATTCTGAAGCCATTCATATCGAAACTCGTGATAAGATTTCTGCAGAACAAGCGAAAAAATTATTGTCTGAAACTGATGGCATTGTAGTATTAGACGAACATATAGATGGTGGCTATCCAACTGCAGTATCTGAGGCTTCAGGTACAGATCCTGTTTATGTTGGTCGTATTCGTGAAGATATTTCACATCCAACTGGTTTGAATTTGTGGGTCGTAGCCGATAACGTACGGAAAGGTGCTGCATTAAATAGTATTCAAATTGCAGAGGTTTTAGTTGAGAAATATCTATAAATGATAGACCTTATATGGACATGAGCATTAAACAAGGGGTTTTGAGATGATGACACGAACATTTGCCAGTGTTGCGGTAATGGCTGCGTTAGGGTTTTTAGCCCCTATGCACGCTAATGCTTTTGGTTTGGGTAAACTTGAGCTGTCATCAGCACTCAATGAGCCCTTCAAGGCTGAAATTGGTATTACCGCCTTGAAGGGCGATGAAGCAAATAATTTACAGGTGCGATTAGCATCAAGTAAAGAATTTGAGCAAGCTGGAATTGAACGAAGCTTTTTACTGACACAGCTTAAATTTGATGTCGTAGAGAAATCTGGCAATGTAAAAATTGTTATTAGCTCTCAACAGCCGATTCGTGAACCCTTTATTGATTTCTTATTGACGGCAACTACAAATGGCACAGGTCGATTAATTCGTGAATACACGGTATTACTTGACCCACCCAAAAGTATTTTCAATAAGCCTGCTACGCAATCCGTTCAAATTCCAGCTAAAACCTTGGCTAAAACAACAACTCCTACTAGCGTATCACCAAGCACGACATACAAAACTGCACCATTTGACAGTTCTAGTTATGGTCCGGTAGTCCGTACCGATACTCTATGGGATGTAGCACTAAAAACTAGACCAGAAAGAAGTGTCACTGTTCATCAAATGATGATGGCCTTATTAAAGTCGAATCCAAATGCATTTCAACATGACAATGTGAATGGATTAAAAGCGGGTTATACACTATCCATCCCTAGTAAAAATGATATTTATAAGCTCACTAAACAACAAGCGATTAATGCCTTTGCAGAGCAAAATGTATTATGGAAAAATCGAAATGCGCGTCCGATAGTAGAGACTGTCACAGCTGATAAAATAGTTACACCTAAACCTGAAGACATGCCAGCTGCTGATAAAGCGGCAGCTACTGAAACGAAAGAGGCTATTAGCGAAACAACAGAGCAGGTGAACGAAGTCAATGATACCGCTCGTTTGAAATTAGTCGTGCCTAATGATCAATCGTCGTTAGATGATGATGCTTTATCACCATTAGGTGCAGAAAAAGTAAAAGTTCTCAGCGAACAGTTGACCCTAGCTCAAGAAACGATTGAAGGACAAACACAAGAAAATATTGATTTCAAGGCACGTATGGATGCGTTAGAAGTACAAATGGAAACCATGCGTCGTTTGATATCACTTAAAGATGCAGATTTAGCTCGATTGCAAAGTATGTTGGAGACAGATCAAGCAGCTGATGAAAATATAAATAATGATTCTTTAGAAGCTACGCAGGCGAGTGATGAATCTAACGCTAGCCAGTCAGAGTCAGCTAAAGACATTAGTGCTATAGAAGATGAACTGGAATCAACGTTTAATGCAGTACAAAAATTTGTGGCTAATAACAAACTCGAAATGGCCATAGTCGCCGGTAGTTTATTGTTAGTATTAGTAGGGCTTTTAATCGCCAAGCGCCGTCGGGAAGATGATGCTGACGGGGATGATGTATGGGATGAGACGCAAAACCTAGTCAATAACGATGATGAAGATTTACTTGTCGCCCAACCAGCTTACATGGCAGAAGATAAATTAGAACAGGCTACCAATGTCGCCGAAACTGAACAGATAGTCGATACCGATGTAGTTGATAACAAAACGGTTGCTGAAATGATTGAGCAAGCGGATATGTTAATTGCATATGCTGATTACGATAAAGCCATTCCGTTGCTTGAACAAGCTCAAGAGCAAGAACCTACGAATCAGTTAGTAGTAAACAAGTTGTTGCACGTTATGTTCAAACAACAGCGAAAAGAATCGTTCGTTAGTTTAGCTGGTAGTCTTGATATTGATAAAGACTCGCTTGAATGGTCGGAGATTTCAACGTGGGGTAGAAAACTTGACCCTTTAAATCCACTATTCAATCTAGCCTCAGACAATAGCGAACCGGAAACTAGTTTGACTCTAGACTCTTTTAGCAATGTTAAAGATGATGATTCATTAGTTGTGCCAGTTTTAGAAGAACAGGTCGATGACATTGAAGAACCGCTCTCTAACACTATTGAATTTAACCTAGATGATTATGCTAAAGAGGCAGATGTTGATACGGATACTGCAATCGAATCATTAGAAGAAATAAATGATAATGATGAATCATTGTCATTTGATACGACATTTTCGCTAGATAATGAAGATACAAAGACGGATTTCGATACATCGTTAAACTTTGAGGATGACTTGAAGATACATGAAGATGTTTTATCAGTAGATGAGGAGCCTATTTCATTAGATTTGACTAAGGCCGCTGAACAAACAGAATTATTGCCAACGGATGATAGTTTTCAAAATTTAGATACCAACCTAGATCTAGACGCTGACGACAGTGGCTTTGAGTTCGATATTGATGCGTATGATGATATTGATGAAGCGGAAACCAAATTAGATTTAGCTTCAGCCTATGCCGATATGGGCGATCCTGAAGGTGCGAGAAATATTCTGGAAGAAGTGCTTAAAGAAGGTAACGATGAGCAAAAATCCAAAGCGCAAGCATTATTAAAAGAGCTGTCATAACGTGGTGAATAGTTGAAAGTTGCTTTAGGCGTTGAATATGATGGAACTCGATTTTCTGGATGGCAGGTACAACCATCACAAATTACGGTTCAAGGATGTCTAGAGCGAGCATTAAGTCTTGTTGCTAATCACCCTGTAAAAACAGTTGCAGCGGGACGTACTGATTCTGGAGTTCATGCTCTACAACAAGTAGTACATTTTGAAACAACCGTTCAACGTGGAGAGCGAAACTGGATATTAGGACTTAATACTAATTTACCCTCTGATATAAATGTCACATGGGCCAGACCAGTTGATGATGATTTTAGTGCACGGTTTTCTGCCCTAAATCGCAGTTATCGTTACGTTATTATGAACCGTGTTAGCCGGTCAGCGCTTCATGCGAATAAAATGTGGTGGATTTTTAGTCCTTTAGATGTAGAACTAATGCAAGCTGCAGCAGATCTGTTGGTAGGGCATCATGATTTTTCGGCATTTAGAGCTAAAGAGTGTCAAGCGCATAGTCCGGTTAAAACGGTCGAAAGAATAAAAGTGACACGTCAGGGAGACTGCATCGCGATTGATGTGAAAGCGCAATCTTTTTTGCATCACATGGTTAGAAACTTAGTGGGTGTATTAGTGCCAATTGGGGAAGGGAGAAAACCCGTAGAGTGGGCTAAAGAAGTCTTAGAGGGACGTGACCGCGCTCATGGTGGAATAACCTCACCACCAGATGGATTATATTTCATAAAAGTTGAATACCCAGTGCAATATAACTTACCAACAGTGTCAGCTTTTCCTGTGGTCTGGTAAAGTATCTAGTTAGATTTTTCCTGAAAAGCGATTTCATGCGAACACGTGTAAAAATTTGTGGCATCACTCGTCGCCAAGATGCTGAATTTGCAGTTGAAATGGGCGCCGATGCATTAGGACTGGTATTTTACTCGCCAAGTCCAAGAGCCGTTTCCCTTGCGCAAGCAAAGGAGATCGTTAACGGCTTGCCGCCATTTGTCAGCATTGTTGCATTATTTGTTGATGCTGCACCTGATGAAGTTTATGCGTGTATCAAAGACCTACCTATGGTGATATTGCAATTTCATGGTGACGAGTCTGTCGAGTATTGTGAGCAGTTTGGCAGACCATATTTAAAAGCAATAAGGGTGCAAGCTGGTACAGACTTAGTACAAATGGCTAATGAATATGGTTCAGCGTCTGCAATATTGCTAGATAGTTATCAACCTGGAGTACCAGGGGGAACTGGGAAAGTATTTGACTGGTCATTAATTACGACAATTAATAAGCCTTTAATTCTTGCTGGCGGATTAAGTGTAGATAATGTGGCGAGTGCGATTAAACAAGTGCAACCTTATGCGGTTGATGTCAGTGGTGGCGTTGAACAAGCTAAAGGGATAAAAGATAAACAAAAAATAACTGCTTTTATGCAAGAGGTAGCAAATGGCTGAACAATTGGATAAAGATTATTACGACACGTACCCTGACGATAAAGGTCACTTTGGACCTTATGGCGGACGTTTCGTAGGTGAGACCTTGATGGAAGCCATTTATGCGCTTGAAGAGGCTTATAATCATTATAAAAACGATCCTGAATTCCAAGCTGAAATGGATAAAGATTTAGCTGATTTCGTTGGTCGACCATCACCTATTTACTTAGCTGAAAATTGGACTAAAAAATTAGGTGGTGCACAAATCTACCTAAAGCGTGAAGATTTAAATCACACAGGTGCTCACAAGATCAATAATACGATTGGCCAAGCGTTATTGGCGAAACGTATGGGTAAAAAACGAATTATAGCTGAAACAGGCGCTGGTCAGCATGGCGTGGCAACGGCTACCGTTGCGGCCCGTTTAGGTATGGAATGCGTTGTTTATATGGGTGCTGAAGATGTTCAGCGTCAAGCTCAAAATGTCTATCGGATGAAGTTGTTGGGTGCGACCGTTGTACCTGTTGAATCTGGTTCACGTACCCTGAAAGATGCATTAAATGAAGCTTTGCGTGATTGGGTGACTAACGTTGATGAGACTTTTTACATCATAGGTACCGTTGCTGGGCCACACCCTTATCCTGCGATGGTACGTGATTTTCAAGCCATCATTGGTCGTGAGGCACGTAGTCAAA
Source organism: uncultured Methylophaga sp. (assembly GCA_963975785.1). Lineage (GTDB taxonomy): Bacteria > Pseudomonadota > Gammaproteobacteria > Nitrosococcales > Methylophagaceae. The sequence goes on from CAXBIM010000019.1 coordinate 18,150, forward strand.
TTTTAAAAGCAACAGGCCGTCTACCGGATGCTTTAATTGCATGTATCGGTGGTGGTTCCAATGCCATTGGCTTATTCCATCCATTTATTGCTGATACAGAAGTGGCGATGTATGGGGTTGAAGGCGCAGGGCATGGTATCGAAACTGGCAAGCATTCAGCACCGCTTAGTGCTGGTACACCGGGAGTATTACACGGTAACCGTACCTATTTAATGCAAGATAAAAATGGTCAAATTATTGAAACCCATTCTATTTCAGCTGGTTTAGATTACCCCGGTGTCGGACCTGAACATGCTTGGTTAAAAGATATTGGTCGTGCTCAGTACGTTTCAGTGACTGATGATGAAGCATTACAGGCATTTCATGATTTAACACGCACGGAAGGCATTATTCCTGCTTTGGAATCGAGTCACGCTTTAGCTTATGCAACTAAATTAGCGCCAACTATGTCGCCCGACCAAATTCTGATGGTCAATCTTTCTGGTCGAGGTGATAAAGATATGCATACTGTAGCCGCCATGGCTGGTTTAAATTTCTAAGGGATAACAGATGAGTCGTATTAAGCAATGTTTTGATAAGTTAAAGGCTGATGGTCAAACCGCTCTTATCCCTTATATCACGGCAGGAGATCCTGAGCCCTGGGTGACCGTACCTATGTTGCATGCCTTAGTTGGTGCTGGCGCGAACATCCTAGAATTAGGTATTCCTTTTTCTGACCCAATGTCAGATGGACCTGTTATTCAAAAAGCATGTGAACGTGCCTTAAAAAATGATGTTTCACTTCACCATGTATTAGATATGGTGAGCCAGTTTAGACAAAAAGATAAAGAGACACCGGTCGTGTTAATGGGCTACGCTAATCCTTTGGAAGCAATGGGCTATAAGGCCTTTGCTGAAAAAGCACAGCAAGTGGGTGTTGATGGTATCTTGACTGTAGATATGCCGCCTGAAGAATCAGATGAATTCTTGACTATTATGGACAAACATGAAATTGATACAATCTTCTTGGTAGCACCAACAACGTCTGTTGAACGTATGGAGAAAATTGCTAAGTATGCAAAAGGCTTTATTTATTACGTATCTATCAAAGGTGTGACTGGGACAGCGAGCCTTGATGTCAGTGAAGTAGCAGACAAAATGTCTACACTTCGAACACTAACGGATTTACCACTAGGCGTCGGCTTCGGTATTCGTAATGGCGCCTCTGCCGCTGCTGTTTCTGAAGTTGCAGATGCGGTGGTTGTTGGAAGTACATTAGTAAATTGTATTGCAGATCATGCTGATAAACCTGAGGATTTACCTGCTGCAGTTGCTAATGTATTGGCAGAAATGCGCCATGCAATTAATGCTCGCGATATGGCTAAATAACTCGTCGAAAATAAATATAATAGGTGACAACAATGAGTTGGTTTGAAAAATTAATTCCTTCGAAAATTCGCACAACAGTTCGCAATCGTTCAGTTCCTGAAGGCGTTTGGTGTAAATGCCCTTCTTGTGACAGTGTTCTTTATCGTGCTGAGTTAGAGCGAAATTTACATGTTTGTCCTAAATGTGCTCACCATCAACGGATTAATGCGCGTACTCGACTTGCAAACTTCTTAGATGAAAGTGATCGTAAAGAAATCGCTGCAGATGTTAAGCCTGTTGATACACTGAAATTTAAAGATAGTAAAAAATACAAAGACCGTATCCACCAGGCACAAAAAACAACCGGTGAAAATGACGCCTTATTAGCGATGGAAGGTACTGTTAATGGCTTACATCTTGTAGCTGTATCATTTGACTTTAGCTTCATGGGTGGCTCTATGGGCTCGGTGGTCGGCGAGAAATTTGTTCGAGCTGCACAAGTCGCATTAGAAAAGAAGATCCCTTTGGTTTGTTTTTCTGCCAGCGGTGGTGCAAGAATGCAAGAAGGTTTATTTTCATTGATGCAAATGTCTAAAACGAGTGCTATTTTGGCTCAACTTAGCAAAGCTGGTATACCTTTTATTTCAGTATTAACTGATCCTACTATGGGTGGTGTTTCTGCAAGTCTAGCGATGTTAGGTGATCTTAATGTGGCAGAACCTAAAGCATTAATTGGTTTCGCAGGCCCACGCGTCATTGAACAAACAGTGAGAGAAACATTACCAGAAGGCTTCCAACGCAGCGAGTTTTTAGTAGAACATGGCGCTGTAGATATGATTATTGATCGCCGTGATATGCGAGAACGGTTATCCAGTATTCTAGCTGTGTTGCAAAAGCACGTAGCCGCTTAAGTAGTCAAAGTCTATGCGCTTCCAAACTCTTCCACAATGGTTAACGTGGCAGGAGTCACTCCATTTCACCGAAGTTGATCCAGGCTTAGAGCGGGTAGGCCTGGTATGGCAACAGCTTGGCGGGCTTTCAAAGCTACCTTTTACGGTGATAACCATCGCCGGTACGAATGGCAAGGGTTCCTCGGTTGCAATGTTGGAGTCGATTCTTCGTAATGCAGGATATCGTACAGGTACATACACCTCCCCACATTTACTGCAGTATAACGAACGTATCTGTATGGAAGGGAAAGTATGCGATGATCAATCTATCTGTGACGCCTTTGATCGCATTGATAACGCGCGTAATGACACTTCACTGACATATTTTGAATTTGCAACCTTAGCCGCGGTTGATATTTTTAGTCGCAATAATATTGATATCGCTATTTTAGAAGTGGGCATGGGCGGACGGTTAGATGCTGTTAATCTCTTCGATACTGATATAGCCCTAATTACTCCAATTAGTCTTGATCATACGGCTTGGTTAGGTAGTAACCGCGAAGCTATTGGTTTTGAAAAAGCAGGCATTATCCGTCGTGATAAACCGGTTGTTTGCTCCGAAAAGCTGCCACCTCAAAGTCTAATGAATTATTCAGCTTCATTACAATCGCCTACTTATGTAGCGGGTAGTGAATTTAATATTGAGGTAAATAAAGACCACTGGCATTGGTCCAATAGTCATAGTCAACTCAACGATCTGCCTTTTCCTGCATTAATGGGAGCGTATCAACTTCAGAATGCTGCGGCTGTACTTCAGGTTATTAGTTTATTAAATCATCATAACTATACTGTTGCTGAAGATGCCATCCGATCTGGACTGGAAAAAGTACAACTTGCTGGACGCTTCCAACAAATTCACGGTGAGATCACCACTATTTTGGATGTTACACATAATCAGCAAGGTGCAGAGAATTTAGCTAAGCTATTAGTTGAAATACCTTGCAGCGGGAAAACGATTGCGGTGTTATCAATGTTGAAAGACAAAGATGTAAGCGCTGTTGCATCCATATTAAAACCTGTCATTGATATTTGGTATGTAGCAGGTCTCGATGGCAGCCGTGGAATGACCAGTGACACACTCGCATCACAGCTCAGTACTATCATCGATGAAGATAAGATTAAGCCATTATCAACAGTGGTAGAGGCTTATGAGCAAGCTATGAATGATGCTAACAAAGGTGATAGAGTGCTGGTATTTGGTTCATTTCACACTGTTGAGGCGGTACTAAACGCTAAAACTTAAAGTTTCAGCAGAAAGTTCACACCATTTTGTACGATACTGCTCTTAATTATTAGCTATACATTTTGGCAATTTCAGTCTGGTGAAAGTTAATCACTTTGGCCCGTTTTATCTTCATTGTGGGCGTCATTAAATCATTTTCGATAGACCAAGGTTCAAGCATTAGCGAAATACGGCGAATTCTCGCATAGGCAGGGAAGTCATGTAATAGCTTTCTTAAGCGTTGAATGAGATTTGTATGTAAGGTTTTATTCAGGAGGCTGTTGCGGTCAAATGCATCTAAGCCATGTTCTTTTGCTAATCTAAACCATTGATCTGGATCGAGCACTAACAAGGCTGATAAATAGGGTTCACCTTCGCCTACGACCAATACTTGTTCAAAAATATCATCCATCAAAATTGCTGTTTCAATGTCACCAGGTGGTACTTTTTCACCATTGCTTAGAATTAGAATATCTTTTATTCGTCCGGTGATGTAGATATGGCCATTTTTACCGATACGTGCCTGATCGCCTGTGTGCAACCAGCCATCCGCGTTAAGAATTTGAGCCGTTGCTTTATGATTGTTCCAGTAACCCAACATATTGCCCGGACCACGTGATAACAACTCATCATTTTCGCCAACCATAACGCTAACGCCAGGTATAGGCTTGCCTACGCTTGCAGGATCATTACTATCGGGTTTATTAACGCTGATAACGGGACTGGTTTCTGTCAAACCATATCCTTGTAACAAACAAAAACCGAGCCCAAGAAATAATTTCGAGACGGGTAGGGGTAATGCAGCACCTCCGCTAACAATCAGGCGTATATTGCCACCTAAACGGTCGTGTACTTTTGAGGCCACGAGCTTTTCAAGCATAGGCCACATTACAAAGTTAGGATACCAAGGGCCATTGCCTTGTTGATATTGAAAACGTGCCCAGCCGACTTTTGCCGCAGTATTAAATAAACGCTTGGCGATAAATGACTTAGTTGATAATTGTGCTTGTAAGCGGCTATAAATTCGCTCAAAAATACGCGGTACAGCAATCATAATGCTGGGTTTCACATACTGCATATCATCCGCAAGTTGGGGGATACCTCTTGCATAGGCGACAGTTGCTCCAGCCATAATCGGCAAATAATAGCCTGCCGTGCGTTCTAACGTGTGTGATAAAGGCAAAAATGATAAAAATATATCACTGGGTAATACGTCAATATATTGTAATGAACCTGCCGCCACAGATAGCATATTATAGTGGCTAAGCATGACGCCTTTTGGGCGGCCAGTTGTGCCTGATGTATAGATAATTGACGCGAGTTGATGAGGTTTTGCATTCCTAGTTCGAATGAGTTCCCCATTTTCAGGTAACCAGGCTTCTGCATAGACAGCAGGACCCGATAAAACATCATCCTCAAGGTTATTAATAACAATGCGTTGAAGATGATGTGCTTCTGTTATTGATGGGGCTAAGCGCTTCCACTGAGCCGCATTTTGTAGAAAAAGTAATTTAACATCGGCATCTTGTAATATGTAAGCAACACTGTCAGGACGATCATCTGGATACAAAGGTACGACAACCAAGCCTAAGCCCATTGCTGCTTGGTCAAAGAAAACCCATTCTTTACAGTTTTTTAGATTAATAGCAACACGATCACCTGGTGAAAGATGTTCTTGGGACAAGGCATCTTGCCAACGCGCAACTTGCATTGCCACTTCTTGCCAAGAAATGTCATACCACTCTTTTCGTGAATTAGAATAGCTACGGTAGGCTGGACGTTGTGCACTACGGTTTAGCCTCTCTAGGAATAAACCATAGAGTGTTCCAGCTTCATCTAAAGAAATCGAATCATTAATTGTTGAATCGACCATAGTATTTACTGGCGTTATGGATTCGGGAATCGTTGTGGCTGCCATCGGATAAACCATAGGGTTATAGGAATAACCAACGCATTTGAACACCTAGAATATCAACACTTGCATTATATTTGCCTGAAAGGGTGTAACTTGCGCTAGGATCAGATAAATTAGATTCATCGTGCAGTGATGGGCTACTAAGGAATATATGGGTATAACCAGCATCGACTGTAATATTATCTGAATATTTATAGCTGGCACCAATTGCAATCCATTTGCGGTCTTCATCTGGAATTCGTGGTGTTCTATATTGATCGGAAACGGGAGTTTGATCATAAGCAACACCGCCGCGGAAGGTCCAAGTATCGTTGTGAATATAGGTGAGACCTAGACCATAACGCATATTATTGTCCCATCTTTCTGCTTTGCTACTACTGAGACGTGACGAGTCCGTTGAATTAATGGTTAAATCTTGAAAGCGACTCCATCGCGTCCAGCTTGCATCACCCATAATGGCCCATTTAGCATTGATTTGGTGGTGGACTGCAAAAGAAGCGGACTCTGGTAAGGTTACTTTTCCATCTAAGCTACCATCGGAGAAACCTGTTGCACTTGCCGTACCTTGCACAGCAGCATTGTCGGGAATATCAAAGCTTCCCTTACCTTTTAAGTGATGAGATATTTTTGAGCGGTATGCTAAGGCAATACGAGTTGCTTCGGTTGCTTGAAAAATTAAACCAAGGTTGTAGCCCCAGCTCCAATCATCAGCGGTGACATTTGCTTTTCCGTCATGACCCTGAGGTGTAGCACACGCGGCTACAGCTGCCGCAGCACAAACGGCACCGAAATCAACCGCTTGGGTAAGCTCAAGATCTATATACTGTAGATTAAGACCAAAACCTAATGACAATTTTTCAGTTGTTTGAAATGCAAATGAAGGATTGATATTAACGGTTTTTAAGTCTGATTTAATGGCATGATAACGCCCGACCCAATCGTCGTCATATTCCGTAACCAAGCCAAAAGGTGCACTAATACCTATCCCTGCAACCATACGGTCATTAAGTCGGTGGGCATAATATAAGTTCGGAACAACGGCAAGTTTTCCGCCATCATCGCCGCTACCCGTCATTGCAGTACCACCTAGTGCTGGTGCAATCGTTGAGCCCTCATTAGAAAAATCACTTTGAGGTTTTATAATGTTTAGACCCGAAGCAAATTCAGAATGCGATAAATAAGTTAAGCCCGCTGGATTAAAAAATATTGTACTTGCATCTTCAGCTACTGCGGCACTACCTGCAAAAGCACGTCCCAAACCAGTCACACTTTGTTCAATAATCGCAAAACCTGCGCCATAGCTCATTGAGCTCATTGTCGAGGCGATTAAGAAACTACCGAGTTTTGATTTATAGTGCTTTGTCATACGCATCTTTCCCATTAATTTATAGTTGTTATAGATGTGAAAACTAGCCCAAGCACGTAAATGGTGCAAGTTTTATTATGTTACTTAGCGGCGTTTAAATAGAAGATCCCATACGCCATGACCTAATTTATGGCCGCGCTGTTCGAACTTTGTTAATGGACGATAGTCAGGACGAGGGATATAACCTGTAGAGTCGGCGCAATTTATAAACTCATTACTATTAGATAAATCTTCTAGCATTTGTTCTGCATAATGTTGCCAATCAGTCGCCATATGCAAGTGACCGTTAGGCTTTATTTTAGCGGCTAAAATATCAACAAATGACGGTTGAATGATACGTCGTTTATGGTGACGTTTTTTATGCCATGGGTCTGGGAAGTAGAGTTGTACGCGATCTAATGCATTGTCAGCAATGCGGTGATTCAATAATTCGACGGCATCAGTACAGGCGACACGTAAATTAGTTAAATTTTGCTGCTCAATAGCCTTAAGTAATTGACCTACGCCAGGTCGATGTACTTCTACGCCTATGAAATCTTGGTCGGGTTGTTCGGCTGCCATTTGAGCAAGTGAAGCACCATTGCCAAAACCTATTTCTAACACTTTCGGAGCATCGCGACCAAAAAGTTGATTGAGATCAATCATTGAATCCGCTTCATCAATGGCAAATTGCGGCCAAAGTTCATCAATAGCGCGTTGTTGACCAGGTGTTAAGCGACCTTCACGGCGTACAAAGCTACGCACGGTACGTAGTGGTTTTCCTTCAATCATTATAATTTTGCTACCTAAAATGTATGGTTTATCTATATATAGTAAATGTAAATATCGAGTACGATCATACATTAAACTTTTGAAAGGTTTATAAGTCATCGGCTGTACTTACAATTTGAGCTAACAATACTTAGTGAGATGGCTAATTATCCAAAAATTTAATCACAATCATATTGCTTATGATTGAATATCAATTTGCATCGCGACACTAATATTTCAGCTAGGCTTGGAATTAACATGATTTTTAGCTCGCGAGTATTTTAGGCAATGCTGTTAAGAACGTTATCTATAACATACATTTGCATATGAAATATGCACATTGAGTTTGGCGCATACAGGATGTCTTTGTTCTTGTATTAATGCTGAAACATCCCAATTAGACTGGTTTAAGATCGTAAGTATAGCGACAGTTCATCTGAGTATTATCTCCTTATTTAAAACAATAGAATCAAAGGGGATAGCTTTATTTATCCTAATAGGAGTAATGTTTAGTGTGGCCTAAATTCCATCACCGATGAATGTTTTTGCTAAAGGAAACTAACAATTACGAATTGCTAATCGTGCGAAAAAAGCCTATTCGAGTTATTATGTACGGTGAATTTTAAAATTTATAGCGGGTTTGGCTTTTGTTAAACCTCAAATAACGAGCATTTTGCTTGTTTAAATCAAGCAAAGTTAAAGAGAGAGAAGGTACCTATGGTTCATCCAGTATTAGAAGCAGTTACTAACGATATTATTGAGCGCAGCCGTGTTGGTCGTGCGGCCTATTTAGCAAGGATTGATGCCGCAGTTGAAACTGGGCCTCACCGGGCTCAATTAGAATGTGGTAATTTGGTTCATGGTTTTGCTGCTAGCACTGCCGGTGAAAAAGCGGATTTATCAGCCAATGTTAAAGCCAACATCGGCATCATCTCTTCTTATAATGATATGTTGTCAGCACACCAACCCTATAAAAACTACCCTGATTTAATTAAAAGAACAGCACTTTTAGCTGGCGGTGTTGCACAATTTGCTGGTGGTGTGCCTGCGATGTGTGATGGTGTGACTCAAGGCCAACCGGGTATGGAATTATCATTGTTTAGCCGCGATGTTATTGCGATGTCATCTGCCATTGGCTTAAGCCATAACATGTTTGATGGCGCTTTGTTTTTAGGTATTTGTGACAAAATCGTACCAGGTTTATTGATCTCAGCATTGAGCTTCGGTCACTTACCTGCGATTTTCGTACCTGGTGGCCCAATGCCAAGTGGTCTACCAAACAAAGAAAAAGTTCGTATTCGTCAACTTTATGCCGAAGGTAAAGTGGGCCGTGATGCCTTATTGAAAGCTGAGTCTGAGTCTTATCATAGTCCTGGAACATGTACTTTCTATGGTACGGCCAATAGCAATCAAATGATGGTTGAAATGATGGGACTACATTTACCAGGTAGCTCATTTGTTAACCCTAATACACCATTACGTGATGCATTGACCGCAAGTGCTACTGAGCAAGTATTGAAATATACGGCGATGGGAGATGATTTCCGTCCAATCGGCTATATGATTGATGAAAAAGCTATCGTGAATGCCATGATAGGTCTAATGGCAACAGGTGGTTCAACCAACCATACTATGCATTTAGTAGCTATTGCCCGCGCAGCAGGTATCCGTATTAACTGGGATGATTTTGATAAAATCACTAGAATTATTCCATTACTTACTCGGATTTACCCTAATGGTGAAGCAGATATCAATCATTTCCAAGCTGCAGGTGGCATGGGCGTATTGATCGGTGAGTTGTTATCTAAAGGCTTAATGCATGATGATATTATGACTGTTGCACCAACACGTGGCATGAGTACTTATACTCAAGAACCAAAATTAGTTGAAGGTAAATTAATTTGGGAAGAAGGCCCCGGCAAATCTTTAGATCTAAGTGTTATCGGTACAGTTGATGAGCCTTTCTCTACCACTGGTGGCTTGCATTTGATTCACGGTAATTTAGGCCGTGGTATGTCGAAGATCTCTGCAGTTGCTGAAGAACATCAAATTGTAGAAGCACCAGCAATGGTGTTTGATGATCAAGATGATGTAGTAGCCGCGTTCAAGCGTGGTGAAATGCAAAAAGATTTGATCGTAGTACTACGTTTCCAAGGTCCTAAAGCGAATGGTATGCCTGAGCTTCATAAATTGACACCGTTATTAGGTTCATTACAAGATAAAGGTTTCCATGTAGCGATTGTGACGGATGGTCGTATGTCCGGTGCATCAGGTAAAGTACCTTCAGCTATACACATGTGTCCAGAATGCGAAGTGGGAGGTCCATTAACCCGTGTTCGTACTGGCGATATGTTGCACTTAAATACACAAACTGGTGATTTAAATATTTTGATTGATGATGAGGTGTTTAATAATCGCACACAATGTATTAAAGGAAGTGTTGATCATCATTATGGTATGGGACGAGAATTATTTGATAGCTTCCGTCGTGGTGTTTCATCTGCTGAAACCGGTGCCATCAACATGTTTAATGCTGAATAAATAATTATTTAAAACTTTGGAAAAAAATACAATGAGCTTAACCATTAAAGAAATTATGACTATCTCACCAATTGTACCGGTGATGGTTATTAACAACGTTGAACATGCTGTGCCATTAGCGAAAGCTTTGGTAAAAGGTGGTTTGAAAGTATTAGAAATTACTTTACGTACGCCAGCAGCTTTAGAGTCTATTAGACGTATTAAAGCAGAAGTGCCTGATGCTATCGTAGGTGCCGGTACTATCATTAATATTGAAACATTGAATCAAGCAATTGATGCTGGTGCACAATTTATTGTTAGCCCTGGTACAACAGATAAATTAATTGATGCTGCATTAGCAACTGGTGTGCCTTTATTGCCAGGTATTGCTAACCCAAGCGATGCAATGCGTTTGCTAGAAAAAGGCATTACAGCTATGAAATTCTTCCCTGCAGAAGCGGCAGGTGGCGTACCAATGCTTAAATCAATTGGTGCACCAATTCCACAAATTACATTCTGCCCAACGGGTGGTGTAAGTCAAAAGAATGTTAAAGAATACTACAGCTTGCCAAATGTGGCGTGTGTTGGTGGTTCTTGGATGTGTGCTGCAAGCTTAGTTGATGCTGAGAATTGGGATGAAATTACCCGTTTATCTGCAGAAGCAGTTCAATTAGCAACTAGCTAATTTCCTCTTCGCCTGAGAGGGGCAGTGGGCATCGAGTTAATATCTCGGGAGCTTTCTGCCCCTTTTTTGTTTATATCATCAGTAATATAAATATGAATAAAACACCGAAAAAATGAACTTTTAATGGTGTGAAATTAAGATTTCACGCTGTAACCAGTCGTTAATTAAAGCATTGGCACCATCAATTACAACTTGCAGATTCGGGTGTTTTAATTCACTAGCAATTTTTTTAGCCGCCATTTGGCCGGTTAGTCCCTCATTCAGTAAATCGACGAGGCGTGCGCTGACAGGGTTTAATTCTAAAAAGGTAATGCTGTCCAACTTGTTGCGATAAACAAGTAGGTGTACAGGGCTGCTGCTTACTTCGGTGGGTTGAAAGTCCGGACCAATTCGATGAACAGGGTAGTTGTACACTAAAGGCCATGCTAGTGGTGAAGTCTTAAAGCTAACATCTAAGCTGTGTTGCTGCGGATTGATTTTTGACGGTTCGACCTCATAATCTAAAACACTTAATGCTAATTCCACCCATTCATAATGTGCGAGTTCTTGAATGAAAATAGGATCATTGGAATTGTCCCGATCATGTTCAAGGTAGTCCATAAATTCACGACCAATCTTATGAAACAGTGGCGTTTTACAGTGATGTTTTATCATGAAGTCTCGGATCATGCTCTGCCAAGAGTCATCATTAGTGATTTGTCTTAAAACGGGAAAGCCATTAGCGATAAAGCCTTCAATATTATTATAAAAAAGTTCACTATAAATTGCCATGCGCCTTGGTTCTATATTATCAGGCAGTGGTTGATGAGCTGGATCGCGCAAGTAGGCGGCAAACTGGTATTGGGTATCAATGAAACTAAGATTTTTAGGCTGTTGCGGCATGGACTTGTTCCTGAATCGATTGATAATGACGAATTTTATCCACTTCTGTGATTAATGAATCAAGTGAAGGGATGTTGAAGTCACGTTCTAATAGTGTTGGAATTACCCCGTGATGTTGATAGGTGAGTTCTAATAATTTCCATACTGGATCAATGATGTCTGCACCGTGCGTATCTACTTTTAAATCATCTGCTTCATCGTAATGGCCTGCGATATGCAAATATGCAATACGATCACTTACTACGGATTTAATATAACTTGCGGCATCATAACCATGGTTAATACTGTTGACGTAGATATTATTAACATCAAGTAATAATTTGCAATTTGCTTGTTCAAGTACACCGTTTAAAAAGTCAATTTCTGACATTTCCTGCCCTGGCGCAGCATAATATGAGACATTTTCAATAATTAAGGGCCGCTCCAAAATTTCTTGGACACGTTGAATACGCTTGGCAATATGGTCAACGGCTTCTTGCGTAAAGGGGATCGGCATTAGGTCATATAGATGACCATCGTCGCTGCAATAGCTTAAATGTTCGCTATAAGATCTAATATTGTGTTTGTCGAAGAACTTTTTTAATCGGATTAAAAAGTCTTCATCTAATGGTGCTGGGCTACCAATAGATAATGAAAGGCCATGACAGATCATCGGATAGCGTTCGGCAAAATGTGCAAACTTTTTGCCTAAGAGACCACCCATTTCCATCCAATTCTCAGGCGCGACTTCAAGGAAGTCAGCGGGGTTATGGTCAAGTGCATCAAGCTCATTCATAAAGCTTCTGCGTAGTCCTAAGCCAGCACCTGATATTGGGTATGAGCCTCTATTCATTAATTATCTCCTTATTAACTTTATGCCATTGTGACTGATGAAAATACGAAATGTTACAGTTTAATTTTTGTTTTAAGGGCTATTCAATAATTCTATAGTCTAGCTAGCTGTGTATTATAGTTGTTAACAGTATCGTCATTTTTTGGGTTGACGGCATACTTAGTGTAAAATAATCGACTTTATAATTATCAGGATCCATACTGAATGGCTTTCGAACATATCAACCTACCTGAGAATGGCAGTGTTATTCGTGTTAATGCGGACTTTTCTTTAGATGTGCCAAATCAACCTATCATTCCATTTATCGAGGGTGATGGTATTGGCGTTGATATTACTCCTGCAATGATTTCCGTTATTGATGCTGCAGTTCATAAAGCCTACGGTAGTGAGCGTAAAATCGCATGGATGGAAGTTTATGCGGGTGAAAAAGCAACCAAAACATATGGTGTGGAACAGTATTTGCCAGAAGAGACGATGCAGGCACTAAAAGAGTTTCCTGTATCTATTAAAGGTCCCTTAATGACGCCAGTTGGTGGTGGAATGCGCTCATTAAATGTGACTATGCGACAAACACTTGATTTATATCTTTGCCAACGACCTGTCCGTTATTATCCTGGTACACCTAGCCCAGTTAAAGCACCTGAAAAAATTGATATGGTTATCTTCCGTGAAAATTCAGAAGATATTTATGCAGGTATTGAGTGGGCCGCAGAAAGCGATGATGCTAAAAAAGTCATCAAGTTTTTACAAGAAGAAATGGGGGTAACTAAAATCCGTTTCCCTGACACCTCAGGTATTGGTATTAAACCGGTTTCACGCGAAGGAACTGAACGTTTAGTTCGTAAAGCGATACAGTATGCTATTGATAATAACCGTGATTCTGTGACTATCGTTCACAAGGGTAATATCATGAAGTTCACTGAAGGTGGTTTCAAGCTTTGGGGTTATGAACTTGCAGCAAAAGAATTTGGTGCAACACCTTTAAATGGTGGTGAATGGAAATCATTCAAAAATCCTAATACAGGTAAAGAGATCGTTATTAAAGATTGTATTGCCGATGCCTTTTTACAAGAAATATTGTTGCATCCATCTGCTTATGATGTAGTGGCGACATTGAATCTAAATGGTGATTATATTTCAGATGCTTTAGCTGCTCAGGTCGGTGGTATCGGTATCGCACCTGGTGCTAACTTATCTGATTCAATCGCTATTTTTGAGGCAACTCATGGTACAGCGCCTGCTTTAGCTGGTAAAAACATGGCAAACCCATCGTCATTAATATTGTCAGCCGAAATGTTACTACGTCATCTTGGCTGGCTTGAAGCAGCTGATTTAGTTGTTGCTGGTGTTGCTGGAGCGATTATGAACTCTCAAGTCACCTGTGATTTGGCAGAGATGGTTGGTGTAGAAGCGCTAAGTAGTAGTGATTACGCGGCCTCAGTTATAAACCATATGTAAAATCACGCTGTTGAGAGAAGTATAAAAGTGCGAACTGAACTCAACAAATATAAATTCAATCCTTAAGGAAATTAAAATGAAAGTAGCAGAAAATACCGTTGTAGTCATTGACTACACCTTGACGAATAATGAAGGCGAAGTTATCGATACTTCTGATGGCGCTGGCCCATTAGCGTATTTACAAGGCTTTGGTAACATCATCGATGGTCTTGAAGAAGCATTAGCAGGTAAAGAAGCTGGCGATAAAGTTAAAGCGAGCATTGAACCTGCAAAAGCTTATGGCGAACGTCACGAAGAAATGGCTCAACAAGTACCAAAAGAACTATTTGGTGGTGTTGATAATATCGAACTCGGTATGCAATTTGAGTCTGAAACTGATGATGGTCCTGTAATGGTTACTGTTGTTGCTATCAGTGACGATATGGTTACTGTGGATGGTAATCATCCATTAGCTGGCGTTCACTTGAACTTTGACGTTACAGTGCGTGAAGTTCGCGAAGCGACTGAAGAAGAATTGGCACATGGTCATGTACATGGTGACGGTGGTCATCACCACTAAGCAATAGTTTTTCATCAATTTCGATATGATGGCTAAATATTTGTGAACGGCTTGTATTTGTAATACAGACCATTCTCCTTGTTAGCTGTTACGTAATTGAATAAAAACCTTCATTGTTTAAGTATAGTGATAAATCAAAGGCGGGCTGTCATAGCCCGTCTTTTTAATTTTTAATATAGCTAGAATAAAATATGCAAAATCATACTCAATTGAATCAGCAATTTGGCATTAAAGATCAACTCCAGTTTAGTCTTGGGGATAATGGCTTCGTAATGATTGATATTACGAATCAGCATGCTAAAGCTAAAATTTCTACGTATGCAGGCCAAATCATTTCCTATAAACCTAATGATGCTACAGAAGACTTATTTTTTCTAAGCGATAAAGTGCTATATCAAGAAGGGAAAGCGATTAGAGGCGGAGTTCCAATCTGCTGGCCATGGTTTGGTGATGATACTTCTGGTTATGAACGTCCAGCACATGGTTTTGTAAGGAACCAGCAATGGCAAGTTCAATCCGCTGAAACACTAGAAGATGGCAGAACAAGTGTCACCTTAGTGACTGCTGATACCGATATGACGCGTGAATTATGGCATTACGAGTTTAATCTGGAACTACATTTCATTATTGGTTCAAACCTTGAAATGGCCTTAAAAACAAAAAATACGGGCAAAGAATTCTTTACTATAACGCAAGCTTTACATACTTATTTTAAAGTGAGTGATGTAAACAATGTGTTAATAAAAGGTCTTGGCGGTAAGCCATATATTGATAAATTAGATTCGTTTGCTATTAAGCAGCAAACTGACGATATTATGGTGACTGATGAGATCGATAGGATTTATCAGAAATCACCTAAACAGATCTCATTGACGGATAGCGGTTTTAATCGCACGATTACGATTTCGTCTTATGGTAGTGATACCACTATAGTATGGAATCCTTGGTCTACTTCAAGCAGTAATATTGCTGATTTGGCTAAGGAAAGTTATCGAAACTTTGTGTGTGTAGAAACAGCAAATGTATTTACAGATAGCCTAACTATCATCCCCGCAGGTCGTGAACATGTCGTCACTACGGTATTTAGCATTAGTTAATTTGGCGTAAACTATCTCGGTTAATGTACAACCATTGTATTGCAATAATGGGAATAGCAGACAGTATTTTGCCTTCAAGCAGGAGCTTATATACCTCATCAAATTTCATGGTGGCGACTGAGATATCTTCATCTTCTTGTTCTAAGCCATGAATGCCGCCAACGTTGGCTGTATCGACTCTACCATAAAATAGGCTTAACAATTCTGACGTGCCGCCCGGCGAGGTAAAAAAGTCATTTATTTTAATCAATTGTTGGATTTCACAACCAGCTTCTTCGATTGATTCTCGGTAGGCAACTTCTTCTGCTGTTTCGCCAGTCTCAATGGCTCCTGCTACGATTTCTAACAACCATGCCTGTTCTGGCATTTGCATCGCACCAATTCGGAATTGCTCAATGATTACCACTTCGTCCCGTATTGGGTCATAAAGCAGCACTGCGACACAATTACCTCGCTGAAATAATTCACGAGTAATAGGTTGGCTCCAGCCCCCTTTGTATAAGGTATGTTTCAGTGTGTAACTTTTCAAACTGAAAAAGCCTTGATATTGAGTTTTTTCCTCAATAATGGTGAATTTTTTTTCAGTCATGACTTACCTTTGCTAATGTTAATTGGGTATAAAACCAGATTTAACTTCATTGATTGGGGTAAAGATATTGTCGGTAGGAATACCCTTTAAATGACGAAGGTTAGCCGTAAATATCGTGCCATCTTTTTCAGTATGTTCTAGTTTCACTGGTAAGTAATTAAGGGCGGGGGCACACCATAATACTGTTTGGCGTTTACTCGTTTCATCACGTAGCCGTTTTAGTTTTATGGTTTTTATCTTTCCAAGTGGCGTAGTGACGGTTTCCTCATCCATAACATCGATGGTGTAGGTTTTAATTTTTCCACCTTCAGCAATCCGATAATTATATTGATCTTTCTGTTTAGTTAGGTCGATCATCAAGGCTAATTGATAGACCAGTTTATCTAAAGTATGGGGTTCAAGAGCAAGCTGCCAAGGGTAATTTTTATCGTCAATATGAAGCTGCTGTGCTTGCCAATCAAAATCAAGTTTAAGGTATTTGTCTTTTTTACCGCCACTTCGTTGATAAAGGTAATGCTGTGGTTGGATCTTGTTATCAGCCATCGTCCATGTGCTAATTTCTTCAACCACATCGGGTTTGAAAAAGGCAAATAGACCTTGTGCTTGTGTTGCCGAAGTGAATTTTCGTGAACCATCAATGTTGCTGGTTAACCGCTGTTGTAAACTACCTGCTTGTATACCGTTTAACATAACCTGATAATTTGCTGAAAAATCAGGGAGTTCTTGTGCCGCTATGCACAAAGGCATTAGAAGTAGAAGGGTAAGTATTTTTCGTAACATGTTACGACTTAGTCACCAGCTTATTAATCGCTTCAGGATAAAGCTTATGTTCTTGCTCAAGTACTCTAGCTGATAATGTTTCCGCCGTATCAGTACTTAAAACAGGTACTGTCGCTTGTAAAATAACTGGGCCAGCATCGAGCTCAGCGGTGACAAAATGAACACTTGCACCATGCTCTGTTTCGCCAGCATCAATAGCCCGTTGGTGGGTATCCATACCTTTGAACTTCGGCAATAAAGCAGGGTGAATGTTGATCAGTTTATTAGCGTAGTGCTCAACGAATTCAGTTGTTAAAATTCGCATGAAGCCGGCCAATATAACCAAGTCTGGCGAATAGTTATCAATTCTACTCGCCATTGCTTGGTCAAAGTCTTCACGTGACGCAAAGCTTTTATGATCAATTATTGCTGTATCAATACCGGCTTGCTGAGCAAACTCAATACCCGCCGCATCGGGACGATTACTGATGACTGCGGCTATTTTAACGGGTAATGAACCGTCATTAACCGCGTTGACGATCGAAATCATATTACTGCCACGGCCTGAAATCAGGATGACAACGCGAGGTGTTTTATCTGCCATAGTCGAGATTGCGCTTAGTTATTTATTAATAATGACGTGTGGGACTGTTTGGTCAGACTTTTCAATGTGACCAATTTGATATGCTGATTCACCGTATTCTGCTAGCAGTGATAAAGTTTTTTCAACATCATCTTGAGCCACACAAACTACCATGCCAATGCCGTTGTTAAATGTGCGGTACATTTCTTCGTCAATAACATTACCTTGGTCTTGCAACCAGTCAAAAACAGCAGGACGTTGCCAGCTAGTAGCATCAATTACTGCACAAACATTTTCAGGAAGTACGCGTGGAATATTTTCTAATAAACCACCACCTGTAATATGTGATAAGGCATGAATGTTAATAATATCATTTAGTTGCAGTAATGACTTAACGTAGATTCGTGTCGGCGCCATTAAGTGTTCACCTAAAGTGCTACCGGCAAATGGTGTTGAAAATTCATCTTTGCTGCGTTCAAGGATTTTACGAATAAGTGAATAACCATTTGAGTGAGGACCAGAAGATGCGATACCGATAATGGCATCACCAACAGCAACTTGGCTTCCATCAATCGCTTTGTCTTTTTCAACAATACCAACACAAAAGCCTGCAAGATCATAATCACCATCTTCGTACATGCTTGGCATTTCAGCTGTTTCGCCACCGACTAATGCGGCGCCAGCTAATATACAGCCATCTGCAATACCAGAAACGACTGATTCAGCAACATCGATATCAAGTTTGCTGGTTGCATAATAATCTAGGAAAAATAGCGGTTCTGCGCCTAAGACAATAATGTCATTGGCACACATGGCAACAAGATCGATACCGATAGTGTTATGAATACCTGATTCGATAGCAAGGCGTAATTTAGTACCAACACCATCTGTACCTGAGACTAAAACCGGCTTTTTATAACGATCAAGAGGTAGTTCAAACATACTCCCAAAACCACCTAAACCAGACATAACGCCAGGACGACGTGTTCTGACTGCATGAGGTTTAATACGATCGACTAAAGCGTTTCCGGCTTCGATATCTACGCCTGCATCGCGATAGCTCAGTGATGAAGAGGCTGAAGTATTTGTGTCGGCCGAGTTTGTCATATGTCAGTTCCTGAGATTGGTCACACTGCTCGAAGCATTTTCTTTCGCTGATCTTTCGAGCAAAGCTTTAAAAATAAATAAAACGGCATTCACGCCAGTAAAAACAGCGTGATAGAATACCACAATGCATAAAATTATTTTAATTGTACTATCTTTGTTTGCAACAAGCAGTTTTGCCGCTGAGCTTGCAGATTTGTATCAATCGCAGCTAGCCGTTGCTAATCAAGAAGAGCAGGAGCGGCAGCGTGTTTCACCAGATATATTGCGTCAGGTTTTACTTAAAGTTGTTGGTGACCGAAGTGTCTTAGATGCGGCTAATTTGACGCCGATATTGTCAAAAGTCGGAACACTTACACAGCAATCTCAATATCGTCGTTTGACTGAAATAGCTGATGACTTAACACAGCCCGACAAGCTGGCTTTATTGCTGACCTTTAATGAGTACGGTGTTAATCAAGCGCTTACAAATAATGGCTTGCCAATCTGGTCTAAATCGCGACCAGATGTCATGGTCTGGTTGGCCATCGATAACGGTCAATCACGACGAATTTTGTCCGCAGATGATGACGATAGAATCTTTACCCAAACAATAGAGCAGGCTGCTAGTCGACGCGGCTTGCCGATATTATTACCGATCATGGACTTGCAAGATCAAAGTCAAGTCAGCGTGGATGATATTTGGGCTGGGTTGTCAGCGCCTATACAGCAGGCATCCAAGCGTTATGGGGCTCAAATTATGTTATTGGCCCGTGTTACTGCCTTAGCTGGGGATGATGTGAAAATTGCTTGGCAGTCAATAATAAATGGTGCTACCGAGCAATGGCAGTCAAAAGGCGACACGAGTACTTCTGTGCAAGCTGGGGTAGATGAATTTACGGATAGGTTGGCTCGAAATTTTATCCAAGTTGTTACTAGTCAAAATTATAATATGACCTCGGCGTTAGAAATCAATAATGTAAAGAATTATGCTGACTATTCTCGAACGATGGCCTATTTAGCCAACTTGCAGTACGTTTCGGATCTACAAATGGTGACATTAGAAGATGATAAACTCGCTGTAACGTTGCAAATCAATGGTGATAAATCCGTCTTTTCACGAACATTGGCCATTGAACACGTTATACAAGCAGAGGGTGATGATGGTACGACAGATGTAATGCGATACCGGTTGTTGCCTTGAACTGGAGCCAGCTTCCTAATCTAATCTCTATATTAAGAATTCTTCTTGTCATTCCTGTTGTTTGGGCTTTGATGGCAGCAGATTTTGTTACTGCCTTAGTGCTGTTTGCTGTGGCAGGATTTTCAGACGCATTAGATGGTTTCCTAGCTAAACACTATCATTGGGAATCACGCCTAGGCTCAATACTTGACCCTTTAGCTGATAAATTGTTATTAGTAGCGACTTTTGCAACCTTAACATGGTTAGATTTCTTGCCATATTGGCTATTATGGATGGTGTTAGGTCGCGATGTATTAATTGTAGCGGGCGCATTGGCTTATCACTACATAGTAGGAAAATTTGATCTTCTGCCTTTATGGAGCAGTAAGATTAATACCGCCTTGCAGATTGGTTTAGTATTACTCGTTATATTCCAGCAACAAGGTCTGTTTGATGCCCAACACTGGATAACAATAATGATATGGCTTGTTGTAGCCAGTATTATAAATAGTGGTAGCGAATACCTCATCGTTTGGGGGATGCGTGCATGGAAGTTAACCAAGGATCAATGATGACGGACAGTAATAAATTATTATTAATGATTGCGACGCTGGTAGCTGGCTGGTTGTTTTACCAACTTAGTCCTGTATTAATGCCATTTTTCATGTCAGCAATGCTAGCCTATTTGGCAGATCCCATTGTTGACAAGCTGGAAACTAAAAAAATATCACGTACATTGTCGGTATCTATTGTGTTTGCAGTTTTATTCTTAGTGGCTCTATTATTATTGCTAGTGATATTACCGCTGTTATCAGCTCAAATTGGTGCCTTATTTAAGCGTTTGCCGGACTATCTCTCCGTGTTTCAATCAACAGTTGTGCCATGGTTAAACTCCATAGGTTTACCGGTAGACTTTTTTGATATTAATACACTTAAGCAAGCCTTAACAAAATACTGGTCGGAAGTCGGACAACTTGCCGGTGGTCTGTTTAATTATATTACTGGCTCAGGTGCTGCAGTGTTGCAATGGTTGGCTAACCTTATTTTAGTACCGGTTGTTACCTTCTATTTATTACGTGATTGGGATTTGATCGTCGCTCGGTTTAGAGAGTTATTACCACGTCGCCACGCTGAAAAATTTATTGAACTCACCCTAGAATGTGATGATATGTTGGCTGCCTTTATTCGGGGTCAGTTAATGGTTATGTTTGCACTATCGGCTATCTATACCATTGGCCTTGCGATGATAGGTTTAGAATTATCATTACTTGTTGGTATTGTCGCTGGGGTAGTGAGCTTTGTGCCATATTTAGGCTTGATTGTCGGTATAGGTTTAGCGGGATTGGCTGCTTTTTTCCAATTTCATGAATGGTTACCTATCGTACTGGTCGTACTGGTATTCGGTGTAGCTCAAGTGGTGGAAGGGGTTGTATTAACACCACGTTTTGTTGGTGAGCGTATTGGTTTACATCCTGTTGCTGTCATTTTTTCTGTATTGGCTGGTGGCCAATTATTTGGTTTCACCGGTGTATTGTTAGCGCTACCAGCTGCAGCTGTTATTATGGTGCTTTTACGCTATGCACATCGACGTTATCTCACTAGTCAGATTTATTCATAAGACCTCATAAATGCAAAAATCAGCCACGCAATTACCTTTGCGTTTGAACCCTCAAGAAGTGTATCGACTCGATAACTTTTATTTTAGCCAAGCAGAAATAAAGCAGGCATTGTTTGCTTTTTGTGAACTGACAACACTCGATTTTTTATATTTATGGGGTGATAAAGCATCGGGTAAATCACATTTATTAATGGCGGTAATAGATCAGATTCAAACACAGCAAGCGGGTAAACGCATAGTGTACTTGCCCTTAGCTGAATTAGTGGCATCGAGTTCACCGGACGTCTTGCAATCATTAGAACAACTGGATTTATTGTGTCTTGATGAGTTAGAAGCCATTGTCGGTATAACTGAGTGGGAAGAGGCTATTTTTCATTGTTTTAATCGACTACAACTGACCGGCTGTAAATTACTCGTCGCTTCTAATCATAATCCTGCGAGCATAAAAATTCAGCTTCCTGATTTACGCTCGCGTTTGGCAACGGGTTTAGTTTATCAATTAGAAATTTTAGATGATGAAGCCAAACAGCAAGCCTTAATTGTCCAAGCACAAGTAAGGGGTTTGGATTTACCCAATGAAGTCGCACTATATCTGTTACGCCATCACAGCCGAGATATACATGTGTTGATGGATTTATTACGTGATCTTGATAAGGCCTCTATGGCTGCAAAACGTAGGTTAACGATACCTTTTGTTCGTCAAGCGCTGAAATAAGGCGTGGCTAATACTGAGTTAACCATTATTTTACCAGGGCTAGCCAGAATAGTCGGACAACAGCTAAATGCAGGTAGTATTCCACCGGTTTTAGCCAAAATAATCAAAAAAGCACACTTTGAAACAGACTTGACGGGCTTGGCTCGATTGTTATTTAACCACTTTAGCCATATGCCGCTAACCGATACTGATTTACCTGCAGTGAGTTTAATTAATCCGTCACTGTCTGCAATAAAGGCAGATCCTTGTTATTTACATCCCGATCGCGACCGACTGCTTTTGTTTGCTGATAATTTAGATATAACAAAACAAGAAAGCGCGGCACTGATAGCAGAGATTCAACCGCTATTAGAAGAATTTAATGGCAAACTACACTCGCAACACTCAGAGAGTTGGTTATTAACATTAGCTGAGATGCCTAAGCTGAGCTTTACTGCCTTGCCAGAAGTCAGTGGCAAGGGGGTGGATACGCATTTGCCACAAGGTTCTGAACAGAGGGCGTGGATACGGCTATGGAATGAAATCCAAATGCAGCTTTATGATGCTGATGTTAATCAGCAACGGATTTCAGCGGGCAAGTTACCGATCAATAGTGTGTGGTTCTGGGGGGCTGGCTCATTCACAGCAAAAAAAAATGCTTGGGCGCAAGTACAAGGTAATAGCCAACTACTCAATCAACTAAGTGAACAGTCTGGGATTAAGCTCAATGAGAGACAGGATTGGTCAGGTAACTCAGTTAGCACATCAAATAGTGGCAAGCATTTATGGGTATTAGATGAGTTTGATCTTGAAGAAGACTGGCAACAGCAATTGCAGTTATTTGATAGTGATAGTTTGCAGATACTTTGGCAGCTGCTAAAAAAGACAAAAATCTCAAAAATAACCCTGCAAATTCCTGAGCATGGGCAGTATCACCTAACACCATTCGACGCATGGAAGTTTTGGAAATAATGACTGAAAAAATAGTTCAACGTGACGCTTCTGGTTGGGAGACTTTACCAACAACATGGCCTGACAGTTTACGGCGGGTGATGGCGGCGCGTGGTATTCAAGCTGAAGCAGACTTGAGTTATTCACTTGCTGAACTGCCTAAACCATCATTAATGCTTGGTATGGAAGTAGCCGTTACCCTATTGGCTAAGGCCGTCATGACACAACAGCGCATAATGATCGTTGCTGATTTTGATACTGATGGGGCGACAAGTTGCGCCGTAGCGATCCGTGGCTTGCAAGCCATGGGTGCGAAACATCTCAATTATATTGTGCCTAATCGCTTTGTTCATGGTTATGGACTTACGCCTGAGTTATTGGCAGAAGTACCAGAAGAACAACAACCAGATTTATTGCTGACGGTAGATAACGGCATTGCCAGTATTGCTGGTGTCGAAGCGGCCCATGCACGTGGGATTAAAGTGTTGATAACCGATCATCACCTACCAGGAGAAGTGTTGCCTAAGGCTGATGCGATAATTAACCCGAATCAACATGGTGATGAATTTCCGAGTAAAAATATGGCCGGAGTCGGAGTGTGTTTTTATCTATTACTTGGCTTACGTCAGTATCTGCGTGCAGAAAATTGGTTTGAGCAACAACAGATCGAAGAGCCAAAATTAAATAGTTTATTAGACCTGGTTGCTCTTGGAACCGTAGCCGATGTTGTACCCTTGGATAAACTTAATAGAACCTTAGTCAATTTGGGTTTGGCAAGAATTCGAGCCGGTAGAGCTTGTGCAGGGATTAATGCCCTGATTGAAGTTTCAGGTCGTGATTTGCGTACTTTGGCATCACAGGACATGGGGTTTTCAATTGCACCACGCTTAAATGCGGCTGGGCGCTTAGAAGATATGGGTATGGGGATTGAAACCTTATTAATGAATAATCCCAGCGAGGCATTATCAGCCGCGCACGTATTAGATGATATTAATATACAACGTCGTGTTGTAGAACAAGATATGCAAGCCGATGCTTTAACAATGTTAACTTCAATGTCGTTTGATGAGAATAATCCGCCATTAGGATACTGCTTATATGATGAGCAGTGGCATCAAGGTGTAATAGGTTTACTAGCATCACGGATCAAAGAACGCCAACATCGGCCAGTTATTGCTTTTGCTCCTGGTAATGAGGGGGAAGTGAAAGGCTCTGCACGATCAATCCCTGGAGTGCATATTCGTGATGTATTAGCGTTAGTTGCCAGTCAAGCACCACTAGGTATGCTGACCCGTTTTGGTGGTCATGCCATGGCAGCAGGCTTAACACTTGCGATGGAAGACTTGCCACAATTTGAACAATTGTTTCTATCAGCATTAAAACAAACGGTAGATCCAGCAGTATTACAAGCAGAGTTGTTATCAGATGGCGAATTGCCTGCCAATGATATTTCATTACAATTGGCTGAGTTATTGCCGACAGTCGCCCCGTGGGGACAGTGTTTTACCGAGCCACAATTTCACGGTAACTTTACCGTAACCGAGATAAGAGCCGTTGGACAACAACAAGATCACCTACGGCTGACAGTAGATACTGGTAATGGACAACTTGTTACCGCAATGGCTTTTCGCCAGCTACAACCATCATGGTTAGCAAAAGGCGGACAAGCACTTCTTAGATATCGTTTAGCAGTAAATGATTTCAGACAACAACGCTCAGTCCAGTTGCTAGTGGATAATTTACTCGAACCATAATATTAAAGATCGTCCCAAAATTCATACACGCTGTTGTATTACTTTTTATAGGGTTAAGCGACTAGAAATCTACTTATATTCATATAAAAACAAGATAAATCACAAACCCCATATTGCTTAATTGGTGGAGTAGATAGGTATCATTATAATGATGCACCAAAGCTGATTTTTATCGCACTATCGTGGTGCGGTAACAGGATGTTTATCCTTATTTAGAACTGTATTTTCATCTAATCCCTATAGCTATCAGATAGATATATAGTTAGGCACGATATGTGCTTTAAAGCCCAAATAAAGTTAATAACAATTTGAGGCTTGCATGAGTAACAAACAAACATTAGTTGTAATTGGTAACGGAATGGTCGGTCAAAACTTTTTAGTAAGTTTGATGGCCAGTGACATTAAAGATAATTATGATGTCGTCACTTTTTGTGAAGAGCCAATTCCTGCTTATGACCGTGTGCACCTAAGTGAGTATTTCGCGGGTAAATCTGCTGCCGAATTATCTTTGGTAGAAGAAGGTTTCTTCGAGAATAATAACATCACGATTCATTTAAGTGACAAAGCAACGGTTATTGATCGTGCTAATAAAACGGTTACTTCTCAACAAGGTAGGGTTATTTCTTACGACAAGTTAGTGTTAGCGACAGGTTCAAATGCGTTTGTACCGCCGATTCCGGGAAATGATCGCGAAAACTGCATTGCATATCGTACGATTGATGATCTAGATGAAATGAAGGCAGCAGCTAAAACATCGAAAGTGGGTGCAGTAGTCGGTGGCGGCTTATTAGGTCTTGAAGCGGCAAAAGCACTACAAGATTTAGACTTAGTAACGCATGTCGTGCAATTTGGTCCACGCCTAATGTCTGCACAATTAGACGATGGCGGCGCAGGCTTATTGAAACAAAAAATCGAAGAGTTGGGTGTGTCGGTTCTAGTTGATAAGAATACGATCAAAATCGTTGATGGTGATGAATGTAAACACAAAATGGTGTTTTCAGATGGCACGGAATTAGAAACAGATTTGATTTTATACTCGGCAGGGATTCGTCCTCGTGATGATCTTGCAACTCAATCTGGTTTAAAAATAGCAAACCGTGGCGGCGTCATTATCGATGATCACTGCCTGACATCAGATGAAGATATTTACGCCATTGGCGAATGTGCGTCATGGAATGACCAAACATTTGGTCTAGTGGCACCAGGCTATGCCATGGCTCGTACCGTAGTTAATCAACTTGCTGGTGGCGATGCATTCTTCACGGGTGCTGACATGAGCACTAAGTTGAAATTGAACGGTGTTGATGTGGCAAGTATTGGCGACCCACATGCTTCTGCACCAGGATCACTTGTTTACACCTATCAAAATGGTGTGGAAGGTATTTATAAACGTTTGGTTGTCAGCAAAAACAATAAGCTCCTCCTCGGAGCGGTATTAGTTGGGGATGCCTCTGGATATCCGATACTGTCACAGTATTTTTTAAATGAGATTGATCTACCAAGTAACCCTGACTCATTAATACTACCAGCACGATCAGATGCATCGGTTGGCTTAGGTCCAGATGCCTTACCTGCCTCAGCTCAAATATGTTCTTGTTTTGATGTGACAAAAGGCGATATCTGTTCTTCAATTGAAGGTGGCTGTACAACATTAGGCGCATTAAAAACAGACACCAAAGCGGGTACAGGCTGTGGTGGTTGTGTGCCGTTATTAAAATCAGTATTAGATTGCGAATTAGAAAAAGCAGGTTTTGAAGTAAACACGGATATTTGTGAACATTTTGCCTTTACTCGTCAGGATTTATACAACCTTGTTATGGTTGAAGAAATTAAAACGTTTCATGAGCTATTGACTAAACATGGCTCTGGAAGTGGTTGTGAAATCTGTAAACAAACCATTGGTAACATCTTGGCATCGTATTGGAATGAGTTCGTGCTTAAAGAAGACCATCTCGGTTTACAAGATACCAATGATACCTTCTTAGCTAATATGCAAAAAGATGGTACATATTCAGTTGTACCTCGTATGACAGGCGGTGAAGTAACACCAGAAGGTTTAATCGCCATCGGACAAATTGCTAAAAAATATGGCCTTTATACGAAAGTAACGGGTGGTCAACGGGTTGATATGTTTGGTGCCCGTGTTGATCAGTTGCCTTTGATTTGGCAAGAGTTGATCGATGCTGGTTTCGAGAGTGGTCACGCTTACGGTAAATCATTACGTACTGTTAAATCATGTGTAGGTAGTACATGGTGCCGTTTTGGTGTTGATGACAGTGTTGGTTTGGCTGTTGAGCTTGAAAACCGTTACAAAGGTTTACGTTCACCGCATAAAATTAAATTCGCTGTTTCAGGCTGTACCCGTGAATGTGCTGAAGCCCAAAGTAAAGATATTGGTATCATTGCCGTTGAAGGTGGTTGGAACTTATATGTCTGTGGTAATGGTGGCATGAAACCACGTCACGGTGATTTGTTTGCAACAAACTTAGACAAAGAAACCCTAGTTAAATATATCGATCGTGTACTTACTTTCTACGTTCAAACTGCCGATAGAATGCAGCGGACATCAGTATGGATGGAGAATATGGAAGGCGGTTTAGATTATTTGAAATCAGTCATCATTGACGACAAACTCGCTATTTGTGAAAAACTTGAAGATCAAATGCAGCGTGTTGTTGATACCTACCAATGTGAATGGAAAACAACGATTGCAGATGAAAGCAAAGTGAAGCGTTTCCGTCACTTTGTGAATAGTGATAAACATGATGAAAACATTATTTTTGTCGAAGAACGAGGACAAGTTCGTCCCGCCAACATAGAAGAACGTGAATTATTAAAAGCGGAGATTGCATAATGAGCAAGTGGATAGACGTGTGCAGTGTTGATGACTTGCAAAAAAACTCAGGCATATGCGCTTTGGTAGAAGGTGAACAAGTCGCTATATTCTATATGGGAGATAATTCAATTTATGCCATCAATAATTATGATCCTTTTGGTAAGGTTCATGTGCTCTCGCGAGGAATGATAGGCGATATTAAGGGTGAACCTATGGTGTCGTCTCCATTATATAAACAGCATTTTAATCTTAAGACAGGCGTTTGTTTTGAAGATGAGAGTGTTAATGTTGCCAGTTACGGTATACGCATCGAAAGCGACAGAGTGGAAGTGAACCTTAATGGAGCAGCTAAATGATTCTTGATTACTATATTGCCGATGTGTTTACTAAACAGGTCTTTGCTGGAGCACAAATCGCTGTTTTCCCTCATGCGGATAAGTTAAGTGATAAACAAATGGCATTGATTGCCAGTGAAATGAACTTGTCTGAAACCGTGTTTGTTTCAAACCCAAACAATGGCGCCACTGCCCGTAGAATGCGTATTTTCTCACCATTGGCCGAAATTGATTTTGCTGGACATCCTATCATTGCAACCGCTTTTGTTTTGGGTATAAGTGGCGATATTGAGCTAGCTGATGGCGTTACATCGCTTAGCTTTATTCAAAATGCCGGCGAAATCGAAGTTCATCTATCATCAAAAAATGGCCAACCGACTTTTGTGCAGTTCTCACGAAAAGTGTCCTCAATCATTGACCGTTATGCACCTTCAGATATTGAATTAGCCGATTTCTTATCGATTAAGCCAGAAGATATTGATAATAAAAAATACTCAACACGTTTAGTCTCATGTGGTTTCCCATATTTGATAGTGCCTGTGTGGAATTATGAAACAGTAAGAAAAGCACGGTTTAACTATGCTTCATGGAATAAATCGGCAGCGCCACAAACAGCCGCGTTGGAAGTATTATTATTTTCAGCTAAGACGCCTTATATGGACTCTAACTTCAATGCTCGACTATTAGGTCCCAATATCGGTATTCATGATGACCCACCGGTTGGTAGTGCTATGCCAGCGTTTGCCTCGTATTTGTGTTCACACGACTTTACTCAACAAGGCACACACACGTTTGCAGTTGATCGCGGTGATGATAAAAATAGACGAAGTGTGCTTAATATTGAAATGGATCACAAAGCACAAGCTGAGCTAACACTAAGAATTGGTGGTGAAGCGGTCTTGGTTGCTGAAGGTAAAATGCATATTCCTGACCTTATTGATTAAACGTTTTATAGTGTAATGAAAGAGAAACTAATCCTTATTGGTAATGGAATGGCGGGTATGCGAACAGTTGATGAACTGTTAAAACTTGCTCCTGATAAATACGATATAACAGTGTTTGGCGCTGAACCTCACGGCAATTACAACCGTATTATGCTGTCACCCGTGTTAGCGGGTGATAAAACGATTGATGAAATTATTATTCATGACTTGCAGTGGTATCTGGATAAAGGCATTACTTTACATATCGGTAAAACAATTACTGACATTGATCGCGTTAATCAAACAGTCACGACGGATGATGGCATTACAGCCGATTACAACAAGCTGATACTAGCGACGGGTTCTAATCCCGTTATCTTGCCAATTGAAGGTAAACAGCTAGATGGTGTAATTAGTTTTCGTGATATTAATGATGTTAATGTCATGATTCAAACGGCCAAAACTCACAAAAAAGCCATCGTCATAGGTGGCGGCTTGCTAGGCTTAGAAGCGGCTAATGGTTTGATGATTCAAGGTATGGATGTGTCAGTTGTGCATAGAAGTAATACCTTGATGAATCAGCAACTCGATCAAGCGGCATCAGACTTAATGCTCGATCAACTGCAAGCTAAGGGCATGCACTTTTTGATGAATCACGATACGGCTGAATTGATAGGCAAAGACCGTGTTGAAAAAGTACGTTTTAAAGATGGCAGTGAAGTAGAAGCAGATTTAGTAATTACTGACAACAAAGGTAAAGAGGTTATGAA